>JAOPTS010000031.1:0-19920 GCA_051531955.1 Reichenbachiella sp.
TCATATCCTGGTCATACTTCTTTCTCAGATCATACTGGTGAATCTGATCCAGCTTCTTTGCCGGTCAACTTGATTAGCATTAATGCACTAGTGTCAGATCAAGGAATATTATTATCATGGGCGACAGCTTCTGAATTCAACAATGATTATTTCGAAATAGAAAGATCGAGAGACGGTATTAGTTATGAGCTAATTGGTAAAATAGATGGTAATGGAACAACCAACGAAAAGAATGAATATAGCTCTTTGGATGACAGACCATATTTTGGCATATCATACTACAGACTAGTTCAAGTAGATTTTGATGGAGCATTCAAGATCTATTCACCAATTAGAGTAAACAACGACAACTGGAGCAACAATTTGGATATCACGATGTACCCTAATCCTACTAAGTCAGACAATATCAATATCAGAATTTCAACAGGAGATGAGAACTCGCCTACTCAAATTCAGATATATAGTATGACCGGACGATTGGTACATAGTGAGGAAATTAATCCTTCATTAGGAATCAGTGAACACCAAATATCTCCAAGTGGAACAATGGGTACTGGTATCTTCCAAGTCATCATTACACAAGGAAATAATCAAGTAGTCAAAAAGATAATTATTAACTAAATTCCACTGGTACTGGCCTTAGGGCTGGTACCATTTTTATTCATTAGTTAATTACTCAATCAAATAAGGAGTTGCCATTTCGGTTCCGTTCGAGACTGGTACTGATCTCAATCATACATGGGCTGGTATCCATTTTGGTTATCATATGAACCACAGCCCAATTAATAAGGCGATTTTTGATCTCAATTGATTCTGATCAAGCATACAACGGCATTTCAAATACCTCCATCAGCATAACAAATTCGATCTACCCAAGTCTGGCTTTCCATGTTTCTACTTGTATAAGATATAACCAAGGATTCCCCCTACCTTGTCTATGAAACTTACAATCAATCAAGAGCTATAAAACATGCGAAAGCATTTAGCAGACATGAAAGAGTTGTTACAGCAAATATCAGAATGCACCATCTGTGTTCCAAACCTGGACCTTGGCCCACGGCCTATTCTCTCTGTTGATATAGAAAGTAAGATCATTGTGATAGGACAAGCGCCTGGCATAATTGTTCACGAAAGTGGAGCCCCTTGGGATGACAAGAGTGGAGATAATTTAAGGAAATGGATGGACGTGGACAATGAGACGTTTTACAATCCTAAACAAATTGCATTAATCCCTATGGGTTTTTGTTATCCAGGCAAAGGGAAATCCGGCGACTTAGCTCCTAGAAAAGAATGTGCTCCACTCTGGCACCAATCACTGCTAACTCAAATGAAGAAGGTAAAATTAGTATTACTGGTAGGCAAATATGCGCAAGATTATTACCTCCAAAAACAAGTTAAAAAAACACTCACCGAAACAGTGAGGAACTATAGGCATTATCTCCCAAAATATATTGTCTTGCCTCATCCTTCTCCTAGGAACAATATTTGGCAAGCCAAAAATGATTGGTTCAAATTAGAGGTGATACCCGAATTGCAATTGATGATAAAAGAAATATTAAAATAAAATACAACCATAGTAATCGTCAATCACATTAAATTGCAGTTGCAATAAAACATGAACCTTCACATCAAATAGAGACGATAAAGATAAAAAAACACCTACCGTGTGAAACAGTATTTGTCAAAATTGACCTAGGGAAGTGCATTTAATAGTACGTCGGTTTGCTGCAAGGTTATACTACTGTACTATCCCCAGGGAGTTAAATTATAAAGAAGAGAGTTAACATATAATACCATGGTATTGAGTTTAAGGAGCTGAAGAGAAGTAAAGATAATGCTGAAGTGGAGGTTTGCTATTCTAGAAGATGCAGATTTTAATTATCATGAGGATCCAACAGAAAGTATGCTAGATCAACTTGCTGCTAAACTCGACAAGACTAGAATCGAACTAGAGACAGTGCTTACAGAGCTTCAAAAGCAATAATTTCATAAAATCTTCAACACCTCTTCTCTGAAGTTAAAAAGGGCATAACAGCATAAAAACGTCCAAGAAACACCAATTTTCTTGGCGCAACTGAAAAAAACAACCCCTATCAAGCACACCTCTTCAATATTCACAATATCCAAGCGTTATCATAGGACTTGTAACCAAACAATCTTCCCCTAACCCATGTACCATTTTGCAGTAATTGCATTTCGACTGAACATAAGCCCGAATTGAAATGCTCAAAAGTTAAATCAGCAAAACGTTCTGGATCTAGCTGTAATCACAAGTAAATATTTGCGTTTGAAAAAAAAATTCTATTTCATAATTCCAAAAACAGTAAAAAATATGATTCGAGACACCTCCTTCAGACCGTGTCGTTGCAAACCATCAAGTACCGAACTAACTTACGCCTTCATTCAAATCAATTGTTAAGAAATGGCCTCCAATAAAAAATTAAGCTTCCTCGATAGTTATCTCACGCTTTGGATTTTCATTGCCATGGCCTTGGGTGTAGGTATTGGCTATTTTATCCCGTCATTTCCAGACATCCTGAATTCAATGAATAGTGGAACAACAAACATCCCTATCGCCATTGGATTGATTTTGATGATGTACCCTCCATTAGCGAAAGTCAATTATGCACTCTTGCCCAAGGTATTTAAAAACACAAAAATTCTTTCTATATCACTCGTTCTCAACTGGATTATTGGACCTGTCTTAATGTTCGTTTTGGCCATTACTTTTTTACAGGAATACCCCGAATATATGGTGGGGTTGATTTTGATTGGATTGGCTCGATGCATCGCCATGGTGCTCGTATGGAATGATTTAGCAGAAGGAAGCAGTGAATACGGTGCTGGTCTAGTAGCACTGAACAGTGTTTTTCAAGTATTTGCTTACAGTTTTTACGCTTGGCTTTTCATTACAGTTCTCCCTCCCTATTTCGGATTTGAAGGAGCGATCGTCGATATATCCATCGCCACTATTGCAGAGAGTGTCGCCATCTATTTAGGACTTCCCTTTGTACTAGGCATATTCAGTCGATTGATTTTAGTAAAACTCAAAGGCGAAGAATGGTATATGAACACATTTATTCCAGCCATTTCCCCTATGACTTTAATTGCATTACTATTTACGATAGTAGTCATGTTCTCATTGAAAGGTGAATTGATTGTTGAAATCCCAATGGACGTTCTGATCATTGCCGTACCACTACTTATCTATTTTAGTTTAATGTTCATCATTGGCTTTTTCTTTACAAAAGCAATGGGAGCCGAATATGACGAAACTGCTTCGGTTGCTTTTACAGCAGCAGGCAACAACTTTGAATTGGCAATTGCAGTTGCCATTGCCGTTTTCGGATTGAATTCGGGACAGGCTTTTGCAGGGGTTATTGGACCTTTGGTAGAAGTACCAGCATTGATATTATTAGTCCGAGTTTCATTTTGGCTAAAGAAAAAATATTTCGATAAAGCTTAATACAAACAATTCTGATCTACCCATACTTGCATAATCAATATAGTTTAGCACATCAAGCATCATCACCCATAAAAAATTAGCTAGCAATGACAATTGACCAAAACAAATACAAACTCAAGCGATATGATTTATCCGAAGATGGATCACTAAGACCATGGGGTGCCGCCGATGAGTTCTTGCTACAGGTATTTCACGAACTAGAAGAGAAACCAAAAAACCTAAGCCTCTATCACGATAGATTTGGTTATTTAGGCTGTCATTTAAATGAGTTCACTCCTGCACTTGTATCTACAAATAGAAGTCAAGAAAAAGCGATTGAATCCAACTTTAAAGAGAACAATATTACCGTCCCTACATTCTCCGACCTTCTTACACCATTAGAAGATCAGGCGGATATGGTACTATTGAAAGTCCCGAAATCTCTCGATCTATTTCAATTATTCCTCGAACACATTGTACGCAATTCGACGGATGACATTGTGGTCATTTGTGGATTCATGACCCGACACTTTAGTCCTAATATGCTCAAACTAGCAGAAAAGTATTTTGAGGTAACGGTTCAAAGTAAGGCCCAAAAGAAAGCAAGGCTCTTAACCCTCACTAAAAAGAAACCTCTTCTCGAGCAAAAACCAATAATTTCAATATCATACAACGAGCAGGTCTACCAACAATACATGGGCGTCTTCTCTGCGGACCACATTGATTATGCTACGCAGTTCTTATTGGACAATATCGATATAGCAGCATCCAATCAAAAAGTATTGGATTTAGGCTCTGGCAATGGCATCATCGGAAAAGAGATTTCAAAAAAATCGCCAACCGCTGAAATTCACCTGTTAGACGATTTTAATTTGGCGGTTGAATCTGCTAAACTCAATATAAAAGGAGATAACATCTATCATCATTACGATGATAATTTATCAATTTTTGAAGCCAACACTTTTGACTTGATTGTAAGCAATCCACCCTTTCATTTTGAATATGAAATCAACATTCAAATCCCTCTAGCTCTCTTTAAAGAAAGTCACCGTTGCTTGAAAAAAGGCGGTAACCTGCAGATAGTTGCGAACGACCATTTAAACTATAAAGTGCACTTAGCGCCACTTTTTTCATCTATTGAAATCGTAGCTAAGAATGAAAAATTCATCATCTATAAGTGTGTAAAATAGTACTCAGAGATTCTTTTAATTGTCTCCCTTTTATGAGGAATACATTTAAAAGAATCTCATTTTTATACCACCAATAGTTTGTTTGATAATCGAGATGAATATTTGAATCTATCGTGGATTACTTTGGTAAAAAAGTAGAGGTACGCTATCTCGGAACCAGGAACAGCTCTTGAGTCTCTGAGAGGTAAACCACATCCTCGTCCATCAGTTGGCGAATTGTCTCGGTGATCAGAAAGTCATTAGCAGAGGTCATTTGCTCTTTCAGTGATGATACAGTGATAGCTTTACCCTTTTCTAATACGACTAATATTTCGTCTTTGGCAAGCAATAGATCTTCTTCAAACCGAACTTCCTTCTTGGCCTTGATACACACATCACATACTCCACAGTTGAGATAGGTCTCTTCGTCAAAGTATTCTTGAAATATACGTGTACGACATTGCTTGTTCTTTTGAGCATAAGAGATGATTGTTTCTATTTTCTCTCGCACCACTTTTTGTCTAGGCACCACAGCTTCATAAGGCTTCTTCAATTTACTCTGTTCCAATCTTGGAGTCGTATAGGTCAGCTGCGGTTTGACCTTGATCGGATCATAGATAATCAAATTACATTCTGCCAATTGACGAAGTTTTTTAGTCGCTTCCGTCTTGCCCATACTGGCATGCTTGGCGATCTCAAACTCAGAAACGTACATAAACTCTGAATACATATTCCCTCCATACAACCTTAATAGCGCCTTGATCACAGGTTCTAACCCAGCATTTGCTACACTGTAGCGATACAACTCATTGTTGTTAACCATGAATTTGACAGCACTTGGTCGGTTGTTATATTCATTGAATAATAACACTCCCATCTCCTGCAATTTCTTGACTGCATACAATACTTCGATAGGATTCAAATTGTAATTGTGAGAAAACTCCTTGATATCAAAATCAAAGCTCTGCCACTCACTACTTCCTGTCGCCAACTTGAAGTAATTGGCAATCCCCTGATACACCCGCTGGACAAAATCATAAGCTGGATTCCTGTTCTCCTCACTCCTTCTCAACTTGAATACATCTGCGCTATTGGTCAATAGCACAGCAAACGCACTGCGCTCATCTCGTCCTGCGCGACCAGCCTCTTGGTAATAAGCCTCCAACGAATCAGGGAGATCCAAGTGAACCACCGTTCGCACATCGGGCTTGTCAATCCCCATCCCAAAAGCATTGGTACAGACCATAACCCTACGAATTCCTTTGATCCAATCTTCTTGCTTTTTACCTCTCGTTTCTTGTGGTAATCCGGCATGATAAAAGTCCGAACTGATTCCATTTTGATAAAGGAATTTCGCCACGTTTTCTGTTTCCTTTCGGCTTCTGACATAGACAATTCCTGAACCTTGGACATTGTTGAGTATCTCCAATAGTTTGGCACCTTTATTCTCCATATCGAATACAGAATAAGACAAGTTCTTACGGGCAAAACTCTTGGTGAATATCGCAGTAGACTCGAACTCCAAATGCTCAACTATGTCTTCCTTTACTCCTTTGGTAGCGGTAGCTGTCAAGGCTATTTTCTTGACGTGAGGCATCAATTCATATATCGAAGCGATCTCTGCATAAGAAGGGCGAAAATCATATCCCCACTGCGAAATACAATGCGCTTCGTCTATGGCGAGTAAGGACACGTTCATCTGCTCAAGACGCGCTACAAACAATTCTGATTTTAATCTTTCTGGAGATACATACAGGAACTTGACCTTCCCAAGCACACAATTTTCGAGCAAAATATCCATCTCTCGATGTGGCATACCAGCAAATAAGGCCACAGCAGATATCCCCCGTTTCTTGAGCTGATACACTTGGTCATTCATTAGAGCGACCAACGGCGAAACCACCAAACATATGCCCTCCAACAACAACCCTGGCACCTGAAAACATATGGACTTTCCACCACCAGTTGGTAACAGTGCAAGCGTATCCTTCCCCTCTAACACAGACGTAATAATCTCTTGCTGAACCGGTCTAAAGGAGTCATAACCCCAATATTGCTTTAGTATGTCATGTGGCTTGGTCAAGGGATAAAGGTAGGAACAACTTAGATACTAAGTGCTGCTATTTTATTGGCCAATACTTTACTGATATTCTTATAGGACTCAAATGACCAACCGCCAATATGTGGTGAGAACAAAACATTGTCTTTCGCAAACAACTGATCATAGATCCTTTTTTGCTCCTCAGTCAAGGTCTTCATTTTTTCATTCTCCAATACATCTAATGCTGCATGTGTAATAGCACCAGCATCTATTGCATCAAGCAATGCCTGCGTATTGACGACCTCTCCTCTTGCAGCATTAACAAAAATGATATCTTTCTTGAATTTGCTTAAATAGTCAGCATCAACTAACCCTCTTGTTTCTTTTGTCAAAGGCACATGCAGACTAAAGATATCTGCTTGCTCAAAGATGTCTCCCATATCCACCTGTTCGACATAGAGATCAGAAAATTTCGACTTGTATTTGTCATAGGCAATCACCCGACAACCAAAACCTGCAAGTTTCTCTGCAACAGCACTACCCATATGACCATAACCTAACAAGCCAACCGTCTTACCTCCAATCTCAAAACCTCTATTCTCTTCTCTCTTCCAAGTATAGTCTCTAACTTGTAGGTCAGAACGCCTCAGGTTATTAGAGAGACTGAGCAACATCCCAATCACATGTTCTCCCAAAGCATCACGATTCCCTTCACCAGCATTGATCACTTGGATATCTCTAGATTCCAAATATTTCATATCCAGCTGATCCAAGCCTGCACCAGCTCTAGCGACAAACTTTAATTTCTTTTGGTTGGCCAATAAATCTTCATCTATCCTAGTATTGCTACGTACAATTAATCCAACATACTGATGATCTATAGTTTGTATTTTTTCTCGAGCAATACCCGGTCGGTAATCTAATTGGTAACCTAGCATGGATAGCGAGCCAATTATATAATCGTGAATATCATCTATGATTAATATTTTTTTTGACATGAGTACTAAAAATTAAAGGCTGTATAAAAAATGTGCAACCGTAAAATACACACCTAATCCCAAGAGGTCATTGGCTGTGGTAATAAATGGGCCAGAAGCCACCGCAGGGTTGATATCAAAATGATCCAATATCAAAGGTGTCACAGTCCCCATAAATGACGCTAACATCACCACACTCAATAGTGCAAATGAAACTGTAATCGCAATGGTTTGATCAGAAGTAGAGAAAATCACAACACCAAAAACAATAATGGCCAAGATCACTCCATTGACAATGGAGACTAAAAACATCTTCAATAGTTTTTGAGTAATCGAATCTTCGAAAGCATTTGAACTTGCCAGACTTTGAACCACAAGAGTGGAAGATTGAATCCCAACATTACCACCTGTCGCTGTAATCAAAGGAATAAAAAAGGCCATCGCTGGAATGAGTGCTATATCCGCCTCAAACATCGAAATAAATTTGGCTCCAAACAATCCACCAACCAACCCTATCACCAACCAAGGCAACCTTGCTTTGGAGATAATCCAAACACTATCATCCTCCTCTACATCGGCTGATATACCCGACATTATTTGAATATCCTCTTCGGCCTGTTCGGTAATAACATCTAATGCATCATCAATGGTGATACGACCTACCAACCTACCACGTAGGTTCACTACTGGTAGCGCATCCAAATCATACTTTTGCATGGTCTGTGCTACTTCTTCCTCTTCGGTATGCGTCTCTACCGAGATGATTTCATCATCATATATATCTTTTACTTTGGCATTAGGTTCTGCCAAAATGATTTGCTTCAATGAAACTTTGCCAATTAGATTTTCATGGTTATCTACCACATATACAGAGTATATCTTCTGCACATTTTCGGCTTGTTTTCGGATCTCTTCGATACAGCGCTGCATCGACCAATTGAGGTTGGCCTTGATCAATTCCTTGGCCATCAAACTACCTGCTAATCCGTCATCATAGCGGATTAATTCTAGGATATGACCTGCCTTCTCTTCATTTTCGAGAAGACTAATAATCTCTTCACGTTGTTTTAGGGAAAACAAATTCAGGATATCCACACTATCATCCGAGTCCATCAAATCCAGATATTTTGCGATTTCTTTATTAGAATAAAGCTCTAGAAACCTACTCTGGATATCCTCCTCTAGTTCAACAATGACCTCAGCACCCACTTGCGGCTCCAACAAGTCCAATACATATTTGGACTGTTCACCGTCAAACTCAACCAATAGCTCGGTGATATCGGCAGAATTCACTCCTTCCAATGAACTTTGAATAAAGTCGTTCTCCTTATCCCCTACAGCCGTCTTGAACCGTTCTAGGTACTCTTTGGATAATTCAAAATCCATGATATCAATTTCAGCCATTTTGAATAAGGTTTGTAAGATCTACAAAATCACTAACAGACAGTTGTTCAGCTCGTTTGTTTAGCACTTCATTCTCTATCAATGACTCAGGCAAACCTAACGGTTTCAAAGAATTACGCAAGGTCTTGCGACGCATTTGAAAACCTGCTTTTACCACTCTTTTGAACATCTTTTCATCACAACCCAAATCAGTTACATCATTACGTTTTAACCTAATCACACCAGAATTGACTTTGGGAGGAGGGGTAAAAACGTTAGGTGGCACAGTAAACAAATACTCGATATCATAATATGCTTGAAGCAACACACTTAAAATACCATAGGTCTTATTCCCTTCTTTGGATGCGATACGTTCTGCTACTTCTTTTTGAAGCATACAGACTACCTCTCCAACATATTCTCTATCGTCTAATACTTTGAAAAATATTTGAGAAGAAATGTTATAAGGAAAGTTACCAATGATGCTAAACTTATTTTGGCCAAATAAGCCTACAAGGTCTTGTTTTAGATAATCTTCAAATAGGATCTCTACATCCTTTCCTTCATATTTAGTCTTTAGGAAATCAACAGATTCTCTGTCTAGATCCATCAGGACTAACTGCTTGAATTCGGGTCTATCAACCAGCATGTTTGACAACACACCCGTTCCTGGCCCAATCTCCAATACGCGTTCTATTCCTTCCATTTCGGTCAAACCATTCACGATATCTTCCGCAATGCTCAAGTCATTCAAGAAGTGTTGGCCTAATCTTTTTTTCGGTCTTACGTATACCATAGAGATTCTAATTTTATAATTAATAACATCAATCCAAAGTTCCTTTATCAATTCTTAGGATCAACCAAAGTCAAAGCTGTCGTTTGTTTAGATATATCAAGGATTCCATGTAAATTGCCAGCAATATATGGAGAAAGAATCAACAAAACAGACTCATAAACCGATCATCGGAATTACTATAGGCGACATCAATGGCATAGGCCCTGAAGTCATCATCAAAGCACTCGAAAGCGGAAAGATGACCAAGTATTTCACTCCTGTGATTTACGGTTCGGCAAAAGTACTTTCATTTTATAGAAAACAACTCGATCTCAACGATTTCAATTTCACTCCGATCACGAATCTTGACAAGGTGTACCACAAAAAGGTAAATGTTTTCAATTGTTGGGAAGAAACGATCGATATCACACCTGGAGTAAGTAATGAAATCGGTGGCAAGCATGCATTCCTAGCGTTAGAACAAGCATCTCAAGATTTGAAAGCAGGAAAAATTGATGCATTGGTCACAGCTCCCATCAACAAACTCAATATCCAAAGTGAGTCTTTCAAATTTCCTGGCCACACAGAATACCTTGCTAGTGTCGCAGAAGCTGAAGATTCCTTGATGTTCATGATATCAGAAACTTTGAGAGTCGGCGTATTGACTGGTCACATTCCTTTAAAAGAGGTATCAGAAAACATCACGGCAGATGCCATTCAAAAGAAGCTAAAGATGATGATCGCTTCTCTCAAAAAAGACTTTGGTATTAGTAAACCAAAAATTGCTGTATTGGGACTTAACCCACATGCTGGTGAGGATGGTTTGTTGGGTACTGAAGAAATTGAGATCATCAAACCCGCTATTCAAGCGGCTAAAGAAAAAGGCCATCTTATCATGGGTCCATTCCCGGCAGATGGTTTTTTTGGATCAGGTGAACACAAAAAATATGATGCCGTATTAGCGATGTACCACGACCAAGGGTTAATTCCATTCAAGAGTTTGACTTTTTCCAACGGCGTAAACTTCACAGCTGGACTTCCATTCGTCAGAACATCGCCCGATCATGGAACTGCCTATGGCATGGCTGGCAAAGACAAAGCGGATAATGGATCTATGAGAACAGCCATATTTGCCGCAATGGATATTGCCAACTATAGAATGGAAAACAAATGATCAATGATTAATCAGTTTTATAAATCTTCGGAACATTGTCTAACAGCAGTTGGTGAGATAGAAAAAGATGACAGTCTTAACCTAAACCACCTAAGCCCTGTAGAACGAAGACGAATAGCTGATTATCACCCAAGTAAATTAGCTGAACACCTGGCATCACGTAGATTGATCCGAATATTGTGTAAAGAAAAAGGCATTCATTTTCATGGCATTGAAAAAGACAAACATGGCAAACCTCACTTGATCAATTCTGACCATTACATATCCATATCTCATAGCTATCCTTATGTAGCTTGTATGCTGCATCTAGACAAACCCTGTGGCATTGACATAGAGAGTCCGCGAGAACAATTGGTTAGGATAAAAAACAAGTATTTGAATCCAGAAGAACTGGTAATTTGTCAAGATAACATTGACACATTATGTCAATACTGGTGTGCGAAAGAAACGGTTTACAAGATTTTCGGAAGGAAGAACCTAAGTTTCAAACAGGATATCAAGATCGTAAGCCTCGACAAACTAACCAGTCAAGTAGATATTAGTAAGACTGGAATGGAGTCGACCCATCACTTATCTATCCAAAGACACAAAGATTACTGGTTGACTTTTGGGGTTTGATTTAGACACACAGTGAATTTATCTAGGTTCTAAAATCTAGTAACTAAAAATCTATTTTGATCATCAACGATTTAAGGGGTCGATACATTTGAGCATCTTCTTGACATCATCGGCTTTTTTATACTCCCCTAACTTATCAAAAGAAGAAATCAGATTACGTAACGCTCTCGATACTATATCTACATGAGTACAAGGCTGATAGTAGATATCTAGCTTTTCAAGATTGAGTTGTGCGATGTAATTATCAATATCCTCAATTGTGAAAATGATGCCATTATTGAAGACATTGATATAAAACTGCTCTTCAGGTGTCTTATAAGTGACTATAAAAAGATTGGGGAGATTCACCCCAGAAATAGGCAATTTAAGTCGTTCGGCTATGATCATATAAATCACGCTAAGACTCAATGGATTCCCTTTTTTAGATTCTAGTACATTGTTGATCATGCCGTTGGATGGCGCATGAAAATTCTTTGAATTGGGTCTGAATTTAAAATGATTGTAAAACACATCATTCAAAATCTTCACTTGTTGCATAGGAGTAAAGTCTCCACTAAACTCCTTCCAAGCTTGATGATAAAGCTGCTCTAGCTTACGACTAAGAAATTCTAAATTAAGATCAGGATATTGGTAATTAGCCACAAACATCATCCCTTCTAACAAGTTCTCGCCACCTGTATCTCCCCATTCAACCAGTTTTTCAAGCAATAGATCAAACTGCAACTCATGTACGATATCTTCAATTTTGATTCTCACAAGAGGAATCAAACTATTGTTCATCCATTCCTTTTCCAAAAACGGAATGACAGAAGTCCCAAGTGAAAGTATTTTTTGCTCGACATGATTAGCCACCTCTCTATCATCGTCTTCCAACAATGATATCAGAGCATTTAATTCCTTCTTATTGATAACAACTTCTTGTTCTGCCATTTTTTATTTAGTAATGGGTATTGAGTCCAGAGTATTGAGTATTTATGAACGCCTCAATTCTTAGAGCAAAAGTAAGTTCAATTTTCAATTCAACATTAAACTTTGAAAATTAAACTTTGAACTTTCAACTCTCCACTTTATAACTATCACGTCTGTATGATACCTACATTGAATTTCTCTAAAGGTGCATGATCAGCTGCTGCTATACCTTCCGAGATAATCTGTCTGGTCTGTAACGGGTCGATTACTCCATCTACCCACAGTCGTGCTGCGGCATAGTAGGGACTCAATTCTTTATTATACTTATCTTCTATCTCCTTCAGGAAAGTCTTCTTTTGCTCCTCCGATACTTCCTGACCATTGGTTTTGATCTGTAGTAGTGTCTTAGATGCTGCCGCACCACTCATCACTGCCATTTGTGCTGTCGGCCAAGAATAGATCAATCTCGGGTCATATGCCTTGCCACACATGGCATAATTACCAGCACCATAAGCGTTACCCAATATAAAAGTGAATTTCGGCACCACAGAATTGGCCATTGCACTGACCATCTTAGCACCATCCTTAATGATCCCGCCATGTTCAGCTTGACTTCCCACCATAAAACCACTGACATCTTGTAAAAAGACCAATGGAATTTTCCTTTGATTACAATTCATAATAAACCGGGCCGCCTTGTCAGCAGAATCAGAATAGATCACCCCTCCCATCTGCATCTCACCCTTCTTAGTCTTCACCATCTTACGTTGGTTGGCTACTAACCCTACTGCCCAACCTTCTATCCGAGCATAAGCACAGATCATGGTTTGAGCAAAATCCTCTTTGTACTCATCCAACTCTGAATCATCCACCAATCGTTTCAAAACCTCCTTCATGTCATAAGGTTTGACTCTATCCTTCGGTATTATGTCATAGATCTCTTTTGGATCTTCTTTAGGTGCTTTGGCTTCTACTCTAGAGAAACCAACTGATTCTGTAGCACCGAGTTTATCAAACACCCTTTTGATTGCAGCCAGGCAATCCTGATCCGAATCGTACTTATTGTCTGTTACCCCAGATATTTCGCAATGCGTAGTTGCTCCTCCCAAGGTCTCATTATCTATCTGCTCTCCGATCGCTGCTTTCACCAAATAGCTCCCTGCCAAGAATATAGACCCTGTCTTGTCCACAATCATCGCTTCGTCCGACATGATGGGCAGGTAGGCACCACCAGCCACACAGCTTCCCATGATTGCAGCAATCTGCACAATACCCATAGCAGACATTTTTGCGTTATTCCTAAACTGTCTCCCGAAATGCTCTTTATCAGGAAAAATTTCATTTTGCAGAGGCAAATACACCCCTGCACTATCTACCAAATAAATGATTGGCAATCTATTTTCCATCGCAATCTCTTGCGCTCTTAGGTTCTTCTTAGCCGTAATAGGAAACCAAGCACCGGCCTTGACAGTAGCATCATTGGCCACTATTACACATTGACGGCCGCTGACATAGCCCATCACCACGATCACCCCACCAGAAGGACAACCTCCTTCGTCCTCATACAATCCGTCTCCTACAAAGAGTCCAATCTCAACCATCCTACTATCTGCATCAACTAGGTACTCCACTCGTTCCCTCGCGGTTATTTTCCCTTTGGCGTGTTGCTTATCTATTTTGCTCTGCCCTCCACCCAATCGAACGGCCTCCGTTTTTTCTATGAGTTGATCCAGTAGTGCTTGCATTCCTTCTTGATTGTCTTTCATCATTATTGAATATAAAAATGAACTATGTGAAGATGAAAATCTGGTCAAAAGACAAATCCAACATCTCCAGTTGAGGAATAAATTAATACTATTTTCTGTATAGATTGCAAGCATAATAGAATAATCGAGCAATATGTTTGAAGCTGAAACGCAAGTAAGAGTCAGGTACGCTGAGACAGACCAAATGGGATACGTCTACTATGGCAATTATGCGATGTACTATGAAGTGGCAAGAGTAGAAAGCCTTCGAACCTTGGGGTTATCCTATAAGGAGCTCGAAGCAATGGGGGTCATGATGCCAGTACTAGAAAACCGTTCCAAATATATCCGACCAGGCAAATACGACGAATTATTAACAGTTAAAGTAAAAATACCAAAAATGCCAAGCGTTAGGATCGTTTTTGAATACGAAATCTATAATGAGGAGCAGACATTAATTAACATTGGGGAAACAACTTTGGTTTTCATCGAAGCAGAATCTAAAAAGCCTTGTAAGATGCCCGAAGTAATGGTAAATTTATTACGTCCATTTTTTGAATGAATAGAAGAACAATCCATCGGTTCCTATTAAAAAAATCTTGGTACCAACGTCTAATCAAGACCTTGCAACACACCAAGATCAATGAACGACAAACGTCTCTCTATAGAGCTATTGTGGTATTCATGGATAGTCTCAATACGGACATATTCAATAAAGCATCAGGAGTGGCTTATAGCTTCACCTTAGCCATTTTCCCCTCAATCATCTTTATATTCACTTTGATCCCATACGTCCATGCGGTCATACCAGATATAGATGGAGATAGCATTATGAATTTCATTTCGAGCATCATGCCCTACGACATGTACAATGCCGCTAATGATACGATAGAAGATATAGTTCATAACAAACGGGAAGGCCTTCTTTCCTTTGGTGCCCTTTTCGCGCTTATATTAGCAACCAATGGCATGCATGGTCTGATGAGCGCCTTTAATAGTATCTACAAAACCATTGACAAGAGGAGTTATATTAAAACACGCCTAATTGCGACTTTACTGACCTTAATGATGTCTAGTGTACTGTTTTCATCCATCTTCTTACTGGTAGTTGGTAGAGCATTTTTAATGCACGTTTCAGATGCAGGATTCATTACTCAAGAATATATTTTAAACCTTATCCTTATATTTAAATATGGGATAATAGCAGTGTCCTTCTTTTTATCCATATCATTGATCTACTACTTTGCACCAGCAATCCATGATCGTTGGACTTTCTTCTCAGCAGGTACCGTGATGTCAGCGATTTCTTGTGTGGTAGCCTCATATGGCTTCTCTTTTTACATTAACAACTTCGCAACATACAATAAACTATATGGCTCACTAGGAATGCTAATTGCATTGATGGTTTGGCTATATCTACTTTCCATCATCTTACTCGTTGGTTTTGAGTACAATGCGAGTGTAGATCGAGCCATACGCTCAGACAAGATTCAGGAGACCACTTCACTATTTGAATAATTTATTATTTTTTTTTCAATCAGCTCTTGCATAAAAAAAATATTCGTCTACATTTGCACTCCCATTCAAAGGAATGGCAATGTATCGACCAAATGATACACACTATAGAGAAGTGGCAGAGTGGTCGAATGCACTGGTCTTGAAAACCAGCGTACCGCGAGGTACCGGGGGTTCGAATCCCTCCTTCTCTGCGAGAAAGCCCTTTTACGTAAAGTATTAGGGCTTTTTTCATTTAGAGGGGTAAACGGAAGGGTAAGCATTCTATTTTACGGATCAGTTTGTAAAGTTGGGGGGAATCAACGTATCCCCACGGCCTTGGGCGTCTAGGTTTTATGCCAGTTTCTTATTATTGATAGGGAGTAATTCTGCGATCTGATTGACCTTGTGGTCTGGCAATTTACGGAGCGTGTCTGTTAGCCATTGAAGCGGCTCTATATCGTTAAGCTTGCAAGTACCAAAGAAATAATACATCATGGCTGCCTGTTGAGCAGCTTGGTGCGATCCGGCAAACAGGTAGTTCTTTCTTCCTAATACTAAGGGACGTATCTTATTTTCTACTGCATTGTTGTCTATCATCCACTCTCCATTTTGGGTGTAGGCAACTAACTCTGTCCACAGGTTGAGGCTGTACTTGATGGCTTTACCTATGCTACTTTTGGGTAATACCTGCGGGTACTGATCATCCATCCATGACTTGAGTTCCTCAAGAACGGGTATGGCGTCTTGTTGGCGAAGCTGCTTGATCTGTTCTGTCGATAACTGCCTCTGCTGCACATATCGCTCGATGGCATAAAGCTTTTGAAACTGAACTAATGCATAATTGGCACGATCAGGGTCGTTTTCTTGTGAGGCTTCAAATTTCCTTCTCGCATGTGCCATAAAGGCAATGCGAGTGACATCTTTCTGTTTGGCAATTTTATTATAGCCTGCATAGCCGTCTGTCTGTAGACAACCGCTAAAGTCTGTTAATATTTCAGCAGGCACGGACTGCCCCCTACCTTGGTCGTATTGAAAGATCACCATATTGGTTTTGGGCAGATGAAACACCCAGTGATATCCCCTGTGGGTGCTACCTGGTTTTTGCGAACTCAGCACTTGGATGGGACTTTCATCTGCTTGGATATAATCACTGCTCCGTATTCGGCTGAGCATCTCACCATACAGTGGCTCAAGTAATTCGCAGGTCTTGCGAAACCAACCTGTAATAGTTGATTCAGGTATTTTCATACCATCACGCTTGAAGATCTGTACTTGACGATAAAATGGTAGGTGATCGATGAATTTGCTGACAAGCAAATAAGCCAACAAAGACGCGCCTGCATTACCACTAGGGATTACCTGAGTGGGAAGGTCAGCTACTTTGATCTCATTATCTTTTTTATAAACAGGACGAACGGTCTTTTTGACAAAGAATTTTCCTGGGGTGTATTCAAGTACTTCAGTGACCTTCTCGCCAATCTTGGTACTGTTTTCGGTATCTAAACCTTCCGGATCAAGAACTTCCTCTTTGCGAGGTAAATGTGAAGGGAGCAACAAACGCTTGGCTTGACCCTTTTTATCTGATTTTTCACGTTCATAAGTGACCATTTCAGTCTGTGGATCGGCCGTGGCTTCTTCTTGTTCAAAGAGACTTTGTTGTCCACTGTCAAGGGGAAGAAAACGCTCCTTTTTACTGCCAAAAATCATGCATTTAAGCTGCGCCAAATCTTCTTTGATATAGGCGTTTTCCTGACGTAATAATAGATTTTCCTGAACTAAATCCCCCTGGATTTGCACAAGGGTAAATTACTTCAAAAACAATCATTAACACACTTTTAACGCTGATTATATCGCTCTTTTTTGATGATGGAATCGAGCTTTATTCCTTCGACAATGAGCATGAGTTGACTCCATGTGATTTCTTTGTTTGATCCCAATACAGGACGTTCGAACACCCCTTTTTCTAGACGTTTGTAGTAGAGTGTTAAACCACCATATTCCCAATGTAGGAGTTTGATCAGATTGCGATTTTTATCCATGAAGACAAAGACCGAACCGCTGGCAGGGTCATGCTTCATTTGGCTTCGGATAAGACCTGAGAGGGAATCAAATCCCTTTCTCATATCTGTGGGCTCCTGGTACAAATAGAACCTATGTGAACTGGTCAGGCTAAACATTAGACCAGCCGAAGAAGAGCTTGGATGGTGGCTAATGAACTTCCGGACTGCGGGAGGTTTACTTTTACGCCATTGGGGTAGCAGACTTCTATTTTGGCATCTACTTCTGGGAGGATCTCTGTGAAAGAGGGGTTGTCTGGGGTCTGATCTTCTAAATACTTTTTACGCCAGTAAGAGAACACTGAAGGGCTAAGTCCTCTTGAATCGCAGAATTGATATTGATTTTCTTGGCTAGCTTCCCATTCGGTAATCAGGGGAAACATCTCGGTGCTGGTCTTGTGTTTACGCATTCTTTTTTTGAAGCAAAGGTCAGCCCTTTGTTCTTAAGCAACAAGACGCCCAAGGCCGTGGGGATACGAATCAACACGTATGTTTGGAAATATAACAGAATTCTTATTTTTATCATGAGAAACTGAAGGAGAGGGACGAATCGCAAGACACATTTTATTAATCATGTTGTCGAGAATCTGATAATGAATTCCCTTCTTTCTGTCTTTATAGGCATAACAGTATTTAGAGACTAAAACTAGTTTTTAGATCTCGTATAACAAACGTGAAAATCCATAAAGAAATTATTATGAAAAGCTCAACCCCTCTATTAAAACAGTGTTTCGGAATAGATATTTCTAAAGATACCTTTAGCGTAAACACTGGCGTAATTAATGAAGATTTTGACATCATAACTTTGTCAACTAGAACCTTTAAAAACAGTCCTGGTGGTATCAAACAGTTTATTGTTTGGGCGAAAAAGAATCAACAGAAAAATGTAAAAGCCGTTTTTGTAATGGAGGCTACGGGTGTTTATTATGAAACTATGGCATTTAGCTTATTAGATGTTTCTTATCAGGTAAGTGTCTTATTACCCAATAAGGTAGCTTCTTTCTCAGCTAGCTTAAGTCTAAAACCGATGATTTAGATGCTGGAATGCTCACACAAATGGGACTGGAACGGAAATTACCTCTCTGGAATGCCCCTGATAGTACTTTGCGCGAATTAAAAGCATTGACAAGAGAAAGAAGTCAATTCCAGAAGGAAAAGACAAAAGCTCTGAATCAATTACATGCCTATAAAAGCGCATTTAAGACCGATAAGAAGATAATTTCGAGAACTAAAAAGAAGATTACGTTCTTTGAAAAAATGATCTTAGAGGTAGAACAGAAAATGGATGATCTAGTCAAATGCAATGAAGAGTTGGCAGAGAAAGTTGAGAGAATTGTTACCATTCCAGGAATCAGACAAGTCAGTGCGCTTACCGTAATAGCCGAAACAAATGGGTTTGCACTGATAAATAATGCCAAACAATTAGTGAGTTATGCTGGACTAGATGTAGTTCAAAAACAATCGGGTACCAGCATTAACAAAAAGACTAGAATCTCTAAAAAAGGGAATTCTCATCTTCGTAGAGCATTATATATGCCTGCATTAAGTGCTAGTAAAAGAAAGTACTTTAAATTATTCTATGAACGAGTCAATGAAGCCAAGCCATATAAGAAAATTGGAGTCATTTCCGTTGAACAAAAGTTATTAAAATTGATATATTCTTTATGGAAGTCAGGTCAAAAATTTGATAGTACAATGAGTGGTGAAATTTTAACTAATGGACAGTCAACAATGACTAAAAAAGAGAAAGAATTGCACTCAGAAGCTCTCCAGACTGCTGTTGCTTAAGACTATTCAGAAGTAAAAAAGTCATCAAACTCTAAATCGATATTAAATCTAAGAAAAACAATGAAAATTATTAGCTATTTGACACAGTATCAGATACCATTAAAAGATTTTTCAAATAGACTCGAAAAACTATAACCGTTAACAATAACCGTTGACCTGAAAAATCTTTCTAATGATAGATTTCATTCATTTTTTTAAGTTAATGGTTATTGTTAACGGTTTATGTTGATCAATCAGAATGACAGGATAATTCTTTAATCCCCCAGAAATACGGGTTGATCCTTGATCCATCCCTTGATCCTTCAAGGCGCATTGACATTCCGTTTCTGCTACCAAAAAGTT
>JAOPTS010000032.1:0-39825 GCA_051531955.1 Reichenbachiella sp.
AGTATAATATGATCAGATAGACGACCAATAGTGGCAATAGAATGTATTGAGTGAATATTTTTAGCCCTTTGGGATATACATCTATCGCATCCAAATGATCCAATTTGTCAGGTATTCCAGATACAAAGAACCAAGTATTGAAGATGCCTTGTATCACCAGATACACTTGAAAAAATCTTATATCCTTGATTTCAGCATTGAACAAAACATTAACTGCCACCATTGCCAATATGATACCTAAAGCAAGGAATCCAGCATACAATAGAGAAGTCAATATGCGTAAGAAAAGCAGCTTGTTATAGTTCCAAAATCCATTGAGCTGCCCTTGATTCAAATATGGGACAAACGCAACAACTAAGTGGGCGATGATGTTGTAGACCGCATATCTGATATATGGCACGCTGCGGTTGAATGTAATGTCTTGGCCGGGTAGAGACACATAGATGAGAATCAATAGAACAGTAGCTATTAATTGAGTGCCCATGGCCCATTTTTTACTAAAGTGGTATTGCCTATTCAGGATAGAGGCAGACAGGTAGATGGGCAAGCCGATCGCAAACGTCAAGATAGCATTGTAGAGGGGGAATTCATTTTGTATCTCGTCCTCTACTTCTGTCAAGTAGAGTAAAAGAGTCGTACCGAGGATGGCAGAAAGGATGGTTGTCGGGAATTTTTTAAAGCCTTGGATTGCTTGCTGGCTTAGGTATTCGATAGAGGGTAGTTTCATAGTCTAGGTGATCTCAGGCTCTAAACTATGTAATTTAGTTTACATGGCCTATCATATACTTATCACCGCGTCATTATGGAAATACTGAAGTGGAATGGAAGAATTATTTGAAGTCTCCTTGTTAGCGAATGGTCGTCTGTTGTCAGAGATCCTGAATAGCCTGCCTCAGCTATCGCTGGTCTGACTTTCAGGATGACGAGCTCCTCAGCTTGTCAGGTATCATAGTCGATATGCCTATCTACCAACTGGCGCTCACTTGTAGTGATGGACATGTCTATTGTAGAGCAGTTTGAAATATTGTACTTTTCAATTAAAGATGGGAATAGCGTTGTACACGGATTACAGTTGAGTACAAGATGTGACATTCACGTCTTTAGGACAGCTCACCTTGTCATTGTATAGCCAATCGTGGTTTTCTTTCAGGCATTACCGATTTAAAATCACCCTTGACTGCAATTCTGTCACCCTTACTGATATATTTTGGGGTATTATGTACAAATTTTGAGGCATTATGCTCTTTTAATGGGGTATTATGCATTTTCCAAGTACCATTATGCATAATGGTTCATTATTTATGCGTAATGGTAACAGAATCAGAGTCAAGTGCCATTTTTCTGCATAATGGTGCACTGTTCAACAAACTGTGTCATTAGATTTTTTTCTTTTCAAATCCTCTTCAAGAATTATAGGGGTTTTCAAATCCCTATGGGCACGCCACCTACATAGGCGTGAATGGATGAGAACACTGAGTCAATGATTAATTTTGTGAGCGCATTTTTTTTAGCCTTGAGAAGGCTAAACATCTACAACCAGTTTATAACCCACCCCTCGAATGTTCACAATTTTTAAGCTTGAATCAGCTTCGATTTTCTTCCGGATTTTCGAGATGAATACATCCAGGGTTCTGCCAACATAGTCACCTACGTCTCCCCAAACCACATTGAGAATAACCTCTCTTGTTACGGTCTCGTTCACCGTATTGTGAAGCAATAGGAGTAGATCGGCCTCTTTACTGCTTAACTCTATTACTTGCTCTCCAAGTATCAGCTCTGCATTCAGTTTGTCAAAGAGGTATTTTCCTAAGGGAATCAAATTAGGGTTGAGGTTGGGTTTATTCTTTCTTTTCCAAAGAAAAAGACTCAACACAGCAATGAGTATCAGTGATAGAATGGATGTTATATAGTAGAACTGATGGGTGTCTGCTTGGGATGGATCAGTAGGGTTGATTGCCCCAACGGAAGATAATCCTTCTAAATTTTTGAGAGTGAATAGCAGGCTATAGCAGGATTTGGGATGTACTCTCGTTTGACATGGGATGATGTCTATATTCTCCATATCACCAACTTCGTAACTATAAATAATGTCTCCTGATTCACATTGCTCCACTTCCATAATGTAGCCGGTTGAGATCTTAGCGTACTTCATGACTTCATTGACCGTATTGACTAATTCATCGGGATTGAATTCAAACTCGGATTCGAATTGGATTCTGTACTGCTCATTGGTTTTTAGAATCGGTAATATGTGGGAAGTGCTATCCTCTGTATTGAGTAGCACTTGGTGCCCAATCATCCTTAATGAAACCTCAATATGCTTCTCGAAAAATGGTTTTTGTGCAATACCATTAGAGATCAATAGCAATAGGCATGCAAGGATTAAGTAAGCCGATTTGAACTGTTTTAATCTCATTTCACAAAGCTATTTTGAATAGGATACAATTTGAATTGTTTTACAAAAGATTTACATCAATTTACATTTGGTACAGCTGCTGACACGTGTTCTAACCATACATTTGATTTAATTAAACGAGTTAGATATGAAAAAGAGAGCTTTAATTTTTAGTGTAATACTTACAGCCATTGGTTTAACGTCCTTCAGTTTTTTGAGTTGGAATCCTCCAGTCTCAGATCCAGCAGAGACGTCTTCAAGTACAATAGACGGTTTTGAATTAGAAAAGTCTAAAGTTAATAAGTCTAATCCCAACTTTTTTTACGCACTAGGTTCTAAGTACATCACCACGATCACAAAGGAAAAGCTTCACCGTGCAAGGTCAATCGTTGATATTATCCCAATAGGATCAGCAGAAGGAATAGAATCATATCGAGACATTAAAATTGTTATGCTTATCGATGGTAAGGAGCAATTTGAAAAGGGGAGTAGTTATGCGTTTAATTGGGAACAATTGGCCTTTTTGCAATCGGTTAATTACTCCACTAATTTCTATATCGAAGGTTTTTACAAACGCAAAAATGCAACTACTGGTAATAGCTATGAACAGCATTTTACGTATTACATCACAACAGTGCCCGAAAAAGAAGCAGCATTCAAAGGAGGCCAGCTGGAATTATTGGATTACCTCAAAGAGAACAGCAGTGTCGCAACGGCCTTCGTTACAAAGGAACAATTAGAATCTGGCAAAGTGCATTTTACCGTTTCACAAAGTGGAGAAATATCGAATGTAAAACTAGCCTCAACATCGGGCTACAGTGCAGTAGATAAGACGATGATTGACCTAATTACAAAGATGCCAGGCAATTGGGAGCCTGCAGAGAATGCGAAAGGGGAAAAAGTTGACCAAGAACTAGTCTTTTCTTTTGGTATGATTGGCTGTTAGATAATTTGCAAGCTATCTTCTATAGATTATATAACTCCTGATAGGAATCGAACGTCTATAGAGTTTCTAGCAGATGAAAACGACTTGTTTACAGCAGCGATAGTTAGGAATGATTTAAAGAAAAGAAAGGGTTAAGATGAATTGGAATGAGGTTATAAAATTTGCGAAAGACGGTAGTCCTACTCCAGCAAAACGAGTGGAGAAAACGGAGGAGGAATGGTGGGAAATTCTAAATCAAGAGCAGTTTAGAATAACGAGAATGAAAGGAACAGAAAGGCCTGGGTCAGGTGCTTTGTGTAGTGCGCATGATGCGGGCAAATACAGCTGTATTTGTTGTGACACCTTGTTGTTCGACTCTTCGATTAAATTCGAATCAGGAACCGGTTGGCCAAGTTTTACAGCACCTATCACACCAAATGCCGTAAAGTATCATGATGATTCTTCTCATGGAATGACAAGAATAGAAGCCATGTGTAATACTTGCGATAGTCATTTGGGGCATGTGTTTCCAGATGGTCCAGCGCCAAGTGGATTACGGTATTGTATTAATTCGGAATCGATCACCTTATAAAGGATTAGATAAATGACAGATTTAAAAAAAGCATATATCGCAGGAGGTTGCTTCTGGGGGATGGAAGACTTGTTCAGAGTAAGAAAAGGAATTAAAGACACAGAGGTAGGATATATAGGGGGGCAGAATGAGCACCCAACTTATAGAGATCATCCAGGTCATGCCGAAGGGTTAGAGCTGACCTATGACCCGACACAAATTTCTTTTAGAGAGATATTAGATTACTTCTATCGGATACATAACCCAACAACTATTGATAGACAAGGAAATGATCTAGGGTCCAGTTATAGATCAGCCATTTTCTTCCAGGATGAAGAAGAAAAGGCGGTGGCGAAAGAAATAATGACTGTGGTGGATGCCAGTGGAAAGTGGGAAGGAAAGGCTGTGACAACATTAGAACCTTATAGCACGTTTTGGCCTGCAGAACCAGATCATCAAGACTATCTAGTAAAAGTGCCCAATGGTTATACTTGTCATTTCGAAAGGTTTGGGACATTTATCTAAAGAACCATAAAGTGAAAACTGTGCCATTGATGTTGGGACATGCTTAAAAGAAGTTTCTGATACGGGACATAGTATGATGACTAAAATAGGATTTGGAGGAGGATGTCATTGGTGTACAGAGTCAGTTTTCCAATCATTAAAAGGTGTTCAAAAAGTGGCGCAAGGATGGATCGCCTCTATCAATGAAAATGACACCTTTTCAGAAGCTGTCATTGTTCATTTTGATACAGCTTTAATCGACCTTAGCGTACTGATTGAAATACACTTGAACACACATAGCAGTAGCTCTACTCATGCGATGAGATCAAAATATCGATCATCAGTTTATACGTTTGAGGAAACGCAATTTGATGCTGCTGTAGAAATCATTGCAGGTTTTCAAAAGGCGTTTAACAATGAATTGATCACTGAAGTATACCCTTTTGATGACTTTAAACCTTCTCCCACTCAGTTTCAAAATTATTAGTTAAAAAAAACCTAAGAGGCCTTTTTGTGAACGATATATCATGCCTATGCTCAAGTTGGTAGAGAAACAATTCCCTAACAGGGTTAAATGAATATCATGAGATTTGATCTTGTAAGCCTTCATTCCAATTATAGTGAAAGTAGTGCTATTGCCAAAACCCTAGTATTCTTTCAATGACCCAATAGCTGGCAAAGCCACCGATCAAATAGATAGGAGATTTTTTGAGCCAAAGAGGCCATTCAATCTTGAGCTTATTGAGCAACCAAAGAGCAGCTAATACTAGGACTACAAAGACAACCTGTCCAATCTCTACGCCTACATTAAAAAATGCTAGAGCCGCAGGTATGGCATTTTGTGGGAGTCCGGTTTCACTCAAGGCAGAGGCAAAACCAAAGCCATGAAGTAATCCAAAACTAAAAGCAACTATCCAAGGGTAACGATAGGTCAACGACTCTTGTGCTCCCTCTTTGTGCTGTAGAATCTCTTTGGCTAAAAAGACGATACTGAGGGCAATGATAGCCTCTACTGGCGGAATAGGAAGATGAACCAAATCCAAGGCTGCTAAACTCAACGTGATACTGTGAGCAAGGGTAAAGGCCGTGATGGTCTTGATGATCTTCCACTTGCCTTTGGTTACAAAGATCAGTGCCAATACAAAGAGTAAATGGTCAATACCTAGTAAAATATGGTCCACACCCAATTCTAGATAAGTGACAATGACTTCACTCATACTATGCTCGACTGGTATCTCATAAATGGGATGATCTGCTCGGATGATGTGCGAAAACTGATCACCGGATAAAAGATCGATATTGATCAATACATCGATCATTGTGGATTCTACTCCTTTGATGTATATGCGCTGTCCTTTGATGCTTTTATGTGTGACAAAGAACCACTCACGTTTTACTGCACCTGGAATTAACCTTGCTTCATTTTCTGTCACTTTCCAACTCTCAGGGAGAACAGGGTACAACTTGGGGGCTTGATCACCCATTGCTGGTATTTTCCAAGTCATGTGATAAGAGGAATCATTGACCTGAATAATCCCGAGATAGGCGGGCCTTACTTCATGTCCTTTCGCTGTTACAGCTAAAGCGATCATCAATAGGAAAGAAAGTAATCTTTTCATTTACTGAAACTGTTGGTCTCCTTCAAAACTTAATTTCACTTCGTATTTCTCAAGTAAGCCGTTAAATATATCCTCGTTCATCTGTTGTTGCGCATCATATATATAATCGTCCGTAACTTGTTGTTTAACTTTTTCAAGAGGAATGGATTCGGAAGAAATGATAGAGTTGACCTTGATCAAATGAACCCCTAGACCTGAGGTAAATGGGCCTTGCCATTGGTCTTGTACGGAAAGAGAATCTAATAGTCTAGCAAATGTCAATCCTAGATCCGCTCTAATTCTACTCAAGGCCACTTGGGTGTAGAGGTTTTTGATTGGGCTGTAATCTCCTTTTATCTTATTTTTTTCAAGCGCTGTTTGCGCATCCTGCAATGGGTTTTCTCTACTGTCTGGACTAAAGTAGACTTGCTCAAATGAGATCGTCTTTTCTTTCAAGTATTTGTCCCGAGATTGCGACATAAATTCTGACAGTTCTTCATCAGAAGGAACCAAATCGTTGGCTATATCTTGTGTTAAGAACTGCATCTTTTGAGCCATTCTTCTTTTGACAATTTCGTCATTATGATCAAGATTCATGGCCAATGCTTCTCTGTAAAAGATCTCCTCTTTGATGTAGTTGTCTAACAAATTCTTTAATTCATCAGGGCTAGGGTCTCTTTGCCATTGTAGATTCCACTTGGAGACTATCTCATTGATGTCATATTGATCAATGACAATTTGAGTATCAGTCTCATCCTCATTGACGAAACTGAAGAGAATAAAAAGAGCCACTCCTATGATTCCAAAATGGACGAGTGGCTCTTTGAATATTTTGCTTTTTTTATTCACGAAATGATCTATGCTTACTTATTCTTCTTTTTAGAAGGCTTTTCCTCTTTCATTTCCTTCACTTCTTTTTTGTCCAATTGTACTACGACTGCCTCGGCATAAGTGATGATCACTATTTCGCCAACGTTTAACTGCTCCATCAATGCTTTGTCTTCCATTGGTAGCGTAGTGTAGTTGCCTTGTGGTCAACGTAGTGTCACCAACATATAGGGTCTGTTGAGTACTTCTACTGTTGCAACAGCTCTAACTATCGCTCCGATTTCAGCACCTGGATTCATGCCTTCTGGTGCTTTACCACCTTCTGCAATGATCAACAATGGCTCAGCCAATTCTTCTGGTGTGGGTCTTCTAAACTCAGCAGAAAAATAAGTGTAGTAATCAAATACTATGACGTCACCTACTGCGATTTCATCAAATCTTTTTACCTGCTCGCTGGCTTGAATAGTTGTCAGTTCACCATTAGGTCCCATCAGCGTAATGTCACGAGTCTCTTTATTGATCTCGGTAACCTTACCTTCGGTTTCAATTAATTCCCATTTTTCAACTGGTGGACGTTTGTCTGTTGATTCTTGTGCCATAACTGCAGTACATAGGAATGATGCTACAACTAGAGTTAGTGTTTTTATTGTGTTCATATTTGATTGGAGATAGTGGATATAATAATACCTGTGCTCCTTTTGAACACAGGCATTTTAATATTCTAGTTATTTGGTGAATACCAAATTGGAGAAGTGTAAGCTCTTTGTTGTGAAGTCAAAGGAACTTCAGGTGCCATGTCTTCAATATTGAATTTTATTTTGTCATTTAAGGTCCATCTTGGCGTAGGAATTTCCATAACTCTTACATAATAAAATGACTCCAAAGAAGAATCAAATTCTGGATCTGTCCATACTTTCTTGAATTCAACAGCTCCACTAGTATTGTCCCAAGTAGCGTCTTCCAAGTTTACAGTATTAGCTATAGCAGGTACTTTGCCATTGTCTCCAACTACTCTGTCTCCTGACCAATCAACATCATATACTTTTTCGCTTAATGTTCCATCAGCGTTAGCCCATCCTTTGACCACTTGAATTCTGTCTAAACTTCCACCTTCTGGATCCATGCTCGCTTGTACAATGAATGATGGCGCAACGTCACTTTTCGTTAAGTCACCTCCCATTGGGACTCCTTTTTCGTATCCTGCAGCAACGTAATCACCTACTATATCAGCATCAGTAAAATCATAACTACCAAAGAATCTAACTTTCATTCTAGGGCCAGTCGTTGCATACGTTTCTTTACGTCTCATCGCATCGAATATAGATGCTCTTGTATTTTCTTGTGCCCATACTGCTGCATACCCAGATGCAACAGTTTGCCATGTGATAATGCTCGCTTTGTCTGAAGAAATAAATGGATGTTCCCAACGCTCAGGATTGGGTTCTACATTTGATGCTTTGCCATAAAAGTTATTGTCATCCGCTGTAGCTAATGAGGTGTGCGAATCTGTACTGCCGATCATTCCAAATTTGTAAGGGTTGGTTCCTAATTGGTTTTTCAATTTCAAACCTAATTTCAATGCAGAACGGCCATATTCACCTATTAACATTTCATTAGTTTTGATTGAACTCAAATCAAGATTGCCAAAATCCCAAGTTTCGAAATCTGCAAATTCATCATTTGGAGATAAGAATGGGTGTGCTTCACCATCACCTTTGATTTGTGTAACCTCATATAAAGGCTCCCATTTAATTCTTTCTTTTACATAAGACTCATCAAACGGTTCTCCATTCACTTTACTTTCAGCAAACATAATTCCATTACTCAAGTTACCATTGTGAGCAATAGCCAATACTTGACCACCAGTTGTCTCTTGGTAATTACCCAATACCTTCCATAGATCCTCTGGATCAGATGATGAAATATTGTTATACGGTATTTCGTTCATTGTCTTGTCTGCATCATCTCTGTAGATAACTACTCTATGTAGGTTGTTTCCTTTGATCAGTGATGTCCATTCATAACCAATGAAGGCAGTGAATTTACCTGGCTCATTGTATTGCTCAGCTGCATTGACTGTGCTCGTCCAAACAGATTTTTGAAGACTCGCATCGTTGATGTTCATTTCCAATGTTCCTTGTGAGAATGCTTTGATTAATTCGATCGCAGCAACTGCTCCTTGTCCATTATTGATCAATTCATTCCATCGTTGGCCTTGTGCATATTTCATTACCCAATCGTCACCACTTTGAATAGCTTGAAACAATCCCATTCCATCAGAGTGATCTGCTACAACTAGGAAATCTAGTGGTCGAGATAGTTTGGCATTAAGTCCTCCAGATGAAGTTACTTCTTCACCTTTCGCGAATCTATAAGCTTCGTCTAATCCAATTCTATTTCCAAATGCACCAGCATCCATCGATAGATCAGTGTGCAAATGTGTATCTCCGAAGTATACTTCAGTTGGATAGGCAGAAGAGGAGGAATCTGAAGCTGTTTCTTCAGAGGAGTTTTCGCTCGTACTGGTCTGTTGTGTACAAGCAGCACCTAATAATAAGGTGCTTAGTAAATAGGTTAGGTTTTTCATGATATGGGATATGTGTTTGAGAATTTGAAGTTAATTAAAGTGAAGTATAATTATTGTTATTCAATTCAAAAATGGTGAATAATTTCTGTTTTGATTTAGAAATTATGAAGCCTGATTCTTAGAAGACCATTCTAATTTGTGTTATGACAATCAAATGTTGTGACAGGTCTTAAAGCTGAAAAGACATGATTAGAATCATTAAACGATGATATAAAACATGATCCTCATCAGGAAAACGTAGTTAGCACATATGATGTGTCACAAAGTTGAATGGAAGGTTGTCATCTTAGTAAATAAAGAAAGTAATTAAATTTTAATACATATGAATAGCCCACACAAATTTCATATTCCAGTTATGGGGATTGGTTTTACGATAGACAGTCCGTTGAAAGTAGCACAATTTGGAATTGACTCCACGATCTTCATTAGTGATGATATTTTGTTAGAAAAGATGAGGAAAATGTATTGCGAAAAGCATAACATTTCTTATGAGCATATAGATGCAAAAGCAGAGGACAGCAGAGCCAAAAGAACCACAGCATATCTTGACCTGATACAAGATTTAATTGCTGTTCAATTAGAGCAGATATACAAAGGTGATGTCAAATTGAGAGACAAGTATTTTGATATGTTACCAGATGATTCCCCTCTCAAAAATGATTATTTGACTTTCATTGCTAAGGATCCTAGTGATGCAGTACTAGGTGATTGGTTAAAGGCTAATTTGGTAAGTGGCCATGTAGATGTCAACATCATGACCAAATTGGATAAAGAGAATTTTATCAAAAAGGAGAAACTACCAGTAGAATATAATGATGCACATGCTGCTTTAAGAGGCTTTGCGTTGTCTAAGGTAGATGGCTCTATGGTTTTTTCTGCTGGGATGAACCCTAGGTTATTTAGTTATACAGAGAACTTCGATGATTTTTATCCGGATGTGAATGGAAAAATCAGGAAAAGGATAATTCTCAAAGTGAGTGATTATAGATCTGCTTTAATACAAGGGAAATTCTTGGCTAAAAAAGGTCTTTGGGTTTCTGAATTTAGAATCGAATCAGGACTGAACTGTGGTGGACATGCTTTCGCGACAGAAGGTCATTTGATGGGCCCTATTTTAGAAGAATTTAGATCAAGTCGACAGGAGTTAAAAGAGACATTAAAAGAAATTGTAAATACTGCTTTGTCTAATAAAGACAGAGTTGTGCCTATTGACTTTGATTTGAGAATTACTGCCCAGGGTGGTGTGGGAACCCAAGAGGAACAGGATTTTCTATTGAGTCATTATGGCCTTGACAGTGTGGGCTGGGGATCACCATTTTTGTTGGTCCCTGAGGCCACATCTGTCGATCAAGGAACGATGGATAAATTAGCGTTGGCAAAAGAAAAGGATCTTTATCTAAGTAATATTTCTCCACTAGGAGTGCCCTTCAATAATTTGAAAGGAAACACGAAGGATCTACATAGGTTGTCTTTGATAGCTAAAGGGCGACCGGGTAGCTCTTGCCCTAAGAAGTTCTTGGCATTAAACAAAGAGTTCACCGAGGAGGCGATATGTACTGCTTCTCGTCAGTATCAACATCTTAAACTCGAAAAGTTAAAGGATGAGCTTTCGAAAGAAGCGTATGAGGAGGAATTTGGAAAAGTAGTTGAAAGCTCCTGCTTATGTGTAGGTCTTGGTACTACGGCTATGATTACGCACGATATTGATCGTAAGGTTGAAGGTGATGGGGTGTTGGTTTGTCCTGGTCCGAATATGGCTTATTTTTCTGAACAAGTATCTCTGAAGAAAATGGTGAACCATATCTATGGAAGGAAAGACATTATGACGCGTAAGGATCGACCGCAGATGTTTGTAAAGGAATTGGGCTTGTATGTTGACTTCTTAAAGAAAAAGAGCAGCAAAGGATTAGGCGCTATGAATAAAAAGGAGAAGAAGGGGCTAATTAGCTTTGTCCAAAATATGCGTAACGGAATCAATTACTACAATGAGTTGTTTTCAGAAGTCGAGGATAGATTTGTTAATTACAAGGAAGAGATTTTTACTCAATTAAGATTCTTTTGGATGGAAGTGGACAATATAGAGGAAGTGATATTAGCAGATGGCGCTGAGGAAAAGGTGTTGGTAGTGGGTCAAGGTTAATGGCTATTTGTTATTGAAAAATCATTTAGATGTATGACGAGTAATATGATTCATCTTACATCTGAATGATTTTCTTTATTAATCTTTGATTGGCATTGTCCAAATCGGTCTTTCAGAATGGTTGGTTATTTTCTTGGAGATACGTTTTCGGAGTAGTTTGAGTAAGCCATGTCTGTCATGAGTCCCAAAAGCAATGAGGTCTACGCTTTTCTCATTGGCCACATCCAATACCGCTTCAGGTATGTCTTTTTCTTGTTCTACAATCAAGGAATAATTTTCTAATTCATGGTCTTTGACCAGTTTAAGCATCTTGGCTTCTGCATCAGACAATTCGGTAGGTTTAGACCCAACTACATTTAGCAGATAGAGATGTGCTCTCAATAATGTTTGTAATTCTTTAATTGAATCTAGAACTGGGCCTTGATCATCTTTGAGGTCTGTTGCAAATAGTATGTTGTTTGTACTCGCAATATCAGCTTCATTTTTCACTACTATGACAGGGCAATTGGAGTGTTGAGTTATTTTATCAGCGATTGAGCCTACCAATATTTCTTTGATTCCACTGGCACCTTTACTCCCCATCAAAACAAGGGTTGCATGATGGATCGATACGTGTTCCATGATGGAAGAATAGGTATTGCCGACATCTATCTTATAAGTGATATCAACACCTTTTGCATCATCAGAACCGATAATGCTTTCTAGTTTACTTTCTGTTTTCTCTATCAACAATTTGACATAGACCGCTTCCATAGGGTTAGAAGAGCTTTCACCAGTAATTTTGATGGATTGCACATTTGGGTCCTCAATTACAGTTAGTAATAGCACTTTGGATCCTCCAAATTTTGCAAATTTCAGTGCTGTTTTCAGTGCAGCTAGAGATTCATCTGAAAAGTCAATTGGAACGAGTATATTCTTCATAACAGGTATGGCTTTGTTGTTTAACAATTTACAGATTGGTCTTACCAATTACAATAATTATTCTAGTTTAGAGAAGTAAAATATTTGACCATTGATGTAGTATTTGTAATCTTCTACTTCTAATGGGAGTGTCAGTTTTGGAAGTTTGCTAAACTCCAATTCTAAATTAGCTAGTGCTCCATCTTTTGCATTGTTGATGGTATAATAACCTTTTTTAGTGCCATGATATTTGCCTGCACTTCCTTTGAAAATTCCTGTTCGTTTGGTTTTACTTTTGAAAGAGCCATCATAGTTCAACCATATTTTGTTTTCTTTTTGTGATTTGACTTCTCGTTCGCTGTTGAATATTAGACTGCCAGTGAGTAATTTTCTCCAGTTGAAGTCTGAATTGGGGTCGTATGCTTCAGGCTTAGAATAAGTGATGGCTTTGATAAGGGGCATGAGCTTTCCTTCAAACATTGGTAGATATCTTGATGGTACAGAAAACATGACCGAAACACAATACCCGTGTTCACCACATGATTTCATCATATATCCCTTGTTCATTTTATTCCCATCGACTTCTATTGGAGCAGAGAGCACACCATTTTGAATGGTTGGATCTTGAGAAGTTACTATTGTGAGCGTAGGGGAGAGTTCGAATCCCTTGAGCCAATCAGCTTTTGTTTTTTCTAAGTCACCATCATTCACAAAAATGAGTGCTGTTGCTTGTACAGTTGTATCATTGCTCATGGTGAAGGTTCCTGAACCACGGGTGACGTAACCTTTCCAGTTTTGTGGCATAGTTAAAACGAGTCCGTAAGTAGGGAAACTAATGATATCGCCACCTTTATATACCTTAGATGGTTTTGCTACTTCTTGTGCTATTGAGAGAGTACAAGTGGAGCTGAGCAGAAATAGAAAGATTAGATTTTTCATTTGAATCATAACTAAAGTTAAGAACGATAGATGGATTAGCGTTCAATTTAACTAAATAGTGATGTAAATGATGAGAAGAAGTTTTGTGTGCAATCAAAAAACACGTAAGTGTTTTCTGTATGATCCATTTTTGATTTAAGTTTAATGTTCAATCTATTAACTGTATCATCATGAAAAAGCTACTTGTATTAGCACTCTTATTATCACCTAGTTTTGTATTCTCTCAAGCATTAGAATTTTCTTTTTATGGAGGGTACATGGTGAGTGGAACAGCAGATTACTATTATTATAATGCAGTCAATAGTTATGTGTCAGGTGAGATTGACCTGAATAATGGTGGTGTCTATGGAGCTACAGTTGGAGTTGAGCGTGAAGATGGCATTCAAATTCAGTTTTTGTATAATTACTATAAAGCAGAATCTCAACTTACAGAATGGGGTAATTTTGGTCAACCGGCTTTTCAAACTTTTGATATTGTAACACAACATTTTCATTTGGGAATAGAGAAGTCTATCGCAATTAGCGATATGGTGAAGCCTTATGGTGCGATCAGTTTAGGAATGACCAGTTATAATCCAGATACTGATGATTTTAATAGTGTTGTGAGATTCTCCATGGCTTTGGGTGGTGGATTGAAAATCTGGCCAACAGAAAAAATTGGATTAAAAATGCAAGCGAAGATGTTCATGCCTATGACATTGGATGGTGTAGGTATTTATTGTGGTTCAGGGGGCTGTGGTGGAGGTTCTAGTTTTCATGTACCTATCGTTCATGGTGAGTTTTCAGGAGGTGTAATCTTTCGACTGGAGCAGTAATTTATTCTCCTCTTTTTTTGAATTTGCTTAGGTTCTCCTTAAAATGCGATGATTGTGGATTGACTAACAATTGAAGTCATCGTGAGAAGCTGTGGAACACATGTATATTATCTGATTGCCTTCTTGGCTTTTGCCCCGATGATGTCGCGTGCTCAATTGATGAAACATGAAGCAGCTCATTCTGTTGATACTATTTTTATTAAAGGAGATAGATTTCTATTTTATGGAGATAAAGCTGTTTATATAGAAAACGATACCTCAATTGTAGTTCCAGATTCCCTTGATTTTTTTGTTCGAAAAAATCCTATTTCAAAATCAGATGCTTTTTATGACTCTGTAGAAACTAAGATGTCACGTACTGCTGTTTCAAAAATGGCTTATGACTTATTATTTAAGGATAATAGTGGGGGGTCCAAAAAGAAGGTCTTTAATGATAATGTGAGTCAGTTTAGGTTTACGCCTTATAGTGGTAACATTATCAACCCAATGGAATATAAGAAACTTCCAGTATTTGGAAGTAGTATCAATGACACCTCTTATTATAAAGCGAACAAGTATGTGCACTTCCTTAATAAGTCTCATATCAATACCAACCGTGTTGTCATCCGAAGAAATTTAACTTTTAGGAGAAATGAGGTTCTTGATCCCCTGGAATTAATTGATTCGGAAAGGCTCTTAAGAAGTCGTAAATATATCAAAGATGCTAGAATCGTCGTGGATAGTACCTCTTCTTCAGATTCTGTAGCTGTTCATGTAGTGACGAAGGACATTTTTCCATATAGCGCTTCGTACAGGCCTAGTAATAATAATGGGGCTTTATTTGGTATTAGCACGTATAATTTTTTAGGTGTGGGGCATGAGGTGGAAATTAATGCGGTAAAGCATGGTGGAGCTGAGTATTTTTATTCAATAAAGAATATTGGCGGGTCCTTCACGGATATCTATTTGAATTATTCTAGACATAGGAGTAAAAGGGGGCAAGGCCTTATAGTTGACAAACAATTCTTGACAATTGATACACGGGTTGCTGGTGGCCTGGAATGGAGTAATTATGACTATAATTATGCTGAGTATCCTCTTGACTCTGATGAAGCAGATGGTACGCTGTTTCATTATAGTCTTCATACTAGAGATATATGGATAGGAAGATCATTTGATACTCGGGTTAATTTAAAGAAGTATGGTTTTAGTGGCGATAATCAGTTTGTGCTTTCCGCTAGAGTCAATTTGCAGGATTACTATGACAAACCTTTGGTAACGGTGGATTCTAATTATGTTTATCAGGATAGGAATGATTATTTGATTCAAGCGGGTTTCTCATCGCGTGTATATTATCAGGATAGTTATGTAGTTAATTTTGGTCGTACAGAGGATATTCCTACAGGTACGACTATTGGATTTACTGCTGGTTTTCAAGAAAGGGAATTTGAAAATCGGTATTATTTAGGGGCTCAGTTTTCTAAGGGGGGGTATATTAATGGATTTGGATACCTCAATACGATTTATGCATTAGGTGGGTTTATTGATAATGGGTTGGAAGATGTTATTTTTACTGCGAGTGCAGAATACTTTTCGGGATTAAAACGTCTTGGTAGGTTAAGGTTTAGACAGTTTGTTAACTCTACTTTTTCTTATGTATTTGTTCCGTCGAGTGATTATCAGTTGTGGGGACAGGGAGATTTGGGAGTAAGAGGTGTTTCTAGTTATTATTTAAAGGCTACATCCCATTTTAGTATTAATCTCGAGTCACTTTTTTTCACCTCGAAGTATATTTTGGGTTTTAGAGTGGCTTTCTTTGGGTTTTTGGATGGAGCATTTGCAAGTAATTCGTATAATCCAGAGTTTGGTACAGACACTTATAGTGGCTTTGGTGCTGGCCTTAGGTTTAGAAACGACAACCTCGCATTCCCTACCATGAATATTCGTTTAGGTTATTATCCAAGTACACCTTACAAAGCCAATACTAGTTACGCTGATTTTTCAACGTCTGCGGATCTTCGGATTCGTGAATTTAGGTTTGGGGCTCCTGAGATAGTAGAGTTTAAGTAACATACGCGCAAAAACCTCAGTTGTTGGACTGAGGTAAATGGGTTGCTGGGCAACCTATAAGTCGTTATAATTGGTATGTAATGGGCAATATCATCCTTACTTTTACAGCTTCGCCTTTTTGTTGTCCTGGTGTCCAGTTGGATGCTTGTTCCATCACTCTAATTGCTTCTTGGTCACAGCCATGTCCTATTCCTTTTACTACTTGTACGTTGGTTAATTCGCCTTCTTCGTCTATTATGAACTGTACAAATACACGTCCTTCTATGCCAGCGATTTTGGCCTCTTTTGGATATTTCATGTTTTGACCAATATATTTGTAAAACTCTTCCATCCCACCCTTTGGCTCAGGTTGTGTCTCTACAATGTCAAAGACGTCTTCTGTTTTTCGATACTCTACAAGTTTTTCAAAATCATCCCCAGCAGCTACAATTAGACCAGCTTTGTTTCTAGTCTTATCTACTTCGATGAATTGGATGTTCTTGACTCCTACTAGTGCAGATTCTACTGTTGTACCATCTGTTGGAAGGTTAACTTCGATATAGTTAAAGATTTCGTCTGGATATCCAATTCTTAATTGGTCTAGTTCATTTTGAGCAGAAAGTGGTATTTCCAATGTTTGTTCTGCTGAGTCTAGCATACTGACTACTTCGTCATTGCAGGCAAGGAAAGTAATGAGTGATAGCATGCATAATATCGCAAATGCAGATCTTGCTAATTGGTGTTTTTTTGGTTTTTCATTCATCATATTTATTCGTTTTATGGTTTGATTTTGAGCAAAATAGTTGCCCGTACTGTAATGTCTGTTTACCGTTATTCTTGCTAATAAAGATTGATAATCTTCCTTTTGGTTGGTTTTTAGAACTTCATGATCAACGAGATATTCATGTGTCTCTTGTTGACTCCTTTTGTAGTGCCAGACTACTGGATTGACCCAAAAAATAATTCTACTAATCATCAGTAGCATCATGTCAATGCTGTGATATTGCTGGGCATGTACCAGCTCATGTGCTATAATTTTTTGTCTATCCTGTTCAATTTTTGTTTCTTCTTGATTCAAGAAGATCAAATTGAAAAATGAAAAGGAAGGGTAGGGCTTATTGGTGGTGATAATGGTGCAACCGTTCTTCTTAGCTATTTTGTTGGATTTTATTTTTTTGATTTTCCATAGGTCTATGAGTTGATATAGAAAGGTTCCCAATATGATGGATGCTATAATTAGATATGCAACAAGTGTATAATTGATCATTCTATCCCAGCTAAAAGTAGCAGTTGCGTTAGTTTGTTCTATACTAAATGGCTCTAATATGATAGTAGGTATACCAGTTGATAAAATTGATGATTCAACTGCCGGTAGTGCTATTTGAATGAGCGGTATAAGCAAGGCGCTCATAGTACTGAGTAGGAGGAAATACCTTTTAAGTTTAAAAGTATGTTGATTGTGAAGAAGCATGTAGTAGACTGCACCTGATAGTAGCAAGAGTATATTGGCTTCAAGTAGATAGTTGATAATTTCAATTTTCATCGTCTTGAATGTTTTGTTTTACATGATCCATTAATTGATCTAATTCATTGATATCCATTTTCTCTTGCTTTGCAAAAAATGAAACCATGTCTTGAAATGACCCGGAGAAATATCCTCCTATGAAATTTTTGAGGTACTGATTACTATAATCTTCCATTTTAACAAGTGGGTAGTATTCATGAGTTTTGCCATGTGGGGTGAACTTCACGAATTCTTTCTTTACCAAGATTCTGACAATGGTAGATACGGTGTTATAGGCTGGTTTTGGCAGAGGCAGTTTTTCTATTATGTCATGGACAAATCCTTTTTCTATTTGCCATAATACCTTCATGACTTGTTCTTCTGCTTTGGTAAGCTCTTTCATAACTAAATCTTTAGTTGACAAGGTTAAAAGAATAGCCGATCCATAATCGACTTACTCAAATGTATAACTAAGGATTTAGTTATACAAATATTTGGACACAAAAAAACCTCAGCCATTCAGCTGAGGTTCCTAATCATGCTTATAATCTTTATCTATTTACAGTACGATACCTATAAATGATTTGAAGGCGATACCCATCAATCCAGTAAGGATCATCGTGATACCTAGACCTTTCAACCCGTCCGGTACATTACTGTATTTCAATTTCTCTCTAATGGCTGCCAAGGCGATAATTGCCAAGAACCATCCAAATCCTGAACCAGAACCGTAAGCTGTTGCTTCTATGATCGTATAGTCTCTTTGCACCATGAAAAGTGACGCGCCTAAGATTGCACAGTTTACAGCGATCAAAGGCAAGAATATACCCAATGAACCGTATAGTGCAGGAGATACCTTCTCAATGATCATCTCAACCAACTGTACCATGGCTGCAATAATTGCAATGAACATGATGAAGGTTAAGAAACTCAAATCGATGGTTTCAAAACTTGCTCCCAACCAAATCAAGGCTCCTTCTTTCAAGACATACTCTTGAAGTAACCAGTTGATTGGAACCGTGATTGTCAATACGAATATTACCGCTAGACCTAGACCAAAAGCCGTAGATACTTTCTTTGACACAGCAAGGAATGAACACATACCCAAGAAGTATGCGAAGACCATGTTGTCAATAAATGCGCTCTTTATGAAAATATTAATTGCTTCCATATTTCTTAATGTTCTACGTATCCGTTTTTAGTTCTTTGTACCCAGATGATGATTCCCAATACCATGAATGCTCCAATGGAATCAACCATCAAGCCATTAGTAGGTATTGCAATCCCTGTCCAGTTTTCGATAGTGCCATATACTGGGAAGTCAAACACTGACCCTGATCCGAACAATTCTCTAAAGAATGCTACTGTCAAAATGATCCATGCATAACCAAACCCACTACCCAAACCATCTAAGACTGAGTCGTATGCTTTATTAGCCATTGCGAAAGCTTCAAGACGCCCCATTACGATACAGTTCGTAATGATCAGTCCAACGAAGGCTCCTAATACTTTGTACATGTCATAGACATAGGCTTTGAGTACTTCACTAACCAAGGTTACCAAAGTGGCCACAATCGCCAACTGTACGATGATTCTGATTCTACCCGGTATGATGTTTCTCATCATTGAGATGATCAGGTTTGAAAACACAATCACAAATACTACGGCAATAGACATGACCAAAGTAGGTTGCATTTTCACTGTCACCGCCAATGCTGAACAGATACCCAAAACTTGAATAGTTACTGGATTATCATCATTCAACGGGTCTGAGATGAATTTCTTTCTTCTTTTCGAGAATAATGGTTCCGACTCCTTTACGATCGGCGCTTCCAATGTTTCTGTACTCATTTCTTTATCAATTTTATGGGAAACCCCAATTAAATAACTTCCTCTTCTGATACTGCAACTTCTTCACCAGCTCCTGTCTCGATTACTTCAGCAGTTGTCTGCTTACTTGCTGCTCGAGTCTTTTGGATGAAGGTAGAGTAATAACCTAAGTAATCAGTCAACATCGCGTTGACGCCTTTACCAGTCAAAGTAGCACCTGACATTCCATCGATATGATGATCGTCTAAAGGCTCTCCTTTTTCTCCTTTTACCATAGATACTGATTGAAGAGAACCATCTTCACCAAAGATTTTCTTGCCGATGTATCTGTCTTTTACAACATCCGAAGTAATTCTAGCACCTAGACCTGGAGTTTCTGACTTGTGATCAAAAGCAACACCTCTTACAGTATTCAAGTCACCATCCAAAGCAACGAATCCAGAGATCCAATCCCAAAGACCAGCGCCGAATACAGGTAGGATGTATGCGTCAACTTCCGTACTACCTTCTTTCATAAACATGAAAACAGGGTAAGGACGAGAATTTACATCTTTCTTGAATTTGCTGTGATTCTTCTGAAAATCAATTTTCTCAGCTAATAATGGATTGCCTTTTGCGTCTGTTGGCATTGGCTCGCCGTTGATGTCTACAACAGTAGAAGTAACTCTACTTTTATATAGTGCTAAGATCTCATTAACGTCCTTGATATCAGAAATATCCATTACCGCTCCTAAAATCTTTTTCTTTGTATCCAGTTCTACTTGCTTGTCCTGAAGAGGCTTAAGCACTACTGATGTTCCCGATAACATTCCGCCCAGTACGATTGTCAGTACTGCCGCGAAAACGATTATATATAAATTAGACCGTTGCACGTTTCAACCTCCTTTTTTTGTTAGCAGCTACCACGTAATAATCTATTAGTGGCGCAAATACATTCATTAATAATATAGCAAGCATGATCCCTTCGGGATATGCCGGATTAAATACTCTGATAATAATAGTCAATACACCGATTAAGAAACCGTAAATCCACTTACCAGTTTCGGTATGAGCAGCAGTTACTGGATCAGTTGCCATGAAGACAGCACCAAAAGCTAAACCACCGATTACTAAGTGATATTGAGCTGGTAGCAACATGTATTCGTTAGCACCAATCATGTTGGCAATAGTACCCATTACAAATGCTCCTGCAAATACACTGAAAATAATTTTCCAACTACCCATTCCTGTCATAATCAAGATAGCCGCTCCGATCAAACACATCAAAGTTGAAGTCTCTCCTATTGAACCAGGCATGATGCCGATGAACATGTTCCAGAATTCGTAGATCCCACTGGACCAGGAATTACTCAACATACTCAGCATTGGCTCTGTTCCCTCAACGGCAGCAGCTCCGATTGCTAATGGTGTAGCACCTGAGAAAGTATCAATTGCTTGACTATCTCCTAAGTACGACCATACATCACCTGATATCTGTGATGGGTAAGCAAAGTATAGGAAAGCTCTAGCTGTCAATGCTACGTTAAGGATGTTCATCCCTGTACCACCAAAAACCTCTTTACCTAATATAACAGCAAATGCTGTTGCCATTGCTACTTGCCATAATGGAATAGTAGCGGGCATTACTAACGGAATTAACATTCCTGTTACAAGGAAACCTTCTGCTACTTCGTGTCTGTTGATGGTAGCGAATGTAAATTCAATACCTAAACCAACACCGTAGGATACAATGATGATTGGAACTACTAACATAGCACCTACCAAAAATTTATCTCCTAAAGTAGCGATCTCTCCTATAGCGAGGAAATGTTGATGACCTGCATTCCAGATGCCAAATAATAAACATGGCAACATGGCGATGACTACAGTGATCATCATTCTTTTCAAATCGATAGCATCACGTACTTGAGCGCCTGTAGCATTGGTCGTCTTGTTAGGCGCCAATAGCAACACTTCGTGTGCTTCGTATATATAGAAAAATTTCTCCCATTTAGCTCCTTTTTCGAAGTTGGGGCGAATTTTTGCAAAAATGTCTTCTATGAACTTCATCTATGCTGTTAACTATTTTTTACTAAATCTAAACCTTCTCTTAAAATCGACTGAACGTCGTTCTTAGAAACATCGATGAATTCGCAAAGTGCTAAATCTTCTTCGATCACTTCATATATACCTAAGCCTTCCATATCATCAAAGTCTTCTGCCAAGATGGCTTTCAACAAATGTGTAGGAAGAATATCCATTGGCACTACTTTTTCGAACTCACCAGTCTGAACGAACGCTCTATGCTGTCCTCTCATGTTGGTCGTTAAAGTGAATTCTTTCTTTTTCCCACCTAGGAAAGAGAACAAACCAAGTGCTTTATGGAAACTTAGTTTTTCTGTAGTTGGTAAAATCCAACCCATGAAATCATATTGATCACCTTCAGGAATAACAGTTAACTGATTGTCGTAGAATCCTAAATAACTCGTAGAGTTAATCTGGCTTCCAGTCAATACGTTTCCAGAAATGTATCTCACATAACCATCCTTGATAGTGCCATCAACCAATTTGCTAATAGCAGCTCCTGTGAATGTTCTGTAATACTGTGGTGCTTTAACCTCAGAACCGACCAACGCAACAACTTTCGAAGCGTCGTATTTTCCTTCTAAGAATAATTTTCCGATTTGAGCTACACTGTGAGGAGTGACCGTCCATGCTACCTCTCCCTTATTGATCGGGTCTAGGTGGTGAATTTGCACACCTACATTACCTGCAGGGTGTGGGCCTTCCACTGTGTTGACCTGAGCCTTGCTGCTTTTAAAGAAAGCTGCAGAGTCTTTGTTCACATTGATGTGAACTTTTCCTTCGGTCAATTTGCTAAGTATCACTATTCCAGCTTCGAAATATTTTTCATCACCTTCTAAAACGAAATTGGTGTCCGCTGCTAAAGGATGTGTGTTAAAAGCAGAAATAAAGATTGCTTTTGGAGTATCCTCAGTGCTGGCTACAATCCCAAAAGGTCTTTGGATAATGTTGGGCCACACGCCACTTATTTTCATTTGAGCGATAGCAGCTTCTCTAGAAATGCTGCTGACATCAGTATGCTTGTCAAAAGATTCGTAAGACACTTCCTTGTCAGCAAGGATGCGTACTTCTAAAATTTTTCTTTTGGCTCCTCTTACTATTTCTGCAACTTCTCCACTCACGGGTGAGCAATACATTACATCTTCGACTTTCTTGTCGATCAAGATTGGAGTTCCAGCTTTTACATTGTCGCCTTCTTTAACTAGCAACTTAGCTCTATCCATTCCGATGAAATCCGAAGGTTTAATAGCAAAAGTCTCTGGTTGAGAGAGCTCTGCAATTTTCTTTTCAGCTTTTCCAGCAAGGTTGATGTCAAAACCTTGCTTAAGCTTGATATTCTGAGACATATTTATATGCGATAAAACTTGTTTTCAAAAACGTTGCAAAAATAACAAAAAAATGTTCAAATGCGGTTTTGAAGTAATTAATCGCAAATGTAATTGTAAAAGCTGTTCTACGTATAAGTTTCCAATTAATCTTTGGCATTTTTACAGTCTATGAGCAAAGTATTTTCTGAGACGATTAAAGTGGTGGTTTTTTTGGCTTTTTTCGTTGTATTGTCATTCCAATCTCAGGGACAAGGCGTCTCTATGTCGGTGTTGATTCCAAAGAACGGTTATATCAGCACACCAGTTAGTCCATTTTCAATTCGAGGACTTGGATATAATATCGGTGTAGTAGGTTTTAGTACAGGAGCTTCCTTATATAGTATGCCTGGTTTGCCACTCGAAGGACTACCGTTTGAATCAGACAAACCTATGACAGGCCCGCATTGGTCAATCCTCGTTCCTTTACAATTGACCTTAGAGATGAATACTAGGTCCGTATCTACTCGACTGTTGGCTGGAGGTTTTGGTATTTGGCATATTGACCCCAAGCTCAACTATGGTAATGTGGATCGAGCAATTGCTGAGTACGAAGATTGGCAAGTGGCCAATGCTGACCTCAATATGAAGACACAATTAGGTTACGGTTGGATGGCAGGGATCGAATTCGCTTTTCATGTCAATAAAAAATATTCACTGACGATGGAAGTGCAATATTTATCTGGGGGTGCAAAAGTGTCACTTGATGGCAGCTATGCAGGAGGAACAACTGATATTGTAGAAAAGAAAGGGAACTATCCAGATGCTAGTATGATGCTGGAAGGCTTGGAGATCTCCTTGGGAGTGACCTTTAATTGATGCCCTCCTGAATCAATACTGAACTCAGGAGGTACAAAAAACAGATAAAAGTTAGATTTTACAGCCTACTTTGTTCTTCACTAGAACCATATTTTCGTTGATCTTTCATTTTCATTTCTTTGTTCCCAATGGGAATAGAAATGTTAAGTCTAACGATACGACCTTCGCCTTTATAATTGAAATTGTAGTAAATATTTTGTTCAGGAATATTAGAAGTGAGGTCCCATAAACTAATACTGTCCAATAGATCAGAGGCATTCATAGAAACCGTTGCACCGTTATTAAACTTCTTTTGCACACCAAGGTTTAGACCAATTTGAGCTTCAAAAGATGTCATTCCAATATATTGGAGTGAATTATAGTTGGCATCTAATTCTAAGAACCATTCTTTCCCTAAATCAAAGGAGTGGTTCATAGAAAGGGTGTAATTAAAATATTTATTAACAATAGGCTGCCCTTCAACAATAGGTACTTGATTATGAAAATGTGCATTAAATTGATAATTACTAGTCCAACGGTCCGTAATATCCCAAGGCACACTACTTGAAAAAGAAAAAGTCTTTTGGTCGATCCCTTGCCTAGGCATAAAAATACCGAGCTCTCTTTCATGATCAAGTACTGGTTGTATACCGTAAGTAGGGTTATTGGTGTAAGTGTAGCTCAAGCTCATGTTTAGGTTATGAATCCTATAGTCTAATTTTATTTGAGAAGAAATGGAAGATATCAAATTGGGGTTTCCGGTGGTTAAGCTACTCTTGTTGAAGAAGTAGAAATAGGGAGCCAACTGCATGAAGCCAGGGCGTTGGATTCTTCTAGAATAAGACCCTGTCCACTCTTGGTATTTAGTTGGTTTAAAATTCAGGAACATAGATGGAAACCAATTCCCTTGGTTCAAATCTCTAATCGTTGGTTGATTATCTGAACCTAAAAACATACTATAGAACTCATATCTAAGGCCGGATTTTAGCAACCATAATTTGTTGAGCTGCCAATCAGTGGAGATATATCCAGCGTAGATTTCCTCGTTCATATTGTATAAAACTGAATAGCTAGAATCTTTCACCAATAGCTCACCTTCAAAATTCCCGACTTCAACATTATTTCTAAAGCTAGAGGCACTTAGCTTGGCACCTGTTTCGAGTTTTACATTCTCGAAAATTTGTTGACTGTAATCTATCTTTCCAACTTGAATGTTCAGTGGTGTTTTTGAAGAAGAATAAAATGCTTCTTCAATGTTTGAGTCCATAGTGTTTTCATATATATCATAAAATGTAGGGTTGTCTCTTTCTACTTGTATATAATCATAATCAATACTTAATAAGGCATCATTGATAAATTGATGTGACAAATTGATGTTCCACATGAACCGATACATGTCATTTTTTTCTGTACTGTTGATGAACTCGCTTTCAGCCCCATCATTTTCACTTATATACTCGCTATTTGAAATAGCGTCCATATCCCAGTCTCTCAAATAGTAATTTCCCATCATACCGATGGTGGTATGTTTGGAAACTTCATAGTCGAAACCGAGTTCTGCTATATACAGTCCTGTACGTGTATCCCTGAGGCTATTCATTTCAGACCACACTGCATTATTGTCATATTGGTAATCAGTGATTATATCAATTCTCACATCCTCATTGCTTACATTGGCTGAAATATTTGCTCTAGTTTGTAGTTTATTATAATTAGAGTTCAAGTTGATGGAGGCACCATATTTTGGAGTCTTTCCATAAGCGAAATTCATCGCAGCTCTTCCTGTTGTGCCTAAATTGTCACTCGTGGTTGTATTGATATTGATGATTCCAGCGCTTCCTTGAGAATCGAATTTGGCAGGTGGTGTGGTGATCAACTCTATGTTTTTCACATTTTCGGCTGGCATATTCGCCAACATATTAATAATATCCGCCGGCTCCATGCGTACCATTTTGTTATTGATCATGATTAGCACACCCTCTTTCCCTGCTAGATTGATTTGTCCAGACGCCACATTGATATTGACGTTTGGTGATTTGCTTAAAACGTTCAAAACAGTACTTCCAGCATTGGTCACACTACTTTGTACATTGACAACTGTCCGGTCCAGCTTTTGCTCATAGAGTGGTTTTTGAGACGTAACTGTTACTTCATCAAGAGCAAGTGTGTTTTCTGTCAATATTATATTGCCCATTTTTGAGTTATTTATCAACAACTGAGTGTTATAGTTATCGAACCCCAAATATTTCACTTGTAATGATAAGTTGTCATCATGTGGAATTTCAATAGAAAAATTTCCTTCAAGGTCAGAGATGGCTCCTTTGACCAATGATGAATCCGAAGTACTCAATATCAATATGTTTGCAAAAGGAATGGCGGTACCATTTTCCTGAAGCACTTTTCCTGTCACTAACTCTTGCGAATACATGCATGTCCATGAAAATAAAAGCAGAGTTACTATTATTATTAGTTTGGTCGTTTTCATTTGTTTTTTTTGATCGAATGTAGACTGGCTCACTGGTTGATGCAGAACAAAATGACTTACTAAAGATTGTAAAGTGTAGACGACTGTCATCTAGATTCAAGTGTCGTTTAAAACACTTATTGCGCTGTTCGTATCTAATCGAAAGTTGTTTGTCATTAGTTTGTGTTTTTTTCATTGGAATTCTTTTATTTAGAAACAAAAAGTAATGAAGGAGATCTTTGCATTGGACAAGCAGTATCAAGGATGGAGCTGGACTCGTACCACTAGGCATTTGTTTTACTGGGGGTTTTGGCTTCTTTTTTATTGTGTGATCAATGGATCATTGCATGGGAATAATTATCTGCAATGGGCTATTTTCGAAGCGGTCATGATGACGATCAAGTTACCGTACGCATATTTTATTGCATTCTACCTTTTACCCAAGTTCATTCCTAAAAAGAACTATATGGGTCTAGGTATTGCTATGATTGGTATTGCTTTTTTTGCTAGTATTCTTGTTCTGTGTGTATATCGGTATTATCCCATAGACATTGGTAAATACAAAGATTTTTCTTTCCCTTATATCACATATGTAACTTTGGATTTGTTATATATGTCGTCATTTGTTGTGGTGATTAAACTCATACAAATGTTTTATGTTCAGCAAAAAAACAATGCGATACTCAGCCAAGAAAAAGTGAAATCAGAATTGCAAATACTCCGTAATCAATTGCAGCCTCATTTTCTATTCAATACTCTTAATAACATATATAGCTTGGTCATATCGGATGACAAACAAGCAGCCAGTTCCATTTTAAAACTATCCGATATCCTGAGCTACATGCTATATGATTGTAATGTGGATCAGATAAGCACTGAAAAAGAAGTGCAGTTGATCAAAAATTACATTGAACTTGAAAAGATAAGATATGGCGATAGATTAGAGCTTTCATTTTCATCAACTGGAAATATCCAAAATTCATTTTTACCTCCGCTACTTTTAATACCATTTTTAGAAAATGCATTTAAGCATGGTATAGCCAAGACTGAAGGTAAGTCTTGGATGAGGGTAGTATTGAATATTACAGAGAATGAGTTGAATTTCATGGTAGAAAATAATATTCCAAACACAACGGATGGTAGCTCGTCCAATCTGAAAAGCGGAATAGGACTAGAGAATATTCAAAAGCGGCTAAATATTATTTATCCAGAACGACATGAAATAAAAGTCAACAAAGAAGACTCTTATTTGGTAAAATTAAAGATTCAATTATGAAATGTATGATCGTAGAAGACGAGCTGCCAGCAGTCAAAGTACTGGAAAATTACATCTCAAAATTTAGTGATTTGGAATTGGTTTCGGTCCATCACAATGCCATGGATGCAATAGCTGAGCTGCAGAAAAGAGAGTATGATATTTTGTTTCTCGATATTCAATTGCCTGGTATTACAGGCATTCAAATGCTAAGTGCACTCAGTCATTACCCTAATGTTGTATTAACTACAGCACATCGAGAATATGCTATCGAAGGCTATGAATTGCAGGTTTCTGATTATCTACTCAAGCCTATTTCTTTTGACCGATTTACCAAATCCATTGCTAAAATCTATCAAAGTAAAAAAAGGGAGCTCCCTAGACCTGTGAAAGAAAATAATCAAGAGTCTGAAATTTATTCTGACCCTTTCATCTATATTAAAAGTGAAAGAGAGCATGTCAAAGTCCTCTTGAAAGAATTATTGTACATCGAGAGTTTAAAGAATCACATTAAACTCTTTACTAAAGATGGCTGTCTCATCTCAATGATGAGTTTGTTGCATATAGAAGAGCGTCTACCCAATAATCACTTTTTACGCATACATAGATCCTACATAATAGCTATTCACCACATTGATAAATTCAATCAAATCAGTGTAGCAATTGGAGGTAAGAATCTACCCATAGGTAGGCATTACAAACAAAATTTCTTGGATTGGGCCGAAAACAACATCGTCTAATTGAGTCGCCATTTAAGGTCGAATGAATTGGGGAGTGACTTTTAATATGTAGCTATCTTATTATAATAAAATGACTACCGCCGCAATAGCTGTCATCCCTATGATAAACCAACGATAATTCTTCTCAGGGATTTTCTTGACCAGTTTGATCCCTACAAAAGCACCCAACCCAATAAATGGAATCAATGTTAAATCTAATTGAAAAGACTGCCAGGTGATAGTCTCCCATGCCCAAATATGAAAGGGGACTTTGAAAATATTGACACAGATGAAAAACCAAGCAACAGTTCCAATAAATTCATTTTTAGGCAAACGCATGGAGAGCAAGTAGATGGCCATGGCTGTTCCGGCAAGGTTGCCAACCATTGTAGTGAACCCTGCAGTTGTACCCATTATTGCTGCAAACCACCAATAATCTGGAATGACATCTTTGCCTGCTTTCTCTAACCAAATCATGACGACCAAGCTGACAATGATAATGACTGACATGATGGTCTTGAATAACTCATCGTCTATGCTTTGTCCAAAGTAAGTGCCAGCCAATACTCCAAGAATAGTCCAAGGAAGTAGTTTCCACAGGTAATTGAATTGTGCATGCTTGTGATAGTAAATCACACCTATGATATCTGCCAATATCAAAGCTGGAAGCATGACGCCACTAGACGTACGTCCACCAAAGACTATCGCCAACATGGGGACGGCCAACATACTGACTCCTTTGACGCCTGTTTTGGACAGGCCAATTAGTATGCCGACACTGCAGAGCAAAAGTATGGATTGATAGGTGAAAGAGTAATTGAGTATAGAAAACATAGTAGAGACTAGCTGCCTAAGCTTCTACTTGATCAAATTGCTTTTCGATGTGATTCTTAACCTGCTCCATGAGCCACATTGGGGTTGAGGTTGCTCCGCAAATTCCAACGGTGTCTGTTGCATTAATCCAACTGATATCTAGTTCTTCTTCGCTACCGATGAAATAACTACGTTCGTTGAAATTTTTGCAGACTCCATATAATGCTTTTCCATTGGAGCTTTTCTTGCCGCTCACGAAAATGACTACATCATGTTTTTGTGAGAATTTCTCCATACTTGGCTCACGGTTGGAGACCTGTCTACAGATACTGTCGTTAGCTTTGAAGTCTGTAACTTCTAGTGTGCCTTTTGCCTTTTCGATTCGTTCTTCGATCATGGCTTTCAATCTGTAAAAGCCTTTGGTGCTCTTGGTTGTTTGGCTGTAAAGTGTAACGGGTCTAGAAAAGTCAATTTGCTCCAGATCTTCATCTTCCATCACGATGATGGCTTTTTCTTTTGTCTGTCCAGTAAGTCCGATAACTTCTGCGTGACCTGGTTTCCCGTAGATGACGATTTGTCCATCCCGTGCCTCCATTTGGTCAAAGGACCCTTTAACACGATTTTGAAGTTTGAGTACTACTGGGCAAGAAGCATCTATTAATTCAATATTGTTTTGAATGGCTAATTTATAAGTCTCAGGAGGTTCGCCATGTGCACGGATCAGAACTTTACAATCATGCAATTGCTCCATATCATTTCGATCGATGATCTTGAGGCCTTTGGCAGCTAGTCGATTGACCTCCATATGGTTATGGACGATATCTCCAAGACAGTATAAGGCACCTGTCTCATTGAGTTCGTCTTCTGCCATTTCGATGGCATATTCTACACCAAAACAATACCCAGAGTTGCTGTCGATTTCTATATTCATAATATCATCGTGATCCTTCGGCAAAAGTAGCTTTTTGAAGGTTAATAAATAGGAAGTCTAAAACTATAAAGTTAAATGTCATATAATGACAACCACATTATATGACGTATTCCTTATTATCATTTCCTCCTATAGAGATAAACCTAATGTGACTTCTTAATCATCTTTCCTGTTGCTAATTGTGTAATGTGTTCAATTTGCTCTGGCAAGTACATATGAGTGGTGTCAACATCGACACTATCCGTAGGTTTGACCAATGGACTTTCTTCTCTAGTAGTATCAATCCGATCTCTATTACGGAGGTTGTCTTTGACATCTTCTAGATCCACTAATTGATTTTTATCGAACAGCTCTTTTTGTCTTCGTTCTGCACGAACATCAAAATCAGCAGTCATAAAAATCTTTAATTCGGCCTCTGGGAATACCACTGAGCCAATGTCTCTACCGTCCATTACTAGACCTTTAGCCTTCCCCATTTTTTGTTGCTGGGAGACCATTGCTTCACGGACTGCTTTGATGGCACTTACGTGACTCACTTTTTGAGATATTTCCATCGTGCGAATTTTCTCCTCCACATTTAGACCGTTTAGATAAGTCTCCGTGAGGCCAGTTGAATCGTTATGATGGAAGGTGATGTCAATGTCGCCCAATGCCTTGCTGACTGCTTTGGGATTGGTGAGATCTATATAATGGTCTTCAAAATATAAGGTGACCGATCGGTACATGGCACCAGTATCAACGTATTTATAATTTAGCTCACTGGCTACTTTTTTGGCAGTTGAACTTTTGCCGCAGGCCGAATAGCCATCAATCGCAATAATTATTTTTTTCATAGTCTAGGAAGTATTGTTAGCAGTCTTTTACTGGACAAGGTATCGGTTTGCCCTTTTTTATTTTATGGGGTTTTCTCTCCTTTGGCATATTAGAACCTCTGCAAGCCCCGAATGTCAGAGTTAATCCTAATAGAATATAGGAAATAATTCTTATTGAATTTATACGCATATTTGATTGAATTTAGTCAAATATAAGGAATATTGAATCATAGTAGATGGAGTAATTAAGGTGAAATAGCTCAATGATTTCTATCCTACTGAAAGTCCGTTAGTTCAACAAGTAGTTAATTACCGATATTGATAATTATGGAAAAGTCTAATGAAGTAAAGTGGCCAGAGATTGTAAGTCTTGCAGGACTCAATATTGCATTGGTTATTAGTTGGATTGCCTACCACGAATATCAACCTATCTTATTAGAGAAGTTCAACTTTACTGAATTGTCGTCATTTTTAGTAATATCGAAAGCAATCATTTTGGTGGTTATTCCTCCTTTGGCAGGATTGACTGCTGATTATTTGATTCGAAAAAACGGCAAGTACTTCGTCATTTTTACTGTCGGAATTGGAGCTACGGCAATGATTTTTATGGTGGTGGCGTCTATAATTGACGCAGGGCCAGCCTATCAAATCAAGGCAATGCTACCATACATGATTTTGTTGTGGCTGATTTCTATGAATTTATTCATCAGTCCTGCTTATTCAATGATTGAGGCATTTGCGCCTACTAAGAAATTGCCAATTGTAGTTGGGTTTTTATTCCTTGTGACAGAATTGATTTATGCACTTGAACCTGTCGTAGTTTCATTGGTTAGATTCTTTGGTGATACTTTGACTTTCGTTGTGGGGGGAGTACTGATTTCAGTGAGTGGGTACTTTTTTCATAGAATTTGTTCTGTCAATGTGAGTACTTTCAGAACTATAGAGATCAAGCATGAAAATCAATCAGTAAATGTATCTGCCTACCTTTCTATTTTGGGTATTGGTTTTTTCTTGGGAGCATGTAAAGCTATTTTGGTAGAGTTTTTTCCAGAGTATATAGCAACTAGGTTCCCTAATCAGGAAGATTTGGCGGCTACTTTTTCATTGGTTCTTTTAGCTATTGCAGCCATATTGGCTTTTGCAATGAGTAAGAAGGTGTCAACTTTAGACATCAAAAAAGTGATTGTTGGGAGCTTTATCTTGTTCGTTGTTGGGAGTTTAACAATTGTTTTTTCTTTCAACCTTTATTTGTCCTTGGCGGCAGGTGTGATTTTAGCTGTAGGCTTTGGATTAATTAATTTGGTGGGACTACCTTATACTATAGCAAATTTATCGGCCAAACATATTACCTATGGAGTTGGTGTTTTTATAGGAGCGTCAGAGGTAATGACGGGGTTATTCGAGTGGTATTTGAGATAAAAAAGGAGGGCTGGTTGTACACCCTCGTTGAATTTATTGACAGTCGTCTGCGATATCATTAACTACTTCTTCCGCAGCAGTTAAACAATTTAAACCATCGCAATTGTAAGTTTTGCCACCGTAGGTATACCAAGCTTCGGACGTATTAGCGCATGCTTGGTATTCGCCACACCCGGATTCTATAGTCTGACAAGTCTCAACTAGGTCATCTAATTTGTCTTTACATGAAGTAAAAATTGAAACAAATAGCAGCAACGCTGCAGGTAAGTAAATTGCTTTTTTCATAGTAGTAGTGTTTGTTAAGTATACTAATATAGTATTTCTTCAACATAAATGGAGTTCCTTTTTCATCTGATTTAATTATGCAATAAGGCTAATTAATCCTTTTAATGGAATTAAATCACAAGTCGAATTGTTAAGTTGCCTTCTTATTGACCTAACCAATAACCAGAATGAAAAAACACCTTAGTATCCTATTCTTGGGATTGATCTTATTTGCTTGCGGAGATTCTAACCGTAGTAACTTAGCGAGTTTCGAAAGCCCTAAAGATCTTTTCGTAGACCAAATTTCAGCGTACACTTCAGGAGTAATTAGTGCAGGCTCGAGTATCAAAATACGTTTGGCCGAAAACCTGGATAGTATAGTTGCAAGTACAATAACACCTGATTTGATCCAATTTGACCCTCCGATTAAAGGGAGTTTGTCGATGGAAGATCAACGAACCTTAGTCTTTAGTCCAGATCAAGCATTACCTAATGATCAGGAGTACAAAGCAAAATTGAATTTGGCTGCCTTGGTGGATACCAAGGCAGATCAAAATGAATTCAAATTTACATTCACAACCTTATCACAAAACTATCAGGTAGATCTAGATGGTATAGAACTGTATAGTATCAAAAACCTCGAATCAATAAAGTTAAAAGGAATTTTGCAAACTGCTGACTTAGCAGATAATCAAGAGATCGAGAAGATTATTACAGCAACACAAAACAATGGGAGTTTAGAAATTACATGGAATCATGACTTTTCGAATAATAAGCATGCTTTCACGATTGAGAAAGTAAAGAGAACAAAGAAGGCCTCTCAAGTGAAGGTTAGTTGGTCAGGAAGTGCCATAGGTGTGGAGGGTTCTGGTGAAGAGGAGTATGCCATTCCTGCCTTAGATGATTACAAAGTGGTGGCGATCAATATGTCTCGTGGAAGGTCTAATTATTTGTCTGTTGTTTTTTCTGACCCAATAGATCAAAAGCAAAACCTTAGAGGGTTCTTTACACTGGATGGAAACGAGCCACGTTACACGGTAGAGAAGAATGTGGTTAAGCTCTATCCTACTAATGAAGTCAGTGGGGATGTTCAGTTGAAAATTTTTCACAAGATCAAAAATATAGCAGGCTATAGTCTGAAAGAGGATTATGAATCAACCATTAGACTGACTCAATCGAAACCTGAAGTAAAAATAGTGGCTAATTCTGGTGCTATTATTCCGAGTTCAGAAGGATTGATTGTTCCGTTTGAGGCCGTGGGTCTTAAAGCAGTAGAAGTGACAGTGGTCAAAGTTTACCAAGAGAATATCATTCAATACTTACAGGTGAATGATTTAGGAGAATCAAGTGAGATGAGTCGTGTAGGTAAACCTATGCTTAAAAAGACGATCAATTTGATGGGTTCTGGAGTGACGGATCTTAACAGGTGGAACAGATTTACGCTCGATTTGGCTGATCTGATTAAAGTAGATCCGGGAGCGATGTATGAAATTCGATTAGGGTTTAGACAGCAGCATTCCAATTATTTCTGTGCCAATGGAGATCAAGATAATGAGCTGCAGATGCCCGAGACTGACCAATGGGAAGATACTGAAGAAAATAGTAATTGGGATAGTTATGAATACTACTACAATGACTCTTATGATTGGAGAGAAAGAGAAAATCCTTGCCATGCTTCTTATTATATGTACAAGGACAAGAAGAAAAAACTGGTCTTTGCATCTAATCTTGGATTGATTGCTAAGCGCGCAGATCAAGGAAAGCTAAATCTTTTTGTGACCAATCTGGTGGATACTGAGCCGATGAAAGATGTGAGTTTTGCGGTATATGATTACCAACAACAAGTGATAGGGTCTGGTGTATCTGATGGACAAGGTCAGGCCAAAATCAAGATTGATGGGGTGCCATTTTTAGTGATGGCCAAGAAAGAAAAAGAGTTTGGATACTTGAAATTGAACGATGGTAACTCCTTGTCATTAAGCAATTTTAATGTGGCAGGTCAAGAAGTACAAAAAGGGATTAAAGGATTGATTTATGGAGAAAGAGGGGTATGGCGTCCTGGAGATGCTATTCATCTGACTTTTATTCTAGAAGACAAAGAGGATCGATTACCAGAAGGTTACCCAGTTGTATTTGAGTTGAAAAACCCAAATGGGCAGATGGTAAAAAAGATGGTAAAGACTGAATCTGTGGAAGGGATGTACAACTTCTCTATTGCTACCAATCAGGATGCTCCAACTGGATTGTGGTCTGCATCAGTCAATGTTGGAGGTGTTAAATTTAGTAAGCGATTGCGTATTGAGACTGTTAAACCAAATCGGTTGAAGATTGATCTTGATTTTAAGAGGGAACGATTGACCGCTGCGGATGATGATATTACTGGCTTCTTGGATGTAAAGTGGTTGCATGGTGCGATTGCCAAAGGTTTGAAAGCTGAGTTTGAAATGACCGTGGCTCCTATCAAAACCAAATTTGAGAAGTTCCCGAATTTTAGTTTTGATGATAATACTAAATATTTTTATGCAGAACATGAAGAGATATTTTCTGGTAGACTGGATCAAAATGGTAAGGCGCAGATAAATGTGCCTTTGGGTACTAAAGAAGGAGCGCCGGGAGCGTTGAAAGCAATTTTCACAGGTAAAGTGTACGAAGAAGGAGGTAATTTCAGTATTGATAAAATTTCTATTCCTTATTTCCCATATATCTCTTTTGTAGGTATAAAAGCGCCCGATGGAGATCATCGTGGCATGTTGTTGACAGACGAAGATCAACCCATTCAAATTGTGACGGTTGATACGGAAGGCAACCCAGTGAATAGAGATGACATGATACTAGAGGTATTCAAGTTGGATTGGAAATGGTGGTGGGACAACTCTGCGACGAATGTCAATTACTACAGTACCTCATATAGTTCGCCGATTACTTCGACAAGCGTCTCAACTCAAAATGGGAAAGGCTCGTGGAATTTGAAAATTAAGTATCCAGACTGGGGACGTTACTATGTAAGAGTGACGGATGAAATATCTGGACACAGTGCTGGTAAGGTTGTGTTTGTTGATTGGCCGGGATGGGCTGGTAAAGCAAAAAAAGGAGATGTCGGTGGCGTAAGCATGCTCAACTTTGAAGTCGAGAAAGAATCGTATAAAGTGGGAGATGAGGTAAAAATCAATTTCCCAAGTACTAAAGGAGCAAGAGTGTTGGTGAGTTTGGAAACGGGTAAGAGTATTATTCAATCATTTTGGGTAGCGACAGAAGATGAATCAACGACTGTTCAGTTCAAGGCCACTGCAGATATGGCGCCCAATATCTATGCAAATATTTCATTGGTTCAGCCGCATGCACAAACAGCTAATGATTTGCCCATTAGAATGTATGGCATACAGTCTATCAAAGTCATAGATGATAATACGACACTGAAGCCAAAATTAGTGATGCCTGAGGAGTTGGGTCCAGAGCAGACTTTTACAGTAAAAGTGTCTGAAGAGTCAGGGAAGAAAATGGCTTATACTATTGCAATGGTTGATGAAGGGTTGTTGGATTTGACCAATTACAGAACGCCTTCTCCTTGGTCTTCATTTTATGCCAAAGAGGCTTTAGGAATCAAGACTTGGGATATATATGATGATGTGATTGGGGCCTATGGAGGCAAAATGGAAAGACTATTGGCGATTGGTGGAGATGGAGAGTTCAAAGCCAAAGAAAAAGGCAGCCATAAGTCGAATAGGTTTAAGCCAGTGGTGGAATATCTTGGCCCTTTTTACCTAGAAGCTGGGAAGACTGCCGAACATGAAATCACAATGCCTCAATATGTAGGAAGTGTTCGGACGATGGTTGTCGCCTCATCAAATGGAGCCTATGGTTCTACTGATAAAACTACTCCTGTCAAGCAGCCTGTAATGGTTTTGGCGACTTTACCTAGAGTGGCAGGTCCAGGAGAAAAAATGAGTTTACCGGTCACAGTATTTGTGAATGACGAAAAGTTGAAACAAGTGGAAGTTGCGGTCAAAAGCTCTGGAGGATTAAAAGTAATTGGGGCCAGTACCAAGCAAATCAAATTTGCTTCGACAGGAGAACAAGTCGTTTATTTTGATGTTGAGGCAGCTCAGGTTTTAGGACAAGGTAAAATAAGTGTGAGTGCTAAATCTGGAAGTTCAAAAGCCAAATATGACATTGAGATGACAATTCGTGCGTCTAACCCTTCGATCACACAAGCGGAAGACAAATTCCTCGAAGGAGGTAACAATTGGACAGTAGATTATAAACCTCTGGGTATGTTGGGAACCAACGAGGCAGTGATAGAAGTGTCCACATTGCCGGCTATCAATTTGGAGCAGCGATTAAAATATTTGATGCGTTACCCACATGGCTGTATAGAGCAGACAGTTTCTTCGGTATTCGCTCAGCTGTATTTGGATAAGCTGGTGAACCTGACTGATGATCAAAAATCTGAGACTAGTCGCAATATTGATGCAGCTATTGCCCGATTAAGGAATTTCCAAACAAGCAACGGAGGTTTTACTTATTGGCCTGGCCAATTGGAAGAGAGTGATTGGGGTAGCAATTATGCTGGTCATTTTTTGATAGAAGCTAAAAAGGCAGGGTTTGCCGTTCCGGAATCCATGATGAGCCAATGGGTGAAATATCAAAAAAGGCAAGCTAATCAATGGTCTAAAGGAGGAAGACGAAGGAGCGATTTGGTGCAGGCTTATAGACTGTATGGGTTGGCATTAGCTGGTGAAAAAGTCATGGGTGCCATGAACAGGCTGAACCAAACGGATAGTTTGTCATCGATAGCGAAATGGAGGTTGGCATTGACCTATGCTGTTGCAGGATATGAGGATAATGCAAATGATATCATCGCTGGCTTGAGTATAGAGGTTAAAAATTATAGAGAGTTATCTTATACTTATGGATCTACGACTCGTGATGAAGCAATGATTTTGGAGACCTTGGCACGACTAGGCAAAAACGAAGAAGCGTTCGCGGTATTAGAGAGAATAGCACGTAAAATGAGTGATCCTAAACAGTGGTTGAGTACACAGACTACTGCTTTTAGTTTGATAGGGATTACGGCTTACACGGATGGAATAGATACTGATGATATTAGTTTTGAAGTGAGTCAATCTGGCGCTAATAGTAAATTTGATCAAGGTTCTTATGTGACAAGTGTGATGGTATCCAATGTGGACAAAGTGTCTTCATTGGTGGTCAGTAACAAAGGGGAAGCACCTATCTATACTCGATTGATTCGAACAGGTATTCCGTTGACGGGTGATGAGGTGGCTGCTAGTGAGAGTATATCTATGAAAGTAGTGTATGTGGATGACCAAGGGAATCAGTTGAACCCCAAAGCATTGCCTCAAAGCACTAATTTTGTAGCAAGAGTAACCGTTCAAAACCCAGGTTTGAAAGGGGATTATGAAGAGTTGGCATTGACACAGATATTCCCGTCAGGGTGGGAAATATTGAATACGCGTCTTGATGGGACGGATCAATATGCAGCTGGTGATAAACCAGAATATTTGGATATACGAGATGATCGCGTCATGATGTATTTTGATTTGAAAGCCAATGAGCGTAAGACTTTCGAAGTGAAATTGAATGCTTCATACAAAGGGAATTATTACTTGCCAGCGGTCGCATTAGAGGCGATGTATGATGACGGGATCAATGCAAATACAGCAGGTACTTGGGTCAATGTGGAGTAGAATTAAACAACAATATCTTGATTTAAAAAAATACCAAAAGGCACTCATGATAGTGTCTTTGGTTTTTATGCTGCCCTTCATTTTGTTTCCGCTACCCTCACCACTTTTCAACGATGGTTATGCGACAACATTAGAAAGCCGTGAGGGAGAGTTGTTGGGTGCCATGATAGCCGAGGATGGCCAATGGCGATTTCCAGCTGAAGCCGTAGTGCCAGATAAGTTTGCCGTCTGCCTAAAAATGTTTGAGGATGAATATTTTGATCGTCATTTTGGGATCAACCCGATTTCGATGACCAAGGCGATGATGGCAAATATCAAAGCGGGCCGAATCAAACGAGGAGGCAGTACGCTCAGCATGCAAGTAATCCGAATGTCAAGAAAAAATCGAGCACGAACTTTTCTTGAAAAAGGGATAGAAGTTGTTTTGGCATTGAAGCTGGAAATGTTTTACTCTAAAAAAGAGATACTGGCTATATATACTTCTCATGCCCCTTTTGGAGGGAATGTGGTAGGGTTGAGTGCAGCAGGATGGCGATATTTTGGAAGACCCCCAGATAAGATGTCTTGGGGAGAAGCTGCTTCACTTGCTGTTTTACCAAATAGCCCTTCCTTGGTTTTTCCAGGAAAAAATGAAGTGAGGCTGAAAGAGAAAAGAGCCTTTCTGTTGAGGAAGCTTTTGACCCGAGGTGTTATCGACTCTGCTATTTATGAGATGTCGATTGAAGAAGAACTGCCCGGAGCGCCAAAGTCCTTGCCGAGATGGGCACCAAGATTATTGACACGAATAGTCAATGAAGGGAAGACAGGTCAACGGATCATCTCCACATTGGATTATGAATTGCAAGGCTTTGTAAGCGAGCGGGCTAATCGCTACATGTCGAGACTCAAACACAATCATATTCATAATGCTGCAGTATTGGTTACAGATATTGAGACGGGTCAAGCAGTTGTGTATGTCGGCAATGTGAATGCAGGGTCATTGCATAATGAACAAGTAGACATCATTACAGCCAATAGAAGTACGGGGAGTTTGTTAAAGCCATTTTTATATGCCGCCGCTTTAGATGAAGGGTTGATTTCGCCCAAAGCTTTGTTGCCGGATTATCCACTTTTTTATAAAGGGTTTTCGCCCAAGAATTTTGATCTGAAATATTATGGAGCTGTGCCAGCCAATGAGGCATTGACTCGCTCATTGAATTTGCCATTTGTCAATTTGTTGATTGATTATGGATATGAGAAGTTTTACGAAAAACTGAAACAGTTGGGAATGAAGAGCCTTTCTAATTCTGCGAGTCATTATGGTTTGTCGATCATTTTGGGAGGTGCAGAATCCAACTTGTGGCAGCTAACAGCAATGTACGGTAATATGTATAGGGTTTATCAGAGGGCAATTAAACGACCTGTTAATCAGTTGTATGAATCGACTGATCTGTTTCAAAACACCTATGTTTTAAAGGAAAACCAAGGTAAGAGTGATTTGGAGTTAGAGAATGATAAGGTATTGTCAAGTGCCTCTATATGGGCGACCATAACCGCAATGAAGGGGTTAAAAAGGCCGACAGATTATGCACAATGGGACCAATTGGATTTGTCTGCGGATATAGCTTGGAAGACCGGAACTAGTTTCGGGTTTCGAGATGCCTGGGCTAT
>JAOPTS010000033.1:0-53447 GCA_051531955.1 Reichenbachiella sp.
GAAATATTGGGCTTGCAGAAGAGGGTGACATCATTAAGATAAACATTCCCAAAAGAACAATCTCTATGGATGTGAGCGATGAAACTATTGCTAAAAGACGCGCAACAATGGAAGCAAAAGGAAAAGGCGCTTGGACTCCTGATCGTGATCGCGTTGTTTCTGCTGCACTCAGAGCATATGCAGCAATGACTACATCAGCTGATAAAGGCGCTGTACGGTACATTCCTTAACAGTAGTAATTGATCTATTTTCGATTAATAATTTTAAGTATTATAAAGCATTCGGCAGTTTCAAGATTTGAAACTGCCTTTTTATTGCTTAAAGACTAAGCGCTGCAACAGACTAAAGCCATCCATCGATGCTGCCATGGTAACATGCAGTAATACCCCACTCCATATCGAACCAGTTTTTTGAGCAATATAGCAGAGCAACAATCCACCAAAAAATGAACTAATTGTTTCCGGGAGAGGCTTCCCAAAATGGATAACAAAATAGAGCGCTGAAGAAACATACAATGCCCCTACTCCAATAGAGGGGAAAAGTACTCTTGGTATTAGGCCCCGAAATATCAATTCTACTACTACAAAATGAGACAAGTAAAGCAGCTCATAAATGAGTAATGAAGTGTAAAACGAGAAACCAAAAATATCTGGATGTTCTTCTATATAATACATGGGATAAAAGCTGTGAAGCGATGATGAAAAAGAGCTGAAGAACAATAGCACTATGAGCCCCAACACCAACGGCAGATACATTTTAAGCCCATAGGGAAATCGAAAAAGACCCCAAAAATTTTCACTTTCCCTTTTCCAAATTCTACTACATACAATGAGTATGCCTAATCCAACCATTATACGGGTGGCAAAAGGCACTGTCTTGCGCACAAACATTACTTCAAATTTTGTTGAAGCTAAATCTTTCAATGGCTCAATTGATACTAAGCCAACAGTTAAAGAGTAGCAGCCCACTACAACCACTGTACTCACCAGCGCTCTATAAATCCCCTTTGAATCAGGGTAGTAGAAATGATGAATGAAAAGCGCTCCTACTGCAGGTACACTGTTAAAAAATATCATAATAGTAAGATCTAATGTATTCGTTGTGTTATATGAAATGCATGAATTTCTCAAACCGAATGCATTCTGGAGCCAGAGTAACAACCCTAGATACAAAAATAGAGCAGCAATAAATTGCGGTTTTCTCAGGAAAATAAGATCTTGTAAGTATTTGAGCATAGTACACAAATATACTATTCATACCCAAGAAGAGAAAAATCTATCTCACCATTAGTACGATTGATCCATATCAATACATTTTTAATATATCATTAGAGCTATTAAACACTCAAATGCCTATGGAATCAAACCATGAAGCTGTGGAAAAATGTAAGCAAAAACACAACTCCGTATATCAAAATCACCACCTACAGCTTAATGTTGAAAAATTCATAATTACCACTAAATTATTTCCCTATTTCCCTTTTATTTTGGGTATCATATCTCCTAAAGGTTAACCAAGGCATTCCATGCTAAACTCTATGAAGTTCAGAACCCTGCTCGCATCAGGTAACGGAATTATTCTTTCATTCCTCATAATTATATCAATCATATTATATAGCAGTATCAGCTCACTTATAGATTCCGCAAAATGGGTGGATCACACTCATGAAGTTATCGGCACCACAAGACTCATAGCCAAATCTATGGTTGATATGGAAACTGGCCAGCGAGGCTTCATGCTTACAGGAACAGATAATTTCCTTGAACCCTTTGAAGCAGGGAAAAAACAATTTACGGAATTCATTGAGCAAGGTAAAAGCTTGGTGAGTGACAACCCTCCACAAGTGGAACGCTTTAGCAATATTGAGAAACTTCAAAAAGAATGGTTAAAAAATGCTGGTCAATTTGAAATCGACTTAAAGCGTCGCGTAGACACAGGGGAGCTTCCTCCCGTCGCCCTAAAAAACATTTTAGAAGGAAAAACAATTGAGGGCGGCACACCTCCAGCAGGCACAAAAGCTGGCAAAGATATTATGGATGAAATTCGTATTGTCCTTGAAAAAATTGAAGGAATAGAAAGTAGTTTAATGAATAAGCGCATTGAATCAAACAATAGCACTGCTCAGTTTGCATTATCAGTATCTTCCTTTGGCACAATTTTCACAGTACTATTGGGAATCGGAATACTTATTCTCCTCATTAAAAAATTAATGGGGCAACTCGGCGAAGAGCCAAGGGAATTACAAGATATTTCACAAAACGTTGCTAATGGAAATTTAAAAGTTGAGTTTAGTAACACTGTGAAAGAGAGTGACGGCACCTTAGCCCACTCATTCTTCAATATGGTAAGCAATCTTAAAAATCTTTTAATCAATATCAGTTCGCACTCTAACACCACTGCAAGTAAATCAGCTGAATTATCAGTAAATATGGAAGAAGTGAAAGGCCTCACCGAAAACATGAATTCCCAGACGGAATCTATCGCAACAGCTGCCACACAAGCCTCTGAAAACATGACAAGTATTGCCGCAAGTACTGAAGAGATGAGCACTTCAGTCGCGAGTGTCGCTGCAGCTATTGATGAAATGACCGCAACGTCAAATGAAATCTCTCGCAATTGCCAAGTCGAATCTGACATCGCCCAAAAAGCTGAAGAGCAAGCCACAAATACCAATGACATCATGAAAAAACTTGAAGTATCAGCAAAGGAGATTGGTAAAGTACTAGACGTCATTAAAGATATTGCTGATCAAACTAACTTGCTCGCTCTAAATGCAACTATTGAAGCAGCATCAGCAGGTGATGCAGGAAAAGGTTTTTCAGTTGTCGCAAGTGAAGTCAAAGAACTGGCTCGACAAACATCTCAGGCCGTTGACCAAATCGGAAACCAAATTGCAAGTATGCGAGAAAACACCTCCATATCGGTACAAGCAATCACCGACATCTCGGGTATCATCGAAGAGGTTAATAGTATATCTCAAACGATTGTAAGTGCGGTTGAAGAACAGTCTGCTACAATCAATGAAATAGCATCTAACGTAAATACAGTGAGCAACACTAGTGCCAATGTTGCAGAAAGCGTTCACCAATCAGCAACAGGGCTTACAGAGATTTCGAATACCATTACGGAATTTACGAGTGCCACTTCACACATAACTTTAAAGGTCAGCGAAAGCGAACAAAGTATCATAGAACTATCAAGTATTGCCGAAGAACTTAAAGGCTCTGTAAATAAATTCTCAATTTAATGGTTGGGGAACAATCGAGAGATATTCTGTCGCAATTGTTCCTCTTTATTCTAACTGCATTGAAGAGTCACTCTGAGTAAATTTTTCACCTTCTTGAATATTATTTTTTGGTGTGATCGTATCTACAGTTTCTAAGCCTGTAGATACAACAGGGGCCTCTTCTGCACTCTTCCACGGCAGTTCTGGCCACCACTTAACCAATTGATACTCTTCTGAAATATCAATACTCTCACCAGGTTTTGGGAAAGCAGTTTTAACACCAGCAAGCTCCGCTGCTGCAAGAACTCGTTCGGCAGGTTCTGTCCAGTTGTGATTCGCTAAACTGAACGTCCCCCAATGTACGGGAATCATTAGATTCCCTTGCACCATTACATGCGCTTGAACCGCTTGCTCAGGACCAAGATGGACATCTGCCCATAACTCATCATATGCTCCAGACTCAATCATAGTAATATCGAAGGGCCCAAGACGTTCACCTATTTCTAAGAAATCAGGAAACATAGCAGTGTCACCACTATAATAGATTTTGTGAGATGCACCAGATATCGCCCATCCACACCATAAGGTTTCACTAGTAAACATGGTAAATAGGGAGCGACCAGAAAAATGGCGGGCGGGAGTGGCTGTTAACGTCACCGAACCAATGGTCACTTCACCCCACCAATCTCTCTCTATTATTTTTTCAGGAGCAACACCCCATTCTTTTAAATGCGCACCAACTCCAAGAGGCATTATAAATAGGGGGACCGAATCTTTTAGGTAGGTTATGGTCTCTTCATCAAGGTGATCATAATGGTCATGGGTTATCACAACAGCATCGATTTTTGGAAGATCCTTTAAGGAGATGGGTAATTGATGAAACCGCTTTGGTCCTACAAAAGAGAACGGCGACGCGCGATCACTCCACACAGGGTCTGTCAAAAAAGTTATGCCGTCAATCTCTATTATTGCTGTAGAATGACCCAACCAGGTAATCCTTAAATCTTTTGAATCGTGATCATTAAAATCACCTGCAGAACGCATAATAACAGGTATGTCAGATTCAGGGGTCGTAAAATCAGCATCATTACTAATCATCTTCCCTATCATCCTGAGCATAGACCCATCTTTTCTTGGAAGACTGTTCTGGAATCCTCCATCTTTCCATTGGGGTGATTGCATTTCAACCTCGTGTGTATCACTTGTATCCGACATTTGGGAGGCACAGAGCGGTAAGGCTAAGCATCCAAGTACTGAAATACTGATAATAATCATGTTAAAGGTATAACTCAAAGTCATCCCCCTCTATCTCTTTATTGTCTGTAAATGTACTCAAAAGATGCGCGCTCATGTTGTTATAAATTGCAACAATACAATCAATGAGCCATCAGTATAGTGAATGTATATTTGTATGATTGCGCTATATAAAGCTACTACTGGATCCAGTCGACCAAGCCATATTTCGCCAGTATATCCTGTAATTTTCCGGAGTCCCTTAACCTTTTTACTCCTCTATCAAAAATTTCACCCAAGTACTGTGCCCGTTTTGCATCAGTAGAGCTAAATGCAAGATACAACTCAGCTGATTCCCCAGTGCACCCAGACAACACAATTTGCCCCGGCGAGATTACCCCTTTATTCTCCGCTTTTTTAATTGCCCACTTCCCACCAGTCCTATCCATCAATATGACATCAATGCGCTTCAAATTAAGCCGTAATATATTTCTGTGAAATATATTATCTCCCGTGAGTCGTTCAACACGAGTATCAACGTTTCTTTCATACTGTTCTAAAAAACCATTCATCTCTTGGCCATAGTCATAATTTTGAGCAGCTCCAATCGCCTTACCGCTCAACGATTTTGGCGTTGTATACTGCCACTCATCTTCACCCTTTTTGTACACACATGAAGAATGATGCACCCCGACACTCATAGTAGGATATTTCAATGCCCCATACATTGGCCCAATCAAAGGCATTTGACGGATTTTTTCTTTCAAATCCTCAGGACTAAACTTCAACGGACCACTTATTGCATCAATATCCCCTTCATTAACCTCTACCATACCACGGCTAAAAGAATTACCTACAAACTGAACAACAAAACCTTCAGATTCATAAATTTCATTATAAATTTCAACCCCATATCCAGGAAGTGAATCATTGAGAATCTCAGGTTTATCAAAACAATGAAACGGACAAAAATCCAGTAATGATATGGATATGGTATTTTGGATTTGAACAGGAGGAGTACTCTGAGAAAAGATCTCCAACGCTACGACACCAACTACACAAAAAGAACTACGAATAAAATTCATTTCTATCAGGGCCTAAACACCTATAATGAGTTTACTCTATTATTGCCAAATATTCAATGAAATTAATCACACTGAGCAACGACACGTCATTAACAGGTACACTTTTCCTCAATTATCGTACACTCCATGCAATTGCTGCATTCGTGTTAATTAATGTGCCATTATGCTGTGCCGATACTTCATCAGTTACTGTAGAAGCCACGCCATCGTCAAAACTCCAAAGGTGTTTTAATCCAGTCTCTACTCCAACGAGCCGAACATTCATGTTAGCTAGAATTTCTGCTCCGGTACGCACTGTTTGCCAAACACGCATCTCATCAAAAGAACCGTTCATCTCTGGGTCTGAATCCCAGTTACTATTACCAATAAAATTATGTAATCGAGTAACCGTATTTGGAATAGAAGATGGACCTCCTGTTATATCAGTATGCTCTACACCATTTTTATAAAACTTAACAGTGCCATCTGCCGCAAGCGTCATAGCAATATGCACCCATGAGGTCCCCACACCAGACAATATATCATTCGCATACACCTTACTCACTCCAGTCGCGACATCATATACTCTGAAATACATCGAGTTCGTATTTATATTGTCAACTGTAAGGTAAAAATTATCATTTGCAACACCGTTACCCCATTCTATAATTCTCATATATCCATCATGAGTAACATATTTGACCCAACTCTCAATGGTAATACCATTGGTAAAATCAAAGTCAGTATCGGGCAGATCAACAAAATCATCAACGCCATCCAAGGTGAGAACAAAATTGGTATCTACAATTGTAAGATTGATTGTTACGGTAATTTCTATCTCCACACTCAATCCTTGAACATCCCGAATCACAATAGTAAAATCATCATTGCCACTCACTCCGGTATTAGGAGTGTACACAATCGACTTATCAACACCCACTCCACTCGGTAATACAACAGTACCTAACGCTGCTTCTGACCCACTTTTTATACTCCATGTTATTGCGTCACCTTCATCATCAATTGCATTCAAATCTATTGTGACAGGGCTATTCATGTCTGTATCAACCCCCATTGAGGCTGTAAGTGGATTAAATCTTGGCGCAGTATTTATTACAACAGATGATGATGAAAGTACTACAGTAGAACTACTGGACACCACAGCATCAACCGAACTCACCAATGCCACAGAACTTTCGAGTATTGATGAACTCAATTCTGACACTGATGATTCTATAAGTGACGATTCAATATTCACCGTAGCGCTTGACTCTAATATACCTGAAGAGGAAAGGAGTTCATCAGGTGCGCTTATGTCAATCTGACTCGACACGGCACTCATAGCAACGGAGCTACTACTTATCGTAACACTACTACCTGCAGCCGCACTACTACTGAGTGAGGGAGGAGTAGTTGCGCTCGAGACCCCAATTGTAATATTTAAATAGGTCGAATAGAAATCTATAAGTGAATCTACTTTTTGAATTTGAGTATCGAGTCCACTACTATCGGCAGTAGTCTGCGCATCATTATAGGTAAATTGAAGCCGCTCTTTTAGCGGTGGTAATCCCTGTACCTTTTCAGTAAGTTGATTGGTCGCCTCTATTCTGGTAGCAGGATGCCGCTCTATATCGTCCTTAAATGCTTTTAAATCATTTAGTTCACTCTCTATCTGTAATACATCCAAATATGAAGCAGGTTCATAGGCAAGTGTATCATTCGAAGAGATTTCAAATGCCTGAAAAGTATCTAACTCTTTAGAACAGTGAACAATTACCAAACTCCATACAATAACCCCCATTACGTATATTCGCTGCATTGTAGCCCTCAATGTGCAAGTGTGTGTACTTATAAGGTATATCAGTTTGAAGAATAAAAGGGTAAAATAAAGGTTACTTTAGGGAATGTTATGGTTAAATTGAATCATTTATGACACCAACACCCGCACTCATGCCAACCAGTGGGTTTATAGATAAAAATAATCGTCATAATATTGTTTAGTTGTAAAATAATCACGCCTCATTGAATATCATTAAACTCACGCAAACAAGAGATAAGCCTCAGTATTTATTCGTACGACTATTTCACTATACGCTAACCATAACACCTTCAACTACTGTATTCGCCTTTGCACGGGCCACCTCAACAGAGTCTCCCAATGCTAACGCAACGCCCATTCTTCTCTCACCATTAATTTCTGGCTTTCCAAAGAGCCTCAGTTGAGTATCCGGCTCTTGAAGCGCTTTTTCTAATCCACTAAATTTTATTTCAGTAGACACCCCTTCAGCCAGAATCACGCTTGATGCAGCAGGTTTATATTGTTCGATATTTGGAATCGGTAGCCCAATAATTGCGCGAACATGGAGTGCAAACTCAGAGAGGTTTTGTGAGATAAGGGTCACCATTCCTGTATCATGAGGACGAGGAGAAAGCTCACTAAAATAGACTGCGTCGTCTTTAATAAAAAATTCAACACCAAAAAGTCCGCGTCCTCCAAGAGCCGTTACTACTGAAGCAGCAATCTCTTGGGCACACTCAAGCGCTTTAGTGGTCATTTGCTGTGGCTGCCAAGATTCTTGATAATCACCACCCTCTTGACGGTGACCTATGGGCGCACAAAAAGAGATACCATCGACATGACTCACTGTCAGCAATGTTATTTCATAGTCAAAATCCACAAATCCTTCGACAATAACCCTACCAGCACCACCACGGGCACCCTCATTCGCATAATCCCAAGCAGCTTCAATTTCTTCAGAAATTTTAATGGTCGATTGACCTTTTCCTGACGAACTCATTACAGGTTTTACCACGCACGGAAGACCAATTTCATCAACAGCATTTAGATATTCTTCTTTAGTTCCAGCAAACTTAAAAGGAGAAGTTTTTAGGCCCAGTTCTTCGGCAGCCAGCGTCCGAATACCTTCACGATTCATGGTCAACTGTGTAGCACGCGCAGTTGGAATTACATTGAACCCCTCTTTTTCTAACGCAACCAACTCATCAGTGGCAATTGCTTCTACTTCCGGAACAATGTAATCTGGTTTTTCTATTTCTATTACTGAACGCAACGCTTGCGCATCGAGCATTGAAATAACATATGACTTATGAGCCACTTGCATGGCAGGAGCATTTTCATAGCGATCAACGGCGATCACCTCTACACCCAATCGCTGAAACTCAATAGCTACTTCTTTACCGAGTTCACCTGAACCAAGCATCATAACTTTAGTGGCTGATTTTGAGAGTGGCGTTCCAATAGTGAGCATAGACAAACCTTATTATATAGTGTTACTCAAATATATAAAAGGTTTACCAATACGTAATCTCTTTGTAAGGCACTCTTATTCGGTATCGTGATAGAACCATTGATATCCAGAGATCCACCCTGTCGCTAATTCATGGTGATACTGAACTATTCGACCTTCATCATCATAGGTAAATGTTTCTGTATGATCAGCATTTGGCTCATCCTCAATTATGGTATTGATAAACGAAATGACACCCTGGTCATAGCTATACTCCTTTCGCGAATACAGTGACCGTTCACCATCGCCATCACGGTCAGAATATTCTTCTAAAACACTCACCTCCCCATTATCATTATAAGCATATGTTTTCACCAATTCTCGCTTAGACTCTTCACATCCAATATAGTGTTCTACGACTCTATCTATCGAATCAAGAATATCTGTATAGCACAACGTTAGGGTTTCGCCTCGGAAATAATCCTGTTCTATATGGTCAGAATAATATCGATACTCATGCGATTCTGTCTCACCTTCTTTAAAAGTAGTCTTCTGTTCCAAAAGTTTACCATTAGTATCATACTTATATGACTCGCTACTCACCCACTGGCTTGCCCCTGTATAATTCACTTTATAAATCAACCGTTTATCGCCATTGTACGTAAACTGAGATCGGTAGGCAACTTCACCATTTCGATAGGTTTTTTGTCCTGTGAGTAAATTTTGAGAATTATAGGTGTAGCGTGTAGTATCTAGATGTTCATTCAACGTCCCCTCAACATAAGCCTCCATAGGCTCTCGATGCGTCCACTGAATTAATTTCCCATTTGCATCATACAGGCTATCACTTTCTGAAACAAACTGTCCTGAAGAATATCCTGCATAAGTAATCACTGTCGTATGTTTAGACATGTCAGATGATTCAGATGAGTATTTGTTTGAACTTGAACTCACTTGATCTTCAGATGAACGATCGGGTTCACAACTGTAGTAAGTTGAAGACTCTTCTGAACTTGAAGAACGTTTTTTCTCATCTCCTGAAGAGGATGAATGCCCTGATTTTTTTCTACTACTACTTTCTAAAGAAGACTCTTCTTCTTCACTTGAAGAATTTTGTGTTATTCTCTTTGGTCTTGATTCATCATCTTCTGATGAGGGTGAAGACTCCTCAGAACTCTCCTCAATAGAAGAATTTTCATCATTGCTTGATTCAAGTAATGCATAATATTCCGGCTCATAATACATGATTTGATCTGAGCAGTGGAGTGTTACTAGAGAGGCGATTAATAATGCCAATATTCGTGATGTTGTTGCTGTGTGTTTAAAGAAGTAAGTCATATAATCCCCGGAAAAACGTTCAATAATAGACTTAAACGCTTTTTCCAGATTATAGGTAACCAGTTATTTCATTTTTTCAAAATTCACTGTATTTGGGCTAAAAAAGCCTATATCACCTCTACAACTTCACTCATAGGGAAGCGTGATTTCTTTAAGCGTGAAGGATTTGTTGCATCATCTTCATGAGGATGTCCTAAAGCAAGCACCAAAACTGTTGAATATTCAGAGCCAATACCCAAAATTTTGTTCATTTTGCCTTTTTTAATGCCTTCCATTGGCAGTGATCCAACGCCCAATGTTGCACATGTTGCCATTACAAATCCAAAAGTGAGATAAAGTTGATTGCGTACCCATGATTTCCCACCCCAAAATTTTGACATCAACCAAAAGAACCCTGAGAGTTTTACTGCAGTCAGCCCTCGACGTTCTATGAGCATCTGAAACATATCTGTAGTATCAACCACTCGATTAATATGTTTTTTGCTCACACGTTTTTCAGCAAATACCAATAAGTGCGAACACTCTTCAATACGTTTTCCATTGGTGTCTCTTCCTGCTTCAGCTAATTTCTTCTTAGTTGTTTCATCCTCAACAACAAACAATTTCCACCCTTGCAGGTTTATTGATGAGGGGGACAAGTGAAAGGCGTTTTTAATAATTTCAATTTTTTCAGAATCAATTTTTCTGGTTGTATCAAATTTTTTCACGCTGTAGCGCTGTCGTAGTTGGTCTAATGTCATGTAGGTAATTCTCATTCAAATAGGCATAAGAGTAGAAATAATAATCTACTCAGTATTTGTCTGGGATAGTTACGCATTGTTACATTAGCACTCCTCATAATTCAAGATTGAAATACTTAGAGTACCCATACGTGGTTTCTACCTATCGAACGATGCAAACCGAACAAAAGAGTGTCTTTCTCCCCATAATATCATATACAACACCGTCTGGTACAAAAAACTCATGAGGCCGTACGAAAAGATCTGATGTATTATCATTACTACTTTCGATGGCGCTACTTGAACTCAGTATCTCTCCATTTGAAGAGATGCTTGAGCTACTTGATAAACTGATATCATGTGAACTGCTATTATCAACTATACTACTTGATGACATCTGAGTTTTACTACTGAGCTCTTCTGAACTCGAACTTTCCGAATCTGGATACAAGGAGTCACCAATTAAAACTCCAGGATAGGCGTCATCATTATCTAAACTGATAGTAGCCCCCACCGTGCATTCAATACCGCATGCAGCTGGGAATGGTGCATTATATATTCTGCCATCAAACACAAAATTACCGTCTACATCTTTAACTTTAATAATCGTCTCTATTTGCTGCGGATCAGGCAAGATCCACTGCTGGCCCATATCACCCTCTTGGCGAGCATCAGCCCAGGTAGTATCACCCTGTGCATCAATCAACCCTTGAGCTACTCCACTGATACCATTAGGCAGATTCGTGATCAATACCCGCTTCCACTCCTCTTTAGAGCCTTCGGTATACCAAATATGAATATCACCCCGATACTTTGGCGTATTCACAAACTTCCAACTCACTTTGCGGTTGTTGTATGCTTTTGTGTGCCATTGATCGTGCTCCGTAAACACTGCTATTGGATCGACATAGGTTCCGTCTTCATATTGAAAAGCATTAAGTGATTCTGTATGTATGTCCAAGTGTCCTCTCGAATCTCTACACCACATATTACCATCAGAACATTGATCAGTAACAATAGCATACATCTTGGCACCATTATAATCATCAGAATACCACCCTTGATTGTCATTGCAGACTGACGTACCAATACGGCCACTATTTTCAAATTGTGAATCACACTCATCACCCATAGTGATCTCGATCCATCGACCACAGTTAAATCCATTGCTATACATACCCATGGATTGTAGTGCATCACCAACGAGTGGACGAGGGCCAAAGGCTCCTGGCTCCTGATAGTTTTGTGGAGAGTCAAACACATTAAGTGCGACAAAATTCACTTCAGACAGCCCAACAAGAGCACTATCTTGAGCATCATACTCAAGAACGGCAAGTGGAACTCCACAAGCGCCAAAAGGATCACCTAACATCTGAAAATGTGTTGATACACCCTCAAACACCTCTTCTGAATGTGAGAGCGAGATAAACGCTAAAACAACCGAAATTACGATTAACTTTTTAATACAGTCCCCCGACGTATTTCCCTATATTGAATTTAATATAGGTTCTAAACCAATATTTATTTAGTCGCAATTTCTTGCAAATGGTTCATTTGAGGTTTTTTATCCATTATTATCTATTTAAACGCAATACTTACCAATGGCATTTAAGACCTGGACATTTTTTATAGACTCGTTCGAACTCCAAGCCTAACACCAAATGCAGGAGTTCCACCTTCCAAGTTTTTTATTATCAGCGTTTCTTCAAAGATAACGCTGTATTTATCAAATAGGTTTCCTGCTCGAACCCCCAACCCAATTGCCATCGATTTTAACACTCGAGACTCATCAGACACCCTTGAGATTAAATAGCCACTTGAAGTTTCAATCCCTGAATCTTCCTTAGGAATGACATCACCCTTTTGAGTAAAATAAGTTAATCCAACCCCAATAGAACCATACACAGAACCGTAACTAAGGAAGCGAATTACCGGACGAACACCCAAAGTGAGATTATACGTTGATTTCCCTCCTGTATCCTCACTAATAACTTCTTTTGCTGAAGTGTCTCTTAGAGTAATCCAAGTCCGAGCAAAATTGAATCTTGAAAAGAGCTCTATGGCGGTCAATGTTCTATGATAACTGTTCCGCTGATACCCATTAGGAAGTGCAAAGGCGTTTGTTGAAACATCAAGCGAGAAAAGAGGGCCCCCTTCAAACTGACTATAGGTTCGATCATTAATTATGACGTCCCCGGCCTCTTCCATTTCTAACAGCATTCCTGCATTAAATTCTACATGCACTAATGGCAGCAAACTCCGACGCGCCTTTTGCCATTTTCGACGAGGAAATATTTGATACTCATTTACCCCGGGCTCTAGTGAACTCCCACTCGCCCTATGAAACTGCTTTTCATTAAGGAACAGGGAGAATTCCTTAATCATCTTTTTCATCGGTTTATGAATGATGTTTTTAAGGCCTGTGAAACTTCCCCGGTTTTTATCTACAAATATGAACTCATCTAATACTACACTATTTTTAGAAATCGTAGCATTACATTGCAGTTGATATTTGCTTTCTGCAAAATTCTGCTCCAACGAATCATCACATGTTATAGTAAATACAATTGCTTCTGGATTTATTGACTGATCGTTAGACAGTGTGGGGGTTTCTACTTTGGACCATGGTGTAGAAGAGTATAGTGCTTGGGCAAAGAGACGCTGCATATCTTTTGCTATAGGGTTATTCACTGTAGGTTGTGTACCCAACCGAGTGAAAATAACCGGATTTACTATTGCAATTGCACTTGATTTTGACCGATCAATAGTTTTCGCCTGTTTTCTCATTCCCTTTAGAGGTGTATTCCCTCTCTCTGGATATGAATAGTGCATAAAACTCGATGTCCCCGAGCAGCCTAATAACACCATAGATATGCTTATTAGCATCAATACTTTCATAAAACCCTCTTTTAAAGTGCCCACTTTGAATGGGTGAATGTATGAAACCGTCATTACTTCTGCAACCGCTCTTTCCTCTTTGAATGTAAAATTCAATCAACATTGCATCGACTCAAATCCTCACACCTTTCAAAAGAGCCCCCATATCTTATACTTATAATTATAGGGCCACATGTAGTATAATCCACTCTTTGAGTGATAGGTAAAGGGGACACTTTGACGCGTTCAATTCTCTCAATTTTTAGCATTGTTTGTCTACTCGCATTAGCTTCAGCCAATGCACAAACCACACCCTTTGAAGCAGCATGGGATAGTCTTGGTATTCCAAACGCTCTAGAAGCCACGCCTCCTCTAAAAAATATCGAAACGATAACGATCCGTTTTTTGGACGATTGTATTGCCCCCCAAGCAGCGTTGAAAAAAGCAAACCCTCTCTTATGTAAATCACTCACCGACTCTCTTTATATTCACATTGACTCATACTTGGTTGAGTCTCAACTCAACCCACAAGAACTTCCCCAAAATGAAAAACTAATCCAAAGCGCATTCTCCCTACAAAGCCAAGCGAAAAAGCTCGTTGAATGGAGTAGAGATACAACGCTCGGACTTAGCTCATTTGACCGCAATATGGCCCGACTCGCGTCCAAAAAGATTGCAAAATCACTCTTACTTATTCAACACTATTTCGTATTCTCTTTTCCCGACAATGCTCTGTATACTCTACGGTCTCAATCGGTCCAAAAAGCATTGAATGCCCAACAACAAACCCTTGCAACCATTTTTACCGGTAAAAAAGATCCACTCTATACGCTTAAGGATCAAACCATAGAGGTTAAAAAGCGCTTTACCGCAAACGAGGCATACATTCAAAAAACTATGAAAGGTAAAAGTAACAGTTCCTCTACTAAAACAACTCATGATCTCATTGAAAGGGATCCTTGGATGTGGCTCAGAGTAAGCTCTGGAATTGCAAACGTAAAACACACTGCAATGACTATCAAGTATAACTCTTCGGAGATAGATCATGATGCAACGCATCTAGAGTATGATATTCGAGGAGGTGCCTCTTTCTCTTTTATGCCACAACTATTCTTCTATACAACCATAGCATTCGCTACCTTCGACATTTCAAATGATTCTGTAACCTATGTTGAAGTTCGCCCAACCGATACATACGTCATAAAAGACCCAATATACCCTGGTGGGCGCCTGGGCCTCGGAACACTTTATACGTTTAATGCAATCCCTATCCATATTGGGGCAGAATTTGGCGCACAAATAGGTCCTTTTGCTAATGGGGGCGCGAATGCAACTATTGATGACGGTGATTGGTATGCAATTGAAATGACGTCTGAGCAAGAAGAAGAATTTAAGCCTGTTTTCAACTATTATGTAAAAGGGCTACTGGGATTTGATTATCGCATTCATGACAAGTTTTCAATTGGCTTAGAAGGCGATGTTGTATACGGTCAATTTTCTGAAAATAATATCTTCTATCAGCATCAATCTCCGTTTCCCTATGTTACTATTGAATCAACGTATACTATTCTGCAAATGGGTGGTGGAATTCGTGTTACTTGGCATGGTGAGAAGTAAGAAGCTGTAAATACTAGGAGCTAGAATATATTAAACACATACCCAAGCCACCTAGAATCATATATGCCACTAAATAGATTTTGAATGTGCAATAATTTCTTCAGCACTCAAGTTAAATGGTATACTAAACTTGGTTAACACTCCCGCTTCTAAACTATCAACAACCCCATCATTTTGGAGTGCCATTTTATAGCCAACAGCTAAAGCTTTTAATTTCACTTCTTTCTGTTCATCAGCTAATCCAGCTTTAACAGCCTCATCTAATTTCAAAACACTCCCAAAATCTGCAAGCTTTGCCTCTACTTCTTTTGATTTGACGTCAAAGTACTTTTCAATAAGATCATGTTCATCAGGGGTGATACCTGATATCAAATTTTCTCTAATTGTAGCATTTTGCTGATCAAGATACGCAATCATTAAACTAAGCAATGCACTATATTCATCTGTTGTTACATTCATTTTAATTCCTTTTGTAATAGGTTGGTATAAAGGGAGGTTGTAAAAACAACCTCCCAAAAGTAAAAAAATTGATTAAGACTCTATTTCTGGAGTTTCACCTGAAGCACTTTTCAATATGTCAGTGAGACCATTAAGGCTCCCTGCATTCAAGCCTACATCTTTTAATATTGAATCTACTAGCGGAGCTTGACCTCTATAGCGCAATGCACTATTAACGATCTGGTCACCGAGGCTCGCTGATACATTTGAAGCGCCTTCTACAGCAACACCATTATTTCCACCACCGGTCAATCCATCTACTTGAACAATTTTGATAGAATCTATAGATTCCATTGGTCGAACACTTTGCTCAATTATACCTGGTAAGTTTTCGATAGTTGACAACCTAACTTTCATATCGATTATATTTTCAGATAAAAGATTTTCAGCAGCATGTAACGCCTTGGTACCTGCAGCATCAACTTCATATTTTTTTGCTGCTGCTTCAGCTTTTAAAACCTCTGCATCGGCTTGACCTTTTGCAATGATTCTTTCTTTATCAGCTTCAGCATTAGAAGCGATTGTAATTGCTTCCGCTTGATCTTCAGCAGCGAGTTTTTCAGCTTCTGCTGCCACAGTAATTGCAATCGCATCTTTTTCAGCTATTTCTTTAGCTTTAATCAATTCGATCTGTTTATTCCTGTTTGCAACTTCAGTCTCTTGAACTGTTTTAACTTCCTCTTCAGCCTTTACAGCAAGAGCCCGAGCATTTTCTGCTTCGGCATTCATTTCAGACTCTTCTTTTGATTTTTCACTAATAGCAATTGCTTTATCTTGTTCCGCAATTTTAATAGTTTTTTCTTTATGAATCTGAGCAGATTGAATTGCTTGTTCTTTTACAATATCTTTCTCTTTAATAACTTTTTCTTTTTCAATTTCTTCTTCACGAATTTTTTTCTCTGCAATTATTTGAGTCGATTTAACTTGTTGATCAGCTACAATATTTGCTTCTTCAGCTTCTTTGCGTTTATCCGCTTGCTCTTTAGCAACACTTGCATTTTCAAATGCCAATCGAACATCAATTTCTCTTTTTTGTTCCATTTTAGCGTATTCAGTTTGTTTTGAAATTTCGAGAGACTGCTTTTCCGCTTCTAGGTTTTTTGTTTTGATTTGAACACTTGTATCTTGCTCAATATCATTGCGCATTTTTTTTCTTGCTTCAATTTCTTGCGTAAGTTTAGTCAGACCTTCTGCATCAAATGCATTATTAGGATTAAAATAGTCCTTGTTAGTCTGATCCAATGAAGTCAATGATACTGATTCTAATTCCATACCATTTTTCAACAAATCCTCTGAAACAGCTGATTGCACTTTTTGAACAAAATCTGTACGTTTTTCATGCAATTGTTCCATTGTCATTTCTGCAGCTACAGAACGAAGTGCATCAACAAATTTACCTTCAACGAGCTCTTTCAATTCATCAATTTCAAGTGTTCGTTTACCCAGTGTTTGAGCGGCGTCTGCTATAGAGTCAGTCACAGGCTGAACTCTCACATAAAATTCTGCGGTTACATCCACTCGCATTCTATCCATAGTAATGAGTGATAATTCATTAGCACGATTCACTTCTAATCTAATCGTGTTCATATTTACCAAAATGATATCATGCAACACGGGAAGCACTAACGCCCCACCATTCATAATTACTTTTTGGCCCCCTAAACCGGTACGTACAAAAGAGAGTTCTTTAGTTGAGCGAGTATACAATTTGGCAAAGATTACACCTATGGTAACCATTGCTATAACTGGTACTCCTACCAATATTCCTATTCCATATTCCATCATTTTTTGCTCCTAGTTATTTTTATTAGTTAATAATTGATTGTTGTTTAACATAGCTTGAAAAGTGCTACCATTTTGTTTTAGAAGAATTACTTCAGACCCTTGAGGAAATTTTATTTCTTCAGCATCAGGCTCTACCATCATGTAATGAGTATGCCCATGTTCGTCTTTAAATTTTGCTTCAGCCGGATGACCTAACGTTGCCGTGCCTAAGGTAATAGTCACAACTTTTCCAATAAATGTTTTAACGGAAATAGAGTCAGATTCGTCTTCCGGTATAAACCTATTAAGAATTTTTGCAGATATTCTTACTACTGGAATTGATAAAAAAACCGCAGGAATACTTGCAATATATGCAGGCCAATAATGCGCAACAAGCGAATACGATACTATTTGTATCAAAAACCCAATTACTCCAAATGCCGTGAGCGCGACTATTACCAATACCAAAATTGGGACCTTCCCAACACGCAACCACGTTAATATTCTAGAAAAGAAATCGGGCGATTGAAAATCATCAGGAATATCTGCATCTATGTCAATATCAGGAAAAACAGAATCCAAAAGATTTGAAAACCCCACTCCAAATAGAAGCCCAACCCCCTCCATTAATGCAATGGAAAACATGATACAAACAGCCACCGTAAACGGTATGTTATGACTTGATAACGCTAATTCTATCATAAATTATTTCTTTGCTTTGATTTCTGCTAAGCGCTCTTTGATTCTATTTGATCGCGCTAACTCTTTAAGCTCGGAAATTTTAACATCATTAGCAAGATCCGTTTTCTGGCCAGTTGGAATCCCCATTGAATTACCCATGACTCTATTAAAAGCCTCTTCTGCTTTCGATACTTTATGCTCAATATCAGCGTCACTCAAATTCAATTTAGACAATTCAACACTCGCAAGTGTATCTTTCTTTTTAGCATCTTTAAACGCTTGAAGCTCTTCTCTCATCTCATTTTTCTTGCCATTCAATGCAAGAATATACCCTTCTAACTCTTTCTCTTTATCGATATCATCAGAAATTGCATTTTCCATGATAGGTATTTGAGCCTCCAAATCCATTTGTTTCGAAACAGCTGCTTCTGCTAAATCTTCACGATTCTCATTTAATGCTATAGTGATATTTTCACTGAGTTCATCATGCTTATTATTTGTTTCAATAAGTCTTTTGCTAATCATATGTTTGGATGCCTCAACCTTACCCAGTTCAGACTTCACATCATAAACAGCGTCATCAATTTCTCTAATAGATTCTTCCATTACTACTTCTGGGGCAGCACTTTCAATTATGGTTATTAATCTATTAGCGCTTCCACTAATGATCCGTGATACTCTTGCTGTAATTCCTTCATTCATTTTAGCTCTCCTTAATTGATTCATTTCTTAGTTGTATAACGTTTAATAATTCTAAAGTTGGCCCTATAGATTTCTTAATTATTGCAGGATCATAACAGGGGGCCGTATCTGTTATGGCCATTCTCATTACACTTTCAAAAAGTCTCATAATTCTAGTATTCATATTCTCTTCAATACTCTGTAAATCTAAGCCTGTATCATCATTTCCTTTTGATGATTGAATATTGATAAAACTAGCCATTGCCTCAATGAGCCAATTACTATACGTGTTGACTAAATCGGAATGCATACCTCTCGTTTGCTCAGAGTCTTTGATTGTATTGGTAGTATCAACAGTGAGTGATTGTATAAACTCTAGCGCCGATCCAAAACTTTCTGTTCCCTGGCTTTGCTGCCTTGCTTTTGAAATTATAGCTCTTAATTTATCACTTGGAGTTTTTGCTCCATTAATATTTAGAGAAACTAAAAAATCAGCGTCCTCTTGGGATATTCGCAAGCTCATAGATATTGATTTCTGACCCATTTGGACCCCGTTATTACATTTGTATACATCTGTAATTATTAAATTACATAATGTTTCAAATGAAAACAAGCGCTATTTGCATTAAGCTTAACATTTTAGCATTAGACTACTGCAAACTCTCAAATATCCAATAACATTTGTTGACATTGTGTCAACAGTTTAATGTAAAACCTCCTCAGGCAATAATTTGCCCATTTTCCTAAGAGTATATTTAGACCACTAGGATGTATACAGTACATGTAAATCATTTTCAAATACAACAAATGAGGGGTACCATGATAGGTAATATTAAAGCTACGGTTCTAGGGAGAGCCATAATTACAACCTGCTTTCTTGCAATCACAGCATTTGCAATTGATCCAGTTTTTTGGAACGAAAACGAGCATATAATGCTCCCCAAATATGCATTTGGCTATTGGCAAATTGGATTTGCCCCTGTTCCTGCGGACAATGCAAATGACATTCTCAGACTTGCTCAAGAACATCGGGATAGTGATCATCCTGGTGATGTGTGGATTCTCGATCTCGGGTCATGGAACTGCACTCCGGAAGGGATGAATGGCTGGGATTCAGAAGATTGGTGTGGAGGCAAATTTGATAATCCAGGTGAATTCATTAAAAAGATGAATGATATGAATTGGCACATTGGAATGAACTACCACCCATGGGGACACCAAAGCCCAAATAAAGTGCAACAATTTGCTGACGTTCTGACCCGTGACGCTTCTTACGGATCAGAAATACCATGGATCGATATTCGCTCATCAGACCCTATCCCATGGATGTGGGACGTTACTGCACAATACTGGAAAGATAATGGCAATAAGCGTAACATGATGTTTAATTATCTCGGCAGTTTCACTTTTGGCTTTACTGACCAAGACCATGAATGGGATCTTGGAAAAGAGGCAAAATACGCGACCTATTGGACCGGCGATATGGAGTCGAGCTGGAGAAGTTACAACGACCAAGTAAAAAGAATTACGCATGATGGCGCATGGAATGGCCTGTATACATTGCATATGGATACTCCCGGTCATACGGCTCTCGATATGAAAGCATTCCCAGAGCTCACTGCTCGTACGGTTCAATTTTCTGATTTTTCTCCTATAACCCAACAGCATGGTCAAGGTGGACGACTCGTAAAAGATGCAACACCTGAAGTACAAGCGATCATGACGCAATCACGTCAACACAGATACCGTTTGATTCCATACATCTATACTCATAACTGGGAAATGTGGAAGAAATCACTTCCTATCACGCGCCCATTAAACATGGCATTTCCTGATGACAACGACGTAGCTGATGCGTATCAACAATACATGTTTGGCGAAAACCTTATGGTTGCCCCTGTAACTACTGGTCGTCATGATGGCGCAGAAAAAGCGGTTGATTTTGGCTCAAACAGTATGAATATTAAATTCCCGAAAGGCGAAACGTGGATTGACTACTGGTCACATGAAGTACATGACGGTGGAAGCTCTATTGACTACGACGTATCTGATTGGTCAAAGATGCCACTGTTTGTTAAAAAAGGTTCTATCACTCCAATGGGCCCACAGATCAAGTTTATCGACCCAAATCAACATCCTGATCCGTTAACACTCGATATATTTCCTGCTGACGAAGGCAAGACTGCAACATATACTATGTATGATGATGACGGCGAAACTCTTGAATATACTGAAGGCAAAGGTGCTACTACAAAGTTTACCAGTGAAACTGATGAAGAGATGATTGTGGTAACTGTTGGAGCTGATGACGGTGATTATTCTGGCAAACCGTCTGACAGAAACTACATCGTTAAACTTAACCTCCAAAACAAAAAAGCGGCATTAGTAAAAATTGGCGATGACGAAGTGAGCGAAGAGTCACTTGACGCAATCCTCAACGGTGATGAAAAAAATGGCTGGGCATTTGATGCGTCAAACGGCATTGCATACATCGCATTCTCTGCAAGTACTGATGACGAAACAACTGTTGTATATAGCCTTGATGGCGCAATACCAGTTGAAGAACTCAGCTCATCAACACCTGAACCTTCAAGCTCATCTTCAAATGTAGAATCAAGTTCAGAAGAAGAATCGTCAAGCCGAGAGTCATCATCGCTAGAAGAATCATCTAACCACTCTTCTAGCGATGACTCCTCTTTAGAAAAAGAGTCGTCTGATGAAGAAACTGCTGATATTTTTAGTGGTACTCAATTCGACGGCGTTATCTCTCATACACCCATTGCACATATTGGCAATACAGAACTTCGATTTGCCGCTCCAATAGAAGCAACGACATTCTCACTATTCAACATTATGGGTGAAACCATCAACCATTCACTTCCTATAGAAAATGGGTTTGTCTCAATTCCAGCAAGCGGGCCTCAAGGCATGCTCTTTATTCAATTTAATAAGTAACCCCTCTGAGTTAGATTACTCTCATAAAAGGCTCTCTTACTCTTCTGAGTAGAGGGCCTCTTTTATACCCTTAATGTATTGACCAGTAGATGTCTTTTATGTCTATACTACAGTATGAGTGTCCACCGATCTTGTTTTCAACAATTGTAAATCAATATTTTACATGTCAATATTTGTCTAAATTTCGTTAAAAAACGGGTTTTTATACTTCGGTGAAAACACAAATAGAGTTCCTTAATTTGTTCTACCAAATTAATATATGTTAAATACAACCCAACCACCCGTAGTCTATTCAGGATTTTTAGTTGACAAAAATCATCACTGTTCTATTCACACAATATATATGAGGCATTATGAGAGAACGAACTCCCCGTTTTAAGTATATAGCTATTGCACTAATAAGCATGGTAACGCTTATAACAACGTCGTGTGACAACAATAGAACGACCGCAGCTCTCGAAGAAGAACTTGCTGAAATTCTCCTCTCATCAAGTGCAGCTCTGCTTGCACTCAATAGTACACACCCATCTTCTTCTATTACTATCCCAACAAACCAATCAAATGCAGGAGAATCAAGTACCACTCCTCTGGGATCATCTGAAACCATGAGCTCCAGCACCATATCTAATGAACACACATCAAGTACTTCTATTGAGTATACCGAAGAAGAACTCAAAGATATTAGAGACCAAGAGTCCGACAAATCGTATTCTATGATCCTTCACAACCTCTCGACTGACATACCGTCACTTATTTCATTACAATTTCAAGTAACAAACTCAAGTCGGAATGGAGTCCCCTACCTCAATAACAATGATTTTACCATACACGAAAACGGAACCGAATTAAACCATCTCGTTACCGGGCTTCAGATAAAAAAACAGGGTTCATTTAACTACTCTCTCTATACCGCTCTCCTTATTGACAATAGCCGTTCTATGACTCAAGAGGATTTAGATATTGTTAAAACAGCTGCTATTACATTTATTCAAAACAAAATGCCGCAACAATACATTGCTCTGTATAGCTTTTCCGAAACAGCACAACAACTTGTAGACTATACCACAAATATTGCCGAACTCACTACAGGAATTCAATCAATTGAGGTTGAATATGCTCCCTCTGCTTTGCACGAAGCGCTCATAACATCTGCAACAACACTCACAAGTTATACACAATACGGGCCTACTGTTACTCAGGGAGTTATAGTAGCTGTAACAAATGAAGCTGATACCAAAGCAAATTTTTCCATTGACAATACAATAGAAATCCTCGACAACACTGATGTTTTTATTGTTGGTGTTGGAGACCTCGAAAACGAATCATCCCTTCAGCAATTGGGTTCTGGCGGCACCTATTTTAACACGCTCGATAATATTGATTCAACTTTTACTGAAGTAAGCCACGCTATTCTTAATTACGCAAATAGTTTTTACACACTAGAGTATTTAAGTCCCACTCGTTCGGATAATGATCAAACAGTAACTATTTCAATTTCTGAGAACGAAAACAACGACACTGACGCCACTATCACCACATCCTTCAATAGTAGTGAATTTTATTCAATAACAGAGGGCATCATGGTAACCCTCCCCAGCGATACTGCTCTAATCGACACCATTGTGTTTGACCTCTCTGCAGGTGACACGTCAAAAACAATTACCTTAACTTCTTATTTTACCGATGTTCTCCCGGAATTCTCTGGGTCTGCTCCTTCTGGATTAACCATAACATCACCATCGGCCAACACTCTTTTAATCACTGTAACGACGGTTATTCCCGACACAATTCCTATGACAATAATCGACAATGCAAATAGCGACACCACAGTGATAATCGTTATCATTCATAATGTCCAACGCCCTCAAGCTCAAAATGTATCGATTGATTACTCACCTGACAGTTTAAGCCTCATGTATTCATATGCTTTTTATGACCCCGCTAAAAATAGTGAGGATGGAACAATAATAATGTGGTATCGAAATGGTATAGAACTAGACCCTCAACCTGACAGCCTCTACTCTTTAGCCCTTTCTGACAAAGGCCAAACGTTCTCCATTTCAGTAACTCCCGTTTCTAATGCTGCCGAAAGCAATGAAGGGGCAACAATTGTTGATTCTCTAACCAATGTTCTCTCTCCCTTTTCTCACCTAACTATTGATGGTCTGACTGATAGTCGCGATGGCGCAACGTATGACATTGTTGCACTAGGAAACCAAGTGTGGATGGCTGAAAACCTTGCCTATTTACCAAGTATAGAAGCAGAAGGTGATTCCGATAGAGACGAGCCTATGTATTATATATATGACTTTGAACCATCCGGGACTGCAGGAGAAGCTCTCACAAACGCAAAAGAAACAGACACCTTTAAACAACACGGGGTACTCTATAATTGGCCCGCAGCAATGGCAGAAGCAAGTGCTACCAATGATGAGCCTAGTGGCATTCAGGGAATATGCCCCACAGGATGGCATGTACCTTCGCAAGCAGAGTGGAAAACCTTAGCAGATTATGTTGATCAATTTTATAACGGTCAAGTCAGTGGCTCGCTTTTGCAAGATACCGCCCAATGGACTGATGCAAATAATATTGAGCAATATAATGCTTTGGACTTTTCAGCACTCCCTTCTGGTAAGCTCGACGACACTGCAACCTTCAGAAGTTATACTGTGGCCGGTTATTGGTGGACAACTCGAACACCCGGCGGGTTTCGCGGGCAAAACAATGCCTATGCAGTGACATTACGATATGATGAACCCACAATTGAAGAACGAGATTACGATAGACAATCAGCGCTTTCAATTCGGTGCATACAGGATTAACCCCGTTTTAATATTTTAAAATAAAAGAGTTATTATATGAATAGTTTTACCGTCGGCTTTTTTCTATTGATCACCACCGTTTCAGGAGTATCCGCACAAACCATTAGTTTCTCAAATAGTGGTGACACAACAAAAGCTGCAATTGCAAGTCCAGCAATTCAGCAATCTACACAAACTGAAGCCTCTCAAGCGAGTCCACCTCAATCAGTAGCTCCAAAGGCAATTCTACCAGCAACGTCACCAACAGTTACCTCACCCCCTCCACAACAAAAAGTGGTTACAGACCCAGCACCGAAAAAAAGCCCTGACATTGTAGGGCTAGAACTAGAAAGTATAGGGTGGATTGACGTTCACTCTGTTGTTAAAAACGGCGAAGAAATTTTATATAAAAAAAATAATTTTTTTTCACACCGGCAGGATACTGTGTCGCATAACGATCTACTTTCTATTAAATATGATAATGGCAAACTAATACATCTAAAGAAAGCATCTATCAAAGCGCAATATATTGACACTTCGGCTGTACCAACAATAGACACAACCATAGCAAATATGCCTGTAGTAAAAGAAGCCCCGTTACTCGTCACTGCTGTAATAACACCTGATTCTACTAAAAATACTCTCGTTCCTACTGAAGCAAGCAAACCCGAGCCACTCGCAAAAGAAAAAACAACATCAACCTACCCTTCTGATCAATATACCTACCCCACACTCTGGATTGCAGCAAATGCTCCTTTTGCTTCATCTGGTGAATCGGGAATTGGAGCTCGTATTGGATATGCGCCTTCAGCAGTTCCTGTATCATTCTATGTCGGCACTTCACCACTACTCTTTATTGGCGCCCTTCCAATGTATGAGATAAGCCACCTTGACGACTCTTTTATAATTGACCAATGGTTTGATGATGGAGTTAAAAGTTCATGGGGCCTTACTCTTGGAGCAACAACAACAATCCTAGGAAAATATAAACCCGAAATTAATTACTCCCTCAACCACTACGAACTCGAAATTTCGGAGAGTGGTTCTATTCGCCGAACATCGGATTGGTATTGGGAGGTTTCAACGGGATTACTCTATGACATCTGCGCTCCTTTTGGGCACGCCGTATCATTCGCTGTTGCCTATACTCATTTAGAGCAAAATACTTATCAAAACAGCGCTATGGTATCGAACATTGATGTAAATGACTTTTCAGTACGATTTGCCTATCACTACCAATTTATTATCATTGAATAATCAAAACAGTATATCAGCAATATCTGCCCTGAATCGGTTTATGCGATCAGGGTTTCTCTTTCTTGTAGGCCAAGTATAGTTAGAAAGAATCACAAGAGCCTTCTCTTTTGATACATCACCCAACAGGTTGCATCCGGTAAAACCCGTTTTACCAAAAGTTTGCGTAGTTCGTGAGTCCCCCATGTACCGCTGTTGGTTGAGCTCGAACCCTAGGCCCGTAAATAGACCGAGATGTTGAATTTGATTTCTATAGATCTGTTCAACCCACTCCCGACTTAAGAACTCAGTATCATTAAATATTCCGCCATTCAGTAGCATCAGCATCGGATTCAGTAAATCGGGTGCCGTAGAAAAAAGACCCGCTGATCCTGCAACGAACAACTCTCTCAATGCATAGGCACTTTCGTCATGCACTTCACCTTTAATTATTCTTCCCCGCCAAGGATCATCTTCTGAAGGAACAATTTCATCCGCATCAAATGTCTCTTTAGGAAAAAAACTGGTTCGATTCATGTCGAGGGCATCAAACACTTCAGCCTGAGCAACCTTTTGAAAATCACCTCCATATACGGTACTTATCAATACCCCCAACACAATACTCGATGCGTTACAATAACAAAATGTTTCACCAGGAGGCAGATTAAAATCATGGATATAGAGCTTCTCTAAAATTTCGATTGCAGATTTATCTTTCCAACCTGCGAGCGAGAAACGATAATCTACGGTGTGTGTTAAAAGATGCTTCACCTGTACTGCAGGATCAAGACCCATTTGGTATCCATCGATATATCGATTAACAGGATCATCTAGAGATACCGAACCCGCTTCTAAAAGCTTGAGCGCCAAGAGTGCTGTAGGAACTGATTTTGTGATTGATGCACAATCATAGAGCGAAGTAGCAGTAATTGAAGGGGCGCCCTCATTATACGTTTGAGCGCCAAAAGCTTCAACCTCTTTCACGCCATTTTTTGTCACAGTACCAATCACACACCCAGGGAAAACGTTTTCTGAAATTGCACCCGCCACATAACTCTGTATTTCACTACGCATCTTTGGACTCAATAAATTGGTCGGTCTTCATTAGGCTTTTCCTAAACTCACTGGGAGTCTTACCCAGCACTTCTTTAAATTTTTGACTAAAATATGCAGTGTCACTAAATTCGCATTTGTAGGCAATCTCTGAAATATTGAAGTTTGACCCCGTGAGGAGTGTCACGGCAGCGCTGATTTTTCTCTTCAATAGATAATCTTTAAAATAAGTTTTAAAAAATGATTTAAAAAGTCGCGAGAAATGGAACCGGGAGAGTCCACACATAGAAGAAGCCTCATCTAGGCTAATAGAAAATTTCTGTTCCTCTTCTAAATATTTCAACAACGGGAACATACGTGCCATAGTTTTATTTTGTTCTAATACTTCTTCGGGAATCTCAAGTTCTTGAATTTTGCCATAAACATAGAGAAGCACTGTTTTAACGAGAGTATCGCGAATCGTTTGTTGCGAAAGGTCATCGGTAATCGCATGCCCCCAATTCAACAACGAATCAATACGCTCATTGTCTTCTTTATTCAACTCAATAACGAGAGGCCGATTACCCAAGCTATTAAACATCTCAACATTCAGGTCGGTAAAAACCACTTGCTCAAATTGCAAGAGATAAAAATCCTTATCTTTTTCGGTAAGATACATTTGATGCACAGCCATTGATGGGACATACACTAATGTATTTGGAGTGAGGGGATAGGTTTTTTGGTTTATTATGAAATGACCTTCGGCGCCTCTAAATTTCATAATTTCTGGCATCATGTGAAAGTGTGATTCAAAATCAACAACGGTGTTATCTTTTAAATCATAATACCGCAAGCCAATTTTTTGAGCGGGCTTCAATCGAATATTTTCATACATTATAGTGTTTTGAGATGCCATACAGTATCCATTCTAAATTAATTCACCTTAATCACATGACTTAGATTTTAGCAATAATTTCTTATATAAGACCATAAGAAACATAGAATATATGCTTTAAAAATAATACTTTGATACTAAGACAGCACAATTTTTACACACATGATGCACATTACAAATCCGATTTTACCTGGGTTCAATCCAGACCCTTCATTTTTACGTGTTGAGGATGATTACTATATCGCCACCTCAACGTTTGAGTGGTTTCCCGGCGTACAAATTCACCACTCCCGAGATTTAGTTCACTGGCACCTTTTAACACGCCCCCTTGATAGGGTGAGTCAACTTGATATGCGAGGTATTAATAACTCTTGTGGCGTTTGGGCTCCCGCATTGAGCTATCATGACGACATGTTTTGGCTGATCTATACAAACGTGCAGTCCTGTCGTGGCGGATCGTGGATGAATACCCCCAATTATGTAGTAACCGCAGAGAGTATTGAAGGTCCGTGGTCAGAGCCAACCTTTTTAAACTCTTCGGGATTTGACCCCTCACTCTTTCACGATGACGATGGTAAAAAATATATTGTGCAAATGAAATGGGATGGCCGTCAAAATCGCAATCCTTTTTTTGGAATACTACTGCAAGAGCTTCATCCAGAAACTAAGACAATGATTGGCTCTCCTAAAATAATTTTTACTGGCACTCACCTCGGTGCAACTGAGGGGCCATTTATTTTAAAAAAAGATGGCTGGTACTACCTGATCACGGCTGAAGGCGGAACAAACTTTCACCACGCTGTTACCATTTGCAGATCAAAAAATATTGAGGGACCCTATGACGTTCACCCAGAGAATCCCATTCTTTCATCACGGAACGCGAGTAACCCTCCACTACAAAGAACCGGACACGGCTTTATGCAAGAGACTCAAAATGGGGAATGGTATCTCACCCACCTTTGTGGTCGACCAATTCAGGACCCCGAAAAGCCCGACGACAGTGCTTCGTTTGGAAGTGGGTTTAGCATTTTGGGGAGAGAAACAGGCATTCAAAAAATATCCTGGGGCAGTGACGAATGGCCACGCCTTGCGCACAAAGGTACACTTGCTGAGACAGATGTTCCAGCACCGCAACTTCCTACCCACCCATGGCCAAAGAAATCATGTACTGACACTTTTGATGGGCCAACACTTAATCACCACTTTCAAACACTGAGAGAACCCGTTGATGAATCATGGTGTTCATTAACGGCACGGCCTGGATTCCTTAGGCTCAATGGACGCCAATCACTCTACTCGAATTTTGAACAGAGCCTCGTTGCTCGCCGTATCCAATCATTCACCATGACCGCTGAAACCTGTCTAGACTATACTCCTACCGATATTCAACAGATGGCAGGCCTTATTGTTTATTACAATAAAAGCGGGTATTACTATTTGAGAACGACCCTAAATGATACTGGAGAAAAGGTACTGGGTATTGTCCAATGCATTAATGATTCAGAGTACTTTGAGCACCCTGAAGCTGAAATAAAACTAGAAGACAATCAAAAATTCTATTTGCGCGTCACGCTTGATACTCACTGGTATCAGTTTTATTATTCGCTTGATGGAGACCTCTTTTGTCCAATTGGACCCAAACTCAATAGCACCAAGCTCTCAGATGAGGCCGGAGACGTATTTCGTTTTACGGGAACATTTGTTGGACTTTCATCAATCGATATTACGGGAACAAAGCTCCCCGCAGATTTTGAATATTTTAGTTATTGTGAGCAGGTATAATTACCTACCGTTCGCTATATCCAAGATTTTGTTGTGTTACGATATCAATAGGCATGTAGTGAGTCTCAGGTACATCTTCTTGAAGAATTATTTTTTTATAGAGCGCCTGAACTGCAGTATACCCTTGTTTCGCTGGTTTTTGATGAATGATATACGAGACAGTGCCCGCCTCTAATAACTGAGTATTATTCTCAGTCAAATCATACCCAACAGAGCATAATTTGAGCGCCTCTTTACTTGAAGCCATTGAGCTCAATATCCCATGGGCACCGCAGGTTGGAATAAACATATGTATTGCTCTTCCCTGCTCTAGTAACTGTTTTTCAAGTTGAGCTACGGTGAGCCCATCTCTTTCGAGGTTAACCTCTTGAACATCAAACTCTGTACAATAAGATTTAAAGCCCTCAATGCGTGATGCAATAGTCTTATTAGAGAGATCTGAAGCTGATGAACTTACAATATAGAACATGCACTCATTGTGATATTCTGGTACTAATAATTGGCCAGCAAGCTTGCCACTTTGAGACGCATCCTGCCCTACGAAGGTTAAACTTCCTGCATCAGGAATATTGCAATCAACAAATACAAATGGAATACCACTCTCTTTAAGAGCCTGTAGTGCAGTACTTTTTGAAGTGAGAAGTGTTGGAGCCACTATGATTCCTTCAGGCTTCTGCGCTATAACTTCTTGTATTTGAGCTTCGAGAGCAGACTCATCCGAATTTTTTAAGGAGTGATCACTTATCTTAAAGCCAAGTGAAGCATATTCTTTAAACCCTTTTTCGATTCCAGATTTCTGCATACTCCAATAATTACTCTCTTCTGGGAGTACCACAGCAATGGTATAGGTCTTATTGAGTTTTAAATGGCGTGCATATACATTTGAAGTGTAATTACCCTCTTTGGCAATTTTCATCACTTTATTTTTGGTATCTTCTGCTACTCGCCCTCTGTTGTGTAAAACTCTATCAACAGTTCCGATGGAAACATTCGCTTGTTTTGCAATCTCTTTAATCGTAATCATAGCTTCTAATTTGTAAGTGTTCAATACTACATTACTGTGCAATATATTATAAAATAGATACCCTGTATATACCCGTATGGAAAATAGTGCTCCTTCCTATACTTTATGCCTTGCAATAGCCAAATACCCAACTTGTGCATTTTTCTATACTTCGGTATCGCACCCAACAAATGAACATTATTTAACATAGCTTTTAGTATCTTTATAATTATGCAAGAATCGAATACAGACATTACAGACTTTATCCAACAACTTTCCCAATCACTCAGTGAACAGACGTTTGTGAAAATGAGTTTTGGCAAGCCCACCCAAAAGGATAGTACCGTCAGAAAAGTTTCTGTCCGTATTATTGAAGTGAAAGGGCAGCGTGTTCTCTGTTTTTCAAGTGAAACACAAACACAAAACACAACCAAGAATTACCCATTCGATATAGGTATTTCAGAAGCAACGGCACTCATAGGTACTCATTTTAAAAACATCAACCTCTTTACCACCAAAAAAGATTATATAGTGATGTTTAGTAAAAAGATGGTGCCCCGCCTGCAAAAGAAACCTGCAACATTCTTGCATGTAACAGAACAAAGCCATAATCGTGAGAAGAGACGTTACATCTCCACCGAGAATAATATCTATTTACAAGAGCTCAAAATTTTAACTCCGCAAGGTGCCATTGCCCATAGCCGACAAAACAAATTTAAACAGATTGATAAATTTGTAGAAGTTATTGACTCACTCATTCAGGCATCACCCCTTAAAGACAACGATTCTATCGCCATTGCAGATATGGGTTCTGGAAAAGGGTATCTCACTTTTGCACTCTATGACTATCTAAAAAACAGTCTAAAAATTAATCCAACAGTTACTGGTATTGAATATCGAAATGAACTCGTGCTGCTCTGCAATACTATTGCACAAAAAGCACAATTCAATGACCTCTCATTTGTATCTGGATCTATTGCAGAAAACACAATTGAAAGTACCGATGTATTAATCGCACTCCATGCGTGCGACACCGCAACTGATGACGCAATAAAACAAGGTATTGAATCAGAGGCATCAATCATTGTTACCGCTCCCTGTTGCCACAAACAGATTCGTAAAGATATGAATGTAGAAGGGCCACTCTCTGAAATCACCCGCCATGGTATTTTGAAAGAGCGTCAAGCCGAAATGGTTACCGACACAATTCGCGCATTACTCTTAGAAGCACATGGCTACAAAACTCAAGTTTTTGAATTTATAGCCGACGCGCACACTCATAAAAATGTAATGATCACCGCTGTGAAACGATCTAAGCCCATAAATCCTGAACCATATATTGAGCGTATTTCTTCGTTGAAAGAGATGTTTGGCATCGCCAAGCACTACCTCGAAACTATTGTTTAAATAGTACCGTCCTTCGGCACACTAACCTTCAAATATAAGTTACCGGTAAACGAAAATGTTTTGACATCTTCGTTTACCCCACTCTCATAATCTATCCTAGAGCTTTAGAAGCTTTTCAACAAAGGGTCTTCTGGTAACACTTCTTTTAGGATGGGCACTATTTCTTGAGTCAATAATAAGTGTGTCACCTGTATATTTATTATTAATCTGGAGCATTCCATTTCCAGGAGCATATACAATGGTATCACCAGTAAAATTATACAGACTATCTACCTCTTCAACTGATAGCAGTGGCAAGTCGCCGTGTACACTCTTACCAATACTTTCTCCAGTAGAATCAAGGATATCTATAATAGGATACTCCAGCAACGAGCTCCCCATACGTTGATTCATTACTACCGTCTCTCCAGTGGTTGCCATAACATAGGTATACGGCTCATCAAGATCACTATAGTTCACTTCTTTACTTTGGGCATTTACAAAAGCCTCTAAGTCAGCCAATGAATTAAACGCTTGTTTAGGCACAATCTCCCACCACCCTTTTGAAAACACATGTACTTTTTCAATCGAAGGTTTTTGAACTCTCGCCATCACCACATAATACCCTTTTAATGGATGTGAAGACACTTGGGCAAAATCGAACAATTTGAATTCAGCTACAGCATAATTTTTTGTCCCCGTATGATGTTCATATTTAAATGTCGTCTGAGGAAAGCTATTCCAATATTCAGGATACTCCATAGGCCAACCAGAGGCTTTCTCAGTAGTATACCCACAGGTAAAATTCTTATAGGTTCCCGTATTATTACTATGCGATGGGTCCGAACTATTACCACGCATAATGAGAAGATCCTTTTTAACTTCATCCAATACGTTCTCTGTTTTACTCCAATACCCATAGTTCTTTCCGTTTTCATCTTGAGGCGTTATAACCGCATTTACTTTTGAAAGACTATTATATTCACTCAATTGTTTATTTGGTTTATATTGCAATGCGAGGCTTGGCCATTCTTCTGTAACCGTATAGTATTTCTCAAATTTACCTCCAGATGAATTGAGATAATCATCCACAATAAAATAACGCTGTTCAACGGGACGACAGCACACATCATTAGTATAGGTATTCATTGAAGAGGTTTCTTGGAAGTACTGTGGTTCTTGATCATTAGGGTCACGTGGTTTTACCCCTGGCGACCAGCGAGCCTCTAGGTGCAACGGATAGTGACCATCATCAAATTTAAATGTCACTTTTTTATTCACATCATGCCAATGAAAATCATCTTCCCCACTAGTAAAATACGAAGCCGCTTTAGTCCATACACCAGTGTGCTTTGTTTCAATGTAGTCCTGAATCGCATCAGGAATACGATAATACCCTAATGCACTCCATAATGCAAATCCTCCTTGTTGACCAATTGCTTTAAAATCATAAGGATATTTTTGAGGGTTTCTATTTGTTGAGTCAACCTCAATTGAATCATTAAATGAATACACACCAGACAGCACGCCAAAAATATGAGGCACATAATCATTTTCAAAATACCCATATGCATGCATGTTAGAAGGCTTTCTACGCATTGGTGCAATTCGCATACCATTAAGGGATTGAAATGCAAATTTTGCTGATAAATAGTCAAGTGCATTTTGCGCTGCAGTTTTCACCAACACATTATAATGACGAACGTCATCAAGATCGAGCTCATCGGCAAAGGAGAAGAAATTTTGAATTGCTGAAACGGAAAAGCCTTCATATGCCTTAGAGTTAGTTTCAAACATTCCATTGTGCAATACTCGCCCGAGCATTTCAAGAACATAATAGGTCAATTCTACTGAGTTTGTATAGTGCACTGGATGAGCAGCATAGAGATCCACAATTCGTTTGTCATATCGTGGGTGGTCAGGTAACAGTGAACCAACCCATTTCACGTAATTATTAATAAGATAACGCCAACTATAGATCATTAGCATATGATTTTCTGTTTCTGCTTGCTTCAGTTTCATCCACTCATTTTTCATATACACTTGAGAAAATGGAGGCTTCGAAAGATCTTTTATTTGGCCACTATAAGGAACCACTCCTCCAAATTCCTCTATACTATTATGGGTAACAAGATGCCAAATCATTTCATTTGTTACCACATCTGGGCGATCTTTAAAGAGATAAATGAGAGGGAGACTCTCTTTTAGTTTAAAATCATAATCCCCACCATGGCGATGCTTTTTTTGCCCAGCAACCACATACTCTCTCGCATCTACCGAAATTTTTTCGAGGCTCCCCACATCGGTTCCTACAGTTTCATCTATATAAATACTTTTCAAATAATTTTCTACACGAGTTCGATATGACTGCAACTGAATTGAATAGAGGTTCACACCCAGTGAGGTATCAATAACCCCAGAAATAAGTGCATAATCCTCTGCTGAAAAAACATCGGGGCGAGCAAAAGCATAAAACCCCGCACCCATTTTTCTCAAAGCCGCTTTGCCCCGTTTATCCCATGCTTCAAATGTTCGATTATCAAACGCATCATTATTGAGCCAACCTCTTACCACATTCTCTTTTCGAGATTGAAATGAAGTATCAACACTGTCACCCTGCAGTGAATCTTGAGTGAGAGATGCCGCGATAACCCTATTTTTCAAACCTGGTTTAAGCAGTTGATTTTCAGGATGCTCACCCTCATTCGGGTCGTCATTGACAATTCTATTTTCACATACCGGCGTATGAATTGATCTGCTACATCCAGAGATGCATATTACCGCAGCTAAAAAGCTATACATTATTTTCATCACACGACTTTTACTCAAACCGTTGCCCATTCGAGGTTTTTAAAATAGTTGTCTTGAATATAGGTTCTTTAAGAATATAGGTAAAGATTGGAAGTTTTAGTTTTTTGCATATTTACACTTGTAATGCCCACAAACACCAAAATTTTCATCAATATTAAGGTGCGACATCAAAGAATTACCCCCTCATCGTTAAATGATTGATATGATAATACGAACCTACTTTATTGCATTTACATTGATGAGATTCTTACAGAAACTATTTAATTCTAAATCACGTACTCAGGATGATTCTGATACTATTAGAAAGTTAGAATTAGAACTGACACACTGTAAGAAACATCTTCTTGAAATCGAAACTATATCACACATGGGAACCTGGCAATGGGATGTCTTGCAAAACAAGATTACATGGTCTCAAGGTACGTATGATATTTTTGGAGTGAGCTACGACACAACAGTAAGTATTGAATTTGCAAATTCATTTATCCACCCCGAAGACAAAGAATATTATTTTACCGCAATGGAAAGGTTATCAACAGGTGACGCTCCTACTGAGCTAGACTATCGTATTATTCGTAAAAGTGAAGTTAGACATGTCCGTTCTAGAAGCCATATGTACTATGACAATAATGGCATTTTTGTAAGAATGGTTGGCACCCTTGAAGACATCACGGAACGATTTAAAGCCGAAAAATCTCTAACCAATAGTGAAATCAGGCATAGAGAATTTATTGAAGGTACCGCAGATCTGATCACCCAAGTAGACACCAATGGGAACATCATGTTTGTAAATCATGTTGCTGAAAAGGTTTTTGGCTATAAACCATTCGAATGCATTGGCCGTTCCGCCTTCTCTTTTATTCACCCTGATGATCAAGAGATGACGCAAAAAGCCTTTGAATCATGGGTTGAACGCAAAATTCAGAGCATTACTTTTAAAAACAGACAAATCCATAAAAATGGAACCATTTTTGTAATGCATTGGTCCATCAATCTTCATTACGATAATGACGATCAACTCACCACAATAAACTCTATCGCACGAGACATCACTGAACTTGACATCACCGATAAAGCGCTCTATTTTTGCGCCCAAAAAGGATGGGTGCAAAGTGGTGAATCGTTCTTCGAAGAGCTTACCAACTTTTTAACCCATTCACTATCGATTGAATATGCTTTTGTGGGTAACATACAGCCTGACATGGAAGACACCATTGCTATGCTTGCATTCAGCCAATCTGGGCATATAATAGAGCCCACATATTATTCACTTGTTCATGCCCCCTGTAAAAACAAACAAGACCCAAAGCTCTGTAAATACCATTCTGATGTACAAGAAAAATTCCCTAATGATCTCTTGTTACAACGCTTAAATGCTGAAAGCTACGCAAGCATTCCCCTCAGAGGTTCCGGTGGTGACCCAATCGGTATTCTCGTTCTCGTTGATACAAAACCACTGGCTAATGAATCATGGATAGACGCCATTCTTCAAATAGTAGGTGTGCGGGCATCACATGAGCTCGAGCGACAAACTCTTGACCGAAATTTAAAAGAGTACAATGAACAACTTGAAGAGACCGTTCATACCCGGACCCAAGAACTTCAAGACGCAAAAGATGAGGCAGAAAAAGCAAGCAATATAAAAAGTGAATTCCTTGCAAATATGAGCCATGAAATTCGAACTCCCATGAATTCAATTTTGGGTTTTTCACAACTGTTAGAACGTACCGCTAAAGATGTAAAAACAACTGAATACGTACAAGCTATCACCAGTAGTGGCAAATCACTCCTTGCGCTAATTAATGACATATTAGATCTCTCGAAAATTGAAGCCGGAATGCTTGACCTTGAATACACTGACTTTTACCCTGCCGCTGTCTTTAATGAAATAAAACAGGTATTTTCTCATGCAGTAACAGATAAGGGCCTTACTTTTTCCATGAGCATTGACTCCTCACTGACTGAAAAGCTTATCCTCGATGAGTATCGCCTGAGACAGATATTAATTAATCTTGTTGGAAATGCTGTTAAATATACCGATGAAGGCTCTATTACATTAACGGTTGAAAAAGTTCCCAACATTTTAGACACCAGTACTATAGATCTATTATTTTCTGTAGCTGATACGGGCTCAGGTATTCCCGAAGATAAAATTGACATCATCTTCAATCCTTTTGAGCAAACAAAACAACACACTCAAATTGAGAAAGAAGGGACCGGCCTCGGACTCGCAATTACACAATCTCTCATCGAAATGATGGGTGGCACTATAAGTGTAACCTCCAAAGAAGGAGAAGGCTCAACCTTCCGCGTTACCCTTAAAGGCATTGCAATTGCATCACTTGATTCTCATATCGTCGATACTCAAAATTCTTTTGACATGAGCACACTATCTTTTTCTGAGGCTCAGTTGCTTATAGTTGATGATATGGATATAAATCGCATTCTCATTAAGGATTTCCTCGAAGATTACCACTTAACCTTTCTTGAAGCACCTAATGGGCTTGAAGCACTAAAGCTATTAGAACATAACCAACCAAGCCTCATTCTTATGGATATGAAAATGCCCGTAATGGATGGGCAAACAACAATTGCTCGTATTAAAGATGATCCTTCAATAAGCGTCATACCCATTGTTGCTCTTACTGCTGATGCTATGGTCTCTTCGGAAAAAAGAATTAGTAGCATGTGCGACGGATATTTGAGGAAACCTATCGATCAAGAATCCCTCATTCAAGAACTTATGAAACATTTACCTCATACCCAATAATAATTATTTTACATCCCATACATAGAATCTGGCACCAATAGGTTGGCCAAGTGTTGAGGCTCCTTTGCCATTTATAAAATGTTGTATACCACCTTCTCGTGCTGTGAAGTTCACAATATTTTGAATGGTGGCTTCGGTTTCAACCGAACTCTCAATGGCATTTTGCAATGTAATATCATTATAGAAAAAGCTATATATTCCGAGACCCAATGCTGTATGTTTTTTAACATGATCTGCCACCTTATATGCTGCATATCCTTTAACAGGGCCACTCATCCATGCATCTTGATTTGGCGGATCATACGGTATTTCTGACTGATAAAAATAGGTTTCACCACCTTCTCCGTTCCACACTGTCTGATGTTTTTGAAAGTGCTCATTAAACAGTCCGTAGACCGTAACATTATCACCATTTACAACCAAACCATGATCGCTCGTATTTTCATCCCATTTTGCTCCGACGCCATGGTCTGCACGCCATAACCAGAAATGATCTGCAATTACATTATTGCTATTTATTTCAACACACCTATTTACCTTTCCCGGAGCCATTCCGCCTACCCTACAAAACATATCGTTTATGGTAATAGGTTCTCCCGAATTATTTTTTGACTTTTCCGATCCTATTTTAAAAAGTACTGGTGAGTGTTTTGGTCCAGCATCTGCAACTATACCTGCAATCACTACACCCTCAACATCAGCAACTTCCATTGCGCTCATGCCTTCTGTGGGAATCAATGTCGGCATGCCCATTCCATAAATTATTGTTCCTGGTTTCGTAACAATAAGTGGCGAATCTAAACGGTACATACCTGGGGTAAAAAAGAGATGCCTTCCTTCGGCTAATGCTTGATTGAGTGTCGATGCATCATCTTTTTCCTCGTGTGCAATATGAAATTCTGATAACGGAATACTTCTTCCTTTCTCATTCCTCTCTTTCCAACTCACACCACTTACATGTGTAGTAATTTCTGGAACAAAGAGTTTGTACTCTCCCACTTCATTAATATGTAAAAAAGGTTTTTCTCTTATGCGAGGTGTTTGTTCAACTACTGTGTAAGGTCGTGAACCCCAGCGTTCAGTTGGGGCACCTTTTACTCCAACAAACACCATATTCCAATTGCCCCCTTCCCATCGTTGCCACTCACTATTGCGGGTAAACCATTGTTGTTGAGAAGAAGCATTTGCAGTACCATCAATAATTGAGTTCGCGATATAGCCCCCGCTCCCCCAGCCATTAAGATCTACTTTCAAATCACCATGAATATGCATCCGTCTAAATGGTGCCGCCTGAGAAACCGCCCAATAATTTGTTCCACGAGTTTTTACTGCAATATTCTCTACGGCACGCCAAAACATTAGAGTTATATTATTTCCTCCACCGGCCTTTCCCGTATGAGATTTTGATTGCACAGCACCCGTAATCGTCACGTCACCAGGATAGCGTCCCAGTCCTGCTACATGCATATAATAATCGACATTAACTCTTAATTTATACTCACCAGGTTTAAAAAGTATCGCATATCGTTCTGTACCAAATTCATTATGTTTTTGTTGGCGTGATATCTCGTTGAGTTTCATCTGGATGTTTTTAACATCCATTGATGCATCGAATACAAAAACATTCTTTCCTAACAACGGATCAAGGGTACCATCAGTATGCTGGATACTCTCTAATTGTTTTGTTCCCAGTTTATTTGAACTACACCCTACTACAACCATAATACTCACTGAAAGAATGACCATAACCAAATGGTTATTTCTCATACTTTACTCCTTAAAATATCTTTATGTATATTTTACATTAATATATATTCAAATACACTATTCGTGAAGTATTTTCAGACTCACGCTTTTGTAATTCTCTCTTTTTAGGTATTAGAGCTATTGTTCACCAAAATAGCCAGGGTAGTAATTGAGTTCGCCATCATTAGTTTGACCACCCTCATCATTAATCACATTTTCCATACCACCACCGGCACCCGAAAACGTTACTGTTACGATATCTTCTACGTGAATCCCTGATGAACGAGGTGTTTCAACTGCATTTGCCATTCGAACCGGATTGTAGAAAAACGCATACATCCCCATGCCATAGGCTTCGTGAGATGTAACATCATCAGAAACTTTATATGCTGGGTACCCAACTGCATCTCCATTTTTCCATGCATCTTGATTTGGTGGATCATAGGGTATCTCTGACTGATAAAAATAGGTCTTACCATTTTCACCATTCCAGAGCGTTTGATACTCTTGAAAGTGCTCATTAAAAAGGCCGTAGACAATCACATTATCACCATTTACTACCAATCCATGTTTACTGGGGTTTTCATCCCACCCATAGTTCTCACCTTTATACCCAATATCCCAGTTAGCTCCATTACCATGATCGGCCCGCCATAACCAAAAGTGATCGGCAAGAACATCGCTACTATTAATGGTAATACACACATCGGCTCTCCCAGAAAACTGGCCACCAATACGACAGAAAATGTCATTGAGAGAAATAGGATTTGCATCATGTGATCCAGCGGAGCCATTTTCACCAATAACCATAAGTGAAGGTGAGTTAATGGGGCCTCCATCAATCACTACACCTGAAATTACAATTCCATCTTCATCAGCGGTGATTAATGCAGCGTCGCCACCCTGAGGAACCAACGATGGCAATCCAAGACCTAACACAACCGTACCTTCATGTACCACTTTAATTGGCGCATCCAGCTTATAAATTCCTGGCGTCAACACCAAGTGTTTTCCCTCATTCAAAGCTGTATTAATATCACTCGCTGCATCTTTTGGATCAGCAATATAAAATGATTTAATAGGAATATGACGTCCTTCAGGAACACCCTCTTTCCACGAAGCTCCACTGGCATCATATCGTACATCAGGTACAAATACATTATAATTACCTATAGCATCTACATAGAGAACCGGTTTTTCTCGCACCGCTGGTGCAACATCTATCGCAGTTTCAGAAAGCGCATTTGTCCACCCCTCTTGTGCACCAGGAACGCCAACCCACACAACATTCCAGTTAACCCCACTCCAGCCACCAACATCACAGTTACGCGTAAACCACTGTTGTTGTTGAATTGCCGAAACAGTTCCTTCAATAATACTATTTGATAAAAAGCCACCACTTGCATAGCCAGTCCCCATATCAATTTCTAAACCACCATACACATGCATTCTACGATACGGAGCTGCTTGGGAGACTGCCCACGTAGCATCGCCTTCAGGATGTATTTCAAAGTTTTCTGCGATTCGCCAAAATTGAGTCGTTATGTTGCCACTATTTTCGGTTGTTTTTGATTGTACCGACCCATTGATAACCACATCTCCAGGTAGAAGCCCCAAACCTGCAGCATGTTGATAATATCCAACATTTACATCAAGATCATAGGTTCCTGGTTGAAACAGATAGGCCCATCGTTCATCACTGAATTCAGCAGCTGCCAAGCGAGTATGAATCTCATTTATTTGATTCTCTATATCTGACATGCTCATTGATGGATCAAATATTTTTACTTGAGGCCCGAAGTCGACATCGTATTTTTCGCCAATAGTACTTGATGATTCATTACTGCTCTCTTCACTACTCTCTACCTGAGAACAGCTAATGGGATTATATGTAGTATTAGAACTACTCGATGTAGAGCTCTCATCTCCAGAGCTTTCAGCCGAACTCTCTTTTTCTGAAACGGAACTACTTGATGAGCTCAACTCTGATTCTTCTGAACTCTCTTCGACCGGCCCTGTATCACTTGAGTCTTCTGGCTGCACTAACTCTGTTTGAGCGGCACCACACCCCAAAATAAATATGAGAAATAGTACATAGCATATATAATGAATTCCAATAAATTGCACGTGCCCCCGCATGAGTAGTTATTGTCAAATTTACATGTAATATATATCCCCGACTCTCTTTAACAAAGAGAAATCGGGTTGATCATTGAAAGGGACCGAAATGTCCCCAAGAAATGTTGTGATATTTTAGGCGACTTTAATTTAAAATGCCGTTTTATAAATTCGGATTAATCGACTTTAATTTATTTGGCTGCCATGGGTCGGACTCAGGGCAAAACACCACTTCAAATTTTGTGGTATTTGGGCAAGTAAACAACGATTCCGCATCATCATAGGCAAAGGTATAAATTGTAGGCGCCGCTTCTTTTAAGTGTTTCAAATAGTCTGTTTTCCAAATACTATACTGATGTTCTTTATCGTTACACCCTTCAGATGTTATACCAGCCACAAGGTTACCCCCCGCATCGAGATGCGTCGGGCAACAATAGTGGACTGTAGCTCCTTCCCATTCATCAAGTTGTTCAGTATGGCTTAAGTATTTACAAGGCGAATAACAGCCAATAACTTCATCCCCTGAAAATGCTCTTAAATCAACATCTGTATATGTATCAAATTTAAGATCTTCATGAGCAGGACATTGAGTCGCATCAAGCTGCGAGCCATTTACTACAACACAGTCGATATCATATTTTACATCCGGCCCTTTGGGTAATATAACATAAGGTATGGTATATCCATCAACATGGCTTGCATTGTACCATGTTTGGTTTTGGGTCTCGGTTACTGCTTCAAATGTTGCTTCAAATTTAGAATCAATCGGAGCTGTAATACCATGAATCGGCTCTGAACCGTCATCATTGGCTGTTGATTGCCCAACTTCACAATTATTCCCTGATTCATCGCACCCCATCTTTGGCCAGAATCTCGTTGATGAAAGACCTGAATCAGGAACTTTGATATCAAAGATATCTCCTACATCAAGTTTTTTATTTTGTTCGTTTAAACTTTCGAGAACTCCTTGCCCATTATCACCGAACTGAACCCAGAGAGGATAGTCACATTTATTAGTGATCCGCACTCGTTCAGGCTGATCAACAACTTCCCAAGGAAGATCAGAATCATTATCATTTTGCTCTGATACAACATACTGTTCCCAACCACTCACATCTCCATCCATTGCTGTTTCTGGAAACCTTAGACCTCGTCCATCTTTCGTCTGGGTGTATACCATAAAGGCAATAGTTTCTAACCCAAAAAATATTCCTTTCCCTGGACTATCTAGTAAGGCAGTATATATTGTACCAGAATTGGTTACCGTTTCTGCACCATATTGTGCTGAACCAAAAGCGCTCTCATTAGGTGTTTTAGTTTTATACCGAATCTGCATAAAATCTATCTCATTTTCAGAAACACCCTCAAGGGTGAATGTCAATTTCACTTTACCAATCTCATACTCTTCTACAGTAAAACCACCAACCGTTACAGTAACTGGAATAAAAGGTATCGCCTCTTCAGATGAACTCGATTCACCACCTGATGACACATCTCCTTGTCCGACAGACGAGCCACCATCACCATTCTCGCTTGAGTCGTTATTTGATTCAGCATCGCTATCTGAAGAATTATTAGAAGAAAGAACATTGCTCTCAGATGACGAAAGATCAGAAGAGACAACTCCTGAAGAAAGAACAGATTCATCGGAACTCTGTGAAGACGAAACAGAATCATCACCAAATCTTATGCCACCTTGATCATCATCCTCAACCTTGATTGATTCAGTACATCCAATAAAAAGAAATAACAATAGAACAGAAGCCCATCTGATCATACAACTCCCCCCGAAGTTTAAAATTAATGCCCGTATATAAATATATATCGGATTCATCTTTATCAAAATGAAATCCACTTCATTCACAGAGTTAGCGTTAATTTTACATTATTACTAACACCATACATCCCAATTATTTGAAAGAATAACAATTACCCTAATTAATTGCCCCTCTTTTAATCACCTAGCAGAAATAGCAGTTTTCTGTTTAATTCCGTACGAGTCGTTTTACATCAATACCTAAACACTTGCTACTAACAATTTACCAGAGTAAGAAATTTTTCTATGTATATCTGCATACTTACTTTACAAATTCCTTATATGAAAATAATTATTGATGCTGACGCTTGTCCTCGCCCAGTCAAAGATCTTCTCTACAAAACATCTGAACGATTAAGCGTTCAATTGCTCCTCGTTGCAAATCAATTTATGCGCACTCCTCCATCAGAAACTATTAAGAGTATCGTCGTTTCAGCAGGAGCAGATGAAGCAGATGATCACATTGTTGAAATTATGGATTCAAAGGATCTTGTTATTACTGCAGACATACCTTTGGCTGACCGAGTAATAAAAAAAGGCGGGTATGTGCTCGATCCCCGTGGACAGTTTATAGATTCAGAAACTATCGGTCAACGATTAGCCGTGAGAAACCTTATGGATGAATTGAGAACAGAAGGTCTCGACACTGGTGGGCCCAATGCCTATTCCACTAAAGACAAACAAAAATTCAATAATACTCTTGATGCGTTCCTCAGAAAAAACTTTAAGGGTTAATAACCTGTCTTATCGTGTATAAATGCCTTTTTATTGAGTAAACAGAGCAAAACTTCCAAAATTCTCTTATCAAAATTTTACGCCCAAACCGTTTTTTAATATAATTGTGTACGTTAACTCATATTTTACCTATCTCGGGTAACCGTATGATATATATTAATAATTCACACACACATACCCCGTCGGAGGCACATTTTGAAAGGCACACTCGTTACAAATACCTTTCTCACTATTCTGCTCTTTTCACTCGTACTTTTTGCAGAATCTGATCGCACACTCATAAACATAAATGACAGTTGGAAGTTTATAAAAGATGATGTGACTGGCGCCGAGGCGACTGATTTTGACGACTCAAACTGGGATGATGAAATTATTCCTCATTGCTGGAATAAATTCGACGGTCATGATGGAGGTGATAATTATTATCGTGGCGTGGGATGGTATCGAAAAACATACACTATTCCCAATGAGTTAGCCAACAAAGAGATCTTCATTCAATTTGACGGGGTAAACATTGTAAGTGATCTCTATGTCAACGGAACACATATCGGGCAGCACAAAGGTGGGTATGCCCGATTTACTTATCGCATAACTGATCATGTTACTCCCGGAACCCCAGCTACAATCGCAGTTAAAGTGGATAATAGTTGGAGAAATGACGTGCCACCACTGAGCGCTGATTTTACCATGTGGGGAGGTATCTATCGGGATGTCCATTTACTTGTTACCAACCAAACTCAAATCACTCCTCTCGATTTCGGCGGGCCTGGTGTTTATGCAATGCAAGAAAATGTATCAGCTACTACTGCTGACCTTTCTATTACTATTAAAACAGCAAATTACGCCGCAAGTTCCAAAAATATAACTGCAAAAGCCACGTTATATACTACGGATAACAGTGTTGTTGATGAGCAATCTGCAGTAGCAAGTATCAGTTCTGATGGTACTAAAGATTTCACACACTCTATGACTCTTTCAAATCCACATTTATGGAATGGAAAAGCAGATCCATATGTCTATAAACTTGTAGTAGAACTTTTGGATGGCGCTACTGTTATTGATGCCGTCACACAGCCTGTTGGCTTTCGCTTTTATCACATCGATGCAAACAGTGGTTTTCATCTTAATGGTCAACACATGGCACTCTATGGAGTTAATGTTCATCAAGACTTTAAGAACCAAGGCAACGGTCTAACTCAGGCACATATTGATACCAATTTTATGTTTATTAATGAGATTGACCCAAATATGTTACGCCTTGCACACTATCAACATCCTCAATACACCTATAACAAAACAGACTCACTGGGCTATGTGGTTTGGGCTGAAGTTCCTTTGGTAAATCATATCACCGAATCAACTGCTTTTTACGACAACACCAAGCAACAGCTCAAAGAGCTCATACGACAAAACTATAACCACCCTTCTATTCTGTTTTGGAGCATCTATAACGAGGTAACTCTCAGGGAAGGACCAAATCCTAACGCATTAGTTGAGCAACTTGCAATCCTATCAAAGGTAGAAGATCCGAGTAGGATGAACACTTCTGCAACAATGGCTCCCGATGCAGACCCAGTAAACTGGTATTCAGAGTCCCTTGCCTTTAATAAATATTTTGGATGGTACTATAATTCTGCCCATGATTTTGGACCATGGACCGATACATTCCACACTAATTACCCCGCGGGAAAAATGGGCATCAGTGAATATGGGGTAGGATCAAATGTTAATCATCATGAAATTGACCCCGCCAAACCAGAACCCGGAGGACAATGGCACCCAGAGGAGTATCAGAACTTTTATCATGAGACCTATTACGAAGACATGATTGAACGACCTTTTATTTGGTGTACTCTTATATGGGCATTTTTTGATTTTGGTGTAGATAACCGTGACGAGGGTGCACAGCCAGGCGTCAACGACAAAGGGCTCATAACCTATGATCGCAAAATTAAAAAAGATGCATTCTACTTTTATAAAGCACACTGGTCAGAAGATCCCTTTGTATATATAACCAGTAGACGTTTTACTATGAGAGAAAATGCTACTGTTCCCGTTAAAGTTTATTCAAATAGTTCGAGCGTTGAACTATTTGTAAATGGTGAATCACAAGGCAGTAAAACAAGTACAAATAAAAAATTCTCCTGGAGTGATATTTCAATCCCCCTTAAAGACAACATGATAACTGTGGTTGGAACCGATAATGGATCTATAGTAAGAGACAGTATTTCTTGGGGGTATATTAACGGTATTGACACATTGCAAATATCTCCTACTGGTGCGACAGCGAGCACCGCAGAAGTAGGTAATGAGGCAGGTAAGTCAATTGACGGTTCTAACACAACTCGTTGGGCTGCATCAGATGGAACGTATCCACAATGGTTAGCCATTGATTTAGGAGAAGCTCAAGACATCGGAGAAGTACGCATCAAATGGTATGGCGCAGGTGAAAATAGGCAATACCAGTATACCATAGAGGTAAGCGATAGTGAATCAGCAGATTACGCCACCATAGTTGATCGATCCAATAATAGTGACACTGACGTAATATCAGACATGCTGAATACCAATGGACGATATATACGCATTACCTGTACTGGTGTAATTCCAGATGGCTGGGTTTCTCTCTATGAAGTCAAAATATATGAGCAAGAAATCACTTTGAGTTCTAGTGTTACTTCTATAAGCTCGTCTGCTATTTCACTATCATCTAATACAGAATCATCCACATACTCTTCAGAGGTATTAACAGAAAGCTCTACCACCACTACCCTTTCAAGTTCATCTCAATTGGAATCTTCGTCATTGAGCCCACAAACTTCTGCACCACAATCCATTTCTTCAGAATCAACATCTCCACTTACCAATCAACCACACATGGACTCTTTTGGCATATCGGATTTACCCAACAAATGGAATACGGTTACGCTCTTTACCATACAGGGTGAAAAAATTTCCGATCATTTGGTTTCTAGAAGTAATAACCTCAAATGGCACAAGTCACTAAAACCTGGTGCATACGTCATTCAACTTCGCAATACATACGATGTTATCAATTCGGTTTTTATGGTGAACCAATAGAGTTAAAACAAAAGCTCAAGGGGGAGTTTGAGTAGTATTTTAAGTAATTGTTAACATTTGAATTGTTAACCAAATTTGATATACTATTCGGATTTTTTTCTCAAAACCTTGAAATAAAAATTTTAGAAAACGACTTTTCGCCCCGATTTATTCAGTAGGTTCAATACTGTTATGAGGTAACAATGAAAATCGAGACATCTGGTTTGGAGCTCTCCACCCCCGCTACCACTGCGCATCCAACTCAAGCGCCATCCAACAATACTGAGAGTTGGAATACAACTCTTGCACAATATCAGGTTGACGAAGAAGTTGCTCCTCCGTCAACTACTACTGAAATTCCGGCCGAGGCGCAGAACACCCAAAACCCTATCATCGCCACGCTCACTGAAACAGAACGTGAAATTAGATTTAGCCTTCTCAAAGAACTCATGAAAATTGGTGACGATGCACAAGACAAAGAAGTTGCAGAAACCTATGCAGAAGATCATATCCTCTATCCTACAGAAGAAGGAACAGAACCTGCTATTGTTGACCCCTATTGGAATGCAGAAAACACTGGCCAACGCCTCGTTGATTTCGCACTCTCTTTTCGGTCGCACTTTTCTGACATGAATGATGTTGAGTACCTTGAAGAAGTGCGCGCAGCAATGCTCGAAGGATTTGCCCGTGCAAAAGAAGACATGGGGTTTAGCGACGAATCAATTCCACCAGACCTTGCCCAACTCTATAATGATACATTCAGATCTACTATGGAAAAACTTGATACTCTCCTCGCCACTGCCAAACAAGGCGAATCAATTGGTGAAAGTGTGAGTATCAAAAGTACCACAATTCAGATCAATTAATTCCCTGTGATTATTCCCAATCACCAATGGAGTGGCGTTCTATGAGCGTCGCTCTATTTTATTTCATCTCTTATTCCCGAGTAGTAAAACACGATACAAACCTTTATCGCGGTAAGGAAATTACGGATATATTCTGTTCCATTCCCTGTCTTACTAACACACTATATGCTCCAGGAGAAACCCCCGAAAGCTGTAATAATATTTCGCTATCTGAGCTACCTAAAGCCCCCTTTACAAATGACCCTTGTACTGTATACAGAGTTACCGCTATAGGCCCCGCACCACGAATACTTTGAATACTAAGTCTATTTCCTTCAAGTGCTATATTCACATTCCAATGAGACATAGTAACAATATCACTTGTCGAGTGATCACTTGAGCCCGGTGCAGCCCCACCATCAAAATTACTCGAATGATGGTCCATTGATTCTGAAGATTTAGAGTCGCTACTATCGTTTCCTGAATCAATACTATCACTTTCTGAATCAAAATTATCACTTTCTGAACTCGAATTTCCAGTACTCTGTCCATCATATTTTTCTAACACATGAACTGTCTTCATTGTTTTTGGGGGAACGGTAAATGAACCAATTACAGATCCATCTTTATATACCGAACAAGTCTTGTCTTCGTCTTCTGGATTATAGGCTACATAAGACCATGTGTCATTTTTTTCATTATAAAAAGTGGTACTCGTCGGAATATTTATTGAATGATCCCATTGAACCTCTCCAAGCATTCGGTTGCTATGTATATAATAATACGTGATCCCTGCAGTAAACCGATCAGTAACTACAGCAAGATCGTCATCCCAATACTCTTGAAAGAGTTGTGCAGCCGTATCTGGATTAGAGAGCTGTAAATATTGTAAACCGATATTTGCCCATTCTGTCCCTACTTCTGACAAATACGAAACTCCTGATTGACGCATCGCATAATGAAACATCTCCTCGCCATGATCACTATCTTCTACAAAATATTTTGATGCAGGGCTAATAGGAATCCACTGGATGGCGTGCTTATAAAAAGTCGTATGAGGACCTCCAAACCACAATGCATAGGTCGGCCCATCGAGCCAGAGGATACCGGCAGATTCAAAATTAAATCCATCGGGAAAATTCTCATCGTCGCGGTCATACCAATATTCATGAATTGCACGAGTTTCATAATTGTACCCAAAAATCGCTGCATCAACGATATCATCATCATTCAAAGCAACTCCTAACATATAGAGTGCATTCCACGATTGGATCGCCTCTGAAGTTGACTCTTGATCATTACCGGTGGCATGAAAACCGGGCCCGTTTGCATGAGAATGCCCCAGCCAAGGATCAAAGGTTCTTAAGAATGGAAGAACGTCATCATTCCGATCCCAATTGGCATACTCTTTCGCCAACAATGTAATCATATCTTTATAGTCTTCGAGAAACTCAGGATCTTCTATTCCAAGTACTGCGGCACTATACACAAAATAACCATAGTGAAAATGGTGATCATTAAAATTCTCTGACCCAAAACCAGTATTGAAACCTACCAACGCATGCCAATTATCGTACCACGCAAAAAAGAAATCATTTTCACCAGGTTCATAGGTTAACCAATCAATTATCTGTTCTTTTAATTTTGATTTTAACTCATCGTATGAGGGATGATCTAACTCTTTTGCCATTTGCATATAGGTTGTAAGGCGGAGCAAATCTTTACCGCCACCATAGGTATCTGAATTAAAAAAGGGAACCGTTGCATATTGATCGAGCTTTTCATACATAATCTCAGAATCATAGGCATTCTCCAATGAATTATCCGTTTCAGGATTAGGAAGCATAGGGAGAATTCCATTAAAGGGATAAGAAAAACTAAACGACTCCCCAATTGCCGTCTTTAATAAACCACGAGGCACATTGTACTCATAGGGTGCGTACACGGGGGCATCAGAATTATTTTTGAAGTGGTGCGGCAAAAAGCCCTGAAGTATCTCTGTATTCGATTCCCCTTTAAGATTCTCAGTAGTAACACTATAGGTAACATTAATCTTACTTTTCTCTCTATTATAATCCCACTCCACTGTTGTGTTTTTCGGGAGTGCATACGCATAGGTATAGAACTCTGAGAGATCCCCTGCACTATTCATGTGCGCAATGACAAAATATGTTTCATCACCCGAAAACTCCAGTGTTAAAATTGAACCTGACTCTACTACCTTAGTATTGTTGGGGAAAAATAAACCATACTCTTTTCCATCTTTAGTGAAACCCAGGTGATCAGTTGTTACCGGAAAAGATATCGTGTTTTCATCATCATCATAAAACTGTGCTCCTGTTGCTGTTATCTTTGGCACTACCCCCTCAACCTCTGTCCAAATAAAAGGTGAGCCATGAAGAACCGTCATATCCATATATTTACTATCAGACTCTGCAATCCTCGCCACAACACTCCAGTCTCCCCAATGTTGCGCTACTGCAGAACCAGGGCTAAAATTTTGAGCCGCTACAGTTATATCTTGACCCATATTCTGATGGGATTCAAATTCACTATCATTCCAACCACTCGGAGTCCAAAGCGTAAACCCATTTGAATTTACTAGAACCGTATTGGGGTACACCCATAAATTGCCCGAATACTGCGTTGAAAGAAGTGTTGTCCACCAATCATTCGTTGGTATCGGGCGGCTATTGGTATCTGATACATAAATTTTTTGATTTATAAAAGAGTTCAGTCCTTTGTTGTCTGGTGGTGTAGACGCGTAACTCCCCGAGCCAACTGAAATAACATTTTGAGCATATACATTTATGCAAAAGATGAACAAAATCCCAAAACCAAATATCTGTATATATCTTTTTAAAGTCATTAATGATTCCTTTCCCCGGAAGCCCTTTTAATAAGCAGTGTGTTATTTGTGTAGATAACAATCACGTAATAGCTACCATTAATATATAGTGGGAAAACAGAAACTAAAAGTGAAAAATACACTAGGGGCTTTTAAATGAATATCTCTGTTTATATTTTAACCATTGTATATGAACACCCAAAATTTCTATATCTAATTTTAGACATTTGAGTACTACAGTATGAAACTAGCAAAACCTCTTTTCTTTACCCTAGGATGTGTAACACTTGTTCTTGCCATTCTTGGGATAGTGTTACCCTTGCTCCCCACAACACCCTTTTTATTACTATCGGCAGCATGTTTTATGCGATCTTCTGATACAATGTATCAATGGCTCACTCATCATAAACATTTTGGCCCTCTTATCAGTAATTATATGAAATACCGAGCTGTCACTCTCAAAACAAAAGTCATAGCGATAACGACACTCTGGATATTTATTATGTTTTCTGTTATACTTTTTGGCTACTCAATTTGGGTCAAAGCTCTATTACTGGCAATAGCTCTTGGAGTATCCCTCTATATACATTCTCTAAAAGTATTAGTTCTATCAAAGGGAGATGATAAATAGAAGCAAATAAGAAAACAGGGGGTTGCCAGCCTTCTACATTCCATCCATCACATGTCCAACTCTATTACTTGCAGTCTTCAACTTACCATAGAGGGTTTCAACATCGTCGTTTTTTACTCTGGAATATACACTCTCAATTCCATTCCCATTAGCCGGACAACTGTTTTGAAAATCAATCTGCCCTCTAAATGAGTGTTCATAGCAACTCGAACAATCTTCCCCATCTAAAATACCGCACTGAACGCCCGCATTCTCACAACTGTTTGCCATTATAAAATAGTCGAGTGTCACATTTTCAAGCATACTTGTTCCCAGCCAAATGATAAATAAGTACTGCTCAGCATCACCCCACCAAACACCTGCTCCCCAGTTAAAGGTACCGATGCGACGAATCATAGTACTCACTGTTGAAGAAATATCATTGTGATAGGAGTTTGGCGTAAATGCGCCATACCACTTCCCAACATCAACAAGCTGCGGAGGCTCTTCAATATTACAGTTATCAAGCAGACATGTTTTTCGACCTGCAGACCACCAGTCACTTAAATCACCACCCGTCATCTGACTGGCCACAAAAGTCATTGAGTGATGATACAACACCAAAGACTCTCCACCAATATCAACCTGTACTTTATCTTCCAATAAGTTTTCTGAAGCTCCAATAGGACTTCCACACGTTCCAGTATAACTGCTACTTCCACTCAGACCATCAATGTACCGGCGCACCCCAAAAAAGGTCAATGCTTTAACACTATAAATAGACGCACGAATATGTCCTGGTGGATTAACTGGAATAAAAAAGTTAAACCCAATTGTCTCCGGATAAAACGTGGGCATACATTCATCTTGAGGCCCAGAAAGGTGACATCCAGGACACGCAGACCCACCCCCAAAATTATGTCCCGCAATATTAACTGCAGTTTGACCAGGAATATCGGCACCATGAAAGCTCCCCCCAAGGTCATATTGCGTAAGATCTTGTAACACCGCCCCCTCTGTTTTTACCTCAGACCTACACCAATCATCCTCCAGAGGATTTGTTTCTGAAGAGACCACTTTTTTACTTTCATCAAAATAACAGACATTAAGATCTGAAAGATTCTGGCCAGCCATCCCCATCTCTTCTACTTTTTGTAATCCCTCATGTGCATCGTATCCACCTTGGGCTATTCCAACATAGAGCGCATCACTCTCTTCATTATTTTTTACTTCCATCAGGAAACTCATTATCGTAAACATCAAGTAACTATCTGCATGGTTCGGATCCCGATAATCATAGGTATAATGTAAACCCGTTTCAAAAGTACTGCCATTTGAAACACCATATCCTGAATCAACATTCCCCACCTCAAAATCATCTCCAGAATACATTGGGTCACTTCCAAAAAGCGCCAGAATATAAATGTAAGCCAACTGCTCTTGGGTAATAAAAGCGTATACACGTTCTGCGATATTTTCATGACTCTGCACATTTACCCATGGTATTTTACCTGCTGCATAGCCATCAAATGGTGCAGTCACCGCCAGTTCACGGGCCCATACATTTAACGCCTCTATTTCTGTTGATCCAAAATAATAGTCTCCCTCGCCTGCAGGAAAAGTATATGAACCATCAGACAGTTTTGCCGTAAAGTCTATATCAGCTGGATTGATCGATATTTCAACAGTGTCTGCTTCAGGGTACATGAAAAATTTCCCAGTACCAACGGGAACTACTAAAGATGAAGACACGAGCTCTTGCACAGACGAAGACGATACTATTGCACTCGATACTTCAAAGCTTGAATCACCTGAACTATTTTCCGAACTCTCAACGTGAACACTCGATGAGCTATTCTGTGTTTCATCATTTGATGATATATCATTTGAGGATGTACTATTGTTAGAGCTCAATGCTGATGAATTAACCCCAAAAGACTCTGTTGATGATTCACCTGCTTCACTTGATGAACTTTCTGAAATATCTGGCGACACTTCACCTTCAACTCCACTACAACCAAATAAAAAAAGTATACATAGAATAAAAACTATTCC
>JAOPTS010000034.1:0-12701 GCA_051531955.1 Reichenbachiella sp.
ATTGATTCTGTAGGTAGTATGACTGACTTCAATGTGTTTAATGACCTGAACGAAATATTTTCACAGCAAACTCTAGAAGCAATAATAGGAATAAAAGGAAAGTGGAGTCCAAATTATGCGGGAAGGACTTTTATGATTCCAATTATGTACAAACACAGGTCGAGTCTAAATACTTACAATCGAGAACACTTTTCAACTTATGATTATGATAGAATTTTATCTCTGATAGAGTTAAATTATGAAACTGTATCACGATAAATTAACAGATAGGTTTCTTCAAGATATATTGATATTTATCAATCACAACCTCTCTATCTTCATTGCTTACCACTTACGATCTTCTACATCAGCGAAAGAGATTTAATCAAGTAGAACTCTTCCTTTTCAATCAGAATGTGTCATACAATATAAGCAACGCACTGATTGTATATCAAATAGAATTTCTTTCTAAACATAACCTATCCCTTGCGCTATGAGTTCAGCATATTTATTTTCCTCAAAAGAATACAAATACGGCGCTTTGTTAGCTGCTCCAGTGAGGTGTTTCTCATGCCTTATGAATATCCCTAGTTTCAACATTTTCTTTTGGAAATTGGCTCGATCCAAAGGACGGTCCAAGATGGCTTCATACAACTTATGTAAATCTGGCATGGTGAACTTATTATTCAACACTGATTTACCCAATGGCAAGTAGTTTAGCTGAGTACTCAAATGTCGCTTGGCCTTCCTTATGATGTCGGCATGATCATAGGATAATTTGGGTAAGCTATTAATAGAGACCCATTCACATCGGTCAGACATCTCATCAGGCACAGGGTTCGTTTCCGCTATCTTGACCAACGAGATATAGCCTGTGGTAATAAAACGTTTAGAGAACCACTCTTTTATTTTATCAGAGAATTCGAATATATCCATGCGTATATCCTGATGTACCACACCTCTCCTATTGACATCTCCAAAGGTGTAAAACTGATTTAAGAATGCAGATACTAGGCCGGTCCTCTCTTTGAGAATTCGATTAGCGGCTAGATTCATGTCTTCGGTTTGGTAAATGAATCCACCAGGCAATGACCAAAGGTCAAGATCCTTCCATTTCAACAATAGCACTTTTAGTTCAAAGTCTTGGTATCCAAAAATGATACAATCAATCGATTGACCAGGAATGAATTCCTTTATTTTTTCTTCGAAACCATCTTGAAATGAACCCATACTCAAACCTATTGAATTTATTGTGTATTTATAACACATTAAATAAATTATCTTTATTATTGTGTAAACAATACGCATTAATATGAAGAAAATATTAAAATTCACAGGACTAGGAATACTAGCACTGCTCGTCTTATCCCTACTCGGTTTGGCAGGGTTATTCATCAGTATTTCCTTTCAGTCCAGTAATAACATGGCATTGCTAGGCACTGCCGCTCCTACGCTAGAGAAAAATGGAATTGAGTTCAGAGATCTGAACAAAAATGGTAAGTTAGATACCTATGAAAACTCTGCTGCTGCCCTAGATGACCGAGTGGATGATTTGGTAGCACAAATGACCTTGGATGAAAAAACCGGTACCATGTTCATCGCCATGATAGGCATGACTGCAGAAGGTGGTGCCATGGAAAAACCAATTATAGACGAGGGTATGTTGACACTCATGATGTCTGTGATATTCCCATCTAATTCTAATATGATAGCAGTTAGAAAAATGAACAGTTTCAATATTTTGGCTAGCCACTCTGCAGACATCCTGGCTACCTATAACAATACCATACAAAATATGGCTGAAAGAACTAGGCTTGGAATCCCTGTCACTATTGCCACAGATCCTCGTCACGTTACAGAGAATAATCCTGGCGCGGCTGTATATACCCCCTCGTTTTCTTCTTGGCCTAGCTCACTAGGTTTGGCAGCTACAAGAGACACTCTCTTGGTGAGAGAGTTTGGAGATATCGCCCGTCAAGAATATAATGCAGTCGGGATCAAGCTTGCACTTCACCCTATGGCAGATTTGGCTACAGAACCGAGATGGGGAAGAACGAATGGAACTTTTGGTGAGGATGCCGAATTATCCGCTATGATGACCAATGCCTATGTTTTAGGTTTTCAAGGAGATTCTTTGGATGCCAATAGCGTGGCCTGCATGACTAAGCACTTTTCAGGAGGAGGTCCACAGGCAGATGGAGAAGATCCTCATTTCCCATATGGCAAAGAACAGGCATACCCTGGTAACAATTTTGATTATCATGTCATCCCATTTGTCAAGGGAGCATTCAAAGCCAATACGGCTCAGATCATGCCTTACTATGGTATCCCTATGGAACAAACGGATGAGAATGTAGCTTTTGCTTTCAACAAGTCAATCATCACCAAGCTACTGAGAGATTCTCTTGGATTTAATGGCGTGGTATGTACGGATTGGGCTATCATCAATGATAGCAAATTCGGAGCGGCCAGGGCATGGGGTGTAGAAGACCTCACTCCTAGTCAACGAGTCAAAAAAGTGATTGATGCTGGATGTGATCAATTCGGTGGTGAGAATTCTCCTGAACTGATTTCAGAACTTGTCACTTCAGGTCAGCTGTCCGAAGCGAGGATCGATATTTCTGTAAAGAGAATCATGCGTGACAAATTCATTCTTGGCCTCTTCGACAATCCGTATGTCGATGTAGCAGCTGCCAATCGAATTGCAGGTAATGACGCCTTTAATTTAAAAGGTAAAGAGGCTCAAAAAAAATCTACTATTCTACTGAAAAACGACGGTATCCTCCCACTCAAAAAAGGAACGAAAGTTTATGCAGAGGGAATGCTTCACCCAGAATTAATTAATAAGTATGGTCAACTAGTCGATAACCCAGCGGATGCGGATGTGATCTTCAAGAGATTACAAACGCCTTTTGATGTCAGAGACGACTACTTTTTAGAATCGTTTTTCCATCAAGGAAGATTGTATTTTTCTGACGAGGAAAGGGCTGACATACTGGGCTTAATAAATCAAAAGCCGTCTATCGTGTCCATTCTTCTAGAAAGGCCGGCCATCATCACGGAGATCAATGACGCCACTCAAGCCATGATGGCAGATTTCGGAACGGATGATGAGTCTTATGTAGAGATCCTTTTTGGTCAGTACGCGCCTAGCGCAAAGTTACCCTTTGAATTACCTTCTTCTTGGGAAGCTGTATTGAAGCAAAAAGAAGACGTGCCCTATGATTCTGAAAATCCGCTTTATCCTTTCGGGTACGGAATGGATGGGTATTAGGACTCCTTCATTAAATAATAGTAATCAACCCAAATTGATGATAGAAAAGGCCATTTCACAACTGTGATATGGCCTTTTTTTATCCTTCTATTGCTAGATTAATCTTTGAAAATCAAACCCGATATCATTCTAATTTGTGCCGGCTTATTTTACTCCAACCCCACCTTCAACATCCGGATCAGATTATTTGAATCATTCAATTCCAAATAAGGGTATTCTACTCTGCTAAGAAAAAGGCCATTCGGGTACGCAGGCGCCTTCTCTTTAGATTCCTTTTCCTGATACAAAATTTCTCTAAACTCATCCAAAGTCATTTTACCACTCCCTACTTCCAACAAAAAGAAAACGCAAATTCTAATCATTCCTCTGAGAAATCGATCGCTGGTGATAGTGAACCGCATTCTCCCCTGTTCCTCATTGATGAAGAGGTCACATTTGCTGACCTGACACAACGTATTATTGTAGGAATCTGGTTGCTTGCACAGCGGTTTAAAGTCTCTGACCTCAAGGATAAGAGCCGCCGCTTTTCTCATCAGGTTGAAGTCTAATGTCAAATCCTCATAAAAGGAACTGTAACGAATGAGCACTGGGTCTTTCTTCCAAAGAATGAAATAGTCGTAGGTGCGTGACACAGCATCATACCGACAATGTTGATCTTCGTTGACCGCTATGATTTCAAAAACTGCGATATCATCGGGTAAGTTTTTGTTCAATCGAAATTTCAAATCGAAGGAAGGCGCTTCATCAAGATTGATTTGAATGACGTATTGACTGGCGTGAACACCCGTATCGGTACGGCCGCAACCGTATGCACTGACTCCTTTCTTGAAGAGTCGAGCGAGTGTTTGCTCTATAACTTCTTGAACTGTGTTTCGAGTTTGCTCTTGTCTCTGCCAACCACTGTAGTTGCTGCCGTCGAATCCTAAGTGTATGAAATATCGCATCTGCAAATAATAAAAATAGTGGTCCTAGTTTTCATAATGATCTGGTATATGCAACGGTTAGCGTATGTATTTTTTGACCTTTTTTTGAATCATCAACTCATATGATTACTATTCCGTCTTTCTCGCATTCTTGACAGCCTCTCCGACTTGGAATACGGCTAGTGCATAGAGCGGACTGTGGTTATAACGGGTGATGACATAGAAGTTTTTGAATGTGACCCAATACTCCTGACTAGCATCATCCATTTTCATAACTTGAAGAGAGACTAATTCAGAAGAGTTGACCGGTTCTACGGGCTCAACCAGATCGTATCCCTTTTGTGAATAGAAAGAGATGGTATTGGATGGTTTCACCTTTTGCTTGGAGAGGGTTTCCGCATCTTCTCTTTTGATGGCCTTTAATGCCACTAAACCCCCTTCGTTCCATCGGTGCACTTTGAGATAATTTGCAATGCTGGCGATGGCATCATCTTCTTCATGAATTAGGTCAGCTCCGGATGCACTGTCATAACTTTTGGCATAGGCAAGGTAGCTACTAGGCATGAATTGTCCATAACCCATCGCTCCAGCATATGACCCTTTTATAGTCAAAGGATCAAGGCCTTCTTTTTCGCAGAGCTCGAGATATTTGCCCAGTTCTGATTTGAAAAAAGAAGAACGCCTGGGGTACCCAAACGCCAATGTGTACAAAGCATCCAACACGCGGTAGGTCCCCATGCGTTGACCAAAATAGGTCTCGACTCCTAGTATCCCAATTATAGCTTCTATAGATACGCCAGTGTCAACGCTCACTTTGTTGAGCACTACTTCATTCTTCTCCCAAAAATCTACTCCAGCAGTTATCCGTTCGGGTGTCATGAAAATATTGCGGTATCGCTCCCAGGTCATAGACTTTTCGGCTGGGCGTGACATTTTTTCGATGATTACCGGCTGATATTCTGCTTGACCTATGATTGCCTCTACGTCCTCTAGTGGTATTTTTTGCTGAAAAGAAGTGTTTCGGATAAAATCATCTACAGCTGATTGGTCGATCTGGGCATGGCCAATTTGTTGAATAGAAAGTCCCAAAAGAACTAATGTGAATATGCGGATGCTATTGATCATGAATGAATTCGTTTCTTTGAGTTGTAGTTCAAATAAGTACTAAATGATAACGCCACTATACATATCGAGCGTTTTTGGTGAAGGTAATGTTTCGGAATCAAAATAGCCAAGTCAGAGAAGTGATCTACCACTTTTTGATTCCTTAGAGAAAATCTTCAGAAAGTAGAGAACTTTTAGTCTCCATACCTATAAGCACCTGTCCAAATATGCCTTACTTCTGTCGATCTAATAGACAGTATCAATATAGCCTGAAAGTGATTGGTAAAAACATTTTAACTTTAACAGGTTGCCCCCTTTGTCTACCAGGATTCCATTTTGGAGAGCTTTTTATAACACGTTCAGCTTCTTTGTTACAACCACTTCCAATTCCCTTGACGGTTTTTACTTTGATCAGTTTACCATACTTGTCGACTTCAAACTGTACAAGTACTATCCCTTCAATTTTATTGTTTTTTGCCTCGTTTGGGTATCTCATGTCGAGACTGAGATAGGTATAAAAAAGGCGTATTCCTCCGAAAGGCTCTGGTTGCTCCACCAATTGTTCGTACTTAAACTCTATACCATCTTTATTCCAACTTGATCCTGTAACTTTATTTTTTTTGTAAATTTCTTCATATTTAAGCCTATTATCCTTTGAGTATCCTTTCCAGACACCAATTTTAAAGCCTTTTTTGAAGGACCCAGAGGATGATATGCTTAAAGTATCTTTGTGATAATAGGTTGCAAGACCATTTCCTTTCACAACTAATTGATTTCCTAAACTATCCCAGTGACTCATCACCTTATTTCTTGATTGGACATGATAATTATTTTGACCTACTACTTCTCTTTCTTCTTTTTTTTGACCATTTTCATACCAAGTCCACCAATAGCCCTTCTTTGTGTCTTCGTAGTAAGTTCCTTTTTCTTTTTGTTGCCCATTTTTGTAATAACCATCCCATGGTCCAGTTTTCATATTTTTCGAATATTGACCTTTCTCTTTTAATTGACCATTTTCATAATACCATTCGAAATGACCATTTTTTATTTCTCTTTCTGCATCAGAATAATTTCCTGTCTTTTGAATTGCTCCTGAAATGAAATAATCGATGGCCTTATATGATGTTTTATTAAGATGATAATCTTCTGTAATTCCATAATAACTAGCTTTTTCTTGTGGGCATTCATTCCAATTATCATCAAAAAAAACAACTTTGTCATTGAGTTGAGCTTGGGTTGCTAATAGGGTTAAGAAGAAAATTATACTAAATATAAATATTGATTTCATGTTGCACATATCGCCACTATACATATTGAGCGTTTTTGGTGAAGGTAACGTTTCGGATCCTAAATAGCCAAGATTCAATTTTAGAAAGTCTTCTAGGTACGGTCAATCTATTGTCCAGGAGTACCCAAAGATCACAGCACAAATGTTATACTCTTATTCCGTTCTGAAAGTTATAGGCTGTTTTATCCATTGAGATAATTACAACTAGTAATATTAGATCCAAAATTATCCCAAAAACATTCCCAAAACCTGCCGCCATAGCCATTAGACCACCAGAAGAATCTGTAGCTAATACCACAGACTGAACCCCACTAAATACGATATTGAGGACTAGTGCAACGTATGCTAATTTGATTGAAAATGGTTTTTTAACCATTAAAAAAACCCCTGAAAATATATAAATTGTTGTAATAATTAGGCCCAAATATCCAAACCGAACAGTCCACGTTTTTGTAAATTCAGACATAGTAAACATCTGTTGCATCCCTTCCGCTATTCCCTGGAATGTTTCCAAATCTTCATTCGAATTAGATAAGCTGTCAATTGTTGCGTTGGTAGATGGATCGGTCATTATTTCCATCATTTCATTTTGCATAGCAATGATATTCGGCAAGTTTATAGCCTGAATGTTTTTGGTTATACTGCAACCTCCAAAAAGCATTAAAAATATTCCTACAACGATAGCCCAAGTTGGTGTTTTCATATTGTTCTAATTATTTATCTGCATAACTCCAAGCTATGTCCTGGAGCGGTTGAAAAAATTTATTGTTTCGGATACCAAGTAGTGAAAAGCCGTCCGCAATGAAAGTTGGCTTATTCCAAATCCGCTATCAAATCATTGAGGCGGGCTAGTTTGTCGAGGGACATACTTTTGATCTTATCCAAATGCGCCAAGCTTTTGGGGTCACGGACGAGTGCTTTCATGGGGTGGTGTGTGTTGATGGATGTCGAATCGTTGTTCCACTCTAGCAGGTCATTGGGTGTGCATTGCAGTATCAAACAGAGCTTTTCGAGATGGTCGAAGCGGATACTTTTGACTGATCCTGTAGAGAGACGTTGTGAGATACTGTGGCTTAGACCGAGTTTCATCAAGTAGCTATAGACTTTTTTGATTCCACGTAGGTGCGCCAGGTTGGCAATGTTTAGTTTCAACATGTTGGGTTGGTTATGAATGATTAGACCAATTTAATAATTCCGTACTAATCTTCTATAAGGCAATAGAAACTTTTCCTTGCCTAAAGGTTTATTTCAATAGATCAGCCAATTTGTTTCATAGTACAATAGTCTTCTTGGATAGATACATAGTCTGGTTGTATAGTAGGGATGTTTTCTTTCATTGTTGATTAGCATTATTGATTGGCTTGATACTAATCTTCCATTGCTCAATAGTAATTATTCAATGCTTAGATGTTTATTTCAATTGATGGGCTATTTCTATTCATTGTGTAATAGTGATTTCGGATTGCTTGATAGCCTTATTACATAGATTGAATGTTTTATTCTATTGTACAATAATTGTATTGCTTAGCTCAATAGTTTTATTGTATGGTGCAATAGTTATTCGGGAGATTCAAAAATGATTTGATAGGTCAAAACCGAACGGGTATCATTTTGAGCCTTCATCATGTGTTGTTCCCCTGCAAAGGAAACGGTGTAGACCAAGCCTTTTTGAAAGCTGTCATTGTTGATCATGGTCACCTTCCAAAATCCGTCTATGGTTTGCCCTTTGGATAGCGAATGAGAGATAGTAATCCTCTGGCTAAGAAGGGTGCTTGAATATTCATGACACCAGTGAATGTTATCTATAGGGATGAATTAGCAGTCCAGCGAAAGCGCCTAGTTGCTCTGTCAATTAATTATAAATTATGGATTCAATTTAACAATGAGAGGATGAAGGGGATATTATTATGTTATTTGATGTGGGTGTGCCAGATAGGTTTTGCGCAAATCCCTAATCCAAAATTTGAGGTTTGGAACAATCAGGAGCTGGTTGACTATGAGGTAGGCATTTCTCTCCCTACTCAAGATTTGGTACTCGGTGCTAAAGATGAGGAAGGTTATAAGTTCAAAGTGGAGGACTACCGAGTGAACATTATCTCGAAAGAGGGTTTGGCGATTAAGAGTTACCGGGTAAGTGGTGAATCGAACCTAGTACGCTTTACGAAAATTTGTCGGCCTGGACGAATTATTCTTATTAAGATCATAAGTTATAAAGTGAAAACTCCTGAAGGTAAAGTTGAATTGATCTGTTATAAGAACCCACGTGTAAGAAAGTTTAGTATCATCTAGCGCCCATAACAATTGGCTGAATGGATAAAATAAACCTTGTATTCGTTTCGAGTACGCTTACCATTTTCTAACCTTGCAGCCTATGGGCAGCAGCAAGGACAATAAAGCAACAGTCGGGTTCATCTTTTTTGTGATGTTGATCGATGTGATTGGTCTAGGGATTATTGTTCCGGTTATTCCCAACCTGATCATGGACCTGACAGGGGAGGGCAATAGTGCAGCCTCTGTCTATGGCGGTTGGCTGATGTTTTCCTATGCCATCATGCAATTCTTGTTTTCTCCTATCCTCGGAGGCCTGAGTGATCAGTACGGTCGAAAGCCCATTTTGTTGATTAGTCTATTCGGTATGGGGCTCAATTACATGGCGTTGGTGTATGCCCCGGATATTGCTTGGTTGTTCATCGCAAGGGCGTTGACAGGTATCACGGGAGCGAGTACCACCACAGCCTCTGCTTATATCGCAGATATTTCTACCCCTGAGAAGAAAGCACAAAATTTCGGAATGATCGGTGCGGCCTTCGGACTTGGCTTCATCATCGGACCGATGATCGGAGGGTTGTTAGGAGAATATGGGACCAGAGTGCCGTTCATGGCCGCTGCTGGATTGTCTTTAGTTGGTGGGTTATATGGTACGTTTATTTTACCTGAATCTTTGTCAAAGGAGAACAGGAGAAACTTCAATATCAAACGAGCCAATCCATTGGCGGTATTCAAGAATTTCAAAAAGTATAAAGGCGTGGGTTGGATTGTCATCCCCTTTGTCTTTATGTATTTGGCAGGCCATTCTACTCAGAGTATTTGGACTTATTATACGATAGAATTGTTCCAGTGGACCCCAAAGCAGATCGGCTGGTCTTTGGCTTTTGTTGGGTTGATGATTACCATCGTGCAAGGGGGAATAATCAAACATGCGATTCGGATATTCGGTCAAAAGAAGTCCATCTTCATCGGTTTCTTTTTTAGTATCACAGGGTATTATATGCTGTCTTTTGCCAATGAAGAATGGATGGTCTATGCGATTATTGTTCCGTTCTCATTAGGTGGTTTGATCGTCCCGGGCTTGCAAAGTATCATGTCTAACAAGGTACCGAGCAATGAACAAGGCGAATTGCAGGGGGGACTTACTAGTTTGATTAGTCTGACGGCTATTGTGGGGCCGCCAATGATGACGGCTGCTTTCTTTTTGGGCACCTCTGATAACCCTTTGGACGTATATTTCCCAGGTGCTTCATTCTTTGTCGCTGGTGGCCTGGTGGTGATCAGTCTTTTCATTGCCCTGTTTGCTTTGAAGAAGGAATAACTGGGGTAGATGTTAGATTTATAGACCCTAGATTTTAGACTTTTTTGTCTTGTTTCTAGCGTCTTGGTTCTAGAATCTAATGTCTAGAATCTAATTGCCGATAGGCAGGTCCAATGTCTAGAATCTTTGGAGGGTAACATTTGGGTTGGAGGTTCTTGAGCTTTATTGATTCTTACTTTCTTTTTCTTGATAAGAAGAAAATAACAAAGAAAAATCAAGCATGCCTGCGGCGTGCAGGACTGTGGATTCTTTAGCTAAAATGAAGATCTTTTCACTGAAAAGAAACAATCGTGGCAGTAGTAGTCACTAACCTTTCCGATAGTGATGTTTCTTTTTTAACCGTTACAATCCCTTCATTTTTTAACGCTAAACTATCCAATGTCGAATGAAACAAAAGATGAATAATGTTCTGAAAGTTGCATTCATTTTTTGTCTTGGTTCTAAAATCTAATGTCTAGAATCTAAATGCCGATAGGCAGGTCTAATGTCTAGAATCATTGGAGGTTAACTTTTTTGTCTTGTTTCTAGCGTCTTGATTCTAGAATCTAATGTCTAGAACCTCCCTCTATTCCCCCACTAAAACAAAAGCCCCCCAGAAGTAAGGGTCGACGTATTTCGATTTCATTTCTTTCTGCGTATTTGAAAAGGCATCAAACTTACTTTCTCCTGCTAGGTAGTGCGAATAAAAAGCAATCATGAAATCCTTGGTGGCTTCATCATCCACTTTCCACAAACTGTTGATCACACTTTTGGCTCCCGCCGACCGGAATGCGCGCTGTAGTCCGTACACGCCTTCCCCTGCATCAAAATGTCCCAAACCAGTTTCACAGGCAGATAAAACCACCAGGTCTGTATTTTCTAAATCTAAATTCTGTGCTTCATATGCCGTGAGGATCCCATCATGGGTATTGGGTATGAGGTCTGACTGATAGAAGTCCACTACACCGGCCAATAGCAGACCCGAATTAATCATGGCATTGAACATACGAAACCCTGGGGATGCGCCATCCTCGGAGGCTGACCAATAGCCATGCGTGGCAATATGAAGAATGTCTGGCTGCTCAAGTGCATACAAAACTTCTTCCGTAGCAGATGCACCTATATATGTCGTGACCGTCATGCCTTGCGGTTGCATGACTTGTTCGATCGCCAATACTTCTTCTTCTGTTCCTGGCAAATCGCTCACGCTGTTGTTTCTGAAATTACGAATAAACGATCTGGTCTCCTCCGGTTTGAGTATTTCATTTTCCTTATCAGCCTCTCCTGTTTCGTAGGCTGGTCTACCCATTAGTACCGCATTTTTGGAAGCTGATGATTGATGGGATGAACCGATATCTGAGGTACTTGTTATGTATTGAATATCAATTTCGTCGAGCAAATACTGATCAGTAGTAGGGTTCTTTAAGGTAGGCAAATTGATCAAGTGATAAATTCCATCTGCAGAGAAATATACTTTCTTGACCCCTTGTAGTTGGGATTGAATGGGTGCCCAATAGGCTTGAAAAGCGCTGCTATTATCAGACTTCAACTTGACACTGTTGGTATAATAGTTATAGAACTTGCCATCCAAATCTTTCGCCATAGTAGGCAAGTAAATCACCTCAGGATATTTGCTTTCTTTGGTAATTACATAAGCGGCATAGTAGGCCGAATCACTATAGAACAACTGATCTCGCCAATTGAACCGGATCAATTCTACGGCAGCCTCACCCTCTTTCAAATTATTCCGTACCTCCTGCCATTTAGGATGATCGATGGTCAAGAGTTCTTTATAGTTTTTGGAGTTGGTGGCCAACTCATTCTCTATTTGATGCACTTCATTCTGCAGCTCTTCTACATCCATGACTTGAACTTTAGGTTCAGCCTCTTGTTTCATTTGATATGCTCTCAACAATTGTTGTTTTTTGTCCAGCCAAGTCTGGTATAGTGCAACTATCTCTGGGCTGTTCTGCTTCATAAAAGCTTTTTTCCTTTTCTGAGAGCTTTTAAAGGCGATTGATTTCGTCAACAATATATTGTCATATGCTTGTGCGAGTGCAGCGGCACTTCGTTCGTCTTTTGCTTCTACTAGCAAGCGAACCAATGAATGATAATCATTATAGCCATCCTTCAATTTGCTATTGAAATAAGTAATAAATGCTTTTTCACCGAAGGTGAAAATCAAGTCATTGATCCATTTTTCATTCAATTTGAATAATTCCTTGTACGTCTCCAAAGATTGATCGTATAGCCCATCCCTTGTGCAGAAAAAGGCATAGGCAGCAAATGGAGAGCTGGACACACTGTAGTCTTGGGTTTTCACCATGGCTTTCAAATAGTTCTGATACGGTTCATGGTAGGAGTCTCCTCCTAGAAAACCAATAATAGACGCCTCCCCCAATTTCATTAATGGTTGATCAATATTCAGGCTAGCATAATAGGCTTTCGTTTCATTAATTAATTGTGATTGGGGTTTAGTGAACTGATCCTGTTTCCCAATTCTCGCTAAGTAGATGTCATAAGAGGGGTATACATAATCAGAAAAGTAGGTGCCTGGATTACTTT
>JAOPTS010000035.1:0-2209 GCA_051531955.1 Reichenbachiella sp.
GGGACTTTAATGGTGATAATATGGAGAATGCATCTACCGCTGTTGCTGATTACAGTTTTAGTACCGATGGGGTTGGGACTTATTCGGTCTCTCTTAATGTAGCAAACAGTGATGGATGTACAAACAATACCTCCCAAGAAATCATCCTCTATAATGCACCGGACACACCAGATTTTGACTTCTCCCCTACTTCGGTTTGTAGCAATGCGGACATCACTTTCTCTAACCTAAGTACTGAAACAGGTATAGAGGATGTGGTTACCTATGCTTGGGACTTTGGCAATGGTGACGTTTCTACTGACAAAAACCCTACTTATGCCTTTGCTACTGCAGCAACCAATTCTGTTAGTTTAACTGCCACTATTCCAGGTTGCACTTCTGACCCCTATGCCGAAGATGTTATTGTTGCTGATGGGCCTTCGGTCAACTTTTCTTACTTAAATAATTGTACAGTAGGAAGTACTATCAACTTTACAGATGCCTCCAGTAGTGGTACCGCTTGGAGTTGGGACTTTGGGGATGGCACTGGCTCTTCCTCAGATCAAAACCCATCCTATACTTTTGCTACAGCTGGTGATTATGAAGTTACTTTAACAGTGACCGATGGAGCCTGTAACACGCCATACTCACAAACTATTACCATCTCAGATGATCCTAAAACCTCCTTCTCCTACGGAGAAACAACTGTTAACATCCCAGTTAATTTTACTGGAAATGACTTAACCATTGACGATGACGCCATCACATCTTGGCAATGGGACTTTGATGGACTCGGTGAATCAAACGAACAAAACCCTTCGTTTACTTTTAATACTACTGGAGGTTTTATTGTTTCTCTTCAAGTAACAACTGCTCAAGGATGCGCTGAAACGACTAATCAAACAATTACCATTGACCCTGCCCAATGCCCGACCTCAGACTTCTCTGTTGCTAGTGAATTCTGTATGGAAGAAAGTATCGAGTTTACCAATAACTCGGTCAATGCTTCCAGCTACCTATGGGATTTCTGTAGTGGCGAACTCTTCGAAACTCCTTCAGAATCTAGTATATTTTCTATCCCAGGAGCTTCGGACACACGGGATATTGAAATTGTTTTTGACGGATCCAACTGGTATGGGTTTGCGCTAGATCGAAGCGCTAACTTTATGCACCGTTTGGATTTTGGTATCTCGTTAGATAGTATCCCTGTGATTGGCTGGACAACAGATTTATCTGGGAACCTTGACAAAGCAGCGCCTATACAGATTGTGCAAGAAGGTGATAATTGGCACGCCATTATTCACAATGGGGCTTCTTCTACAATTATTCGTTTAGACTTTGGGACAGCAATAACCAATGAATCCCCTATGATCACTACCGTAATCTCTGGTATTGGAACTGTTACAGATGACAATCTTGCATTAGCCAACGATAATGGTAATTGGGTTGGTGTAATCCCTAGTTATACCAACAATAACTTCACAATTATAAACTTTGGAAATAGTATAACCAATACGCCTGACCCTAGTACCGACATTATTACTACGGCTGCCATTTCTAATTCTGGAATGATAGATATTTCTCTCTACAATGAATGCGGTCTTTGGTATGGCCTGTCTGGAGGAACAAAAAATAAAAATATTTACCATTTGAGCTTTGGGGCCGACCTCTTCTCTGACCCTACTATCTCCTCGATAGGAACTGTCCCAAACGGACCATTTGGAATTGATTTTACTTATCAAATAGGAGAATATGTTGGATATGTGCAGGGAATATCTGAGGGACTGTATCGTATAAAACTAGGTGACGACCTTGCTAACCCTACTTTAGTGGTAGAAGAACAAACTGGTATAGCCACTGGACTAACAGCTGGAATGACACTCAAATACGACCATGGATATTGGAAAGCTTTTCAAATTCAAAGCAATGGTACGCTGTACCGAATAGATTTCCCATTGGATTGTGGGGTAAACGAAGGAGGTTCTTCAGAAGTGACACCTACCAATATTACTTATCAACAAGAAGGTATTTATCAAGTCTCTCTAAGAGCATTTGACGACAATGGTACCTTCACTGAAGATGTTCAATCAGTAACGATAACATCTAGCACTGCTCCCAACATCTCCTTCTCAATAGATGACTCCCGTTGTATCGATAATACCAATACCTTCACTGCTATAGATGAGGGAGATATTGCATCCTACTCTTGGGACTTTAATGGTGATAATAT
>JAOPTS010000036.1:0-46859 GCA_051531955.1 Reichenbachiella sp.
TTAACAAGCTGCGGATTTAAGGTTATATAGTAGCTGGGGAATTGATTTCTAGAGTGACAGGTGAGAGCTGGGAGGATTTTGTCCAGAAAAACATCCTTAAACCTCTGAGCATGAACCATACCTTTAGTTCATTATCTTCAATAAAAGACGTCAGTAAAATGGCCTCTCCAACATTGATTAAAAACAAAAAATTGAAATCCATTTCTCATTTTGAACATACTTCGAACGGGGCTGCTGGTGGTATTTTTTCCACTACAGATGACATGTGTAAATGGATGCTTGTGCATCTCAATCAAGGAAAATATGGAAACAACAATGAAAATCAATTATTCACATTAGACACACAACGGGAGATGTGGAGAATTCATAATTCCCATATTTCCTACCCTTCGAAACCATATAATTCCCATTTTTCGGGGTATGGTTTAGGTTGGGAGCTTACAGATGTTCAAGGAAAAATGATAGCCTACCACAGTGGCCTTTTACCAGGCATGGCCTCTATGACAATATTGGTTCCTGATTTAGAACTAGGAATTGTAGTATTGATAAATACTTCTGATGATGTTGGGAACAGTCCAGTTGAACCTATTGGACTAACAATTCTTGATAAATACCTTCAGATTCCGGATAATAACTGGGTTAATAAAATTCATGAACGGCTAAAATTAACTACAAGCTTCGCTGATAGTATAGTCTCTAGTACTTGGGAAATAGTAGAACAATCGAATGATGACCATATAAGTGTTGATAATTTTGTAGGCACCTATGAAGACAATTGGTTCGGGCAAGTAGAGGTATTTGAGAAAGACAGTCAACTTTGGTTTCAATCGTCTAGATCACCAAAACTTAATGGACAATTACAATATTATAAGGCCAATTCATTCGCAATAAAATGGGAGTATCAAAAACTGAATGCAGACGCATTTGTCATCTTCATCCTTGATCAAGAAGGAAAAGCGGATGGAATCAAATTAAAAGGAATCTCACCAGAAATGGATTTCAGTTTTGATTTTCAGGATCTAAACTTTAAGAGAGTAGAATGGATAATTACTTCGACCAAGGGTCGGGGAATTAAAATGACTTGTCAGAAAATGGATACCTGTCAAAAAAACTCACCAATAAGCTCATTTTGATCTACATCTAGCTCATGGTTCATTGATTTCATTTGTTCTTAATCTTATCTTGATTAAGCTGCTAGTACACGTCAACTTCACCTGAAGATATTTCGACTATATTCAATGTAACAAGCGAAAAAAGCAACCCTCCTAGATCAATGATGTTATGATTTTTTTCTTTCGGTTGCTTAAAACACCCAAATCTAGAATGAAAAGATTATTTTCGATGAAGTAGAGGTTTTAAGTTTAATAAAAAAGGGTTCGACAATGACTCCATTATCAAACCCCATCTTTTTTGGTAGCACTCCTTCACAACAGTGTTGAGATGAATTGCAATTATAAAGACTACCTTTTTCTACCCACATCACTATAAGCCCGAGCAACTCCAGCGTCGTATTCACTACTTATGGCTTTGGCTTTCTCTTCACCTCCACAAACTTCATTGAAGGCTTTTTGCCATTTCACTCCATTTGGGCTGGTTTCCCAATTCATTGATTCTATACCATCTTCCATGTTCCAAATGAGTATCATGTCCCATTCTCCAGAATTCATATTCAGTACATATTCTGGTTTCGGTGTGCCAGCTTTGTCAGCAGCTTTCACAAAATAATCTTTGATGATTTCTTGTGCTCTGCCTTGTTTTCCTACTTCAAAATCAATGTAAACAATTGTCTTCCATTGCGGATTGTCGTACTTTTTTGCCTCTTGGGCTTTGGTAATTGTGCTTGACAGTATGAAACAGCATACGATCAACAAACAGGTGATTAGGTTATTTTTCATTTTACATATTATTTGGTGTATTAGTAATATACTTAAATCAAATGACAACTCGGACGGGTTAATTGAATACAAGCATATGAAATACAGCTATTTATGAGATGATTATCATTCTGTATCGAAGACATCTTAGTTGAAGATTTTTCCTAATAATGGCAAATACAATCACCCTATTAAGCGTAGTTCGAACTACGCCTATATATACTTTCCTGAAGTATAAAGTAGCATTTTGGAAATGCGGTTTTACATCAAAGACGATTTCTCTAACTGCTCGCTAACATCAATGGAGAAAGGACAGAGAACAACTATGCCAAACGCATCCGGTACAAAGCTGACACCCTACTCAAAATGAATGTAGATGAGATCATGCCTCCTACTAAATACGGTCCTCACCTAACAAAACACATAAAACTACGAAATGTGTAGAAATCTTGATTCAAGGATCAAATTCCCGAAAAAATAATTACCTGTATTTCATACTGAATTTTATAGATTGTAAGAATAATCAGAATTCAACCTGAGTGCGACTAGCTATAACCGTCTGTTTAATTCAATTACTTGGCTTTGCCCTACCCGCGCAACATGTAAATGTGATCAATCTAAAAAAAGGATTGACCAACAACTATGTGCAGTGTATGCTCCAAGATAACCAAGGCAATATTTGGATAGGAACTCGCGATGGACTCAATGTTTACAATGGTCATCAGATCGAAAGTTACAGGCTCGAATTGTCCTCAAGCTTTATATATTCACTGATGCAGCACAGCTCAGGTGATTTATGGATAGGTAACTCTCAAGGAGGAATCAATATCTATGACCCCACAAAGGAAACTTTCAAATCCCTCAACAAGCAACCAGGATTCGAATTATTAGCTCAGACAGACGTCTATGATCTATATGAAGACCAGGAACACAACATTTGGGTAGGCACACTACAAGGCCTAGGAAAAATCCCTCATAACAAAGATACTTTGCTATGGCATGAACAGGTTGACAATGAATCAGTATTAGAATTCACTAGCATATTTCAAAGCAATGACAAAACGGTGTGGATCGGCACGAGCAATGGACTTTGGTTCGTAGATCAAACCAAGAAGCAGCTTTCAGTGATTCCTATTGAGGTACCTGAACTTCAAAACACTTTCATTCGTGATATTGTGGGGGATGAAATAGGAATGCTATGGATAGCCACTGATCGTGAGGGGGTGTTATCCTTAGACCCAAAAACGCAACGTGTTTCTAAGTACACTGTTGGCCCGAAAAACAGTTCCGTTTGGAAGATACTAGTCGACAGTCGAGGCAATCTATGGGCAGCGGTAATCAACGGGGGTATTTTTAAGCTTGATAAGAATGTTGGCACATTTCAAACGTATCAAAATCACATCTCGTCCTATTTCAACTCTGAGAGCATTACAGGGATTCTTGAAGACTTCAATGGCAACCTCTGGGTAGCCTCACATGGTGATGGAGTTTGCTATTTCAATCCAGAAAAATATGTCTTTGAAAAACACCTATCAGGAGAGGTATCAGGCGAAAATCAACGACCGGTCACCGTATCCTCGTTTTTAGAAGATCATAATGGCAATCTATGGATTGGTACAGATGGTGAAGGCGTTAAAAAGTTCAACCCTCCAAATAAGTTCGTAGATGCCTATTCTACTGCCAACGGCCTATCAAGCAATATTATATTGGATATGATAGAAGACGCTCAGCATGGCAAGTGGTTCGCCACTTGGCAGGGTGGTGTAGATTATATCGAACCTACTGGTGAGCATGTCAATGTTTTCAATCAAAACAGCAAATCCAATTTCGGACTCAAAAGCCCTGATGTAAAAAGTCTATTGATAGACTCAAAAGAGAACCTTTGGATGGCGACTCATGGTGAAGGAGTTACTATTTATGATTTAAAAAATCAACAATTCATTTCACCAACTGAAATAACCCATGGATATCATCCTGATTTTGGTCAATGGGGGTCAGACCTATTACAAGCATCAAATGGTGATATATGGGTTGCTTCACACGCTGGTCTAGTACGTTATACAGACGACACAGTGCAAAACTACTATGCGCGCAACACCCCAGGCATGCTGGCCAGCTCGCTGATTTATTGCCTATTCGAAGATTCTAAAGGTGGCATATGGGTGGGGACCAGCAATAGTCTCGAGAAATTTTTACCAGAAAAAAAAGTGTTCGAAAACTACTCCGTGCTATATAATGTACCAGTCAACGTCAAATGCATCTTGGAAGATGAGCACAACCAACTATGGATTAGTTCGGTCCATGAGATTATTTCACTGGATCCTGAGTCCAAAAAAATTCAACGATTCGATGGCAGTTACAACACTCAAGAAGGGCAGTTTCACGAATGTGCTTGTCTAAAAACAAAAGCTGGGAAAATGTATTTTGGGGGAACCGAGGGGTTCAACTCCTTCTGGCCCGATAGCTTAAAAGAAAGTAATATATCTTCCAAACTGCTCATTACAGACCTCTATCTATTCAATAAAAAACAAAAACCTGAGGATACCGAAGGCGTCCTACAAGAGGCCATGCCATTCTGTAGAGAGTTGAATCTTGCATACGATCATAATATTATTGGATTAGAATTTCTATCCATGGACTACCTTCCTCAAGGCAAAACCAAATACAGTTACATGATGGAGGGGTTCAATGAAGATTGGACGCCTCCGTCTAAATCACGCATAGCGAACTATACCAATCTCAACCCAGGGGAATATTTGTTCCGGGTAAGAAGTTTGTCACTGCAGGGGTATATCCTTGGTGAGACGAGTTTAATTATCAACATCATTCCGCCATTTTGGATGACCATTTGGTTTAGAATATTAGCCGTTATAATTGGTATTGGAGTGATCGTAGGATTTCTTTTATTTAGACTGTATTGGTCAAGACAGCAACGGCTTCAACTCCAAATGTTGGTAAAAGAGAGAACGAAAGAAGTAAGCGAAAAGCATGTGTTACTAGAGGATCAAGCACATTTTCTACAATCAAAAAATAAGGAACTAGAAAAACAGGAGGTGAAAATTCGCGAACAAGCGTCCATTCTCGTGGACCAACGTGATGACCTACACAGGAACAATAAAGTATTGCAAGATCTGGTGACGATCAAAAACAAACTCTTTTCCATCATCGCCCATGACCTCCGAAACCCCTTCACCTCTCTACTTGGGTTCACCAAGTTGCTCCACACCCAATACGATAGGTATACCGAGGATCAAAGAAAAAAATTAATTCGTCGACTTCATGATTCTTCATCGAGTATTTATTCATTGTTAGACAATCTATTGATCTGGTCCAAATCCCAACAGGATCAGTTGGTTTTCGAACCAGAAAAAGTGTTTTTCAAAATCTTAGTAGCCTATCACTTCGAGCTCATTCATGATGATGCAGCAAAAAAAATGATCTCCCTGAAAGCCAATGCACCCGAAGAGGTGAGCTTTATCGCTGATAGAAATATGCTCAGTACGATACTCAGGAACCTGCTTTCTAATGCCATTAAATACTCTCCTATCAACGGAAAAATAGAAGTGGGCTACCAATTGGTAGATAATAGTATAGAGATCTATGTAAAGGATGAAGGACAGGGTTTAGAAGACCCTTCAAAATTATTCCTGATAGAAGAGTCCCTTCAAAAACAACGTGATCACAATCACGGACTGGGACTCATACTATGCAAGGAGTTCGTAGAAAAACATGGGGGAATAATAACGGTAAAGGAAAATATTGATAAAGGAGCTCGTTTTTCTTTTACATTACCCGCCAGCAACACTTCCATAGAACCGGTTGACTCAACGGGTACATTTCCCAAAAGCCAATCCATTGTGGAAAACAATTCTGATGGTAGTAACACTGAGTCGCTCACCACTATACTGATCGTAGAGGATGACGATGATATTCGGTGGTATATCAAACAGACGCTCTTCCCAGAATTTCAAGTATTGGAGGCGGTCAATGGAAATAACGGGGCAGCAAAAGTGTTGGCTCATATGCCAGACTTGATCATCAGCGATATGAACATGCCAGGCATCAATGGCCTAGAACTCTGCGAAAAAGTCAAATCAAACCCACAGACAAGTCATATACCTTTTGTCATGCTCACTGCCGAGCGATCCAATGATAAAAAAATTGAAGGGTTTGGAAATGGCGCGGACGACTATCTTACAAAGCCTATTGATGCTGCCGTACTGCGTGCTCGTATTTTTAATATCCTAGAAACCAGGTCGATGTTAAAATCGATCTATCAAAGAGATATCACCTCAGATCCAGCGGCCTTCACAACCAACACGCTAGATCAGGAATTTATCCAGAAATTGAACGACATTATCGAAAGTAGGTTGGTGGATGAGAAACTCAGCCCTGACACACTCGCCAGCGATATGAATATCAGTCGTACGGGACTCTATACTAAGGTAAAAGCCATTACTGGAGAGTCTGTGAGTATATACATCCGCAATGTCCGCTTGAAAGAATCTTGTGTATTATTGAAAGCAAAAAAAATGAATATCTCAGAGGTCGCCTTTGCCGTCGGATTCAACCAACTGCCCTACTTCACCTCGTGCTTCAAATCCACATTTGGCATGACCCCTACCGAATACATTCGAGATTAATTGATGGGACTTGCTGACAAAGTCCTTCAATGTAATTTATCGCTAACCATCATCCATTTAATGTGATATTGGACAATAGTGCAAATTCTTTGGGCAATAGTGAAAGCTCCTCAGTAATCTGTAACGGTACATTTGTTCACTATTTAATAAAACAAATACTATAAACCTTAAACAGATTACAATTATGAAAATGCAATTACTAAATTTAAAAATGTTGATCGGAGGAGCGGCACTCCTGTTCATGATTTCCTCTTGTGCAGATGAAGAAGAAATGATTCCACCTAACGTCGCAATAGAAAACGTAGCGTCTGCTACAGGGTCATGGCAGCGCACATTCCTAGATAACTTCAGCAATAGCGGGAGTTTTAACAATTGGTCCAAAACCACTCGTTTTGATTACAATTCAAACTATTGTCATTATGATGCAAGTGTCCCGCATATTAGCAGCTATGACAATCGCAATGTATTGGTATTAACCGCTACTAAATCTGGCAACATATGGCAATCTGGACATGTCAAATCCAATTACAGTTTCAAACCTGGCTGGAATGAAGAGTACCGTGTCTCTTCATCCATCAAGTTGATCGCCAAAGATGGTGACAATTGGAGGGGGTTTTCCGGTACATATGGCGTATGGCCTGCGTTTTGGACGGTGCAAGAAAACAGCTGGCCAGTGCAAGGTGAAATCGATATCTTCGAGGGTTATTCATTCGGTGGACATTCCAATTTTGCCAGTAATCTATTTTACGGACACTCCTCAGGACAAAACCTACTAGGTAGTACGGCTGAAAGACACTACGGTGTATCAGAAGGATGGCATACGTATGATGAGTACTGGAAAAACGAAAATGGATGGGTAACTGTGACCATCAAACTGGACGGCCAAACCAAAGCAACTTATACCAACAACGACAATGGCAATTTGAAGCTGCAAAATTTCGGACCACACAATATCATCCTCAACCTCAATGTAGGAGACAATTGGGGCATATTTGACAACAATCGTAACAATGTAATGTCAAAAACAATGATGTGGATAGATTATGTGACTGTAGATAAGAGGACTTTGTAAGTAACTCATCAAGATCCAAACTATTCTTTATAAGCCCGCAGCGATGCTCGGGCTTATTTCATTCCAATGTATTCACTAAATTCATGTGAGTAGACTACAACGTGGACAAACGAGCGCCCTATTCACGCTCTAATTTTTCGTTTATGTAGATCGTATAGAAGGAGTTCAGTGTTAGAATACTCACCTTGACAGTTTGTTGGTCACAAGACCTACAAAAGTCTTCTATCACTTTGCCCCCTATTCCATTTCCATTAACACTTCCTTCAGCTGATCCAGTTTATGTAGTGGGAGTTTTCGTAGCTGATCTACTGTGAGGCTATCTACTGACCCATGTACCAACTTCATGATCGGGTGATCCACAATCACCGATTCATTGCCTGCCTCCCAAGTCATCAGATCATCTGGTGTACAGTGCAGCGAGAGACAAAGCTTCTCCAATTGATACATTTTGATACCTCCAGCTTTGTTGGACAGCATGCGGTGCACGACTTTGTGACTAAAGCCAAGATTTTTTAAATAGTTGTAAGGTTTTTGAACGCCACGGATCGTCAGCATTCTAGATACATTCAATATCATCATGATAGGTTGAGTTGGTTTAATAGAAAGTTAACTAATTATCCATTTACATTGACCCTAAGACATAAATAATTGATCCTAAGACACTTTTCAGTGCTCCCCAATCATACTTCAGTGTCGCACAGTTATATTCTAATGCCGCACAGTCAATTCCTAATATTACAGAGTTAAATAGTAATGATCCTGAGTCAATTAGTAATAACGCTCAAGCATAATCTATTGATCCACACTTATAAAATATTAACGCATAGTAAAATAATAGTGAGCATTTGGAACTAAAATCTAGTTATTAAACAGTTTAGCTGTCCTACAATGCAAATTTGGACAAGAGGCAAGCAGATATATCGTCGTGACAGCTGATTCGAGCACTTTGGGGTTTAGCCAACGATGGCCCATCATCAAAAAAGAGACTGCCTTTCGGGACAGTCTCTTTATTGGTTAAGTATGATTTAGAATAAATATCACTTACTTCTCTGCATTTACTATTTTGGTTTGGATGGCTTCCGTATTCACGTGAGCATCGTCCACTTTCATCGCTTCTATCGCTCTGATGTAATAAGCGACGGCTTCTTTTTCGTTGTTACTTCTTTGGTAATAATCACCCATCAACTCTAAGTTATAAGCAGTTTCTTTGATTTCGATAGATTGCTCTAACCACTCTTTAGCAGTAGAAAGATGCGAATTTTTGTTCATTAAATACTCGGACTTTTTGGCCAATAGCATCCAGTCCCCTTTGGCAGTCTCGTCTACTGTTTCCGTTACTATATAAGGTAATGGTTTGCTAGTAGCAGCGAAAGAAGATGAACTAACAGTAACTGATGCGATTAGGGCAATGGCGAATAATTTGATTGATACTTTCATGTTTTTGTTATTTTGAGTTTTTGACTACAAAGGATGTTACCAAGTCTGTGCCATAAACAACAAAACGCTTACTATCAACTACTTGTAATATTTTCACATATTAAATAGTGTCCGATTAGAAAACAAAAAAAGATTAATATGGCCATTATCGGACGATTTGATTAGAATACCCAATACTCCTAACTGCCAATGGTAGTTTATTGGTCACAAGACCAACAAAGGCAAACTGGCACAATAGCAACAAAGGCAAACTGGCACAATAGCAACAAAACAATTACCCCCTAAAGAACAAAAAAAGAGTTTGCAAAGCACTTAGCCGCAAACTCTCTTTTAATGAATCAATTGATGTTATTACTTTTTCAACTTCTTAATAATCTCTTTCATATGCTCACCAGCAGCTTCTCTCCCACCCAAACCATAGGCAAGTGCTATCGTGATTGCTAAGGCACCTAAGGTCAGACCAAAAGCTAGCTCAACGATACTGTTGGCAATACCCATAGAACGCAAAGCGATTGCGAAAAACAATCCTATCACCGCTACTCTGACAATACTAGCTGCAAACTGACTACCATCCTTCTTAGACATAGATTTATGTATAGATGAAGCAATGAAATTACCTACCACCATCACAACGAGTCCAAACATGATGCTACCAGATAGGTTCAAAACAGTATGCAATACTTCTGACAACTTATCAAAACCTAACATCTCAACGCCTGATATGACGCCAAAGAATATGATAAAGAAGAATACAGTATTGGCTATCACTTTAGAAAATGACTGTTCATCGCTGATAAAGAAGATGTTCAATTTTTTACTCCAATCGTCTGCACCGAAATTAACCAGTAAATCATTGAGAAAAGAGGTAAGAAACTTACCTCCAATGAAAAAGATTGTGATGATCAATGCAGCTCCTATGATATGCGGCACTGCGTCCATCAGTTTGTGCAGGATATTGTTGGCAGGTTGCGTGATTGCCTCCAAATCCAATGCATTCAATGCCAAAATTATAAACGGAATGAATACCAATAGGAATATCAGTTGCTGAATAAAATAAACCAGCTTGTCTGTCTCTTTAAACCCTAGACTATCCATCAGTCTGTCCATAAAGCTACCCGTCATCTTGACAAGGTTCGAGGCAAACTTTGCTAGAATATAACCTATGAAAGTCAATACCACTCCGGCGAATATATTTCCTATATAGGACAGGAATTCATCCAGCATGTTGCGTATTGGATCAAGCACATAACTAACACCTATCATCTCTAAAACGATAAGTAGTACAATGACCATAAAAATGTAGTACACCAAATTCGCTATAAACTTGTTGGTGTCTACTATGGTGTTACCCAGTAATCTTTCATCCCATTCTGTTTTCCTCATCAACCCCAGTACGATACGGCGTATAAGCAAGGAAAACAGCCACCCTACAATAAAAAAAACGATCGCTCCGAACACGCCTGGTAGCGTTTCGTGTAGCGTATCGGCAATCGAATGATACAGTCTATTTAAATCCATATTTCATAATTGGTTTGGTAATAATTTCAGAAGTTAACCCAACACAAACAATTATCAAAGTTTCAGATTTAGTATCAACTAAGTAAAGTGCAATACACTATTAGATATATCTAAGACAATGCCGCCTGAACTAACCTTTGGCTTTCCGGTTGAAAATCAAGTTTCAATGCCCATTCATGGCCTCTATTCGTCATCTTACCCCAAGTCTTTTGAATAATATCTATAATCTTGGCTTCCTCATGCTTAGTAATGAAGGCATCCAAGTGATATTTCAGAAAAACCAAACACACTACATCCTCTAGCTCTTTGGTTTCCAAATCAGATTTCAACTTCTTTTTCGTAACAAGTCCCACCACTTTATCAATAGCAGTGGCATCATAGCCTTGTTCACCCATGATTCCAGACAAAACTTCGCCATGATGCAATTTCAACATGGTTCTCCATTTCAAATACCCTGGTCTATCCATCGAGTAGGACGATCGCGCAATATGCCACCTCATAATATGCTGTCCTCTTGCCGCAATTTGAAGTTCGTCAGAAGGATCACTATTATACGTAGTTAACATTTCAGACATTCGTTGGCTGTAAATCAATTCCTTTGGATGCTCTTTACCCTCCCATAATTCGATATTTGGGTCTTTCTTATTCACCTCATCTATGGAGTTCAATACCGCTTGCAGCTTATTCATATTCAAAATTAGACTGTTTGAGCTAAAAAAAGCACTTCCTATCAAACAACATGTTTTAGCCTGAACAAAATACGTAGTTTTTTCTATTGTTTTTACATATTTTTACGTAGTATTGCCTGACAATTAAAAACTAATACGTAGTTTTACGTAATTATTGATTGAGACATGGAGAAAATAATAGTAATAGGGAATGGAATGGTTGGTTACAAGTTTTGTGAAAAACTTAGAGCCAAGGCAGACAAGGACAAGTTTGAAATCATCGTATTTGGTGAGGAAGTACATGCTGCATATGACAGAGTTCATTTGAGTGAATACTTTACTAACCCATCTGTAGAGAATTTAGAGATGGCTCCTAGACAATGGTATGAAGACAATGACATAGAGTTGATCTCAGGCGAATTGATTGTCAACATTGACAGAGACAACAAGAAGGTCGTTTCTTATAAAGGAAGAGAAGAGTCTTATGACAAGTTGATACTTGCCACTGGATCTAGTGCTTTCGTCCCACCTATCAAAGGATCTGAAAAAGAAGGTGTGTTCGTTTACAGAACCATCGAAGACCTTGACGCTATTATTGCATATAGTAAAAAAACTAAGAAAGCCGCTGTAATGGGTGGTGGATTACTTGGACTTGAGGCAGCCAAAGCCATGTTGGACTTGAATCAAGAGACACATGTAATTGAGTTTGCTCCACGATTGATGCCAAGACAATTAGATCAAGCAGGTTCTAATGCACTCCTATCCAAAATGGAAGCATTGGGTATCAAATTGCACTTAAATAAAAACACTAAAAATATTGCTGGAGAAGGTAACATGAGCGGAATGGAATTCGCTGATGATTCTAATCTAGATGTTGAAATGCTCGTCATCTCTGCTGGTATCAAACCAAGAGACGAGTTGGCTACTGCAAGTGGCCTGGCTGTAGGACCTAGAGGTGGTATCGTGGTAAACGACCTCTTACAAACAAATGATTCAGAAATTTACGCAATTGGAGAATGTGCCTTGCACAAAAACTTCATCTATGGCTTGGTTGCTCCAGGTTATGAAATGGCAGATGTAGTTGTAGACCAACTATTGGGTGCGATAGACGAAAAATTATTTGAAAGCTATGATATGTCTACTAAGTTGAAGCTTATTGGAGTTGATGTAGCAAGTTTTGGTGATGCACTTTGTGATGGCATACCTCATAAACCGATTGTCTTTGAAGACAAATTAGAAGGTATATATAAAAGAATAAACATCTCTGAAGATGGTAAAACATTGCTTGGAGGTATTTTGGTTGGTGAAGCTGAGGCTTACAATATGTTACTTCAAGTAACGTTAAACGGAATGGCGCTCCCTCCTAATCCTGAAGATTTGATCTTAGGATCTAGAGGTGGAGAGGAACTAGGCATGGAGCTACCAGATACAGCTCAAATCTGTTCATGTGAGAACGTGACCAAAGGCGATATCTGTCAAGCGGTCATTGACAACAATTTTGAAACTGTAGAAGAAGTTAAAACTTGTACCAAAGCTGGAACAGGTTGTGGCGCTTGTAACCCGATAGTCAAAGACATATTCAATGAGCAATTAGCCAAAATGGGTAAGACGGTCAAGAATGTGATCTGTGAACATTTTGACTATTCGAGACAAGAATTGCTTGACATTGTTAAGATAAAGAAGATCAAAAGTTACGACGAATTATTGGATACACATGGTTCTGGTGATGGTTGTGAGACTTGTAGACCATTGGTAGGTAATATCATGGCAAGTACTTGGAACGACATGATTCTTGCAAAAGGAAAAGATGCCATCCAAGATACGAACGACAAGTACCTCGCTAATATTCAGAAAGGTGGGTCTTACTCAGTAGTACCTAGAATACCAGGTGGAGAAATCACACCGGACAAATTGATCGTCATTGGTCAGGTTGCTAAGAAATATGATCTATACACTAAAATCACGGGTGGACAGAGAATTGATCTATTTGGAGCCACTGTCAACCAATTGCCAGACATCTGGGAAGAGTTGATCAATGCAGGATTCGAAAGTGGACATGCTTATGGCAAATCACTAAGAACAGTCAAAAGTTGTGTCGGTTCTACATGGTGTAGATACGGATTACATGATTCGGTTTCATTCTCTATCGAAGTAGAAGAGAGATACAGAGGCTTGAGATCTCCACACAAATTGAAAGGTGGTGTATCCGGTTGTAGAAGAGAATGTGCAGAAGCACAAAGTAAGGATTTCGGTATTATCGCAACCGAAATTGGGTGGAATCTGTATGTAGCGGGTAACGGTGGATCCAATCCACAACATGCGCAATTGTTAGTAGGCGATGTTGATTCGGCAACATGTTTGAAATACATAGATAGATTCTTGATGTTCTATATCAGAACTGCAGAACCTTTGAACAGAACAGCCACTTGGTTAAACAAGTTGGACGGTGGTATCGAGTACTTAAAAGATGTAGTAATCAATGACTCACTAGGAATCGCAGAGGAACTCGACAGAGAAATGGATTTCATGGTGGACACTTACAAGTGTGAGTGGAAAGAAGTGATCAACAATCCGGAGTTAAGAAAGAAATTTACGCATTTCGTCAACTCTCCTGCACCAGATCCTACGATGAAATTTGAAGACATGAGAGGTCAAAAGAAACCTGTTGAGTGGGGAGCATAAGTACAATATTTATACTAAGAAACAATGACAGAGCAAGTAACAGTATATAAAACAGTAACAACCGAACAGGTTAAAGTTTGGTTCAAAGCTGCAGAGACTAGTGACATACCAGAAAATGGTGGCGCCACTATCGAATATAAAGGACTACAAATTGCCATATTCAACTTCACTAGAAGAAAGGAATGGTATGCGAGTCAAAATCAATGTCCACACAAACAACAGATGATTTTATCTAGAGGAATGTTGGGTAGTCAGGACGAAGAACCAAAAGTGGCTTGTCCCTTTCATAAAAAGACTTTCTCATTGAAAAGTGGTGAGAATTTGAATGGAAGCGAATGTGATTTGGCTACCTATCCCGTCAAAGTAGAAAACGGGTATGTATACGTAGGTTTTTCAGACTAACCTGCGTATTTTCACAATAATAAACCAGTAAAAAACAGAAGGCAATTCATTGAGAACGATTAAACCATTACAACAATTAGGTACTAATACGCTTACTACGCTCATTGTTGGTGCACTAGTTATATTTATAGGACTGTTCATTGTCAGTAATTATGTCAACGAGCCTGATTTTCAAGAAAAGCAAATCACTTTTTCTGTTATCCTACTTGGGGCCATGTTGATTTCATTTTTCACTGTACTATTACCTGGATATAAAAATGTCCGTAAGGCATTTAAGGAATTGATCTCTTCAGAAGAGCGCGCTATTGCCATGACAGGTCAATTGACCAAGCTGTATGATGAACTTGGAAGATCGTACCAAGATCTGGAAGCAGTCAATCACATTTCAGAAGAACCAAGTGTATTTGTAAAGTCGGATGCCAAAGGAAACCCTATTGTCACCTATGATCACTTCAAAGACATCATGGGAATTGGATCGAGTGATTTTGATACCAACATTTTTGAATGGCTCAAAGAATCCAGTACTGAAAAAGGTATAGTTGACAAACTTGATATAATAGTTTCAGAAGGAAAATCATGGAATGGTCAGATAAATATTGAAAACCTAGATGGAGATTTCATATGGTTAGATTTAGTATTACAACCGGTACCTTCTGCCAACCCTAAAGAGAAAAACATCCTATTGATCGGTCGTGACGTTACTGAAGTCAAAGAGGCCAGACAACGTTCCCGAGAAATCAACAAGGATTTAATTGACAAAAGAGTAAAAGAACAGCAATATCGATCCGCACTCATCCTAGAAGGACAAGAAGAGGAAAGAAAACGTATTGCGCAAGAAATACACGACGGCATTGGACAAATGCTTACGGGACTGAAACTGAACCTGGAAGGTATCACTCCATCTAGTGCTCCTCATATGAGGCAGCGAATTAGTGATACTAAACATATCATGAAGAGTGTCATCAAGGAAGTAAGAAGAGTTTCCTTCAACCTCTCTCCTAGTAGTCTAGTCGACTTTGGAATTGTACCTGCAATGAAAAAGATTAGCCAGGAAGTCAGCTCACTTACCAGTACAAATGTAACTTTTGAAAACATCACAGGCTACATCAACAGATTAGACAGTAATGTAGAAACGAATCTTTATCGAATAGTTCAAGAAGCTGTCAACAACGGTATCAAATATGCGAAAGCTGAGACCATCGTCATCTCGTTTGAACATGACCCAACTAAATTAGTTGTAAAAATTACTGATAATGGCGCTGGGTTTGAATTAAAAAAATTAGAAAACGCTGGGCATTTTGGAGCCTCTGGTCATGGGATTTTCAATATGAAAGAACGTGCATCCTATATCAATGCTAAATTTGATGTAGAAACAGAATTAGGTAAGGGAACGGTCATCATCATAACAGTACCATTAACATAATCCACCATGAGTAAAATCAAAGTTATATTAGCAGACGATCACGTCATCGTACGAAACGGTATTCGTATTTTGCTAGAAAGTAACGGAGACGTAGAAGTAATCGCTGAAGCATCAAATGGTATGGAGGCATTAGAAAAATCAAGGGAATTTAAGCCCGACATTTTGATTTCTGATATCAGAATGCCGATAATGAATGGTATTGAAGCCACTGCTAAGCTTAAGGATTATTCTCCTAACACCAAAGCACTTATCCTGTCGATGCATGATGATGAAGAATACATCATCAAATCAATCGAAAGTGGTGCCTCTGGATATCTATTAAAAGACACGACAAAAGAAGAATTCGCAAAAGCACTAAAGACTATTGTAGATGGTCAAAAGTACTTTAGTGGAGACATTTCTAATATTTTGGTAAATTCATATTTGAACATCAAAGAGGGTCAATCTTCGACAATCAACCACCCAATTACTGTTGCTAATATTGTTGATTACCATATCACTAAACGTGAAAAGCAAATCTTGCAATTGGTCTATAAAGGCAATAGCAATAAAGAAATAGCAGACACATTATCGAAGAGCGTAAGAACAGTGGAAACACACAGGTTCAACATTATGAAGAAACTAGGCGTGGGTAACATCACAGAACTACTACGTAAAATTGACGCTGAACCGTATATCACTACATAAACAGCCTTCATGATACATAAAGCTCATTTTTAATATGGAAATGAGCTTTTTTTATGTTAAAAACATATAAATACTACGTAGATTTTATTACAAATAAATACGTATTCATACTTACTTTATACGTGCTAATCATTATATTTGCTACATGACAAGTACTACTTGTAGTCACTTGTCTTTTCATATTGAAAACTACTTATTTAATTCAGATGAGTTCTACTCTTATAAAAGGTAATACTACAGCTAAAACCACATGTTCATATTGTGGGGTTGGATGTGGTATTGAAGTGAATATTGACAAGAAAGGTAAGATAGAACTTGAGGGTATTGAGGATCACCCCGTCAGTAAAGGAATGTTGTGCTCTAAAGGAAGAAACTTGAACTATGTAGTCCAAGATACATCTGATAGATTATTACACCCCATGATGAGGTGGTCCAAAAACCATCCTTTGCAGCAAGTAACTTGGGACAAGGCCCTTGACAGAGCTGCCGCTGTATTTAAAACATTCATAGATAAACATGGTCCTGATTCTGTAGGTTTCTACATTTCAGGACAATGCTTGACTGAAGAATATTACTTGGTCAACAAACTCACCAAAGGCTACATTGGCACCAACAACATTGACACCAACTCACGACTATGTATGAGTTCTGCGGTCATGGGATATGTCAAGTCCTTGGGTGAAGATTCTGTCCCGATCTCTTATGCGGATATCGAACTGGCAGATACTTTTTTGATTTCGGGAGCTAACCCAGCATGGGCGCACCCTATCTTATTCAGAAGAATAGAAAAACAAAAAGAGACCAATCCCAATACTAAAATCATAGTAATTGACCCAAGAGTAACAGATTCTTGCGCATTAGCAGATTTACACTTGCAATTGAGACCTGGTACTGACATCACGCTATTGCATGCCATCGGGAGAGTCTTGATTGAGACAGGCAACATAGACATGAGTTTTGTCAATGGACATACGGATGGTTATGAAGCTTACAAAGAATTGGTATTCAAAACCAATTTGGAAGAAGCGGCTGCAATCTGTGACGTTCCTAAAGAAGATATTGAATTAGCCGCCACATACATCGGAGATGCCAAAGGTTACCTCTCAATGTGGACCATGGGTCTCAATCAAAGTACCGAAGGTGTTAGTAATAACTTAGCGCTGATCAACATCAACTTGATCACAGGTCACATTGGCAAACCTGGTTCGGGCCCCTTCTCATTGACTGGACAGCCCAATGCCATGGGTGGCAGAGAAGTTGGCGGTATGGCCTCACTACTAGCTGCGCATCGTCAGCAAGGCAATGCAGAACATAGACAAGAAGTTGCTGATTTCTGGGGAGTTGATTCAGTTCCTGACAAACCAGGACTGACAGCCACTCAAATGTTTGATGCTTTGGATAGTGGAGCGCTAAAAGCCATCTGGATCATCTGTACAAATCCATCAGTAAGTATGCCTGATGCAGACTTAGTAGATCGGGCTTTGAAGAAAGCTAAATTCGTAATCGTTCAAGATATCTCGTCTAAATCTGATACCGTCAAATATGCTGATCTAGTACTACCAGCAGCTGGATGGTTAGAAAAAGAAGGTACGATGACCAACTCGGAAAGACGTATCTCTTACTTGCCAAAAGCAATAGATGCACCTGGGGAAGCTTGGCCTGACAATGATATCATCATATCATTTGCAAAGAAAATGGGGTATGATGGTTTCGATTTCAAGAACCCATCAGAGATTTATCAAGAGCATTGTCAATTAACCAAAGGAACGAACATCGATATCTCAGGTCTATCATATGATAGATTGAAAAATGAAGGATCGATGCAATGGCCTGTTCCATCTGAAGACAGTAAAGGAACACCTAGACTGTTTGAAGACAAAAAATTCTATACGCCAAACGGGAAAGCTCAAATACTAGCAAGCTCTCCTGTCAATGAAAAGGACGTTGTAACCGAAGAATACCCGTTGGTATTGACAACTGGTCGTGTGCGGGATCAATGGCACACCATGACCAGAACTGGAAAAGTTAGCAAGCTTAACAAGCATATCGCTAAACCATATTTGGAAATACATCCTGTTGACGCTAACAATAGAGGGATCAAAAATGGGGCTACAATTGTAATTGAAAACGAGCGAGGTACTGTTAGAGTCAACGCAACTGTCACAGAAAAAATAAGACAAGGTGTAGTTTTCCTTCCGATGCATTGGGGAAAAATCATGGACAGTAATTTTGGCAGGGCCAACAATTTAACCAACAAAGCTTTTGACCCTGTATCCAAACAACCAGGATTCAAATACAGTGCGGTTCAAGTCAAGAAGTTTGAAAAAGAAAAACAAAAAATAGTTATAGTAGGTGCAGGAGCAGCAGCTTATAGGTTTATAAATACTTATAGGTCGCTCAATCAAGAAGATGAAGTACACGTTTTTTCAAAAGAAGAATATCCTTTCTACAACAGAGTGCTATTACCTGAGTATGTCAATGAACACAAAGAATGGGAAGATTTGCTCAAATTCAAATACGGTGAATTTGAAGAACTCAATGTGCATTTGCATACTTCTTGCAGCATAGACAAGGTTGATCGTGATAATAAAACAGTTTTGGACCAACATGGTGTGACTCATGACTATGATGTATTGATATTAGGAACGGGATCTAGGGCATTTGTCCCCCCTAATGTACCGATGCATCTACCTGGTCTATTCACTATGCGTGATAGAAACAGTGCCGATGGTTTGAAAAAATACATAGACAACAAGGGTCATGTATTGATAGTAGGTGGTGGTCTACTCGGATTAGAATTGGCATCTGCTTTGAGAGAAGTCGATGTGGAAGTATCGATTGTACAACTTTCAACACGACTCATGGAACGCCAATTGGACACCATGGCCAGTACATTGCTACGACAATTGATGGAAGAAATGGACGTCAAAGTCTATACCAATGACGAAGTGCAGTCTATTCGATCAAATGAAAAAGCTAAAACAGTAGAAGCTGATCTCAAGAGTGGTAAGACCTTGCATTGCAATGCTGTTGTATTTGCAATTGGAACCAGACCGAACTCTGAATTAGCTAAAGAGATAGGAATTAAATGTGGAAGAGGCATTACAGTAAATGAATATCTCCAAACATCTGACCCATCAGTTTACGCAATCGGTGAGATAGCTGAGTTCAGGCAGTTTATGAATGGCACTACTGCTGCTGCCGAAGACATGGCTGATATATCAGCAAGACACATTGCAGGAGATTTGACAGCCTTATACAATGGCACTGTCCCTATGAATATTCTGAAATTTCCAGATCTAGATCTCTGTTCAATAGGCATGCCTGACCCACCTCCTAGTATGAAGGATTTTGAAGAGATCCTTTTTATAGACAAATCATTGAAGTACTATAAAAAGTGTATCATTCATGAAGACAAGCTGATTGGAGCAATCCTAATGGGTGACAAATCAGAGTTTGCAGAGTTCAAAGAATTGATAGAGAATCAAGTTGAGTTATCTGATAAACGAAAAGAGCTATTACGCTCTGGAGATACAGGCGAACCTATGATTGGCAAACTAGTATGCTCATGCAACAATGTAGGTACTGGCAATCTAGAAAATGCCATCCAATCTGGATGTGATAATTTAATAGATGTCTGTCAAGCTACAGGAGCAGGATTGGGGTGTGGTAGTTGTAAAGGTGAGATATCTCAAATGATCAAACTGCATCAATTATCAGAAAGTAAAGTAGAGGTTGTAGTCACTGAATAAGATTATAACCAAGCTACAGTATCAATAATTAGTAATACTTTAATCCTTCGAATAAACAGGAGATATCAAAATTCCAGTATAGATTTGAAGTGATAATAGATTGAGATTTGAATGAAAAAGCAGGATTTAGTCAGAGTATTCGTTAAAGGAGGAATATTATCACCTGGCGACTTATTAAAAATTTTACAAACTGCCCAAAAGCTCGGTACAGACTATGTGCATTTTGGATCTAGGCAGGATATTCTTTTCCCTGTTAAGGAACAAAGCCTAGCAGTCCTGGATCAGACTTTCAAATCAATAGATACGGCATACGAAATAAATGAATTCACTCATCAAAACATTGTGAGTTCATATGTTTCATTAGACGTGATGCCTAACCGTATTTGGCTTGTTCCTCATGTATATCATTACATTTTGGATAGCATCAATTTTAAGCCCAAATACAGAATAAATATTGTGGATCCAATACAGAGTATTGTCCCTTTATTCACTGGCAACATTAATTTCATAGCAGCAAAAGAAGATAACTACTGGTATTTATATCTAAGGTTTAAAAACCAAGAAAACAAACCCGTCAAATATTCTAAATTGATATATGGGTACGATTTACATAAAGTTGCAGAGCTCATCTGTGAAATGAACATCTATGAAGAGAACTTAAGTATTTCTGAACTATTCGAAGCAATAGATCAACTAAAAATATCCACTCAAAACCCACTTGAAGATCTTCAATTCCCAGAATCCCACTCTCCTTATTACGAAGGGTTAAACCGAGAACAAAGTGGTAACTATTGGCTAGGACTCTATTGGAGAAACAACGAATTTGATATTAACTTATTAAAAGACCTTTGTAAAAAATGTATGCAAACCAATGTGGGTAAAATAAGTTTGACTCCTTGGAAATCCTTCATTGTCAAGGGTATTAATCCACGTGATTTGATGGGCTGGGAAAAGCTAATGGGTAGCTACGGCATGAACTTACGTCACTCATCATTGGAGTTGAATTGGCATTTACCAATGCTCAATGAAGAATGTTTGGAATTGAAAAACTATTTGGTTCGTGTATTAGATCAACAAGATATTTGCACTACTGGTTTGAATTTCACTATCAAACCTAACGATGATTTATACCTCTTCACCTCTGTTGTGATTGAGTATGATGAAAGCAAAAGCAATGACAATAATTACTTGTATAATATTTTGTACTCAAAAGAGTTTAACCCTAATTCGGCTGAGTATAACACCTATGTAAGTGGTGTAACCAAAGAAATTCTACCTTCTTTATTGATAGAGCTATCTCATATGTATTATGAGCAATTAGAAGAACTACCTGTAATAGCACCAAAGAAAAACGAAACTACAACTACATCAAACACGGATCAATTCCAATGTGAGAGTTGTATGACGGTCTATGATGAAACATATGGAGATCCTGTTGCCAACATTGAGCCAAGCGTCAGCTTTTCAGATTTACCTGGTAACTATGAATGTCCAACATGTGGGAATTCAAAAGATAAGTATGCTAAAATTGATAGTTAAAACTAACGTTACATTTAAGCCATTACTACAGAATTGATAAGCATTTGGTGAGCTGCTAAGGTTTCGTCTTGATTAAGCATGAAGCCTTTTGCATTTTCTAATAGTGCTAGCATTTCTTCTCTATTGCCGAGAGGCAATATATCTTCACGTTCATCTATTTCGCCTATCCATTGAACAATGTTATGTATGGCTTTTTCTGTTGCTAAGTTTGATACGATATTCATTTCTTTAAAATTTAAGTTTTTAATATTTGATTCATCACAAACAAGCCTCATGCCAACCGACTCTAATTTGACATGGGTAAAAAACCCATTGTATTTGTTGCAAAACCAATGGTACATATAACAAATAGCCAAATAATGAAATTTAATCATCCTCAATACGAGTGTAATTACATATATTCATAAGGATATAAACTACACTATCATGATTTACAGATTTAAATTATGCTTGGTCTTAGCCATCTTCTCGCTTATATCAGAAGCTAACTATGCTCAGTCTACCAACAATTCTAAACCTATATTAGAATTTCAACATCTAAACGAGGGACTGTCACACAATCGCGTGGTAAGTATGGTGCAAGATCATGACGGGTTTATCTGGGTAGGGACATTCAGTGGAATCAACCGATATGATGGTCTGGCATTCAAAACCTACGAAAAGGATCGTGATGACCTCAATAGCTTACCTAATAATAGAATCAATCAACTACTAGTAGACCATGACAATCAATTATGGGTAGCTACTTACGGAGGAGGTTTGGCGTTATATAATAAAGGACAGGATAATTTCACTAAGTGGTCATCCCAAGATGGACTCAGTGATAATATTGTATTATCAATAATAGAAGACCATCGAAACAATTTATGGATTGGCACTAACAATGGCCTCTGTATGATGGATAGTTCCAGACAAATTATCCAGCAAATCAAATTACCGGATAATATCAATGGAAATAAAGCAATTTCAACCTTAGCTATAAATTTTGATGGACAGTTGGTCATAGGCTCTACAGATGCCCTAATTCTATATAACAGTGAAACCAGTACTTTTTCAACACCAAAAACTCCTGAAGGTGAAGAAATAGCTATTAATAACATTTATCACATCTGTATTGATGCTAATAAAAGAATTTGGGTTGCAACAAGTGGAGATGGCCTCTTCAAATTAGATTATCAAAATAACAATCAATATACAATACATCACTACTCAGAAAGTGAGGACATCAACTCACTTGGAAACAATAGAGTGAGAAAAGTATATGAAGATAAGAAGGGACGTATTTGGGTGGGAACTGAAAATGGAGGTCTAAATCTATTCATTGAGCAAGACCAAAACTTCAGAAAATACACATTTGATGCATCAAAAGAATACTCCATTAGTAGCAATTCTATATGGGAAATGCTTGAAGACAAAAGTGGCCGATTATGGATCGGAACATTTAATCAAGGTATTAATTTATATGACCCTTACAGGAGAAAATTTGAACATGTAAGACAATCAGCTGATGAAAAAAAAGGTTTAAAACATAATTCAGTCATGGCCTTCATGAGTGAAAGCCAAACTAAACATTGGGTAGGTACTGATGGTGGTGGAATCATGATTTGGAATGAGTTAGATAATTCATACCAATACCACATGAACGATCCTAATAACAAGAACAGCCTTCCTAGTAATTCCGTTCTCTCCATATTCAAAGATTCTCAAGGAACCATTTGGACAGGAGCTTGGGCAGGTGGGCTTTCTAAATATCAACCTGCAACAAATGATTTTGAACGGCACCTTATTGATCCAAACAACTCCAAAACAATTGGGAGTAACAACGTATTTGATATCGTGGAAGATCAATATGGATATATCTGGGCTACTACATTTGAAGACGGCATCAGTCGATTTGATAAGAAATCTGGTGACTTCATGAGGTTGAGTGGTGTCACATTAAATGATTCAAAATCTTTATCCAGTGTGTTCACTACTAGTATGCTTGCTGATTCTAAAGGCAACCTGTGGGTAGGTACAGAGTTAGGTCTAAATAAAATTGTCTTTAATAGCCCTGATGATTTCAAAATTGAAAAATACCTAAGTAATCATGAAGACAGTACCTCTCTCCTATCGGATTTAATATTCTGCATCGTAGAAGATCATAATAGTAATATATGGGTTGGAACTTCTGCTGGGCTTTGTCTTTATCAAGAAGCAAGTAATGATTTCAAGCTATACGGTAAGCAAGATGGGTTCTCTAGTGAAGCCATCAAAGACATAGTTCAAGATTCCAATAATGGATTTTGGGTGACCACTAATAAAGGAGCATCCTACATGACATTTAGCAAAAAAGATGGATTGAGTGTCACCAATTTCGACAAAGCAGATGGGCTACAAGGAGATGGTTTCAATAGGAATGCAAGTTACATCAATGAATATGGTAAAGTTTTTTTAGGTGGAACCAATGGCTTCAACTATTTCCAAGAAGATCAGATCAAATACAATCCGGTAGCTCCAACTGTAGTCTTTACTGGATTTAAACTCTTCGGCAAAGAAGTTGAAATAGGGACAAAAAAATCACCCATCTCTAATCACATAAGCCGTTTGGATGAAATCACTCTCAATGACCAGCAATCCGTTTTTTCAATTGATTTCATCGCATTGAACCTCACGCATTCTTCTAAAAACAGATACAAGTACAAACTTGAAGGCTTTGATCAAGAATGGAATTATCTAGAACATCATCAACCAGTTAGTTATACCAATCTCGATGCAGGAGAATACACATTCCTTGTCAAAGCTTCCAATAATGATGGTTTGTGGAATGAAAACCCTACCGAATTAAGCATTAATATATTGCCTGCTTGGTACGAAACATGGTGGTTTATAAGCTTAGTTGTATTGGCAGTATTCATCCTTGCATTCAGTGCCTATCGATTCAGAGAGAATCAATACAAAGAAACTAAAAGACTATTGAACCAAGAGGTAAAAAAGGCAACCACAGAGATTCAGATTCAGAATACTAAGTTGACCATTCAAAAAGAAAACCTTCAAGGAGCGGTATTGGACACCAATCAAGTTATCAAACAGGCAGTCGAGTCAGGAAATTTCCAAGCAAGGATTGAACTACATGGCAAGGAAGGAGAATGGAGAGATTTAGGACTGTCCATCAATCATCTTTTTGAATCAGTGGTCACCCCTTTTAGTCAAATCAATCAAATAGTTTCAAAATTATCTGAAGGGGATCTAACTCCTAGGTACACCTATGAAGCAAAAGGAGATATCAAAGTATTATCCTCCAACCTCAACAAAGGTATGGACGATTTATCAAGTCTTTTAAGAGAAATAATCGATAAGATAAAAATTATTGGCGCTGCCTCCAACGAAACACTGCATACAGCAGAAGAGATCAATCAAAGCAGTGTAGAGATTGCAAATGCCATTTCGGAAATTAGTAGTGGAGCCAATGTACAACAAGTAAGAATTGATGAATCTTCCAGCCTACTGGAAGGTTTAAAAACCTCTGCTGATCAAATCAAAAACCGTATAGATTCGATTAATGAATCTGCTAATGATGGTGTTAGTATTACAAAAAACGGAATAAACGAAATCAAACACTTAGACAGTTCTATGAAGTCTATATTGACACTCTCTGATCAAACCAATCATGCGATCAGCGAACTGACTACTGGATCAAATGAAATTTCGTCTGTCATAAAACTTATCAAAGAAATAGCTTCTCAAACCAACTTACTAGCACTCAATGCCGCAATAGAAGCTGCTCAGGCAGGAGATGCAGGGCGCGGATTCTCTGTGGTGGCTGAAGAAATACGAAAGCTTGCAGAAGACTCTAGTAAGTCTGCCAAAGAAATAGAATATTTGATCACCAATGTTCAAAAGAACACCCATTCAACAGCTGGTTTGGTTTCAGACATGAGCACCAAAATCAACGATAGTGAGAAGGCTTCAGAACGGACTTTAGATGCATTTCAACATATTTCAGATTCCTATGAAAACACACTTTCACTGTCAAAAGAAATAGAAGATGCAGCAATGGCACAAGGAGTTGACATCAAGAACATTATAGATGTCATACGAAATATCGTAATAATAGCTGAACAGACGGCATCAGCTACCGAAGAGATTGCCAGTTCTGCCGATGAATTATCTTCTGGCATGAACAGCTATACCAATAAAAGTAAAGAAGTATTGACCATAGTCGAGGATCTTTTTGAACGAATGAGAGTCTTCCAATTAGAAGATAAATCCCAAAAAGAGCATGTCTAAAACAATACGCGATTTAGTAATCTCGAATTGAATATTTTCCTTAAGTTTATTATTTACAGGCATTTTTGATGGCTGATTCAGCTTGAGGCACTTTCAACTCTTTGGCCTTTTGAAAATCTTTGCAACCAGCTGTTTTTTTATTCTCAGCAACTTTGACAGCTCCTCTGTACAAATATGCTTCACCATACTCCTTGTCCAAATTAATCGCATTGTTATAGGCTAATATGGCAGCAGGAAAATCTCCTAAATGATGATGTGCTCTACCTAACCAAAAATGTCCTTCGGCCAAATCATCTTTCAATTTTACAGCATGTTCAGCATAACCGATTGCTTTCTCATAGTTACCTGATCTATATTGATGTTTGGACATACTCAACAATGCAGCTGTATTATTCCCATCTATATCCAATACCATCAAAAAATCCTTAACGGCTTGATTATAGTTCTTTAACTCTTCAAAGCAGCGCCCTCTATTGTAAAGAGATTTGATGTTTTCAGGATGCAATTTAAGGTACTCGTCATATGCCGAAATAGCCTTTTTATAATCTTTGCTTTCATACAGTTTATCTCCTAAAGAACCCTCTTCTCCCCCACAAGAGGTAATTAATAATGTTGCGATAAAAACAAAAAACACTACTCTCATCATACTTAATTTAATTTTGCGCAAAACTATACGCTTTAGCTCAGTTAATATACTCTTGACTTATTAATTATTGAGTAACCGACGCTCTGATTGTCACCACCTGCGTGGGATCATTTGGATCATTACTATAGATAGAAACAGATTTGTTTTGCGTCCCTCTACGCTTAGTGGTATCGAAAACAACTTTCAAAGTTGTTGATTTACCAGGTTTTATATCTGTATCTGATAAAGAACTCGTCATACAAGCACAATTACTCTCTAGTTTTCGGATATTCAGCTTTTTCTTACCCGAATTACTCAACACATACTCTACTTCTATTTTTTCACCCTGTGCTACCTTTCCAGCATTCTTTAACCTATCAGCTATAATCAACCTAGGTGCACTTTCTTCTTCCTCAGTGGTCATTGAAGGAAAATACTCCTTCAAGGTTATCATGACATTTATCTTTTTCGCAGCATTCTCAGCTTCATCTGTATAAAACACCACTCCATGGTTTTGCATACCCAAATTATCCTTGTGTTTGGCATCATAAGTCAAATTAGCATTCACTCTGCTGTTAGGTGCTATAACCAAAGTATCGAACTTTAACTGTATGAAATCAGGCCCTTTAACTTTTTCTGTAATTCTGATAGTATCGGCACTGTCGTTATAAAAATCCAAACTTTCTATCAGCACACTCTCATTAGTAGTCACACCTAGGTTATAGGTGCGTTTTGCCATTCTTAGTGCGCCAATTTTGATCGGCAACTTTTCTTCAATCGTTTTCTCTCTTGGCTCCACTTGACCTTTTATATAGGCACGTACAACTGCAGGAGTACCATTAGTTGTAATCGTTAATGTTTTTCTAAAAGGTCCAGGACGATTTCTAGGATTATATTGCACTTGTACATAACCACGTTCCCCTGGCGCTATCGGTTCCCTTGACCAACTAGGTGTAGTACATCCACAGGATGCCTTGACATGAGAAATTATTAAAGGCTGATCTCCTGAATTAATTAATTCGAAATCATTCATAGCAGGGCCATCGGCTTCTTTGATAGTACCAAAGTCATGGGTCTCCTCTACTAATTCTAATTTCCCCTGAGCAAATACCGCTTGACTCAAAACCAGTATAGCAGCACTTATATAAATAGCTAATCTCATATCTAATATTATATTTTGTTCAAATCTACACGTAAAAAAATGTTTGTCATAAAAGGTGGTATTTTTTCCTAGCTAGTTTTATGATTAGAATTAATGGTCTTAATTTACAACGGAATTTAATTATGGATAGAAGTTAAAGAGTACTGCCCAACCGGCAGGCTCAAATAAGATAGATGGCAAGAGTATTAACGGGAATTCAAAGCTCAGGAAAACCACATTTAGGCAACATCCTAGGAGCAATTTTACCAGCAATAGAATTATCAAAACAAGACAATCAAGAGTCATTATTATTCATTGCAGATTTACACTCTTTGACCACTATCAAGGATCCTGAATTGAGAAAGAAAAACACCCACTCAGTGGCAGCTGCTTGGTTGGCGTTTGGCTTGGATACAGATAAGACAGTATTCTATCGTCAGTCCAAAATTCCGGAAGTTTGTGAATTGACCTGGTATTTGAGTTGCATGACACCTTTCCCTATGCTGGCCAATGCACATTCGTTCAAAGACAAGTCAGACAAGTTATCTGATGTCAACGCAGGTTTGTTTGTTTATCCTGTTTTGATGGCATCTGATATATTGATGTACGACGCAGATATCATTCCCGTAGGAAAGGATCAACAGCAACATATAGAGATGACTAGAGACATGGCCAGTAGCTTTAACCATAATTATGGTGAAACTTTTGTCTTACCTACAGCCAAGATCGATCAAAGCATTATGACTATCCCAGGTACGGATGGACAAAAAATGAGTAAGAGCTATGGCAACACCATTGACATCTTCCAGACTGACAAACAGTTAAAGAAAAACATCAATACCATCGTAACTGATAGTTTACCACTTGAGGCACCTAAGGACCCAGATACTTGTAATGTCTTTGCGATATACAAGATTGTTGCATCTAAGGAACAAACTCAAGCTTTAAGAGAAAAATATATTGCAGGCAACTTCGGTTATGGCCATGCCAAAACCGAACTATTAAACCTGCTAATAGAGAAATACAAAAAGGAAAGAGAGGTTTACGATTACTACATCAACAACCTTGAGGAATTAGAAGCAAAGCTCATCGAAGGTGAAGAGAAGGCCCGTGCCATTTCAAGTCTAGTATTAGCAAGAGCAAAACAAAAAATAGGATTTTAATAAGTCAACTTATACTTACATGGAAGCATATATCAAGGAATCAATAGACAAATGGTTGAATAGTAGTATTGACCAATCAGATAAAGATGCCATTCAGGCAATGGTTGATGCAGGTGAAGACACTGAATTAACTGATTCATTCTACAAAGAATTAGAATTCGGTACTGGTGGGCTCAGAGGAATTATGGGACTTGGGAGCAACAGAATGAACAAGTACACCGTTGGTGTGGCTACTCAAGGATTGGCTAATTACCTCAAGAAAGAATTCACCAATCAAGATATTTCTATTGCCATTGCACATGACTCTAGAAATAACAGTTCATTTTTCGCCAAAACTGTCGCTGGCATCTTTTCAGCCAACGGAATCAAAGTATTCCTTTTTGACGCATTGAGACCAACTCCTCAATTATCATTTGCGGTAAGAGAACTTGGATGTAAAAGCGGTGTAGTACTCACGGCGTCTCATAACCCTAAAGAATATAACGGTTATAAAGCCTACTGGGAAGATGGAGCTCAAATGATTGCACCACATGATACTAATGTAATTGATGAAGTAAGAGCTATTTCTAGTTTTGAAGATGTGAAATTCGAAGCTAATAATGACTTGATTGAATCAGTAGGGACTGAAATGGACGAGAAATACCTTGCCATGATACAAGGACTTAGCCTTTCTCCAGAGAGCATCAAAAACCAAGCTGATTTATCTATCGTTTTCTCCCCTATTCATGGCACAGGAATGCCATTGGTACCTTCTATTTTAAAAAGAATGGGATTCAACAATATCAATGTCGTTGAAGAACAAGCAGAACCAGATGGAAACTTCCCAACTGTTGTATACCCTAACCCAGAAGAAAAAGAAGCGATGAGTATGGCCTTGAAAAAGGCACAGGACATTGACGCTGATTTAGTAATGGCTACTGACCCTGATGCGGATCGTGTAGGTATTGCTATCAAAAATAGAGCTGGTCAATTTGAATTGCTCAATGGCAACCAAACTGGTGCATTACTGATCTATTATCTATGTACTAAATGGAAGGAAAATGGTAAGCTTGATGGCAATCAATTTATTGTTAAGACTGTTGTAACTACTGAGTTAATAAAAGACATCGCTACACATTTTGGAATTACCAGCTACGATACACTGACTGGATTCAAGTTTATCGCTGGTTTGATCAGAGAACTAGAAGGTAAAGAACAGTTCATTGGTGGTGGTGAAGAGAGTTATGGTTATTTAATTGGTGATGCAGTTCGTGACAAAGATGCAATTGCGTCTTGTGCAATGATCGCTGAATTAGCCGCTTGGGCTAAAGACAACAATAAATCTATGATTGATTTGTTGGAGGAGATATACGCTGAATTTGGGATGTATTTAGAATCATTGAGCTCACTGACCAAGAAAGGTAAAGCTGGTGCAGAAGAAATTCAGAAGATGATGAGTGATGCTAGAAATAATGCACCATCAGAACTAGCAGGATCAAAAGTGACCACCTTGATTGATTATCAATCATCGGAATCTACAAATTTGACTAACGGAGAAAAGACTGCAATAAACTTCCCAAAATCCAATGTTTTGCAGTTTTTGACTGAAGACGGTTCAAAAATATCATTGAGACCATCTGGAACTGAACCTAAAATCAAATTTTACTTCAGTGTCAAGTCAGCTTCAAAATCAAATTCAAATTTTGAGAATCAGAAATCTGAATTGGGCAAGAAAATAGAACAAATCAAAAAGGAGCTTGGAGTATAGCCCAAGTCCCTCTTTTACCATCATTATTATTTAATATAATTATGATGGTAAAAGAGGATACAATCTTAAGTATTTAGAATTTATTATAGATTGACTTGCACTATTACAATATTGAGATATTATTCCTTTTTTAGAAAGTAAAAAACAGTCGATTATCCTCGATAATGGGTGAAAGTTTTCTAAAAATATTTATATTTCAATTCTAAAATTTCAACCTACCAAACACAAAATACTTACATATGGAAGAATATGTGTTGCTCATTGTCGGATTCATCTTATTAATCAAAGGTGCCGACTTTCTAGTAAATGGAGCATCCTCATTAGCCAAAAGATATAATGTCTCTGATCTTGCTATTGGACTTACGGTCGTAGCTATGGGGACATCGGCACCAGAACTTGTTGTTAACATAATTTCTGGCGCAGGAGAACATGATGGTATAGTGTTTGGTAACATCATTGGCTCAAACATTTTCAACATGTTCCTTATATTGGGAATATCAGCTGTCATCTATCCATTGACTGTCGAGAAAAATGCACTTTGGAAAGAAGTACCTTACTCTTTACTGGCTACAGTAGTACTCTTTGTCTTAGTAAATGACAGTATGTTCTTTGGTAGTGAAAACAATGATGCTAGCGTTATAGACGGCATTATCCTATTAGTCATGTTTGCAGGGTTTCTTTTTTATGTTTTCAAAAACATGCAAAGAACAGGAGATCTTGGAGGTGACATGGAAGAAATAGAAATGTATAGTAGTCTAAAGACTACCCTCATGATTTTAGGTGGTATTGCAGGTCTAGTATTCGGAGGTAAGTTCATTGTTGATAGTGCAATTACTATTGCAACACAAGCAGGTATTAGCGAGAAAGTAATAGGACTTACAATTCTAGCTGCAGGTACTTCTTTACCTGAACTAGCAACTACTGCTGTAGCTGCTTTTCATAAAAAATCTGATTTGGCTGTTGGAAATATAGTTGGATCCAACATTTTCAACTTGTTGCTCGTACTTGGTTCTACCGCAGTTATTCACGGCCCTCTTGAATTTGACGTTGATCTGAATATTGATTTGGTCGTCATTATGATTGGAACATTAATGTTATTCCTTTTCATGTTCACTTTGCAAAAGTACAAGCTAGACAGAGCAGAAGGTGCTCTCTATCTGTTAGGGTTTATTGCCTACATGGTATTTGTATATTATTCTAGAATGAGTGTTTAAGGCTTTAACAAGCCTTAACATCTTTTAACCCCTCGTTAACAGTTTCGTTTTAATTACTGAATTACATTGCTTTTATAACTCATAAAAGCAACTATTTCAGCATTGGAAGCATTACTATATAAAACGAACAATAAACCTCCTATTTTGGACGAGGGGCAACTAATCAAACAGTGTCAATTATTTGATCCACAAGCACAAGAACTGCTCTATCAGCAATATGCTGATAAGATGTATCATGTGTCTCTACGCTATCTATCAGAAGAGATGGAAGCTGAGGATACCGTTGTAGAAGGGTTTGTCAAAATATTCAACAAAATTGACACATTTGAATACAGAGGTAAAGGAAGCCTCAATGGTTGGATCAAGAGGATCATAGTCAATGAAAGTCTAATGAAACTACGCAAAAGAAAAATGCTCAAAGTTGATTTAGAAGGGACATTACAACTTAGCTCAGGAGAGAGCATTGATTCCCCAATATTCGAAGAGGAGATTCTAAATGAAGTTAAAAAACTTCCTAAAGGTTATCGAACAGTCTTCAATATGTATGTTATTGAGGGCTATTGTCACAAAGACATTGCTAAACACCTAGGTATAAGTGAAAACACTTCTAAGTCCCAGTTGAGTAAGGCACGTGCCTCTCTGAGTAAGACCTTAATTAGAATCGGTGCGATATAAACAATTTGAACTATGAATGCTCATTCAAACAATAAAGTAAAAAAATCAGTCAACCTCATTGACAGAGCTTGTCAAAAGGCAAATACTATTGTTGAGGAAATTTCAATTCATTCTGATATAAAGAGAAGAATGTGGAGCAGTATTAATCAAAAGCTTGAAAACATCAACAAGAGAGTTTTAAGTTGGTTCCTTCTCAGCGCAACAAGTATCTCTCTATTAGTAGCTGCGCATATCACCATGGATACGATATATGATATTGATCAAAACACACCTACCCCAACTCAATTTCATAGCACATTAGTTACTGATCAATTTGTAATCAAAAAAGAGGTTGTTGCTTTAGAAAAAATCAAACACAAAGAGCTAATAACTATCAACCCGTTGAGAAATGAAATCCCTACAAGTCTATCTTCAAGGGAATACATGTACTGTCAACAAGAGAAAACAAATCTTGAGTATCAAACATCATTTCTAAAGTACAAAGCTGATAAAAGGATAGAAATCACAACTGGTGTATTGATATCTGAATTAAATATTCAACCAGAAATTGCGTTAAATTTCAAAATATTCGACTTTGGAAATGACAAATACAGCAACAAAATTTATGCAGGAATCAGTGCTTCTTTTGCGAAGAATAAATCCAGTAACACTAATGATGGACAGATAGTATCTAAAAAGATCTCATACCTACCAGCTGTATTTGCTCAATCAATATTTGAAAGGAAGAACAATAAAAATGATTCTGTCTGGACTGGTAAAATCGGTTATCTATTGAACCAATCAGCTCAATCAGTATTTAAGAAGAACACTATTAAAATTGGAGTTCAAAAGAATATTGGTAAGCACATCAAAATCGGACCTGAAGTCATTATCACAAATAATTTCAACAGCTACTTACCGGGAATAGGTATAACAGTCACTAGTTAATCGAACTGAAATTTAAGGTATTTTATATTCTCTCCTTTATCATGGAATATTTTCTCATACTTGGTCTTCACGCCATAGTGCTCTTCCATGAACTCTGAATTGTACAAATCATGCGTATAAGATAAATTCTTCACCTTGATAACGCCAGTCTGGATCAATTCCATTGTATAGTTGAACAAAAAAGTATTGTCCGTTTTGAATTTCAACCAGCCACCTTCTTTCAGTAAAGATCTATACATATCCATAAACCCTATAGCCGTTAACCTCTTTCTCTCATCACCATCCTTTGGTCTGGGGTCAGGGAATGTAATCCATAATTCATCAATTTCATTCTCTCCAAAATGTCTATCAATCAATTCTATTTGCGTCCTAAGAAAAGCAACATGGTCCAAATTCCTTTCTATTGCTTGAGAACTACCTACCCAAATCCTAGAGCCCTTAATATCTACTCCAATAAAATTCTTATCTGATATATGCTCACTAAGACCAATAGTATACTCTCCTCTTCCACAACCTAGTTCAACGACTAACTCATTATCATTTTTAAAATGCTCAGAAGACCATTTCCCGACAAGATGAGCGAAGTTGGCTTTACCATCCTGTAACACATTATACCTTTCCTCGTTATCCTTGAACCTAGCTAATTTTCCTCTTCCCACTTCTTATATATCTTTAATTTCAGCGACCACAAACGTACTTCCCCCTACAAACACCAAATCTTGTTCCTTGGCATTAGTTAGAGCAGTTTGATATGCTTGGTCAACTGACTCGTATGCTTGTCCTTCTATTGAAAAGGCTTTTGCCTTACTCTTTAATAATTCACTATCCATTGCTCTAGGCAAATTGGCGGCACAAAAATAATAATTGGCAGATGGTAATAGCAATTTCAATATAGAATCTATTGATTTATCTTCCGCCATACCCCATACAATGTGGACATCAATCCCATTACTTAACTTAGATATCCTTTCCATCAGATCTTTAACAGCATCTTCATTGTGTCCAATATCACAAATAGTTAATGGCTTGGTCCGTACAACTTGCCACCTACCCTTCAACCCAGTGTTTTTTACTACATGATTAATACCTTCAAATACCGCAGTAGCCTCAATCTTCACCCCTTGATCAGTCAATTGTTGGACAGTCTCAAGAACCGTAGGTACGTTATATCGAATGGAATCCCCCGTTAAATCAGAATCAAAAACATAGTCTTGGCCTGCTTTAGCAAATTTTACTCCCAGAATATTTTCTTGGTAATCGTACCTTGAGTTTTGATTGATAAAAGCAGCTTGTTTATCCTTAGCAAGGCTTTCTACAGCTTTTAGTGATTCTGGGTTCAAATCCCCTATTACAACTGGTACTCTTTCCTTAATTATCCCTGCTTTCTCTCGTGCAATATTCTCATAACCACTACCTAATAAATCTTCATGGTCCAAACCGATAGAGGTTATTACACTTACCATCGGAGTAATAATATTCGTTGAGTCTAAACGCCCCCCAAGCCCGGTCTCAATCACTGCAAAATCAACTTCCTGCTCTCTGAAATAGTCAAAGGCCATGACTACCGTAATTTCAAAAAATGAAGGTTTTACTTCTTTAATCAGCTCTATATTTTCAGTAACAAATCTACCTACATAGTCTTGCTCTAATAATTCACCATTAACACGGATTCTCTCTCGAAAGGACTTTAAATGAGGTGAGGTATATAATCCAACTTTATAGCCAGACTCTTGTAAGACGGACGCTAACATATGAGAGGTCGATCCTTTACCATTGGTTCCAGCTACATGTATAGACTGGAAAGCATGCTGAGGATCTTTCAATTTACTAGCTAACCTTATGGTATTAGACAGATCCGGTTTCATTGCAGCCTTTCCCACACGTTGAAACATGGGTAATTGACTATAGAGGAAGTCTAAAGCCTCCTGATACTCCATTCTAATTCGATTGAATAATAAAAGTGATTTTCCCTGTAGAAGTAGACGAAGATGATCTGTTATCAGGAGTTCTACTAAATGTAAGTTCTCTAACTGATTCTTTATAAACCTGCTCAACAACAGGAGAAACTGTCTTCTCTATGGTTTTGACACCAATAATTTCACCTTCATCATCTACCGTAATCTGAAATACGATATAGCCATTTTCAGTTGAAGTATCATTTGGTTTAGGTTTATCATCCCACTCCCAACCACTCATATCTAGACTTGACCCTTTGTTGCCTGTACCAGATCCAGGGTTGGCCTTTTTCATAATCGCACGATTCTCAACTTTTGGATCTGCTTTCACTGCAGGAGTAACAACAGGAGTGGTTTCTTTAACAGGTTCTACTTTTTCTTTCTTTTCTTCGACCTTTTCTTTCTTCTCTTCTTTCTTTTCTACAACATCAGGACTATGAACATCTTCTGTAACCGCGTCCTCAACTGCTTCAACAGGCTCTACGACTTCCTCAACAACCTCTTCCACAACTTCCTCTACAGTCTCCGTGACTTCTTCTGCCTCTTCTTTAACTTCTTCCTCAGCGGCAATCTCCTCTGCTTTAATTGGCTCGCTCTCTTCTACACTATTACTTACGAAAGCCGCACCCAAATTAAACTCTATACCATATTCTGGTATAGGAGGATCAGGCTCTGACCAAGCAACAATAAAGAAAAAAACCAATAACAATACTGCATGTAGGCCAAAAGCCACATAAGCACTTGTCATCTTATTTTTCTTCTCCTGATTCATCATATCAATCTGGTTTAGTCGCTAAAGATATTTTCGCTTCTAGTTTAGTTGCAATACTTGCTACGTTGACCAAATGCTCTACTGGCACAGACTTATCACAGTGTAACACCACTACTCCTTCTTCTTCTGTCAACTCTGCCTTCAGTGTGCGCTCTAAACTTGAGAGACTCACCTTCTTTTGATTAACAAAATATTCCAAATCTGATGTAATTGTAACACTCACCTTTTGCATCACTATATTCGAACTCTTGCTCGTAGGCAAGTTCACTGGCAATCCTGATGGTGTAATAAACGAAGATGTCAACATAAAGAAGATCAACAATAGGAATATCACATCTGTCATAGATGACATTGCGAATGAAGCCTCAATTTTATTTTTTGACTTTAAATCCATATCGATTATTTCTGTGGTTCCTGTAATAGATCAATGAAATTGATAGAAGTGTACTCCATCATATGTATCAATTTTCCAACTTTGGTCACAAGGTAGTTGTAAGCCAAATATGCTAATATCCCTACAAACAGACCTGCTGCAGTAGTAATCATTGCTTCATAGATACCACTTGACAGTAACTTAGGGCTAACAGCTCCTTCCTCTTGTGCAATCGACATAAAGGCTTGAATCATACCTGTAACGGTACCTAAAAAGCCAATCATTGGCGCTGCTCCAGAGATGGTGGCCAACAGACTCAAATTCTTCTCCAATTTGTACACTTCTATTTTACCTACATTCTCGATCGATGCTTCAATGTTTTTAAGAGGATTTCCAATTCTAGAAATTCCTTTTGCCATCATGTTTGCAATTGGCGTATCAATTTTAGCACATACTTCCTGTGCTTCCTTAATCCTACCACCTAAGACCATCGTTTTAATTTCACTCAAAAACGAATCAGGCGTTTTGCTTGCTTCTTTAATACTTAGCAATTTTTCTACAAACAAATAGGTCCCTACCACGGACAGTAAAACTATTGGGGCAATCATATAGCCCCCTTTTAATATTAAATCAAGAATAGATACTTGTTCCACAGCTTCTTCAACTGGCAATTCTTGAACTACTTCTTGTAATACTGTAATTAAGATTGAATTTAACATTTCCATTATTCTCCATTAACAAAAAAAAGGCCAACTTGACCTTTTTTATAAAAACTTATTTCTTTTCGATATATAAATTAAGCACTAATACTTCAATGCCCAAACTTGATCTCCAAATTCTCCTTGATAACCAGTCAATTGACTAGCCGCATCACCATATGTTGAAAAGTCTGCAATGGATACTCTGTATCTTTTAGATTTACCATAAGGATAAATCAATTTCACTCCATTACCTTCTTCACTAAGCTTTTCAGCATAATCCATTGCCAAATCCTCATCAATGAAACTACCAATGATTATGTATGATTGCCCTGTTACTGACTTGATCATCTCAATATCTCCTGGGTTAGCTGTATTTGCAGCTACAGGTTCGGGAACAACTTCAACTGGCTTTTCTACCTTAGTGATAGGAGCTTCCTCAAAATCATCTTCTTTTACTTTAGTTACTATTTCAGCAGCCTTTTTCTTAGCAATTGTCTTTTTCTTTTTCTCAACGTTTGCAGCCACTTTATCAGAAGCATCCTGCCCACCAGTTAGGAATAATAACCCTGCAGCAATTACCCCTATTACTACAACTCCTATGACAATAACTTTCGTAAATCCTCCAGACGATTCTTTATAAGAATAGGGCTTATAGCTGTCAGGTAATTTCCCTTCTTGGTTTTCTACTGAACCCATATTGGAATCTTCTAAAGATGCTGCGAAATCTAAATTATCAGTATCTACAGAGAAAATTGAATCTTCTTCATCTGCTGAGAACAATGAACTTCCTCCTACATCTGAGGCTTCGCTAATTGCTGTTTCTTCTTCGTCAGCAAATCCTAATGCCGCCAAATCATCTGGGCTATCAATACCTGCTAATAAATCATCGCCAGATGGCAATAAATCATCTTCTACCTCCATAGAACCTAAGTCACTATCTAAGCCTAAATCAGTATCTCCCATCAGATCATCAAAACTAATCTCAGTAGGCATATCTTCTATAGGAGCGGCTTCTGCAACAGGTTCTGGTGACAATAGATCTTCTGCAAAATCATTATCACCTAATCTATCTGATATAAGTTGAGCACTATCCAATACATCCTCAACTTCCTCAATTCCTTCGTCTATAACTGAATCACTTCCCAAATCAATATCAGGCATTGATGGCGATTCTAAATTTGGCATGTCTGGAATCTCTATATCATCCAATGCACTCATATCAATATCATCTGACCCAGGCAATAGTTGATTTTCTTTAGGTGCAACTGGCTCGGGAGAGGCTTCTTCTTCGTCATCATCGTCAAAAGACATATCTAATTCCTGCAATTCATCAAACTCCAAATCTGGTAAGCCAAAATCGTCATCAGAAGAGTCATTGAATGAATTTTTTTCCTCTTCTGAGCCCTCATTTAATTTATCCTCAGCCATATTAATCTATTTCTTGAACAATCTATTTCAGTAAAATTTGAATACTGACCTTAAATCTATAGAAATAATTTGATTTTACAACCTTATGGTGAACTTTGTAAAATACAATTGATGATTGATTATTTACAATAATTAATCATGCTTCTTGAATATCGAGAGAACTTCACATATTTTAGCTACTACTTATTACTACCTTACATTTTATCCCATGCGACATTTCATTCCCAACATCATATTATTCCTCTTTCTAGTTCTTTTGTCCAATTGCAAAAACCAAAAAACACAAATTCCGGAAGTGAAAACTGATCAATGGAGAGAGGATATTTCTGGGTGCAATGGGAACCGTAAAGCCATGATTTCAAGCATTATAAATATCAATAAGGAATTTGAGGGAAGTAATGAAAAAACTATAAATGCAATTCTCGGGAAGCCAAACGAAACGTTGTTATACGAAAGAGGGCAAAAGTTCTATTTGTATTATATCAATTGTAATAACAATGATTCTCTGACTCAAGTATTGAGAATGAGATTCAATGCACTAGGATATGTAAATGAAACACTAATTTTGGAAAATTAATGGTTTACACTTAAAGTGATTTGAGGATTTGATAGTGAATTTGATTGTAACTCATCATTAGTATCTACCAGCTTCTTAACTGCCAACAAACCGAATAACACTAACATTATCAATGTAAACTTACCGTTCTTCATAATTGAATAATTTGAATTGTAAAATTGGTCTATAATTAGCTCTTTTGCATTAGTCAATTACTCATTTTAACATTTACGCAAATTACCTACCACTCAATATCTGTTACAACCCTTACATCTTGTGCGCTAAAATATCCAAGAATCAATTGATCCGGATTATTGACATTAACCATATTACTATTAAGAATTGAAGGTTTAGTAAAGTTATCATCTAACTGATCATGGTCGGTCTGACTTCTCAATAGTTGATAATACTTATATGCTGCCTCACTCATTGAGCCATGTTTTACACTAACAGAATCTCCTAGTTTGAACAATACGTTACTTGCATCAAATCTAAAAACTAGGCCATCACTTACTTTGTCATCAAATAGGGTTAATTCACTGGGAAGGTTTCGTAACTCGCCATTTACATATATTTTCCACTTATAGAAATTCTTAATCCCAACCTCATCATCAATCAATGCTGATATGTAATAATTATCTAACTCGGGATCAACTGGTTCTTCTTCATCTTCAATTACAGGAGTAATGATTGTGTTGACTATCTCTGAAATTGGCTTAACACCTTCTCTTGTCGATACAATATGCTCATCATTGGTTGTTATCACATTCAGCACAAATGCATCTCCAGGAGTAACCTGAAAATCTGAAGGTGCATAATAAATACCATCGTTGACGTCTGTTTTTTCCTCAAAATCAATCCTATTATTTAGACGATCCGTCACATATACAGTAGCGCCCGACTCTGACGGATATGGATCCCTACTTTTAAAAGGAGTCGTCCTCGAGATCTTGATACTTTGTAATTCGTCTTCGTTAGTTAAATTCCCAAACACAACTAACTTTTCCTCCCCTTCTGGCAAGTCAACATCAATCACATCTCTACAGGAACTTACTACTGCTAATAAAAGGATGATATATAATATCGTTCTTCTCAAAAGGTGAAATTATAAGTTATTGAGGGTATAGGAAACGCTAATATTGACAGTCTTTGAATCTCTGAATTATTCACATCTCCTTCAGTATTGGTAAAAAAGTATGCCTGTGCATTGCGTCGACCATATACATTATATAGAGAAAACACCCAGCTAGAATTGAAACTCTTGGCCCACTCCTTCTTTCTCTTAGATCCTAACTTTAGTTTTACAGAAAGATCCAGACGATGATAATTGGACAGTCTATCTAAGTTTCTGTTTGGATAATGCGGCACTAGTATTCCATCAAATTCATATTTTGAATCTGGAAATGAATAAGGCCTTCCTGTATAGAATACAAAATTACCGGAAAACACCCATCTCTTATTAGGTTCAAATACGGTTGTAAAAGCAAAATCATGAGTTCTATCAAAATCTGACGGAAAATACTCTCCGTCGTTTAAACGGTCTTCAGAGATATTACTGTCTATTTTCCGTTCTGCTTTCGACAAAGTATAACCTATCCAACCAGAAAACTTTCCAAAAGACTTCTTAGCCAGAAACTCTATACCATAGACCTGCTCTTCTCCAAACAACAGTTCATGTTCAATTGCTGGATTAAACACCAAATCAGCACCATTCTTATAATCAATAACATTATCCAAATACCTGTAAAACATCTCTGAAGTCAAATGCAAATCCCAAGCAGGGAAATAATGGTACAACCCTAGTGTCACCTGATCCATCACAATTGGTTTGATGTATTGATTACTTATTCTCCAAGTATCCGAAGAAGATGGCGCTACAGTATTTGACAATTGATGAATATATTGAGCAGAACGAGAATAACCTAATTTCGCAGAGGTATTGCTAGAAATTTCAAATTTCAATGAAACTCTGGGTAATACATTCCAATATTCTATTTTGGCATCCGCTGTATTTCCGCTCACCGTATCCATTATGGAACTGACTGATTTGGAAACTCCATCTTCATACAAATACACATCATCTCTTCCTGTGTTGATAAAATTGGTCACTCTTAACCCTAAAGAAGTGGTTAGTTTTGGTAAAATTCTATTTTCACTACTCAAATAAACAGCAGACTCTATACCTAATTCTTTATTTAGGGCTATTGGCACAAAATTCGATGATGTTCCTGGCTCTAGTCTGCCTGGCTGCATATAATGTACAATAGATGACGCACCATACTCTAAAAGATTGAATGGATTGATGTAGCTGGTAAAATCAACTTTTATCGAGTAATCACTAATACTAGACTTACCAACAAAATCTGAAAAATCCTGCTCATCAACTACTCGGTATTCATATCGGCTATAATAACTGGTTAAGTTCATGAAATGCCTGTTCTTAATGATTCTATTCCATCTCAAAGACGACACCAAATTCCCCCACCTTTGAAGATCATTAGTTCCAATTTTGGTAGCATCTGCACCAAAATAACTAGAAAAGTATATTTTATTGTTTGAGTTAACATTGAATTTCATTTTACCATTAAAATCCTGAAAATTAGCTCTGAGATCATTCAATGACGGATTATTTGAATTCCGCAATATCATATCCCAAAAAGTTGCACGCCCAGAAACCAAATAGCTTGCATTATCATTAAACGCTGGACCCTCAACCATCAACCTACTGGTTAACAGTCCGATACCTCCTGATATATGGAAATCATTCTCATCACCTTCCTTTTGTCTAATATGCATGACCGAAGAAGCCCTTCCACCATATTTCGCTGGAAAATCACCTTTGAGAATCTCTACATCACTGGTAGCATCAGGGTTAAAAACAGATATTAGGCCAAAGAAATGATTTGAATTATATAGGGTAGCTTCATCCAACATTATCAAATTCCGATCAGGAGAACCTGACCTCACATTGATACCAGAGGCCCCTTCCCCAATGTTAGAAATACCAGGCAACAACAATGAACTTTGAAACACATCCACTTCTCCTAAATACGGAATATTTTCAACCATATCCATATCTATTCTATTGCTACTGAGCAGAATATTATGCGCCTTCAGGTCAAAAGGATTGTATTCCTCTACCGTAACCTCATCAAGTTCAGCGTCTTTTTGAAACATTTCAAAATTGAGTCCAATATTTTTATTTAGATCTAAGACCGTAGATATTGTCCGATAACCTACATAAGAACATGTAATTTCATAGTTACCTGTGGACAGACTCAATGAATAAAAACCATAGGCATTGGTAGCGATCCCAGATTTAATATTCCTAACAAACACAGTCGCACCAATTAGTACATCTCCAGAATCAGCATCTTTTACTTTACCACCTATTGTGTATTCATATTCCTTTTCTGGTCGATTATAGAACTTAATCAAGACCTGTTTACCTACTACCTCATACTCCAAATTTTCATTCCTACAGATTTTTTCTAATGTTCCAGATACAGTATAAATCCTATATGGGTAAAATATAACTTTCTTTTTTAACGGAACAATATTGTCGTGATATGACACTGTAAATCCATAAGATGGGATTACCTCATCAAGCAATTCTTGGATACTGTACTTACGTCGTGAAATATCTACTACTTGCTGAAGGGGATCATTTTGTGCAACCAAATCTTGAGATAGACTTAGTAAAAGCAACACAAATACTAATTTATATGGGGAAGTAGGTGTCAATAAATCTTGTATACATTTGATTATTTATCAAAGGTATACAGTTTTACAACTCATCTACAAGGTTTGATTCTATTAGCTATAATTAATTACGGACTTGACAGATGGCGACCAATTAGCAAGAAGGCCCTGTCAATTCTATCACCTCAGCATTGGATGTACTCTTGATATTGGCAATAAGACCCAATACTTCTAAGATTTCATCTAGATCCATCTGTGCCATTTGAGACGTTATCAAACAACTCTTGATTTGATCTGCCACCAATATTTTTACATCAAAGTGATTCTCCAATACCATAGCAACTTCTGAAATTGGTGTACTTTTGAAATTTAAATCGGCTTTTCTCCAAGCCATCTTATTTTCGTTCAATTCTTCGTACAACTTGATATCGTTGTTTTCAACAATCGCTCGTTGATTTTTAACTAACACTTCTTTTTTTTGTGTTGCTTTATCCTTGATTTCAACTTTACCTGACACTACATTGAGGTCAGTATATTCCTTAGTGGTATTCAAATCAAATGACGTTCCTAACACAGTTACAACCGATCCTCTACCTACAATTTTAAACGGTCGGCTCTCATCTCTTTCTACATCAAAATACGCTTGACCATTTAAAAATACTCTTCTACGATCTTCACCAAATTCTTTTGGGTACTTAAATATGGTATTTTCATTAACAACTATCCTTGTACCATCAGCTAATTCGACATGTGTCTTCTCATTTTCACCAGTATTAATTGAGATCAATACTTCTTTGGTCAATTCATAATATGACACCAAACCAATTCCAATACCCATCAAGAGTACTGCAGCTACTTTATACCACATCACAATATGGTTGGACTTGCTCTTACTTTGATTGATTTTCTTATTGACACTATCCCATGCAACGTCTACATCAGGTGTAAAACCAGCAGCATCTATTACTGTCAGTTCATAAATCTTCTTTGCTTCCAGAAAAACTCTGTTATTATCATCTGATTCCCCTACCCACAAATCAACCCTTTCTTTCTGTGACGAATCTATGTCATCATTAAAATAAGCGATCAATATTTCCTCTACATTCTCCATTTGCATCGTTTCTAATTATAGGTCAACTATTTAGCCCAACACCCCTATTGCAAATCAATTATTTTAATAAAAAAACAAAACAAATAATATCAACACCTTGTCCCACACTGGCTGCAACTGTGCCCTTAACTTTCGTAATGCGACTCCCACTTGATTCTCAACCGTTTTCACAGATAAATCTAGCTCCTCAGCAATTTCCTTGTAGGTCATCCCTGAATTCCTACTTAAGTTAAAAATCATTTGACATTTTGGAGGGAGATCACTGATTGCCGCACTTACTTGCCGCTTCAATTCCTCCATTACCATTTCATCTTCCTTGTTTTCTTCTACAACTTCCAAAACACCATACTCATCAATATCAATTTTGTTTTGCTCTTTGGGCAACTGCAACTTGATGTAGTTAAACGACCTATTTTTGACGGCAGTATATAAGTAGGCTTTTACCGAAGAAGTAATTTTAATGGAATTACGTTTTTCCCAAATGTAGAGAAACAGGTTCTGAACAATCTCTTCTGCTACAATTTCATCTCTCACATATTTGAGACAAAATCGACACATATCTTTATAGAAGAAATTAAATAACTCTTCAAACGCAGCTTGGTCATCCTGCGCTATTTTTTCGACGATATCTTCTCTAATTAATTTCAAATGGCTAGTTAAATTTTACAGAATCCACTGGTTTCATTCTTGATATCACATTGATAGGTAGATATAAAGAAACTCCAACTACAACTAAGGTCACTATATTTGAAAAAAGCATAGCACCTAAATCCCATTTAATAGGTACGTAGTACATATAATAATTGATTGGGTCTAAGGGGATTATTTTGAAATAATCTTGAATAAAAGCAATCAAAATTGCAGCCCCATTACCATATAGGAGCCCTCTCACAATTAACCATAGGCCTGTATGTATAAAGACTTTCTTTATCTGTCCTTTACTAGTCCCTAGCGCCTGTAAGACACCAATCATATAAGTTCTCTCCATGATCAAAATCAATAGAATAGAGACCATATTAAAACTTGCTACAACAAGAATCAGCCCTAAGAAAACAGTTACATTTTGATTCAACATCCCTAACCAATCGAATATTTGATGATACTTATCACTGACCTTCTCTACATAAAGATTAGAATCTACCCCTTCGAATAACACCTCTTCTGCCTCGTCAATTTTCCCTAAATCATCAATAAACACTTCAAACCCACTGACTATGGAATCCGGCCAATTGTTTAACTTTTGAATCAAGCCCAAATCACCCATCACCAATACTTTATCTATTTGCTCCATCCCCGTCTCATAAAGACCAACCACTTCCAATCTTCTGAATTTTGGTGGGTTTTGAACGAAATAAAATGTAACCTTATCCCCAACTGCAATATTTAATTTATTAGCAGTATAGGTACTAAGCATGATCTCTTTGGAATAGGATGAATCATTAAACTGAAAAAACCTACCTTCTCGAATGTATTCATCAAATCGATTTCTTTCAAAGTCCTGTCCTACTCCTCTTAATACTATCCCTTCTACTTCATTCGATGTTTTGATCATTCCGGCTTTAGAAGCAAACACCTGCACATCACTAACAAAGGGATATTCATCAAGGTGTTTTAAAAAACCAGAATTGGTATAGACATAATCATCCTCAAAGGAATTGCCAAAACTATACTTCGTGATTTCAAGATGGCCTTTAAAATTATAGACTTTGTTTTTAACCGTCTCTTGAAATCCCCCGAGTATAAAAAATGACAAAATAATAGCCGCTACACCAACACTGATACTGATAACAGCCATCCTGCTAAATAATGCCGAATAGGAAGACTTATCTTCTTGGGTAACTCTACGAGAAATGAAAAAAGGAAAATTCAAGTTTTAGAATTAGATTAGATTGCAATAATTAGGCGTAAAATAAGATAATATAATATCAATATTCATGAGGACAATATACTTTTTAATTGTGTTGCAAGCATTGGTAACCATTGGCGCTCTACAGGCCTGCACTGTACCCGTTATACATAAAGAGCAAGAAGTCATCGTTGGAGCTGCTAGACTAGACCAGTACTTACCCTTGATCAGAGGCAAAAGAGTTGGATTACTGATCAATCAAACCTCCTATATCAATGAAACAAACCTACTAGACACATTGCTTTCTTTAGGTATAGATGTACAAAAGGTATTTGCTCCTGAACATGGTTTTCGTGGCAATAAAGCCAATGGTGAACAGATAGTGGATGGTATGGATCAAAAATCTGGATTACCAATTATTTCGCTTTACGGAAAAAACAAAAAGCCTAACAAAGAACACCTCCAAGGTTTGGACATCATCATATATGACATTCAAGATGTTGGTGCAAGGTTTTACACGTACATCAGTAGCATGCACTACATGATGGAGTCTTGTGCTGAATTCAATGTCCAAATGATAATCTTGGACCGACCCAACCCAAATGCGGATTATATTGATGGACCCATTATGAATCATCAATCATTTGTCGCGATGCATCCTATCCCTATCGTGTATGGCATGACTACTGGCGAATTAGCACAAATGATCATAGGAGAGAAATGGTTAAGTACTCACTCGCCGCAATTAACTGTTATCCCATTAGATAACTGGACACATGACACAGTCTACAAACTACCAATAGCACCCTCACCCAACCTACCCAACTACCAGTCGATTAGGCTTTATCCAAGTTTATGTTTGTTCGAAGGGACTAATGTGAGTGTTGGAAGAGGTACAGCAGACCCTTTTCAAATCATCGGTATTCCTGATTCTTTAGGAGGAAACTATACCTTCAC
>JAOPTS010000037.1:0-55821 GCA_051531955.1 Reichenbachiella sp.
ATGAGCCGTTATTAATATCAGCTGCGGTGATCGTTGCATTACCAGCTGCATCCAATTGAACCGTAATATCTTGAATGACTGCTGTTGGGGCAGTGAGATCCTCCACGGTAACTGTAACTTCAGTAGTCATCTGAAAAGGGCAAGAATTTGACTGAATATTTGCACCATCCACAATATTAGACGATGTATAGGTGCCTGCAATTGTTCCTGCATTTGCGTTGCTTGATTTGTCTGGAATGGTCATGTTATTGGCTTCAAAAGTTAAATCGTTGACGTCATAATATGCAACCAACCCACTTTCATTGCCAATCAAATGAGCGGACATATTATCCGCAATTTCCTGAGCAGTTCTTTCCACATTCCAAATTCTCATTTCGTCCTGGATAGATTCGTTTCGAATTTGATTGTCGTCACCGCGAGCACCGAATTTAATTGCTGTCAAACTTCCTCGCTGATCAATGGTTGCCGCAGAATTAGTGGCGTCTACGACCCCATTGACATAAATCTTCAACTCATTGGTTGTTTCATTAAATGTAGCGGCTATATGAACCCATTCATTGAGCACTACAGATGTGGAAGATGTGACAAGGGAAGCGACTGAACTAGAATACATGGCATAAGCCTGCCAATGTGTTCCATTAGACCTTAATACAAAGCCTCCATTCCCGTCATATGTTTCTATTACGTGCAGAAGTGCACCTGTTGGCTTTACCCAAGCTTCCAGTGTCCAATTTTCATTTAATTGAAGAGAATTTGAATTGGGAATAGTGATATACCCACTTGTTCCAGCCAGTTTTATTGCCTGATTATTCACTGATTGATCGGCAGATACATTGAATGTAGTCGCTGTATTCAATGTGCCAGTATTAAAATCTAAACCACTCCCTGTACCTGCTATAGGTCCATCTACAATTTCGTCATCAGCACTATTTCTTAAATAATAATTATTCCCAGAAACCGAGCTCCCAGTAGAAATGGTTGTACTTCCACCTAGACAAATTGAGGCATTTTCAACCGTAACAGTTTCATCGTCAACAATTGAAGAGACTGTTACCGTTGCATTGGCAGTCAATTGATTGCCGTGGACATCTTCAATTGTCAATGTAACTAAGTTGGCTCCAATATCGGCACAAACAAATTCTGTTTTTGATAGCGATAGTATCAATGCCCCCGAACAACTGTCTGAAGATCCGTTATCTATGTCATCTGCCATTATCGTCGCGATTCCAGTGATTGCGTCTAGTTGCACCGAAATGTCTTGTGTAACAACCGTAATCGGGTTTTCTACAGTCACCGTAGCAGTAGCGGTTCTAATATTCCCAGCACCATCATCTGAGCTCAACGTCACGATATTGTCCCCCAAATCTGCACATGTGAAGTCTGTTTTGTCAAGACTCAAAGTATGAGCGGAAGTACAAGTCGTATTCGTGCCATTGTCAATATCTGCAGCAATGATCGAGGCATCACCAGAAGCATCGAGTTGTACTGTAATGTCTTGAGTAATAACGGGATAAACTATGGTAACTGTAGCGGTAGTCTGATCATCTGCACCACCTATGTCCTCTGTAGCCGTAAGCGTTACTACATTGTCTCCTAGGTCAGCACAAGTGAATGCCGTTTTGTCAAGACTCAAAGTAAATTCAACGCCACAAGCTGCACCTGTACCATTATTAACATCATCACTAGTTACCGCTGCATTTCCATCTGCATCTAACTCCACGACGAAGTCTTGCGCTATGGCAGTTATTGCCGTGAGAATGGGCTCAGAATATTCGTATGCTCCCATGTCCAAAGTAGTCTGTACTCTGTTGTTTCCTGCTATGTCTATGGCTGGTAGTGTTACTGAACTATTTCCTGCATCCAGTGCTGGCGAAGAACAACCTATTGTAAAGTCATCATTAGCAGCATCGGTAAACAATGGGTCAGAATCCAATCCACTTTGCTGTCCACCTTCTATTATACTGTTACTCACTACCGATCCACTTCCAGCAATTGAAAAAGGCGTTGCACTGCCATTTCCATAAATAATGGAGTTATCTATGGTACTGTTTGAAGAGTTTGTCATGTAAATGGCATTCCCATTGGCACCAGAATTTTTAGTAATCGTTGTATTTATCATTTCAAACTCTAACCCAGCTGCTCCACCGCCGTTGGAAGTGCTTACTCCTAAATATAGACATGAAGAATGCGCATTGGATGTGTTATTATACATCAAGCTATTCACAATAGATCCTTTGGAATAAATTTGATATCCGCTAGAGCCAATAAATAGCATGGCCGTAAGGTCTTTGGAATAGTTGTCTCTGATGATACAACTCTCAAAATCAACATCGGTAGTCAAGCCTGTTACTCCACAGGGAGTAAACGATGAGTAAACTGCGACACTAGTACCTGTGTTTTTCTCAATTATGCAATTACTGAATTTTGCTGATACAACTTGGGTTTGGATGTACGGATTTGTGTAAATAGCTCCACCTCGTGTATGATCATATTGAGATGCGGCTGCTATACCGCAATTATTGCTCAGCACACCATTTGCGTTTCCTCCTGCTATCGTAAATCCGTCAATAATTACATTTTGTACAGTTCTAAATGTGATCACATGATACGAATTCTCTGCTCGAGTTGCTTCGGTATCGAGGATTGTTGAATTGTCATCTCCTGATAAATCGCCACTCAGTATCGTTGCGTTGGCAGTGATATTTCTCTGCGACTGATCAGTTTCTGTGCCGTTGAAGCCACCATAGAGCCTTGAACCATTCTTAATGCTAAATGTGGCAGTCCTTCCAGAAGCAGCGGGTGTATAGGTTCCTGCTGCTACCCAAATTGTATTTCCCAGTGCAATTCCATCCTGCAAATCGGTAAAGGCATCATTCCACGAAGCCCCATTATTGGCTCCTGTTGCTGAGGCATCTACATATGTTACATTATATGTTGTGAAAGTAGCGGCCGAAGACCAATCGGTCACGCCCGCTGTGCAATGGCTACGAACATACACATCATATGATGTGTAGGGAGATAAGCCAGTAATGTCGTATGAATTAGTGCCAATATTTGAGACAATAGTACCATTATTCGCTGGTTGTCCAGTGGCGACATATGATAGGTCCCAATCCGTAGGGATACCGTTGTCTGACCAGTCGATATCTAGTGATCCTGTGGTTCGGCTTGATAAATTCACGTACATGGGTGCTGCACAAAGTTCATCAGTAAACAACCCTTCAACATCTGTAGCTGTTAACGTGACATTATAGAAACGTAAGTTGTCAATTTCATCCCCATACTTATTGGAAAGATTCGTATTGTGATTGTTTGCGATGGTTACGTTAGTCGTGGTGGAAAGTAAATTGGAACTAGGTGCGTAAGAATAAAAATTATAGCTTCCACCAGGTGTCGTGATTTCGCTTGTAGAAGAACTCTCCAACACATTGTCTACATAGACATTATAATAATAATAGAAACGTACAAATGTACCATTGCTAGGTCTGTAAGTGCTAGGCGTCATAGTAACAGTGACATGATGCCATTCATCATCGGATAAGGTTGAGGTTCCCAGCGTGTTTGTATATGGCGAGTACCCACTCCAGCCTCCTGCTTGTGATGAGTAGGGCGCATATGCACCGAATTTACCCGTCACCCCAACACGACCATTCTGTAGATAGATATACCACCCCCAGCCGTCTTCGGTATCCCCCGTTCTGGTTGTCTGGTCAATAATGGTTGTTTTATTACCATTGTTGGTTGTCGTTTTCATCAAAAAACTAACCGATAAACTGGCAGAATGAAGATAATTTCTTTGTAAATAATCGCCGCCCAGGTCAATTGCATTGTTTGCATCTCCTGATCGGTCAGTCACATTAGTAAGAGCCGTACCCGTTTGAGTAAAGTCATTGGTACTGATGCCGTCTGATAAGCTACCACTTGTAAATTTGTATTCTCCTACAAGCCCTGCAGTTGGGACTTGTCCATAAGCCGTAGCGCTCAGGAGCATGGTTAGTAATATGAGTCTAGATGATAATTTTTTCATAATAGTAGATTTGATTTTGATATTCAAAAAAACACTATCATGAAGTCCTATTTTTGACGAATGATTATTCGTTGGGGTTTATCGAGAATTCGTTGGCAATTATTTATTTATCGTTTTCAGAACAAATGAATTTTGCTGGAAGGCCATAAGGAATAATATGTTACCAGCTCCTGCCATTCCTACAATAGTTCCTGTTAGTTCTACATTTGTACCAGAGAGGGATTTTCCTCCTGCAACAGGAAAAGTGAGTGGTATTCAAGTTTACAATAGCGACCCAATCATACGTATACTCAATGACGTATAAATCATTACCCACAATATCTATAGCACAAGCAGTAGCAGTCGTTACTGTTTGTACAACAGGGCTTGCATCCGTAATATCTTTCGTCGAAACTACAGTTCCGTTACCAAAGTAAATGTTTTACCATCAATCGTTATGTCATTGGGATTGGTAAGCCCTTCACTAACTGTTGTTTACGCATGAATAAGCATACTCACCGGTATTCCAAATAATAATAAAAGTAGTGCCTTTTTCATAATAGTAGATTTGATTATGATGATCAAAAAACACTACATAAGATCAGGTTTTCAACTAATGATTATTCATCACGATTGAGCGATAATTCGTTTACTCTTATATATTAATGATGTTTGTTGACTTTTAGAAACACTCTTGATTCTCATTTATTAGAAGCTAATGCACATAAAAAAAGCAACTCTGAATAATCAGAGTTGCTTAGTTGTTGCTGTGAGAGCTAATGCCTAGTTATTGACAAATATCTTCTCTTGTTTTATTAAGTGAGTCTTATCACTAACAATAAGTACACATATACCATTCTCCAATTTTGAAACATCCTCAGCTTCACATATTTGAATCAGTATCGTTCTACATCGTAACTTAATACCTCCTTCCAAAACATTGTAACGACACTTCGTTGACCAAACTGTATGGACTGTTAATTTGATACCGTATGGGCATTTCTGCGCTGATCAATCAGCATACGGTAAAGATAGATTTTTAGAAAAAAAACAAAATGCACTGATAGTGCATAGTTTCAACTCCAATTGAGACCAATAAGAAGTATTATACGAGTGCTTTTCTAATACGATGATGTACGATACTGTTCAACTCCAACATCACCAATCCACCTTGCACAAGGTCTCTAAGTTCTATCACTTCGTCTATCGTCAACACCAATACACGATCAAGATTACAGAGAGATATTATTTCAATATGCTTATACATTTGATCAGAAAGCAAAACAGTCTCTACTTCTACAGCCTCCAATTTGGATTTGAATGCAATGAATGAACAAACACTAAGGTGATAAGATTGCCCCTTATAGTTGAGTTGATAACGATTTTTTACGTCATCTTGAAAAACCTCACCATTGTTCGTACTGTATATCAAATGCATATGCGGCAAAAGTAATTCTTATTTAGACTGAATTCAAATAAAAAATATAGAATTAATACTACTATGTATATGATTTACGTCATAAATTAGCATTATGAATTTCAAAGTGTCCACTGTTTTCGTAGTGCTGATTATAGCGCTATCGATAGAAAGTCATGCCCAAACTGTTACCTACCTTGGTAATGAGGGCATATTTATTGAATATCAAGGAAGCAAGGTGTTAATTGACGGGTTGTTTGAAGACCCAAGCGCTCGATTTGATTATCCAGATAATGCCACTATCACCAAAATCATAGATGGTAAAGCTCCTTACAATAACATTAATGCACTATTGGTCACGCATGCTCATCCAGATCATTTCAATCCCAATTACTCTGTGCAGATGCTTCAGAACAACAAGACTACTGAGTTGATCATATCACCTCAAGGTTTAGATTCAATGAATATGGTCAGTGACAATGTCAGTCAAATAAGAGGCCGAATCATGGTATATCCATGGGCCAGAGGTTGGAAAACTACTACTGCAGGCAGTGTTACGATTAAATCTGCCTACACCCGTCATGCTGGAAAATCAAATAGCAAGGTTCAAAACAACATATTCATCATTACCATTGGCGACAAAAAACTATTACATATTGGAGATAGTAAAATGGACGTTAGCAATTTTGACAAGCTCAGGTTGATCTATGAGGATATTGACATTGCTTTTGTACCCTTCTGGTTCATGACTGGATTGTACGGCTCGGAGATCGTTAACAAGCACATTGGGGCCAAAAAAGTCGTTGGCATTCATATGCCCTCAGGTGACAAGAACAGTAAGATTATTTCAAAGATCAATACACAGTACCCAAAATCAAAAGTCTTTCAAACTGTAGGTGACAAAATCACCTTTTAAGCATGAAAACATTCAAGGATTTCAATCTCAACAAGGCATTATTTAATGCACTTGATGACCTAGACATAGTCACCCCTACCAAAATACAAGAAGAATCTTTTTCTATTGCCATGTCAGGCAAAGACTTAATAGGGATTGCACAAACCGGAACAGGAAAAACCATTGCCTATCTACTACCTTGTTTGAGACTATGGAAATTTTCCAAAGACAAAGCTCCACAAATTCTAATTTTAGTACCTACACGTGAGTTGGTTGTACAAGTCGTAGAACAAGTTGAGGAACTGACAACTTACATGAACGTGGTGGTCAAAGGTATCTATGGCGAATCCAATATCAACAAACAAAAACAAACCGTTGATGAAGGGTTAGACATATTGGTCGCTACTCCAGGTCGTCTATTAGATTTGGCACTGGATGGTATCCTTAAGATGAAATCGATCAAGAAATTGATCATTGACGAAGTAGATGAAATGCTTAATCTTGGATTTCGCCCACAACTCAACAACATCCTAGACCTATTGTCAGACGAACGCCAGAACCTTATGTTCTCGGCCACTATGACTGATGAAATCGAAAAATTACTCAAGACCTATTTCAGAAACCCTATCAAAATAGAAGCTGCACCTGCAGGATCCCCGTTAGAGAACATCACCCAACTAGGTTATGAACTACCGAACTTCTATTCTAAGATCAACTTCACCAAGCACTTGATCAGTCAAGAAGGCTTTGAAAAAGTATTGATTTTTACAGATAGCAAAAAAATTGCAGATGTAGTATTTGAAGAGCTGGCGCCAAGTTCAAAAGATGATATTGAAATCATTCATTCAAACAAGGCTCAAAACGCTCGATTCCAAGCGGTTAAAAATTTCATGAACGGCGAAACAAGGGTATTAGTTGCAACTGATGTTATTTCTAGAGGGTTAGATATTGCTGGAGTTAGCCATGTTATCAATTTCAACATGCCTGACAATGCCGAAAACTATATCCACAGAATAGGTAGAACGGGTAGAGCCAATCAAACTGGTATCGCCATTACCTACATCGGACCAAAGGATGGAACAAGGAAGTTGGAAATAGAAGTATTGATGGAGAAAGAAATCTCTGTAGAAGTACTGCCTGAAGAAGTTGAATTGACCGATGAATTGGCAGAACATGAGCAACCCAAACATCACCTCCATAAATTTGTAGATAAAGTAAAACGAGCAAAACCTACAGGGGCTGGTGAGCAAGAAAAAAAGGCAAAAAACAAAAAGGTAGTTAACATCAAATCCTATAAGGAGGAAATAAAATCCAAATACAAAAAGCCTCAAAGAAAAGGAAACAAAAAAAAGTAAGGCTTCAATGAGGATCTATACATAGAATACTAGGATTACTCCACAACGATTGGGAAATCCTGTCCTCTGGAATAAGTAACAGGATACTGCGGTTTACCTTTATACTTGACAGAGTACTCTGGCACTCGATCGTCAATATATGATTTCAATTCATAAATGGTCACCTTTCCATCCTTAGGAGCTCCATCAGCCTCACCACTCAAGGCCTCCAATATCACATAAGTAAACAAGCCATGCCCCAGTTGCTCAAATTCTGTAGCATACTGTTGACTCCCAGCGGCAGCCAATACATGTACGCCAGAGCTGCGTGACAATTGTGCAAACGCTTTTTCTTCCTCCGCACCTCTAGTCGCCAACAGCTGAGTAGAACCTCCAGAATTACAAGCATCCAGTACTACTAGCTGTTTCAGCGCCGAAATTTTCATGAATTTCTCTTGTATCTCACCTGCATAAATCGCCTCCTTATTCAACCTACTCCCTTCATACAATCGTACATTCTCAGTAGGGATAAAATAAAACTTCCCATCTACGGTACTACCATGCCCAGCGTAATAAAAGAAAAACACATCTTCGGGTTTGGCTAAAAGTGACACAGCGTCCAAAACATTCAAAATATTCTCTTTACTAGCGTCTTTATCATAGACTGGATAGATTTTAATATCATCAAACAGGTCTTTACCTTTTTTAGATATCAAATCAACAAAGCCTTCCGCATCATTTTTTGCATAATTCAAGTTCAACATAGGGTTCTGATATTCATTGATCCCAATCGCTACCAAATGACAAGTGATTTGATCCGCCTGTGACTCGAAGATCAACTCTCTTCTTTCAATTTCTGACTCTATCCTTTCTGAACTAAATGCTGATACAGAGATCTCATTTTTACCGCTCACCAATTGAATAGGAATCTCTTTATAGATGGTCTTCTTACCTTTTTCTTTTTCGGTCAGTACCAACTCAGGAACTGACAGCCTTTTCCCATTGTGCAATAATCTAATTTCATCGATTCCCCCTCCTTGATCTGTAATTTTCACAATAGCCGTCAGTTCATTCTTCTTCAGTTTCTCCCCTTCCTTAGGTGAAACCACATTTATTTCTGGTGGAGGGAATTCTTGCAACTTATCTTTCAACGCATCATCCAGATGAACATTAGCCCCCACTTCAAGTGATTGTTCTAGTAAACCAGGCTTATAAAACTCTTCAAAAAATTGATCCAAAGAATAACTCTCAATACCTTTCACAAAGAAAACCTCCTTTCTCACCTGCTCCGTAGCATCAAAGTACCCATTGGCAGATTTAGTCAGCCATTCGTTCTTACTAAACAGAACATGCATCACAATTTCATTACTGCTCTCAATATCCCAAAAACGCGTACTTCCATCCAAGCTGCTTGTAACCAATATCCGATCATCATTGATCAACTGCACAGAAGTCACTGCACCAGTATGCCCTTCGAAAGTTTTTAACTCTGTCCCTAATGAGACTGACCACAGCTTAGCAGTCCCATCGTCACTTGCCGTGGCAACATACTTGCCATAAGTATCAAATATTGCATGATTGACCCCTTCTTTATGCCCAACCAATCTCAGTTCTTGAAAACCCGTTTTCAAATCCCATATTTTCACTCTCCCATCGGAGCTTGAAGAAAGAATTAACTCCTCTCTATTGTCAATCGATGTAACAATACCAGTATGCCCCACATAATCTCTTACCGGAAGTCCAGAATCAATCTCAATCAACTCAAACCGCTCACCTAACCCACCAACCAACAGATATTGATCTCGATATGCGAATGATAAACTGAAAGGAGAGTTATTCTCAAATCTTATTCTTTGATTTTGTTCGCCAGTCGCGACATCCCAAATAATCAATGACCCATCCCAACTCCCTGACACTAACTGCTTGCCGTCTTCACTCATTGCCAGCTCAAACACGATATCCATATGCCCTTCGAATGAACGCAACTCCTCGCCTGTCTCACATTTCCACAACTTGATAGTTCGGTCGGCACTAGCGGTAAATACATACCTACTATCCGCAGTAAAAACATAATCGACAACCATTTTACTGTGCCCTATCAACTCACTCAAAACTCTACCAGTATTCACGTCCCACAAGAATACCTTATCTCCCATATGTCCTTGAATTGCTATTTTCCCATCCGGACTAATCAAGGTTGTGTTTCTAATCGAAAGGTATCTATTGATCCCTCTGTGCCAATATGAACTCTTTTTAAAAGGAAGCCCTCGATCATTGATGGCGTTTAGATAGCCTCTATATTCTTTGAGAATATCATTTTCTTCAAGATTCCAAACAGAAATAATTTGATCATCTCCCGCCAGCAATACTTGATTAGAAGATGGCATTTGAAGGACAGCATGAATATCTTGACCAGGGAATTTGACTTGACTTATTAGTACCCCATTTTTATTCCATGTGAACATCTCCTCTTCGGTTGCAGCAAAGATGTAATCAGAAGATTGACCAATCTTGATGTACTCGTCCGAATCTTCCCCATACTCTGATAGTATTTCATCAGTACTCAAATCACTCAAGGTTACGGGACCAGTTTTACTTGCACTCAGCAACTTTCTACCACCATCCAATAGGCTGATCTGGGTCAAGCAATTCCCACAATAACTTGCCGTAATATTTCGTAAAGTATCGCTAACCAATCCGGTTGTAACATTATAAACAAACACAAAACCATTGTCATTTCCAGAAATGACCGTCTCGTCATCTTTCCCGAAGGCTACATTGACACCATATTGTGTCTTTCTTGCGGGAAATTCTTTGAGGAATTTCGCACTCTCAATATCAATCAAAATTATCTTTTCACTTCCTCCTCCAACGATCAATTGCGTCCCCAAACTATTAACAGCAATGCTCGACACCCAAAAATCCAATGAAATCTCTTGTAACAGCTCGCCAGAATAAATATTCCAAACCCGAATTACCTTATCATCTCCTCCACTGATCAGTGTAGAATTTTGTTCATTGAACACCAGTGTGTTAATCGACTTGTTATGTCCTGAGAAGGTTCTTAGTTGACGGGTAGTTTTGACATCCCACAAAATGATACTTTGGTCTTTCCCTGCTGATGCCAACAATTGACCATCAGATGAAATCGCCAAGGCCTGAACAGCATTTTCATGTCCTCTTTGAACAACAGTCTCCATCTTATAGTCTTGAGACCAGAGATGAAAAGAAGATAGGATTAAAAATAAAAAAAGGAACTGCCGAATCATGAAACGAAAGTACGGAAAAAGTAAATACCCATTACTCCTATTTACCAATTAAACGACACAATTGATACAGTAGTCGTGCACCAACATTCGCATTCCATTCTTCATCATTTGCTTTAGGCGCTACTTCACACAAATCAAAGCCTATAATTTGCTTCCCTGAGCGTACAATCATCTCCAATAGATAAACCACCTCTGAGAACTCTAACCCTCCTGGGACAGGCGTTCCTGTACCTGTACAGAAAATTGGATTCAACCCATCAATATCCAAACTCACATATACTTTATCCGGAAGTTGATCAATCATCTGCTGACACAATGATTGCCATGTCTCTCCTTCAAAGAGGCTAGACTTGAGTACATGATCATAATATACAATTACACGATCATCCGTTTTTTGATATTCTAGTTCTTCTTCACAAAAATCTCTAATCCCTACCTGAACTAATTTGGAGACACTCTTACTATGGAGTGAATTGCGCATAATTGAAGCATGAGAGTGCTCAAATCCTTCATAGGCATTTCTCAAATCCATATGTGCATCAATCTGCAACACTCCAAAATCATCATGCACCTTTCCCAGCGCTTGGATAAACCCCAAAGGACAACTATGATCACCACCTAAGAAACCAACCCACTTACCTTTTTTTAGTAACTCTAAAGTGTCTTGATAAATATCTTTTCGGAGGGATTCTGTTTCACTATTTACTTTATTCAATAAAACTTTTTCGTCCTCATAACTCTTCCCTTCTTCAAGGGATTTGATATATGGTTCTATTTGAGATCGAAGGATATCATTTTTTGATTTGATCTTTCCATCAATCGGCAACATATGAATCCCTCTTCTCCATGGTGCTTCTTCATTAGGTATCTCTAAATCTAATTGAACTGAGGCATCTAGAATAGATTTCGGTCCATACGAAGCACCACCGTGATAAGAAACTGTGGCATCCCATGGCACTGTATAGATTATAACATCTGATTCCTCCAAACTATGTGGCAACCCAAACAAAGTCCCCTTCACACCCGGTGAACTAGGGTTATAATCTCTAATAGCTATTGCCATCTGTTTAATTCAATTGCGAAGAGTTGGTATAGCTTACCAAATCCATATTCTTTTCTGAAATTTCAGCCCAATCTCCATCAAACTTTAATTGTATGATTCCAGCAGGCGAAACATTTCCAATTATCTCTCCAGTCATGTATTCTGCTAAATAACTGATACCAGGATTATGAGCCACTATCACAACATTGTCCAAATCAGGATCAATATTATTAATTACACCTAATAAAATACGAGTGGAAGCCTCGTATAGATTTTCATTAAGCTCAATCTTGTTAGCATCAAAACTCAATTGTTCTACAAAAAATCCTGCTGTCTGTCTTGTCCTTAATGCAGTACTTGCCATTATCGCATCAGGTTCTAAATCAGCTTTTTTCAAGTATCTACCAACCTTGGAAGCCATGATTTCACCATCACTAGTCAAAGGCCGTTCTATGTCTTTGATATCAAAATTTGTGCTATCTGCTTCGGCATGTCTAATCAAAAGAAGTGTCTTTGTCATTGTTTGTCTATTTACTTGATGCATGTAATTTATTTAGAATTCTATTTTTTGTATTTGCTTAAATCATTTTTTTTTATTGATATTTGGCACTTTCACAAATAAAACCATCATAATTAGATGAATCTAGTAATAGTTGAGTCACCTGCAAAGGCAAAAACGATAGAGGGGTATCTGGGTAAAGATTACAAGGTGACATCAAGTTATGGTCATGTACGTGATCTACAAAAGGGCAATAATGCTATTGATGTAGAAAATGGATTCACCCCAACCTATGAAGTCTCCAAAGACAAAAAGGATGTCATTAGAGAATTAAAAAAATTATCCAAAGCTGCAGACATTGTCTATCTAGCAAGTGATGATGACCGTGAAGGAGAAGCCATTTCTTGGCATTTAAAAGAAGCACTAAAACTCAAGGACGAGAATACCAAGAGAATCGTATTTAGGGAGATTACCAAAAATGCAATCGTCAAGGCAATAGATAATCCTAGAGGTATTGACATTGACCTAGTCAATGCACAACAAGCTAGAAGAGTACTAGATAGATTAGTAGGGTTTGAACTATCTCCTATTCTATGGAAAAAAATTAAAACTGGATTATCCGCTGGGAGAGTACAGTCAGTGGCTGTACGATTCGTGGTAGATAGAGAACGTGAAATTGATCGTTTCGAATCTGTTTCATCATATAAAATATCTGCAGAATTCGCATTAGACTCTGGGAAAAAATTATTCGCTGAATTACCCACCAAATTCAAAACAGAAGGTGAAGCTTCTTCTTTTATCAATGAATGTGTAGAAGCGAAATTTGACATTTCAAACTTGGTGAAAAAACCAGGTAAGAAATCTCCGACTGCACCTTTCACTACCTCCACACTACAACAAGAAGCAAGTAGAAAAATTGGCTTCTCAGTGTCTCGTACAATGAGTGTGGCACAAAAACTTTATGAAGCGGGTAAGATTACCTACATGAGAACAGATTCTTTGAATCTATCTGATGATGCCATGACAGCCGCAAAAAAAGAAATTGAAAGTTTCTACGGAAAAGATTACGCAGAAGCTCGAAAATACAAAACCAAAAATGCTTCAGCTCAAGAAGCTCATGAAGCTATTCGACCAACTAACTTCAGTGACCATACTGCTGGTTCTGATGATAGTGAGAAAAGATTATATGACCTGATATGGAAAAGAGCTATCGCCTCTCAAATGGCAGATGCTCAGATTGAAAAGACAGTAGCTACCATATCGGTATCAACGAGACCTGAGTCACTAACTGCTACAGGAGAAGTCATCAAGTTTGAAGGATTTTTGAAAGCATACATTGAATCAGATGATGATGAAAATGGCGAAATAGAACAAAAAGGCACATTACCAGCAGTTGAGTTAGGAGAATCCTTGAACCTCTCGATAATGAAAGCCAAAGAAGGTTTTTCAAGACATCCTGCTAGATATACTGAAGCTAGTTTGGTGAAGAAATTGGAAGAAATGGGTATTGGACGTCCATCAACTTTTGCTCCGACTATTTCAACTATTCAAAAAAGAGACTATGTAGTGAAAGAAGAACGTGACGGTCACGAGCGTAACTACAAGGAGATTATTCTATCAAAAGGCAAAGTAGAAAGCACTACTAAAACAGAAAATACGGGAGCAGAGAAAAACAAACTCTTCCCAACCAATACTGCCATGATTGTCAATGATTTCTTAGTAGAACATTTTCCAAATGTTATTGACTTTACATTTACTGCTAGAGTTGAAAAAGAATTTGATGAGATTTCAAGTGGTCAAAAGACTTGGAATGGCATGATCGAAACCTTCTATAGTGACTTTCATAAAAAAGTAGAAATCACAGAACAAATTGACAGGTCTGAAGTAGGGACAACACGTGAATTGGGTATAGATCCTAATACAGGACTTCCGATCTATGCTAGATTGGGACGATTTGGCGCTATGGTTCAAATTGGTGACGCCAGCGATGATGAAAATGCTGAGAAACCAAAATACGCAAGCCTTAGAAAAAGTCAATTCATTGAGAAAATCACTTTAGAGGAAGCCCTTGAACTATTCAAATTGCCACGCGATGTTGGCGAATTCGAGGATAAAATTGTTAGTGTAGCGATCGGGAGATTTGGCCCTTACGTCAAACATGATGAAAAATTCATCTCTTTAGGAAAAGATGAAGATCCTATGACCATAAGTTTAGATCGTGCTATTGAAATAATACAAGCAAAGCAAAAAGAGGATGCTCCTGTTGCTTTTTATGATGAGCTTCCCGTTCAAAAAGGCGTTGGTCGATTTGGACCTTTTATTAAATGGAACAGTATGTTCATCAACGTGAACAAAAGGTATGACTTTGACAACCTTTCTGATAGTGACATTACTGAACTCATAAAGGAAAAAATTCAAAAAGAAATTGACAAAGTCCTACACAACTGGGAAGAAGAAGGTATTGTAGTAGAAAAGGCGCGTTGGGGAAGATCTGTTATCAAAAAAGGAAAAGTGAAAATTGAACTTCCTAAAACAGTTAATGCAGCTGAATTAAGTTTAGATGAAGTGAAAGCAATAATTGAAAAGAACGCACCTGCTAAAAAGAAAAAAGCACCTGCGAAAAAAGTGGCAAAGAAAAAGTAAGGTTAAAACCTTACTTTAACAATTCCATATCTCTGATCAATATCCTTCTACGATCAAAATTGATGATATTTTGCTCCTTCAGGTTATTCAAAGTAGTCGTAACTGTCTGCCTTGAAGTACCTGTGAGGCTAGCAATATCCTTATGAGTAAAATTATTTTTAATAAGAGTTTCAAAACCAACTTTTTGCCCATTTTCCAAAGCCAAATCCCTCAAGAAATCCACAACTCTTGTTCTTGAGTCTTTAGAAGTTATTGACTCTAACCTTTTCTCAAGTCTTTCGAGTTTTTTAGCTAGTATCTCGATTACTTTTTGATTTAAGGTCGCATCATTCCTAGAAGCCGTCAATACATCATCAACAGTAAAAGCTTTTATTTGAGTACCTGTTGTGATGGTTTGAGCATAATCCGACCTTACGTTCAATCCAGAAAGAGCCTTTTCACCAAACACACTTCCTTTATTCAAGATAGCCTTTACAACTTCCTTGCCTTGCGTATCATTTTTAGCAATTTTTACACTGCCTGAGATTATAAGGTAAATATGTCTAGGATCATCTCCTTGTCTATAGACTAATTCATCTTTGTCATAGTCCATCAGTAAAGAAGGGATCTTTGAAAGCCCTATTTCGTTCACAGGAGCATCTGGTCTTACAGACAGTCCCAACAGCGAATTACTCTCTTCGATTGTTTTCTTTTCGATTATCATAGTTTGCTAGTTTGTTGAGATAACAATATCAAGTAAAAATTAATTCCCAAACCTTTAAATAATTGACCACAAATGGTCGTCGAATACTTATAGTTCACGCTTATATTTGCCTCAGCAATTGACAACATGGTATATCTATATATTAAAGCAGCTCACATAATCTTTGTAGTAACTTGGTTTGCAGGATTATTTTATATGGTTCGATTATTCATTTACTCAACAGAAGCAAACGTAAAACCCGAACCAGAAAAAAGCATCCTTATCAAACAACTTTTGATTATGCAAAACCGCCTTTGGTATATGATTACCTGGCCGTCTGCAACTATTACGCTAATACTAGGTGTTTGGTTGGCTTTTCTATCTAATTATTGGACTCAACCTTGGTTTATTCTCAAATCAGCCTTTTTAATTGGATTATACTTGTACCACATTATCTGTCATTTATTAAACAAACAAATGAATAATGGTATATTTAACTACACTTCTAAACAATATCGCATCTGGAATGAAGTGGCCACACTTTTCCTTTTCGCTATTGTTTTTATAGTTGTAATGAAAAGCACTTTGAATTGGATCTGGGGAATCCTAGGTCTTGTGGCTCTGAGTACTCTCCTTATGATTGGTATCAAATTATATAAAAAGTTCCGAAAAGATGATTAAGACATTCCATCTAATACTACTATTGTTGGTTTCAGTAATAGCTTTCCAATGTTCAACAACCAAATCAAACAATCAACTCCCAATATTGGGCAGACCTGAGATCAAGGCTGTAAAATCAGGCAATGATATAAAATACGATACAATACCACATACAATCGCAAAATTCGCTTTACTGAACCAGGATAGTGTCCTTATTATTAATGATTCACTATTGGGTAAAGTTTATGTCGCGGATTTCTTTTTCACATCTTGTCCAACCATATGCCCTGTGATGAAAAAACAATTGATCAGAGTATATGATGAGTATTCTAGTGTAGAAAATTTCAAAATAATATCCCATACCATTGACCCCAATTACGATAATGTGGAAGTGCTAAATCAATACGGTGAAGCGTTAGGTGTTTCTAGTAAAACTTGGATGTTTCTAACCGGTGATCAAAATGAAATATATGCGCTTGGAGAAAAAAGCTACATGGTAACTTCTGGACAAGATGAAGAAGCACCTGGTGGATTTATTCATAGTGGTGCTTTTCTTTTGGTAGACACAAAACAAAGAATCAGGGGCGTATATGATGGTACAATGCCAGAGCAAGTAGATTTACTAATCCAAGATATTGATAAGTTAATCAATGAAAGCACTCGCTAGTATTCTCTTTTTAACTTTGATCTTCCTGCTTAATTCATGTGGAGAGGCTCAAAAAAACAAAATCAAAATCCAACAATACACCATTGAAGGCAAAAGATTATATGAGATGCATTGCTCTAACTGTCATCAACCAGACGGCAGTGGCTTAAAGGCACTAATCCCTCCTATTTCCAAGTCTTTCATTATCGCCAATCCAAACATTATCGTTTGTGCCATTAAATACGGCCTCCAAGGCCCCATTATCATTGACAGCACACGATACAATGGAAAAATGCCAGGATCAAATAGATTGACCTCCATCGAAATTGCCGAAATAATGACCTTCTTGAACAATAATTGGGGAGATAAAAAAGAATTATTCTCCATAGATAGCGTCAATTCAATCCTATCCAACTGTACCAAACGAAGCAATCAAGTCATTGATCACCGTATTTAAATCACTCATCTCTAATAACACTACATCCGTCGATTGATCCGTCTAGATTGATCGTTAATCGAATTAATTTCATCTCTCTCATAACCTCCTTTAGCTTTACTCATGTAATCAATTGGACCCGTATCCATCACTTTAAATTAATAACCATGACTACTGCATTATTCCTATTCTCGCTAACTCTAATTGCCATCACTTATTACAGAGTAAAAACAATCCTTAGTAAGGAAATAAATCCCCAAACTACTAAAAGATAATCTGATAACTTTTATAACATTCTCTCAAAGCAAACGCTCCCACCAACAATAAATAGACATTTATTTCACATTTTGCTGTTTTTTAAGTATTATAGTAGAGCTAATTATTAAGTAATTGTATTAATATTGTGATAGAAGAATTTTAACCACCAAAAAAAGAAATTCTTAATACGACATTATGCAAATATTAGATGTTTTGGCCCTATTCATATTGCTTGCAGGGGTCTTCATTTACATCAACACGTACTATTTAAAACTCCCCTCATCCGTTGGATTAATGATAATGGCGTTGGGACTTTCTGTGTCTCTTTTCATTTTAAATGCGCTCATCCCTGAGTTCAAACTTGGGACAGAACGTATTTTAAAAGATTACGACTATCACGAGGTGCTTTATCAGCTTGTCCTAAGTTTTTTACTCTTTGCAGGTGCCTTGCAAATAGATTTTAAAAAGCTAGCAGAGGAAAGAACTCCAGTTTTAATCTTAGCATTAGTTGGGGTTCTCATATCTACAGCTGTAGTAGGTACTGGTGTATACTACGTTCTACATTGGATTGGTCTTGACTTAGACATTATGTACTGTTTGGTTTTTGGAGCACTAATATCTCCTACAGACCCTGTAGCCGTAACTTCTACCATTCGAAAGTTTAATCTCTCAAAAAATTTAGAAACAAGGATTGCAGGAGAATCATTATTCAATGATGGAATTGCAGTGGTATTGGCATTAACTCTTCTCGATTTAGCGCATGCAGGTGAAGATCATTGGATTGGACCAATAGATATTTTATGGGTATTTGGAACAGATATTATTGGAGGAATAGTAATTGGATTATTCTTGGGATACCTAGGCTATCGTGTCCTAAAATACATTGACAATGATGAGGTAGAAGTAGAAGTATTAATGACTCTTGCTTTGGTCATGGGAGGTACTCAACTTGCAGAGTTCACTCACGTATCAGCTAAACAAGCTGTAGTGATCATGGGACTAGTTATCGGAAATGAAGGAAAAAGCGGTCATGTAACTAGCGCTGCTGGTGACTATGTATTCAAATTTTGGAACCTGATAGAAGAAACGCTAAATGCGATGCTTTTCGTTCTAATTGGACTTGAAATGCTGATTATCCCTTTGCGCTATGATTATTTCGCTGCAGGTTTATTTGCATATATCATTGTGCTTTTTGCTCGATATATTAGTGTTGGAATTCCAATGACTGCCATGTCTTCATTTAGAGACTCAAAAGAACGAAACTCCATAAACATACTGGCATGGGGAGGATTGCGGGGAGGCATACCGATTGCTCTATCCTTATCTCTTCCTGAATTCGAAGGCAAAGAGATTATAATCACCATGACTTATACGGTTGTCGTCTGTTCCGTCCTGTACCAAGGTTTGACTATACCATATTTGATGCGGGGCAGTTTTCAACAAAAATAACGAACTAAAAATATTCAAAAAAGGAAACACAATGTGTTTCCTTTTTTATTTTGGGGGTATAATTGTACCATATGAAATTCACGACACCAATTATATACATCCTAGTTTTGGGTATAGCCCTATTTTCCCTAGCAGGTTGTAAGTCTCAAGTATCTGAGAAGAAGCCTTCGACTCCACGTAAAGAATCTTTTGTCTCTATTAAAAGCCCAACCAACAATTCAACTTTTACGATTGGCCACAACATCAAATTCATTCTAAACAGTAAGGAAGAAGCAAACATTGATTCCATCCTGATAAGTACTAAAGACAACACTCTTCTAAAAAGCACTAACACCACATTCGAATTACCAACAGACGGATTAAGGACTGGAGTCAATTCGTTTAGACTAAAAATATTCTTGAGTAATCAGAAAGTAGAAAGGAAAATCGTGAACACTACACTTCTATCTAATATCACTCCTCCATCACTTTCGTATGAAATTATTTCTCAACACCCTCACAACCCGGATTCGTATACGCAAGGCCTCTTCCTAGATGGAGACAACCTATATGAAAGTACTGGTAGAAAAGGTGAATCAAACCTAATGTTGATAGATCTCAAAACTGGAAAATCAGTCAAACAAACTAAATTGGACCGTCAGTATTTTGGTGAAGGCTCCACTATAAAAGGTGATAGTATTTACCTTCTAACATGGCAAGCCAGAACTGGATTCATTTATGACAAAAAATCATTCTCTCTTATTGGTCAATTTCAATACCAGACAGAAGGTTGGGGACTAACCACAATCAACAATGACTCTATGGTAATGAGTGATGGAACCAACAAACTCTATTTTATGAGTCCAGAAGGATTTTCTAACATTGGAAATATTGAAGTATATGACCACACTGGCCCAATTGACAGCCTTAACGAAATAGAATATGTGGATGGGAAAATATATGCTAATCGTTATTTAACTAATTATATTTATGTCATAGACCCCAAAACTGGAAAAGTAGAAGCGATTCTGGATCTTGAAAATATTTATGACTGGTCAAATTACAAGAGTACAATTGATGTACTAAATGGCATAGCATACAATGAAGAAAAGGATACCTACTACATCACAGGTAAATGGTGGCCCTTCCTATTTGAGATTAGAATTCTTTAACTAAAAAAACCAAAAATGACGTTAGAAGAAACAACACAAAAAGTAGTAGCTCTTGCTGAAAAAAAAAGTGGGGCAATAGGAAAAAAAATTAAATTTAAATTTGAAGAAGGTTATATACACCTTGACGATTCAATTTCACCAGCCAAAGTATCGAATGATAATTCTCCTGCAGATTGCACCGTCAAGCTCTCCATATCGAACTTCAACAAACTCATGTCTGGAGAGATGAATGCCATGGGTGCATTTATGTTGGGCAAAATAAAAGTTGACGGGGACATGTCAATAGCGACTAAACTGACAAATTTGTTTTAGATTTGTCTCACCCAAATAATTAGACTTCACTTTAATCTAAATAATCAAACAACATTAAGCATCTTAGTGCTAACAACTGTTAGTTCTCAGTATTTGTATGTTTCATAATTTAAGATCTGGTGTCTATCAAAAAATCTAAAAAACAAATCATATTAGAAGAAGCAGCTTGTTTATTTAGAGACAAGGGCTATTCAGCTACAACCATGAGAGACCTTGCCACCAAGGTCGGTATGGAGGCAGCCAGTCTTTACAATCATATAAAGTCAAAAGAACAAATTCTTCAAGACATATGCTTCTCATTGGCGAACACTTACACCAAAAGAATGGATGAAGTGCACCCTTCAGAACTTGAACCTATTGAGAAAGTAAAAAATTTAGTTGCAACTCATATACAAATTCATGCGATGAGCTCTCCTTTTGCGGCGGTCATGAATGATGAATGGAGACATCTTAATGACGAAACAAAAAAGGATTTCGTTATGATGCGAGAGGATTATGATCAGAAGTTTATTAGTATTATTGATCAAGGAACCAAAAAAGGACAATTAAAGGACCTCAATCCTGAAATCACTTATTTAACCTTATTATCCTCAATCAGATGGTTACAACATTGGTATCATGCTAATGACAACTTTGATGTTATTGAGTTGAAAAATACCATCACCGACATGCTATTATCAGGCATAATTGAAAAATGTTCTTCAGAGAATTGATATGATTTCGTTAATTTACTCTAAGTAAAACAATAGAGTGATGAACAATATACATACTACTTACCCTAGCATAGGAGTATTTGAGATCACCTTTCGGAGCAAGGAAGGAAATTCACTTACTTTATCACAACTTCATGAGCTTGCCAATTTGATTGAACAATGTAATGATGATGAAAAAACCAACACCATCATCATAAGGAGTCAAGGCAAGACTTTCTGTTCTGGCGCCAATTTCAAGGAACTATTAGCTCTAGAGAATAAAGAGCAGGCTATTGAGTTTTTCGGAGGTTTTGCCAAAGTAATCCTATCCATTAAAAATAGTAGCAAAATAATAGTATGCATGATACAAGGAAAAAGCGTCGGAGGTGGACTTGGGTTAATTGCAGCTGCTGATTATGCTATCGCAAGTGAAAATGCAGCTATCAAACTCTCCGAATTAGCCCTTGGCATAGGACCATTTGTTATTGGCCCTGCTGTAGAACGTAAAATCGGTTTGTCAAATTATTCTTCACTGGCCTTGAATCCCGACGAATGGAAATCAGCTCAATGGGCCTCTCAAAGTGGATTATATCAAGAAATTGTCAGAGATAACGAATTGGAAAAGGTGACCTATACATATGTGGATAAAGTATCTAAACTCAACCCCACAGCCATGACCTTGTTCAAAAAATCACTCTGGGAAAATACAGATCATTGGGAACAGTTACTATCAAAAAGAGCTGAATTGAGTGCTCAACTGGTCTTGTCTGACAATTGTCAAAACAAACTCAATTCATTTTTCAAGAATTAATCTTCACCACATCATTCTTAGAGAAGGATAATTAGTTAACTTTCTTAAAATCTACATTATGATCACACGTACATTCTTGCTAGCATCATTATTGATTTCACCCCTATTTTCGATAGCTCAAAAAGCTAACAGTGAAGAAATTGAACTGTTAATGGATCGACACAATGTCTGGAGGACGGAAGTAGGAGTTGATAAACTCACTTATTCGGAGGAATTGGCAGAAGTTGCCAATCAATGGGCTATTCAATTAAAAAAAGAGGGCTGTGCATTCAAGCATAGCCAAAACTCCTATGGTGAAAATCTATTCAAGGGCACTTCAGGCTATTACACTGTAGGCGATGCTATTGATGCTTGGGGCAATGAAAAAAAGGATTTCGATTACAAAAAAAATCAATGCAAAAAAGGTGCAGTCTGTGGCCATTATACTCAGGTGATATGGAAAGCTACTACAGAAGTAGGATGCGCAAAAAACATTTGTAATGACATAGTTACTTGGGTATGCAACTACAATCCCCCAGGCAATTTTATTGGCGTCAAACCATATTAATTAAGCTACTGCAGATGTTCTAAGGTACGGGTTCCATTCTTTCCGCAGTTCACCCATCGAATACTTTATAAACATAAGGTAAGATGGTCTGAAAGGTATACGTTTCAGTATCATTCCTGATTTGGCTAAACTCAAGTCTCCTTTTTTAGAATTACAGGATTGACACGCCGTAACCAAATTATTCCAAGTAGATCTGCCTCCTTTAGATTTAGGGATCAGGTGATCCAATGTCAACTCATTAGCTTGCCCACAGTACTGGCAATGATGTTCATCTCGCTTGAATATATTCTGTCTAGTCAGCACAACGCCACGGTATGGCACGTTGATATAACTCTTAATCCTTATCACAGCAGGTTTGTCATATACAGTATTAACAGATCGCAAACTGCACTCACTATCTTTCTCTAATAAATCAGCCTTTTCTAAGTACACTAATATGAAGGCACGATTAACTGTACAAATTGTCAATGGACTATAATCCAAATTTAGAACTAAAACCTTATCTCCCATACTGATCATATTAAACTGAATTACAAATGGTTAATTGTAATATAAAGAGTATTTCAGTTTAAAAAAAGGTGAAGAGTTTTGTGTTTAACAATCTACGGGGCAACCATTTAAGATTTATTCTCAATCAAAATACGTTTGATTACTTTTTTGTCCGAAATGGACATGAGGTCTTTTGTTATTTGAATTTGTCCGTTGATCATTCCGATGTATTCTTCTCCTCCAAGAAATATCACAACTGTTGTTGATAATCCCTCTCCCAAAAACACAACATCTCCAGGCTCTATAAGCGAAATATCTTGCACAAGTGATCCAATACCAATTTGAGAAGCCATACCTCTCGGAAATCTGTACCCACACAGTTTCATTACTTGTTGCAGAAACCCACTTGCATCTATCCCAAAAGGTGTTTTCCCTCCTGGTAAATATGGGGTATGCCTATAGCTTTTAATTCGCTCCTTCAAAAACTCGAACTCTCTCTTTTGAGACAGGCTTTTCGATTCACCATTGTAGGCGATCTGTTCTTCTAATTTGAACAATTCATTGGTAGAAATAGGAAGAATACTACCTACCAGAATATTGACGTGCATTTTCTGAAAAAAGATAGTCCCACTAATATCTGTACAGACTTTGTAATCTGACAAATTGATTTGACGAAAATAGTCATCACTAATCTCACAATGTTGATTGACACATATCCAACCAGTGGATCGATCAAAATCAAGTTCAATCAATAACCAATCCTCTATTTGATCAGTCACCATGTAGTGCTCACCAAACAACAATTGTGACACTAATACTCCATCATGATTGGCCTCCATTCTCATAGGCACCACACTCAGACGACATATTCCCTTAGGGAAATCACTCATATTATTACATATTTCGTTCGAGATCTCTTTTCACATCTTTCTCCTTAATGCTACCTCGCTTATCATGAATCTTTTTACCACGTGATAAAGCAATTTCCAATTTAGCAAAGCCTCGATCAGTGATAAACATTCTAATCGGAACAATGGTTAAGCCTTTTTCTTCTGCTTTAGTTTGAATTTTATCTATTTCATTTCTATTCAACAACAATTTCCTTTCTCTAAGTGGCTCATGGTTATATACAGTCCCTTGCTCATATACACCAATATGCATCCCTTTTATAAACATCTCATCTTTTGCAAAATAGCAATAAGCTTCTTGAATACTCGCCTTCCCTTCTTTGATAGATTTAATCTCTGTCCCTTTCAATACCATACCAGCCACATACTTATCAATAAACTCAAACTCGTAACGAGCCTTTTTATTCTTGATATTAATATTGTTAGAAAATCTATCCTTTTTATCTTTTGCCATTAGTCCCTTTTAATTAAAGTTAAATCATTTAGAAGTCAAATGACTAACATGATATCAATACTAAAATTTCATTCTTGGTTGAGGTGAAACATCCATTTTAGCAAAATCCTCTTCCAAATAACTAAAATGAGCAGCCATAGCAATCATTGCTGCATTATCCGTACAGTATTCAAACTTAGGGACAAACACTGTCCATCCCAATTCAGCCCCTTTCTCATTCAACCTGGCTCTCAGACCACTATTGGCAGACACCCCTCCTGCAATTGCAATTTGTTTAATCCCTTCTTGTTTTGCTGCTTTTACAAGCTTATCCATTAGCATATCAATCAAACTCTTTTGAATACTAGCTGCCAAATCATATTCATTCTCCTTTACGAAATTCGTGTTTTTTTGTGTTTGATTCTGAGTGAAATACAAAAATGAAGTTTTAATCCCACTAAATGAGTAATCCAAATCCGGCATTTCGGTTTTGGAAAACTTAAATTTATTAGCATCTCCTTGTTTAGAAATCTTGTCAATCAAAGGCCCTCCAGGATAGGCCAATCCCATAATTTTAGCACACTTATCAAATGCCTCCCCCACAGCATCATCCTTCGTCTGCCCCAATATGGTCATATTCAAATAATCATCTACTCTAACTAATTGGGTATGTCCTCCACTCACTGTCAAGCATATAAATGGAAAACTAGGATTAGGATCCTCAATGAAATGAGCCAATATATGGGCCTTCATATGATTCACAGCAATCAGAGGTATATTTAACGCTAACGCCATTGACTTGGCAAACGAAGAACCCACTAATAATGCACCCAAAAGACCTGGACCTTGTGTAAAAGCAATTGCGGACAAATTTTCTTTCGCAACATCTGCTTGGGCTAATGCCTCTGCCACAACTGGAGCAATCGCTTGTTGATGTGCTCTAGAAGCCAGTTCAGGAACAACACCTCCATATTTACTATGAATCTCCTGAGTGATGATCAAATTACTTTTTACCACACCATCTATACAAACCGCAGCAGAAGTTTCATCACAAGATGATTCAATAGCCAGAATTATTTCACTCATATCCTATTCAAGTATTTTATCAAGATACAAATTTCAACTATTTTTTGATTGCTCCTACTATAGATCCGTTTTTAGGTGTCATAATTGTATCAGTAAAGGTTATATCTTTGCGTCAAGTATATAAATGGGGAAATACATCAAAATAGACATAAGGCTAATATGGTACAAAACCGCAGGTTTGTTTGTCTGGACGCCTGTATTGTTTATCGTCTTAATGTTACTACTGTTTGCCGTTTTTCAAATTCCGAAAATTCAAACTGATATGATTAACTCTGCGACGAAATACATTTCGCAGAATACTAGTTTTTCTATTCATGTTGAAAGTGCCAACCTCACTTGGTACGACAAAATGGTCTTGAAAAACATTCGTGTTTATGAGCATGAGAATGACAGTACTATGATTTCTATTGGTGATGCTCAAGTTCACATCAGTCTTTTTGACCTATTCCTAAAGAAAGAAATCAATGCTAGTATCCTAGAGGTAAAATCTCCATTTGTTCATATCACCAAACACAACGACTCTACGGAGCTCAATATTTCCAAATTTACTCGCGAAATGAAGGAGCTATTCAAAAGAGAAAACAAACAAAAAAAGAAACCGAAAATCTATGTCAAAAGAATCGAAATAGTCGATGGCGTTTTTTCATTCAATGACATCAGGAGGGACAGTCTCCAACAAGGCAAGGATTATTACCACTTCCAATATGACAGCATCACTGCTACGGTCAGTGATTTCACATTGGCCTCAGATAGTATTGGTTTTCAAATAGATCGTCTCAGAGGTGATGACCATGTCAATCAACTCAATATCAAATCGCTATACGGACTCTTCTACCTTACCCCAAAACAACTTTCTTTATATGAGTTCAAACTCAATACAGACCGTAGCATTATTAGGGATTCATTAGTGTTCAAATATAGGACTACAGCCAACTTTGCATACTTCAATGATAGTATCAATTTCTATTCTCACTTCAAGAACTCTACAATAGATAGCAGAGACATCGGTCTATTTAATCAGACCCTATCGAATTATAATAGACAAATCAACCTTTCCGGTTATGCCTATGGATCAGTAAAACGATTGCACACCAAAAAAATTCAACTAAAATTTGGTAATCATTCAACATATCAAGGAAATGCAAGTTTTTTCGGATTACCTCTGATTCGAGAAACCTTCATGGACATTGATTTTGTTCACAGTACAATGGACCCAAATGATGTTATTGATATCATAGACATTAAAGAAGAAACTAGATTAAACGACATGTTGATCATGAACATGAATGGCAATTTCACAGGTTTCCTTACGGATTTTGTAGCCAATGGCTTATTCACTAGTGAGGCAGGTAAAGTCACTACAGATATTAATTTTAAAATCGACAAGCAAAACGTAGCAAATTATTCAGGACACTTAGAATTAGAAAATTACGACCTGCGTCAGATATTAGGAAACAATACAGCCTTTAAAAAAATAAAACTAAACGGAGAGATTAACGGTCATGGACTGGAAGTTGAAGACGCCTACTTCCAATTAAATGCGAGAGTGGATTCAATTCAATACAAAGATTACACCTATACCGATATTGATACAGAAGGATTATTCGAAGAAGAATACTTTAAAGGAAATCTACAAATTGATGATCCAAACCTTCGTTTTGACGGCTATTTAGATATTGACATAAGGAACAAGGTAAACAAATTCACCATTGACGCCCAATTAGATACTATGCGATTAGATATACTAGGCTTTTCTAAACATCCACTATCTATATCTTCCACTATTGATATTGATATGAAAGGGCTGAAAGAAGAAGATCTCATAGGGTATCTCAACCTATACAACAGTGCTATATACTATAAAAAGGATTCATTGATTATTGACTCCCTCAATATATTATCATCAAAAATAGCCGACCAAAGATTAATACATACTGAAACAGAAGGCTTCACAGGTCAAATTAGAGGAGATTTCACTATTCGAAAATTGCATAAAAGCCTCCAGTACTTTTATGATGAGGTAGTGCTTAACCTTGAAAATAATTCGGAAACCATTAGCCAATATTACAATAATAAAACCTCCGACTCAACAGACTACGTTCAAGCTAATCTTGATATCAATTTTTGGGACATCAATAAATTTATAACTCCCTTCATACCCAATTTTTCCCTGTCCCAAAACGTCCAATTTACAGGAGAGCTCAAACAAGACTCCATATTTAATTTGAATCTCAACAGCTCATTTGATACTTTACATCTCGACGAAAACCAGTTCTTTGGCAATGTTATCGACTTGAGTTTATCAAAACCTACCGATAACAATGACATGATTGCTTCCATATTCAGCGAGAGTGCAGCTCAGTATTGGTTCAACGAATACCAAACCGAAGACATCTACCTAGACACGAGATGGGATAAGGATCAAATTCAAATCCTTTCAAATTTTAATCAAAAAGAATACGGAAATGAAATAGAATTAAACGCTTCTTTTGATTTTTCGACTGACCAAATCAAAATTCACTTCAATCCTTCTAGAATTATGATATTGGACAATCAATGGATCTGGAATCAAGACAACTTCATCATATATGACAATGATCAGTGGGAATTTTCTGATTTTCAACTCTCCAACGGATCAGAATACCTGAGCATCAATGGTAAATATTCCTATTCTCATGCTGAGACCTTGTCTATCGGTATCAACAATTTTGAATTAGAAAATTTACAACCCGTTTACAAGACCTCATACAAAGGATTATTAGATGCTAAACTAAACATCAAACGTCGAGAAGGGGAAAATCTTGTCGAAGGTGATATTAAGGCTCATGGTGTATTCATAGATGATTTTCATGTCGGTCATATATTCGGGCTATCAACATGGGACAATAGAAAAAACAGACTCAACGTCAACTTAAGTGTAGTAAAAAATGACTTAAAAAAAATGGATGTTACTGGACACATTTACCCTGATAGACTAGACCATCAATTGGATCTTACCGCTAAATTCCGTCATGCTGACCTCCAATTACTTGAACCCTACATCAAGGCTAATTTTGAAAACATCAAGGGGTATGCAGTAGGAAATATTGACATTGGTGGTAACATAAAATCTCCCATTCTCAAGGGGAAAGCGACAATTCAAGAGGGGCACAGTAGTATCAAATACCTGAAAACCGAATACGATTTCAATGGCGACATCTCTTTTACAGAATCAGAAATCATAGCCCAAAACCTGACACTTATTGATTCAGAACAAAACAAAGCATCTGTAACTGGTAAGGTGACCCATGAAAATTTCAAGAATTTCAATCTGAACCTCCGAGGAAATTTCAGAAACTTCCAATTACTCAACACCACATCCACAGACAACAACACCTACTATGGGAATGCCTATGCAACTGGTTATGTCACTTTTTCAGGAACATTAGACAACATCATCTTAGGAGTCCAAGCCAAATCAACCAGAGGTACTCACATATCAATACCTGTAGGTGGCTTCTACGACAATACTGCTAAGCAAAAAGAATACATCCAATTCGTCGATCTCACCCAGCCTGAGGAAATTAAAAATTTGGAAGCAATCATTCAAAAAGAAGTCGAGAGTGCAAAAATAAAAGGAATCGAAATGGACTTTGACTTAGAGATGACCAAAGACGCCTATCTGGAACTAATATTTGATGTTAAGGCAGGAGATATCATCAGAGGACGTGGGAATGGTAATATCAAACTACAGATCAATACAGATGGTGATTTCAATATATTTGGAGATTACATAATTGACAATGGTGGATATAATTTTACTTTATACAATATTATTAACAAGGAATTTAACATCAAGAAAGGTAGCTCCATAGCTTGGTATGGTGATCCATACAAGGCCATCCTCAATATAGACGCAGAATATAGACAACTAGCCTCTTTACTCCCTATTCTCGAACCTTCCATATCAAACGAAGATGACCAAAACACAAGTCAAGTACGTAAAAAATATCCTTCAATCGTCAACCTGAAATTGACTGAAAAATTATTTGAACCAAAAATAAAATTTGGAATTTCCATAGAGGACTACCCACAGAATATCACATTATTATCAAAAAACGACTTAGATATAGAAGGGCTCATCAATGCTTTTAAAGTCAAACTGGCAGGCAATGAACAAGAAATGAATAGACAGGTATTCAGCTTACTTATACTAAGAAGATTCTCTCCAGAAAACAGCTTCCAAGTTAATAACTCAAACACGATAGGTAGTAGTTTGAGTGAATTCGTATCCAATCAATTAAGCTATTGGGCTACACAAGTAGACGAAAACCTTGAGATTGACGTGGATCTAGCTGGCCTAACCGACGATGAATACAACACATTCCAATTACGCTTATCCTACACTTTCTTGGATGGTAGACTAAGAGTTACCCGTGGTGGTGCATTGCCTAATGACCAGACAAAAAATGACGTGACAGCTATCATCGGTGACTGGACAGTAGAATACCTATTGACCCCGGACGGAAGGCTCAGGATTAAAATGTATAGCAGAACGGACCAAGATAACTTCAACAAAGAAACAGGGAATAGTGGTATGGAAACAGGTTTAAGTCTCCAATCAATAAGGAATTTCAATGAATTTAACGAACTACTCAACAGCTCGAGAAAAAAAGAACAAAAAAGAAGAGCCAAGGAAAATAAAGAACTCAATAAAGACTTGAAAAAAGAAGAAGAAGATTTAGAGCTTGAAAAATCAAGTTGAGCCACGCACTAAGTTCTTTGGATTATGTAGCTTTATAACTTATATAAAAATCCAAAATGTATGAACCTAAGTGATTTTATGAGATCATATGCCGAAGAGATCAACGGCAATTTTTCTAGCTATGACCAACTACGATGTGTGATTGTAGTGCCGTTAGATATGAAAAGACAACAAGCTGTAGTCGGTGAACAAAATTTAGAAGACAATACTATTACGTTGAACTCTAAAATCTGTGTAGCAGATGAAAAAATTAAATTCAAAAGTCTTTTGGAACAAAACAGCTCAACCACCTTCGGGAAATTCGTGATTGATAATGACTTTTTGAAAGTAGAATCAAAAATACAAGCAAACGAAACGTCCGAGAAGACGCTTAAAAGCACTATTCAAGAAATTGCAAAACTTGCAGACAAGTGGGAATTGAACCTCACAGGTAAGGATATTTTTTAAATAATCAATCATTACTCATTCTCTCATACGATCTATTAACTTCGCATCGTGTAGGCCGCCTTATCGTTCTGGCAACAGAAAGGAAAGTCCGGGCAGCGTAGAGCATCGTACTTCCTAACGGGAAGTCTCAATCGAAAGATTGAGGAGAAAGTGCAACAGAAAGTATACCGCCTTGCGATTCGTCAAGAGGTAAGGGTGAAATGGTGGAGTAAGAGCCCACCGGTATGGCAGTGATGTCAGACGCATTGTAAACCTTACGAGTTGAAAGATCAAATAGGTCCTGTAGAAGCTGCTCGCTTCGCTCTCTTCGGAGTAAATAGGATGGGTAGATTGATAGATTTTGGTGGCAACATCAAGGCTAGATAAATGATAAGGGTCCCGATTCATCGGGATACAGAACCCGGCTTATAGGCCTACATAATTTTACTTTGACATGGCAAAAAAAATTCTAATCATTGACGATGAAAAAAGCATCCGTCATACCCTCAAAGAAATACTCGAATACGAGAAATATGAAATTGATGAAGCCGAAAATGGAAAAGAAGCTCTTCGATTATTATTAGAGAACCAATATGATGTTGCACTCTGCGACATCAAGATGCCGGAGATAGATGGGTTGGAAGTATTAGAACAAGCACAAGGTTTTGATCACATCCCACAGTTCATCATGATATCAGCACATGGCACTATTGAAACAGCCGTAGACGCAACAAAAAAGGGCGCATATGACTTCATTCAAAAACCACCAGACCTGAACAGGTTGCTAGTCACAATCAAAAATGCTTTAGACAAATCCAATCTTGTCCAGGAGACAAAGACGTTACGTAAAAAAGTCTCTAACAGGATGAAAATTATAGGCGATTCCTCTGCATTAGCAGAAGTCAAAGGCATGATTGAAAAAGTAGCTCCTACTGAAGCCAGAGTACTCATCACTGGCCCTAACGGAACGGGTAAGGAATTGGTCGCTAATGCACTGCACAAGATGAGTAATAGATCTAAACATCCATTAGTGGAAGTCAATTGTGCTGCTATTCCCTCCGAATTGATAGAGAGTGAATTATTCGGTCACGAAAAAGGATCATTTACTTCAGCAATCAAACAAAGAATAGGAAAATTCGAACAAGCGGATGGAGGCACTCTATTCTTAGATGAAATAGGTGACATGAGCCTCTCGGCACAAGCTAAGGTACTTAGAGCATTACAAGAAAGTAAAATCACTCGAGTTGGAGGTGATAAAGAGATAAAAGTCAATGTTAGAATCTTAGCGGCGACTAACAAGAATCTCAAAGAAGAAATCGCAGAAGGAAGGTTTAGAGAAGATTTGTACCACAGACTTAGTGTCATACTAATCAAAGTACCCTCTCTAAAAGATCGTAGTGAAGATATTCCGCTATTAGTGGATAAGTTTCTCAATGACATTGCGAATGCTCATGGAACAGTAGCAAAATTAATTGATCAACAAGCGATCAAACTCTTACAAAAAGGTGAATGGACAGGTAATATCCGTGAATTAAGAAATGTCGTCGAGAGACTAGTCATCATGAGTGATGACAAGATTACTGAAATGAGCGTAAAAAAATATGCGGACATACAATAAGTAGTCCGCATAATATATTTTTAATCTATTATTTCGATTGATCAGTACTTTGCTCTACATCTGCATCAGCGTAAGTTGGACATGTTCTCTGAGTACATGCTGCTCCCAATGCAAAAATTGCTAAGGCTAGTATTAGTGCTTTTAATCTCATAATTTATACTTTATCTATTACCTGCTACGTTTCAAAACTTAAATATATATAAAAATACACATTTTAATCAAAACTCAAATTTCAATTACTAGGTATCGTCTTACTACAACATTTATTCTATCAATAAATTGCATCCGCGTATATCGGAATTGTCAATCCTACCTAATATTTCAAATGTAAGGTCTTCATTACTTCTTCCCAAGTCTTTCGTCTCAATAAATGCACAAGAATCAACATTTGCTAGATCAATTATATTAATTCCTCCAGTCTTACCAATTTTCACTTCAGAAAAAGGGTCATTCACTTCTCTAATTTTCACACGCATATGAACAGGCAACTTATATTTAGCACCTCCCAATGAGTATGCTTGTGAAAACAATTCGGTCATACCATACTCAGAATGGATTGATACATCACCCATTTTTCGCTGCATAAAAGTATAAAACTCCTCTTTAGTCATCTCCTCTCTTCTCCCCTTCATTCCACCAGTCTCAATGATCGTCAAGCCATCCAAGTCTCCAATTACATTTTCGCTGAAATCCAAAAGTGAATAACCAACTCCAAAAAGAAAAACTTTCTTACCCTGACCGAGGCAACTCTTTAAATCTCTCTCTAGTTTGACAAAATCATCTAAATAATAACCTCCTGAGACACTATTAGATTGACTCATGAAATAATCAACCATTCTGATCAAAGAAGAGTTCCCTTGTTCTTGATAAGATGGCAACAATGCAAAAAACACACAATCTGTTAATGATGTATACAAGCTTTCAAAAATGGACACCGCATTCTGTTCATAATACCCAACATCCCTTACATGATGTACACTTCTACCAGTCTGTGTGGTCCCACTACTCTTAAACAACAACTCAGAAGGCCAATCTCCCGTTTTCACTTCATGGGATTTAAAAAAATCAATCGGCATAAATGGAATACCTTCATAAACCATCTTGGATGGTTCCACAGAAAGGTGATTGAGGTATTGAGCGTAAACATTATTGTTTACAGCCTGATATCTAAATAGTTCTAATGCCAAGTCTTCAAATACCTCCTTTTTCAAGTGAGAAACTTGAGTTTTGAAACCATTTATTCTTGTCATAGGTTAACAATAGTATTAGTTTAATTTTAATTTTAAGCTAACTTCAATAATATTAGCAAAAGTAAGTTTATTTCAATGAGTCTAAGAAATCACAATAGAATATATATCACAATATACGCTTTGGTATTGCTGGTACTTTCTATGTCCCTTTTTTCTTGTACAGAACCCGATCCTTTTCCTGAAACACCGAAAATTGAATTCGCAGGATTAAAATTTGTGGAATTAGATCAAAATGGAATGTTTGATTCTTTAGTGCTATCGTTTGACTTTGAAGATGGAAATGGAGATCTAGGTCTAAGATCGGATGACAATACTTACCCCTACCAAGATCTTAGTTACATTATTGATTCAGTACAAACCAACTCGAGTGGTAATGCTACGGACTTTCGTTTTGTAACCTACCAAATGAATGAGGTTTACCCACCGTTCTACTACTTAGCAGCAACTACGACCGGCGGCATTTTCGATTTTTTCAGCGAGGAAGACAATCGTCCAAGTTACTCTTGTGTTGATTATGAGATAGAATCAGACACTATCAATTCTATCATAACAAGTGACACTCTCTATATCACTAGAAACGAAAACAGATATAACATATACGTCAGATTTTTCAGGGACAGAGGAGAAGGTTTCGAAGAGTTTGATTTCATTGACAGAGAACCATTCAGTTGCGGTATTCCTTTTCATGGAAGATTCCCCATCTTAGATGCTGAAAACATTGGCACCTCGCTACAGGGTACTATCAAATATTCCATGACTTCTCTGGGTTGGGTTCAAGTCCTTAGAGAATTCCCTTTCAAACTTAAGTTCTATATCTACGATAGAAGTCTTAACAAAAGTAATGAGGTTGAAACTCCAGAATTTAAACTTGCTGACATAACAGAATAGACTAATAAATACTCGGATAATTATTAGGATCCACTTCATTCATGATCTCGTACGCTTTATCAAACACATCTTCTGCATTAGGCTTAGAAAAATAATCTCCATCAGAGCCATAAGCTGCTCTGTGATCTTTGGCCGTAATCGTCACAGGTTGATTATCCAAGCAATTGTAGGCTTCTTGTTCTTCCAATATTTTTTGTAAAACATAAGCAGACGCTCCTCCTGGCACATCCTCATCTGCAATAATCAATCGATTGGTCTTCTTGACAGATTCGATAATCATATGATGAACATCAAAAGGAATCAATGTCTGAATATCAATCACCTCAAGTTCAACACCATATTCAGCCAATTGATTGGCAGCATCCATTACGATTCTACACATAGAACCATAGGTCACAACTGTAATATCTCGTCCTTCACGCAATTGCTCAGGAATTCCTAATGCTACTTTATACTCGCCAATATTTTCAGGCAACCGTTCTTTCAATCGATAACCATTTAGACTCTCTACGATCAAGGCAGCATCATCGGATACCAACATGGTATTGTACATACCAGCCGCTTGCGTCATATTTCTTGGCACACACACGTATACTCCTCTAATGGCATTGATAATCATGCCCATCGGAGAACCCGAATGCCAAATCCCTTCTAACCTGTGCCCTCTAGTTCTTATAATCAATGGTGCTCTTTGTCCGCCTTTGGTTCTATAACTCAATGAAGCCAAATCATCAGACAAAGTCTGAATCGTATATAATAAATAATCCAGGTATTGCACCTCAACGATAGGTCTTAAACCTCTCAAAGCAGCTCCTATTCCTTGACCAATGATAGAAGTTTCACGGATACCAGTATCCGTCACTCTAACCTCTCCATGCTTATCCTGTAAGCCTGCAAACCCTTGGTTAACATCTCCTATCTTTCCTACATCTTCGCCAATAGCAAATATTCTTGAATCTCTACTCAAGGCAGCATCGAAACATGCTTGCATCACCTCATAACCATCAATCATTTTTGATTTTTCGCTATACTCTGGTGCTACTGCTTTTACCTTCAAGGCAGAATACTTAGTCTCACTATATAGGTACGACGAATATTCGTCATGTCGTACTTTATAATTTTCTTTCAGCCAAAAGATCAACATATCTCGACTTTTGGAAGGCTCTTCTCTGATCAATCTCAAGCACTTCTTAGCCGCCTTGGTCACATCTAGTTTACTGATATTCAAACCTTCTTTCAAGCTCTTCGCAATTGACAACAGTTTGTTTTTCACCCTGCTTCTATCCCCAATTGATTCAATAATGCTAATCACGGTTTGGATATCTTTAGACAAATGGTTGACATATTCTTTCCATGCCTGAGCGCGTCCTATTTTCGCTTCTTCCTTGCATTCCGACTCTATAGCATCCAGTTCTTTGGCTGTTGCAATATTCCCTTCCAAAACCCATTTACGCAATTGGCGATTACAATCATATTGATCTTCCCAATCCAATCTTTCTTTGGATTTATATCGTTCATGTGAACCTGATGTGGAGTGCCCTTGAGGCTGTGTCATTTCTATCACATGAACCAAAACAGGCACATGTTCTTCTCTAGCTATTACTTCCGCATCTTTAAATGCTTTCATCACCGCTATATAATCCCAACCTTTGACTTCAATAATTTCAAATCCAGCACCGTCTTCATTACGCTGCAATCCTGCCAAAGCTTTAGATATACTACTTTTGGTTGTCTGATATTTGTTAGGAACTGAGATACCATATTCATCATCCCATACCGCCATCACCATCGGAACCTGCAAAACACCGGCTGCATTCATGGTCTCAAAGAAATGCCCTTCGGATGTAGAGGCATTTCCAATCGTCCCAAAAGCCACTTCATTTCCATTGATAGAAAAATTCTTAAATTCCTTCAAGGCAGGGTTTTGACGATACAACTTAGATGCATATGCCAATCCCAGCAACCTAGGAATCTGAGCAGCTGTGCATGATATATCTGATGTCGAATTCTTCCTATTCGTTAGAATTTCCCATTCCCCATCCTCTTTGATAGAGCGAGTCCCGAAGTGCCCATTCATCATACGTCCTGCAGAAGCGGGCTCTGCATCGACATCTGTATGTGCATACAATTGTGCAAAAAACTGTTGAACGGTCAACTCTCCAATTGCAAACATGAGCGTCTGATCTCGATAATAACCAGATCTAAAATCCCCATTACGAAACACTTTTGCCATGGCAATCTGAGCCACTTCTTTACCATCACCGAAGATCCCAAATTTAGCCTTACCCATAAAGACTTCCTTACGACCTATATAGCTAATCTCTCTACTTAAAACAGCCATTCTATAGTCTGACAAGACTTCTTTTTTAGAATAAATAGTAGTTGAGGGCTTATCGGCAACTTTCACTTTTTAGTATTTAGATGAGTCGAAAATTTCGTATTCTGTAAAAACATACAAATCTAATAAAATCAACGCATGTTTCAAATTCGTTTTTCAATACAACAAAATAATATTACATTTATCAAGATTAATTAACCCTAATCAATATAATATTCTGTTTACAATAATAAAAACAAAATATTATACAAAAAACATTAACAACAAACAGTCGGCTCTACGGTAATTGATTGATCAGATAAAATTATATTCTGAGAAGATCATATACCGTAATCGACCCTATAACTATTTAATAACCCAAATATTAGATAAAAATGATCATTGGAGTACCAAAAGAGATTAAGAACAACGAAAACAGAGTTGCCTTAACACCAAGTGGCGTGAGAGAATTATCAAAATTAGGCCATGAAATTCATATTCAATCAACTGCTGGTGATGGTAGCGGTTTTTCTGATAGTGAGTATCAAAAAGCAGGCGCCAATTTATTACCGACCATCGAGTCAGTATATGAAAAAGTGGAGATGATAGTCAAAGTAAAAGAGCCTATTGAGCAGGAATATCAATTGATCCGTAAAGATCAATTGATATTCACTTATTTTCATTTTGCATCATATGAACCATTGACAAAGGCAATGATTGAAAGTCAATCCATATGCCTGGCTTATGAAACTGTAGAAAAAGCAAATGGTACATTACCACTATTAATCCCTATGTCTGAGGTGGCAGGAAGAATGTCTATCCAGCAAGGTGCCAAATATCTAGAAAAACCGATGAAAGGCCGTGGCGTCCTTCTTGGAGGCGTCCCTGGTGTTAAACCTGCTAAGGTCATGATCATAGGAGGTGGTGTAGTTGGAACCGAGTCAGCAAAAATGGCTGCTGGATTAGGTGCTGATGTCACCATCCTAGATTTGAGCTTAGAAAGGTTGAGGTATTTAGATGATGTAATGCCTGCCAATGTCAAGACCTTGATGTCCAGCGAGTATAATATTAGAGAGCTTATTAACGACCATGATCTTATCATAGGAGCTGTATTGGTACCTGGTGCAAAATCCCCAAAACTCATTACGAAAGACATGCTAAAGGACATGAAGTCAGGTACAGTCCTCGTTGATGTGGCTATTGATCAAGGTGGATGTATTGAAACAACGCACCCAACTACACATGAAGACCCAATCTACATTATTGACGATGTGGTTCATTATAGTGTTGCCAACATGCCGGGTGCTGTACCTTACACTTCTACTCTTGCTTTGACCAATGCGACACTGCCCTATGTCAAGCAATTGGCAAACCAAGGTTGGCAACAAGCATGTTTAAATAACCCAGAATTAAAATTTGGACTCAACATCATAAAAGGTGAGGTGGTATACAAAGGAGTGGCAGACGCATTTGACCTCCCATATATACCTGTAACTGATCATTTATAGAATATCATGATAAGCTGGGATTTCATCCATAAAACTTGAAGTCCCAGTTTCATGATTTTGTACACAGCAAAAATGATTGACCCCATTAGTGGCAATAATATATTTAGCTTTAATAATTTTATTATAGACTGAAGCCTGTTCAAATACAGATTGATCGATCTTGATCTCTGGCGCTTTACACTCTACTACTACCAAAGGCTGACCTGAATTTCCAAACGCCACGATATCAGGCCTTTTTTTCATTCTATTATATTCAAGTCCTCCTTCCACTTTCATTAGACTTTTGGGGTAGTTTAAATACTCCTCCATATATCGAAGAAAGTGCTGGCGCACCCATTCCTCGGGTGTAATGACAATATATTTCTTACGATAGTCATCCCAAATCTGCTGTTGACCGTTACTTTCTCGAATCTTGAAGTTAAAAGTGGGAAGTGCTAATTTTTCCATATCTTAATGCTATTCAATATTAACACCATTAATTCGAAAACCCCATATGAAAACCAAACAAGAGATAGCAGAAAGTTGGCTACCAAGATATACAGGAGTAGAACTCAAAGATTTTGCTGAATATATACTACTGACCAATTTCTCCAATTATGTAGAAAAATTTGCTCAAATGAATAACGTCAGTGTCGACGGAGAAGATAGGCCTATGCAATCAGCCACCGCCAACAACATTACCATCATCAATTTTGGGATGGGAAGTGCTGTAGCAGCCACAATCATGGACCTATTATCTGCTATTCACCCCAAAGCGGTTTTATTCTTAGGGAAATGTGGGGGATTGAAAAAGAAAACACAATTGGGTGACTTAATTCTACCCATAGCAGCGATCAGAGGAGAGGGAACTTCTGATGATTATATGCCAATAGAAATTCCTGCACTTCCATCCTTCAGACTACAGCAATCAGTCTCCTCGATGATCAAAAAACATGAGATGGATTATTGGACAGGTACCGTTTTCACTACCAACAGACGAGTTTGGGAGCATGATAAAAAATTCAAAAAGTATCTACGTAAGATCCGTGCGATGGGTATTGACATGGAAACTGCTACTATATTCATGGTAGGTTTTACCAATGAAATCCCAAGAGGTGCATTACTACTAGTGTCGGACAACCCTATGGTACCTCAAGGAGTAAAAACCGAAGCTTCTGACATTAAAGTAACTACACAATTCGTCGATAAACATATTCAAATTGGAATTGACGCATTAGAAGAACTGGCTAATTCAGGAGACTCAGTTAAGCATCTACGCTTTGAGTAGTGTAAGTTGATTTTTTTAATAGTCCAGAAATTAAAAATAAAATCACACCAACGACAAAAAAGCCAGTAAGGACCAAAATACTATTTCTCATCGAACCAGTGAGAAATTCAACAAACCCAAAAGAAAATGTACCCAATACTATCGACAACTTTTCGAGCACATCGTAAAAGCTAAAGAATGAGGTGTTGTCATGTGAATTTCGTGGAATCAACTTAGAGAATGTAGACCTAGACATAGATTGAATCCCTCCCATCACAAGACCTATGACAGTTGCTAACCCGTAGAATTCATATTCACTGGTCATAGTATAAGCAAATAGACAAGCTCCTATCCATATAATCAGCATAGAAAATATTGACACCCCATTATTGAATCGCTTTGAAATAAAGGCAAACAAATATGCCCCACCTATAGCGACCAGTTGAATAATAATTATCGTAGCGATTAGTTTCCCTGACTCCATTTTCAATTCCTTTTCACCAAAAGAAGCAGCTAAGTGCATAATCGCTTGCACCCCCATACTGTAAAAGAAGAAAGCTAATAAATACCTTTTCATAGCCTTTAGCCTCAGGACCAGTTTCTGAACCTTGATTATTTCTTTGAACCCCTTTAGTAAGACATCTTGATTGTTCCCCTTAGACTTTTCACCTTTGGGCAAGTGATAAAAGCTATACTGGGCAAAAGAAAACCACCAAACACCCACCATCAAAAATGATAAACGTACAGCAGATGTCTTCTCCACAAAACCTAAACTCTCATGCATTTCAATGATGACAAAACTCACCAACAATAGAATTACACTACCTATATAGCCATAGGTATAACCTTTGGCACTGACTCTGTCATAGTTTTCTTCTGAAGTAATTTCAGGAAGGAAGGCATTATAGAAAACCAAACTACCTGAGTACCCAATACCTGCCAAAACGGACATAATAATACCAAACTCAACATTAGTCCCTCTGAACCAAAACAAGGACAAGGTTGACGCAGACCCTAAATAAGTAAAGAACTTTAGAAACTGGATCCGTAAACCACCGGAATCAGCAATACCAGATAGTAGGGGTGACAGTATCGCAACAATCAAAAAGGCCGCCGATACAGAAAATGAATATAATACCGTATTGGTAACTGTAAAATCAAAGAACAAAACTTCTTCACCACCAAAAACACTTCTGGTAATAGAGTTGAAATATATAGGGAAAACAGTAGAGGTGATGACAAGTAGATAGGATGAATTAGCCCAGTCATACATACACCATGCATTAATAATCTTATTGGAGATGGCTTTCATTTCTAGTACATAAAAAAAGGCCTATTCTAAGGAATAGGCCTTTCAAATATTTACGATTTATTATTAATCTATACGCTTCAAAGAACTATAAAGTACCTTTCTAGCGTTTGCTTCTCTTAATTCCTGTTGAACATCAGATACAATTCCCATCTTAGCTTCTTCATCCACTTTCAATGACATAGTAATCTGATCTCTTTCCACCTCAGAAAGTTTATCCTTTTCGGTATTTACGAACCTCACGATATCAGTGTAATCGATAAAAACATCGTTTACTTGAATCTTAGGTTCTTTACCGTAAAGATCTTCTTTATTAGGCTTACCAATATATATATAGCTTACCAAAGACTTTTTCTCAAGTTTACTCAATTGAGTAGACTTAGGAAGCGTCTGCTTTACCATTATAGATGTTTCTCTTAATACGGTTGTTACCATAAAGAAGAACAACAACATAAAGATAATATCAGGCAATGCAGCTGTAGGAATTTCCTCACTAGTGTTAGAACTTTTCTTAAACTTAGCCATAATTACCCTCTGATTTTATTTGGTTCAGCTATAGAGATTGCTCGAGGAATACCCTTTCGCGCCTCTTTATACATCGCTTTCTGTTCTGGATCCTTCTTGTCTAATAACAAGAACTCTTCAGCAGAAATACCTACTCTCTGACCATAGATTTCATTGTAAGCTGCATTGATCTCATCCAATACTGAAATGTACAACTCATATGAGGTACCTCTATCAGCCTTAAACGATACAACCGCTTTTCCTGGTTCATCAGAATAATCCTCTCTCTTACCATTTTTATTAACGAAGCTTCTTAACGAAGCTGGTAAAGAGTTATACAACTGAATCCCATCAACAGATGGTTTTCTGAAGTTAAGGACAAAGTCCTTAATCATACTTCTCAGTTGTTTCACGTCCTGCATTGGCTCATCTTCAACTAACAATCTATCTTGAGAGTTAGCTAGTATTTTGAAGATATTCCTGTCATGCATTTTGATCTCTATCTCATCCTCCTGATTCGGATCAGGTTTCGGAGGTAAAAGCATTGCGATACCTTTGTCGTTTGCTATCGTGGTAGTTACCAAGAAGAAAATCAACAAAAGGAAGGCAATATCCGCCATCGAGCCTGAGTTTACCTCAGCAGCCGGTCTATCTTTTCCTTTCCCCATATTATTTTATTACTTTAGATATCTCTGTGTATACAATACCAACTAATGCAAGTCCCGTAAGAACGTACATCATAGTCAAAAGTCCACCAATGAACTTTGACAAACCGGCATCTACATCAAATTCCATGCAAATAGCGGTAACTTCAGAACCTGAAATTGCCCATGAAAACAGAAATACTACAACTAATGCACCCAAACCTGCTCCAGCTTTCGCCATTGATTTAGGATCACTAATCGAATTAATAATAGGGAAGACAATCGCAGCTAATCCTGCAAGGATTGTCAACGCATATGATATATATAATGCTACATCTATTGAATCCATATCTCTAATTTCTTTTAATGTTGAAAATCTTATTTAGAAGCAGAATGCTTAACCAAGATATCTATTAAAGAAATAGAAGCGTCCTCCATAGAGTTGACTAATGAATCAATTTTAGATACTAAGTAGTTGTAAAACAATTGCAAAATAACTGCAACGATCAAACCACCTACTGTAGTCAAAAGTGCTACTTTAATACCACCTGCAACCAATGCTGGAGAAACGTCACCCGCTTCAGCGATAGCATCAAATGCACCAATCATACCAATTACTGTACCCATGAAACCTAACATTGGCGCCAAAGAGATGAATAAAGATATCCAAGTCATTCCTTTTTCCAATTTACCCATTTCAACAGAACCGTAAGAGATAATTGATTTTTCAACCATTTCAACTCCTTCTGACATTCTCATCAACCCTTGAACGAAAATAGATGCTACTGGACCTTGAGTATTTCTACATACATCTTTAGCAGCTTCAATACCACCTGCAGACAATGCGTCTTCTACTTGAGCCAATAATTTTTTCGTGTTAGTAGTTGCAAGATTCAAAGTAATAATTCTTTCGATTGCTACCGCTAAACCTAAAATTAAACAAAGCAATACAATACCCATGAATTCCCATCCACCAGCAATAAATTGTTCTTTAACAACTTGGTGAAATCCTGGCTCTTCTTCTTCATACTCTTCTTCCACTACAGCTACTTCTTCCACTGCTTCTTCTTCAAAAGCTACTTCTTCTACTGCAGCAGTACTGTCTCCTTCCACAACTTCTGTAGAATCAGATGAAACTTCCGCAACTGAATCTGCTTCTTGTGCAATTGATTGTAAGTGTCCTAATGTAAACACACCTACCATCATCAATAAAATTACTACTTTTTTCATAGTCTAATTTTTAATAATAAATCTTCCAATAAAGGTTTAAAAGTTATTCAATTTTTCTTTTCTCATACTAAATATTGTGGAGAGGAAGGGATTCGAACCCCCGGTACCCTTGTGAGGTACACTCGCTTTCCAAGCGAGCACCTTCGACCACTCGGCCACCTCTCCAAAACTGTTAGTTATCTCAAGGCGACAAATAAATTACAATTTTACGCTATATGCAAAATATGAGCGTACAATTTTGAACCTTCTCTAGAGAACTGTCAATTCACCTCTCAATGACTCTGCTAATTTCTTTTTTATAATTCCTACATCTTTCTCATTACCAAGCAAGTGCATCATCTTTGTAACAGCTGCCTCTGTTGTAATATCTCCACCACCAATAACTCCTATTTCTGAAAGATATTTACTGGTTTCGTATCGACCATGCACTACACTGCCTCCCATGCACTGTGAGACATTATATATAATGACCCCTCTATCAATTGTTTCTTTCAATAAATCTTCAAACCATTGATAATTCATCGTATTACCAGACCCAAAAGATTCAATCACTACCCCCTTCAAACTTTCAATAGACAAAATTCCTTTGACCACCTCTTTGGTAATGCTAGGAAACAACTTAAGAATGGTTACATTAGAATCTATCTTAGTAAAAAACTCGAGTCCCTTCTCTTCATGCTCTTTCAAGAACGATTCATTAAACACTATTTCAACTCCTGATTCAGCTAAATAAGGATAATTCTCTGATTCAAAGGCAGCAAAATTGCTACTTCTTATTTTCTGCGCTCGATTCCCCTTCAATAAGAAATTATTAAAATAAAGTGCCACCTCATTAATCAATGGTCGATCATTCTCTCGAGAAGAAGCAATCTCAAGCGCTGTAATCAAATTCTCTCTGGCGTCAGAACGAGTAGCGCCAATAGGTATCTGAGCTCCCGTAAAAATAACTGGCTTAGCCAAACCCTTGAGCATAAAACTCAATGCTGAAGCAGAATAAGCCATCGTATCTGTCCCATGTAGTATCACAAAGCCATCGTGATGTGCATAATTTTCAAAAACAATCTTACCCATCGCCTGCCACAAATCCTTGTTCACATTCGAAGAATCCACTGGTTCGGGAAATGAAATTACTGTCAACTTCAAATCAAGGCTTTGCAACTCTGGTATTTTCTCCAAAACAGAAGAGAAATTAAAAGGGACTAAGGCTCCATCTTCATCATATACCATTCCAAATGTACCTCCTGTATAAATCAACAAGATAGATGCATGTGGTCGCTCAGAAGCTGTGGCAATATTTACTGTTTTGAAATTACTCAACTATCAATTGGGTTTAGAATATCAAATTAGCATTTTCTGAAGTGACTTTAGCCACTTCTTCCATACTAATTTCCTTCATATCAGCAATTCTCTGTGCTACAATCGACAAGAAGGATGGTTCGTTTCTTTTTCCTCTATGTGGCACAGGGGCCAAATATGGACTATCAGTTTCAAGAACCATATGAGCTAAATCAATATTTTTCATAACAGGTTCCAACCCTCCATTTTTAAAAGTAGCCACACCACCCAATCCAATAGAAAAACCTAATGCAATAATTTTCTTAGCCTGTTCTTCATTTCCGGAAAAACAATGTACTATTCCTTTAAGCTTACCTTCTTGACTATTCTGCTCGATCAACTCAATCGTCTCCTCCATTGATTCTCTGCAATGAATAATGATTGGCTTATCATGTTTGATCGCCAAAGTGCATTGTATATTGAATGATTCTTTTTGCTCTTCCCAAAACGACTTATCCCAATACAAATCAGTCCCCATTTCTCCTATTGCAACAAAATCCCGTTTACTCAACCAATCTTCAACTAGATACAACTCCTTTTCAAAGTCTTGCTTGACAGAACAAGGGTGCAAGCCCATCATGGGTATGCAATAACCTGGATACTGGTGTTCCAACTCCAACATACCATCAATAGATTCACTATCTACATTAGGCATGTAAATCTTAGAAACACCTTGATCCTGAGACCTATTGATGACTTCTGAGATCTCGCCTGTAAATTGATCTGAATATAAATGCGCGTGTGTTTCTATTAATTCCATTTTAATACTTTCTACCCTTCCAATTGACTTTTGACGACCATAAATAGAATGCAAATGTGCTGATATATACTACGACTTCATAAAAATCGAACAATATTAATTGCCACCAAGCGGTGTTCTGGTTTAACCTTTTATTGATTCGTACCATCACCAATACAGAGAATAACAGTTTAATCAACCACAAAGTCAAAAACCAGACATTGAATGATGCGAGTATCATAATAACAGGCATAAATAATATTTTGGCAACCGACAACATAATTATAGCTATTGGCAACCCTATAGCACCATTCAACCACCTTTTCCTTTGTTCCATCAAATCCATAAAGGAAGACTCTGCCTTAGTGGTTATCAAGTGGTTCTCAGAAAAGCAATGCTGAATTTTACCACCTTTAGTCAATACCTCTTTCATCAAAGCAATGTCTTCAACAATTGCTAACTGATCCGTTATGGGCCAATTCAGTGATTTGACCAATTTGTTGGCGGACATATTATTCCCCCAAACGCCTAGTTTGACTCCTTTTCCAGACCACACATTGATCATAAACTGATTCATCAGCCAATCAATATTCTGAAACTTAGCAAACCACGCCCCCCCTTTTACTCTCGTTACACCAACTTTGATCGTAGGGATCTTTTGATTGACAACCAACATAGCTTTCACCCAACTAGGGGTTAGCTCTACGTCACCATCTGTAAATAGTATTACCTCTCCTGAAGACTCTTTCAATAAGCCTTCCAATACAAATTGTTTACCAGTACAATCCCTTGCTCCCTTGATATATGAGAACACCTTTAAGCCAAAAAGCTTACTTTCTTTTAAAATAGACCATGTCTGATCCGTTGATTCATCATCACCTATCAGCACATCTAATCTATCCTTTGGATAATCGAGTAGTTCAATGCTCTTGAGTAGTTGCTTGAGATTCTTTTCTTCATTGCGTACGGCAATCAAAATGGAAACATTAGGTTTTTGCTCACTCTGCACCGTATCATCAGCAAATGGCGCTCTGAGCAATAGCAAATAACTAATCAGTGAAATCGAACACAACGTTATCAACGTCCAGACTATCATACTTTATAATAATTCAAATCCATAACTTTCACTCTTCGCCTTCTTCACCATTTCGACAAGCCCTTCTTTATATTTATCAAATGAAGATGGAGTATCATGCAATACTACAATATCACCTTTTTTATATTTCAAAAGCCGCTTTGATAAGACCTCTCTTGTCACATTCGGATCAAAATCACCAGGCATCAAAGTCCAATTCACTACAGTATATCCTAATTTCACCAAGGCTTTCACCTGTGATCTTGTGGCTTTTCCATATGGAGGCCTGAACAATTTACTGACTCCATTACCAAGTAGTTGCTGTGCTTTAACGACATTCTCGACACAAGTTTGATCATTCGTTTCATACCCATTGAGATGTAAATAGCCATGGTTGGCAATCCGATGACCATGTGACACAATTTGTTTTACCACACCAGGTAATTCAGCCGTCTTTTGTCCAGTCAAAAAGAAGGTAGCTTTGACATCAAGCTCCTTTAGTAAAACCAATAACTTATCAGTACTCTCGGCATCAGGTCCATCATCAAAGGTCAAGTATATTGACTTCTGCTTTCCTTCCTCATTCCATTTGATCTGCCTATTTAACAGCCTGATCAATTTTGGTATTCGAACAAAATAAAAGCCACTCAAAATCTATTTATTGACTTTAACAGTAAGAAGGGTAACGTCATCACGATAAGGAGTAGTTCCTCTGTAACTATTAACTTCATTCATCATTCTAATATTGACATCTTTTGCACTGTGAGAGTCAGCTTCCAAAATTTCAACAATTCTATCCTCCCCAAACTCATCGTCCTTGACATCAACAGCTTCATTCAATCCATCTGTATAGGTGAACAATAAGAATTCCTCCAAATCAGAAACAGCAGCAGTAGAAATGAAAGGCAATGGTTCGAACATGCCTAACACAGTTGTTCCAACATCTAGCTCCGTCATCTTATTGTCATGTAGTAAATAAGGGATATTATGGCCACAATTCGCATATGTCAGTCGCTTTTCAGACTTACTATACAAAGCCACAAAAAATGTGATAAAGATCTCTCGATTGCCACTACTTACCAACTGATAATTCAGTTCCTTGACGATCATTTCTATATCAACGGTCTGCCTAACCAAAGTCCGCAATGATGCTTGGAAATTTGACATCATCAGTGCTGCGGGCACGCCTTTGCCTGACACATCAGCAATACACACTATGAATTGATCCTCGTCAATGGGGATGTAATCATAATAATCCCCACCCACATTGTGATGAGGTTGGTAAAACGCATTGATTTCTAATTTGTCAGTTTCAGGAAGCTTTTTAGGGAATAAATTTTGCTGAACATGCTGTGCAATTTCCAACTCCTTAGCCAGTGCTTCTTGTAGAATCTGCACATGGGCCAATTTCTTATTCTCAATCGCTACCAATAATATATTGGTGAGCGCTTCCAAGAAAGTAGTCTCATCTCCTCCATCCTTACCCTGTGACACTCCGCCTACAAAAACGACTGCCAGCAGTGAGCCTTTATGTAACACAGGAATAGCATTTTGAAAAAATCGACTCACCTCATCGACTTCCTCAATTTCATATGTCTTTTTCAGGTCAGAATAACTACTAACATCTATTTTTTGTAATAGCTCAGGTTTCACTCCAAAAGAAACTTTATGACTCCATTCGTCAGACTTGACATATAACGCCAAGCGCTTAACCTTCAAATTGGCCAACAAAGTGAAATGATATATTTTGTAGAGTGACTCTTCTGGCAAATTATTATTAATTGCCTCAGTCACCTCCAGCAATGCATTCAACTCTAATTCTTTGAGATTAGCTTTTTTCGCATCGGCATTGCTCATGATATACTCGTATGTGCTTTTAAACCTGCCTTACTGGCTAGGTAATGATATTTTCTGAAATTGATTTCTAAATCAATCTCCTGAGATCCCAATTCCTGTTCTGGTTCCTCATAGCACCTCAACCAGCCTCTATTGTTGAGTTTGGTCAAGACAGGTTTGATCTCTTCGTCTTCCATCCCTACTTTATCCTTGAGATCTATAAATGAAGTCAATAAATATAATTCGTCCAATACGTCAAATTCGTGATCACTCATGACTTTCTATTTAAATCTTATACGCCCTTCCTTTCCAGCGGTATTCACCAAAATTAGAGGCTAGACCAAAGAATACCACATAAAACGGGTAAATTATTTGAAGAGCAATTACACCAATAACATGAACCTTGACCTGAGTGATCCTAGCGACAGATTTCAAATAAATAAAATCAAATACACATTTCACGCCCCAGCCCATCAATAGCCAAAACGCGTATTGACTATCTACTATAAATGGGGTCAATAACAATATAACATAGAGAAACATAATTGCCAATGGTAAGACCATGGAAGCCCAGCCTTCATGCAATTTCCATTTGGACGCCCATCGTCTACGTTGATGAACCAATTCGCTCCATGAGGCTGCCGCATCAGTCAACACCAATGCATCCTTAGACTTTATAAAAGTCACACTTTCAGGGTACTTTTCAGTCACTTTCCTTAATAAAAATTCGTCATCTCCAGTTGGAACTTCTTCATTCCCTTTGAAACCATCCACTGACAGAAAAACTTCCTTTGAAAAGGAATAATTGCAGCCATTAATCATACCTGGTTTACCCGTCTCGGTACTCACCGCTCCGACTCCAATTAAGGCTGTTAATTCAATATTCAACAATTGCTGCCAGTAATTAGGAGACTGATAAGCCACAGGTCCAAAAGACAACTGACTACCACTCACGTATGAAGCTGCATGATCTATCACCCATCTTCCCCCTACTGATGTATCTGCATCAGTACAAATCATCAGCACACCTTTACCCAAGTTAACTCCATAACTAATAGCTGATTTCTTTCCTTTTTGATCGTTGGGCAAGTTGACAATTGTCATTTTATCTGAAGTGATATTATCTAACTGTTGTAATGTCCTATCTTCAGAATGATCATTGACAACCAACAATTCAAAGTTTTCATAACCATTTGCGAGAATGCTTTCTACTGTATCTATAATCGTTTTTTCTCCATTACGGACAGGAACAATCACAGTAACGAATACTTGGCTCGACGTTGCAGGTTTCTGTTTTATTCTTTTCCAATGATAGATCAGATAACAAATCCCCAACACATATATGGTCAACACAAAAGCATACAAAACAATCATTTGACAGCTTGAGTTAAATTTGGAATAAACAACACGCCTATGATGGCAGGCAATACCATATTGATTAGCCAAATAACCAAATTTGAAATTGCAACCAACTCTATATCAATCATAAACACAGAAAAGAATAGCATCGCAGAAACTTCTCTCTTGGCTAAGTCACCCAGAACCGTTAGGTTCGGTACAATCGTCTTGATAAAGAATATCCAAAATATCCCTGACAGCAAAACCCATATCTCTCCTTCAACCCCACAAGCTAAAAACACCAAATAAAACTGAGAGGTAAACACCAAATACCTTACTATGGAAAGAACGCTTGATAAAATTACCAATCTATAATCGAGGTGTACCAGATAAAAACCATAATTAGCCTTTAATTTTTTAAGAAAGAAAACAAGTCCTACAATACCACCACCGACTAACAAAGCCAATAAACCTCCATGAAGCTCAAATAAACCTATCTCAACACCTTGTGCTATCAAAATCCAAGAAGAAATACCACCACCAACCGCTGCAGGCACGAACTGTGTAACTCGAGATATACCTAAAGACACAATCGATTTTACCCTATGTTCACTATCTACGGTAGCAACTCTCAATGCTGCATCACCTATCCCAAACGGTGTGATCACATTGGTGCTTCGCCCCGATAAAATTAATTTGAAATAATACCAGTACCCTTTATCATCAAAAGAAGCACACAGTACTTTCCATTTAATAGATTCAAAGAAAACATTGACAGGCAACAACAGTATGACCAATGCCAAATACCAATAATTAAAATCCAACCCGTTATTAACAAATGTATCATACTGAGAACTAGTGATCAACTTATAACCGGTGACAGACAATACAAACAATGACACATTCCATCCGAAAGCCAAACGTACACGTGACGTCCTATCTTGTTTTGTTTGAGAGAATAATTGAGTGAATTGCATTTACTTGTTTTCGAACTTCAAATATAAAGCCTACTGACTATCTTGCGTACTGATTGGCAATATGCAGCATTCTAAAGAAAAAATAATACTCGGAATTGACCCAGGTACCAGCGTGATGGGGTACGGAGTTATTCTGACCAAAGGAGAAAAGGTCAAACTACTTCAGTTTGGTGTTATTCATTTGGCCAAATACAAGACCCATGAGCTAAAACTAAAGAAAATATTTGAACGTGTAAGTGCGGTCATTGAAGAGTTCGGGCCTGACGAAGTAGCATTGGAAGCACCTTTCTTTGGAAAGAATGTTCAATCTATGTTGAAGCTAGGACGTGCCCAAGGAGTAGCCATGGCAGCAGCTTTAACCAAAGATATTCCAATCACAGAATACGCCCCTAAGAAAATAAAGCTATCCGTTACAGGAAGTGGGAATGCATCCAAAGAACAGGTTGCAGCAATGTTAAAATCGATTTTCAAATTTGAAGAAATCCCTACCCTATTGGATGCAACCGATGCATTGGCAGTAGCGCTAACGCACCACTACCAAGGAGGTAAAACACTCAGTACATCTAAAAGCTGGAAATCTTTCCTATCGGACAATCCAGGTCGGGTAAAATAAGGACTACCAAGTAGAGCCTTTTATCTTTTGTGCTGCTCTCATAATATCTCTTCTTGATATTTGCCCTTTCAAAATACCGTTTTGAGTAACAGGAAATCTTCTGAAATAAGTTGTTAAAAATTCATTTGCACAAGAAACCACATCCATATCCATTTCTAAAGTCTTGACATTAGCTGACATATAATCACTCACCTTACCTTTACCACTAGGTATATTGTGATAAGATGACTGAACCAGTACCTTCAAACAATCTTTTTCAGAAAGCATCCCAACCAGCTCACGTTTGTCATTCAGTACAGGACCTCCAGAAACTTTCTTTTTCAACATCACATCAATTGCTTCTGCAATTTCCATATCAGGAGTGAACGTAATTAAATCTGTCGCCATATAGTCTGCAATAGTTTCATATGAAGTATCTACTTCCTTTTCAACTTTTACCCCTTTAAAATTCATTACCATAATTAGATTAGTTTTTAAGTGATCGCTAGAATAGCAACTATCATAATAAGACATTTTAATCTGAATATCAAGAAGTAACATTAAAAAATACTAAGAACTAGGAAAACTGCGTTGTGTTATGTAGTTTGATTAAAGTGAAGGAACATGATTAAATCAACAGGAATGTCATCTACCAGCATATCCATAATCCTAATTGATAATAATTAAATAAAAAATAACCTTCGGTTTGATTGAAAACGTATAATAGTGTAAATTTGCGGGCTTTAATTCCTCTCTCTTAACAGAGTGAAAGAGTTTTCGTCCCTAATTATAAAGGAAAAAAATAACATATGAGACAGCTGAAGATCACACAATCGATTACTAACAGACGTGAATCACATACTCTTGAGAAGTATTTTACTGAAGTTAGTAGTGTGCCAATGATTACACCTGACGAAGAGGTGGAATTAGCACAACGAATCAAAAAAGGAGATGATCTAGCGCTAGAGAAATTGGTTAAAGCTAACCTTAGATTCGTTGTTTCGGTAGCTAAGCAATATCAAAACAGAAGTTTACCTTTAAATGATTTGATCAATGAAGGTAACTTGGGTCTTATAAAAGCAGCAAAGAAATTCGATGAAACCAAAGGTTTCAAATTCATTTCTTATGCGGTTTGGTGGATTCGTCAGTCTATCATGCAAGCATTAGCTGAGCAATCAAGAATCGTAAGACTTCCAATGAACAAATCTGGTGCGATCAACCAGATCAGAAGAGCTTATGCTGAATTGGAACAAAAATACGAGAGAGAGCCTACTGAAGAGGAGTTGGCTGAAATCCTGGAAATGAAGCCAAGTGAAGTAAGAAACACTTTGGGTGCTGAAGTAAAGCAAATGTCAATGGATGCTCCTTTTGGAGAGGACGAATCAGGATCATTGCTTGATGTATTAGAAAATAAAACTACCGGTCCTACTGATGGTCAATTGGTATTCAACGATTCGTTGAAGGTAGAAACAATCAGAGCATTGTCTACATTGACTGCTAGAGAAAGAGAAGTTGTTAAAATGAGCTTCGGTATCGGATCTGACAACCCATTCACTCTAGAAGAAATCGGTGACATCATGGGATTGACTCGTGAGAGAGTAAGACAAATCAGAGAGAAGGCACTACAGAAATTGAGAGAGCCAAACAAAAATCAACGATTGAAAGAATTTTGCGCGACTTGATCCTCACCGCATAAAGTTATTAGACATAAAAAAACCTCTGANNGAGGTTTTTTTATGTCTAAATTTTCTTACCTAATTAATAAGCTCTTTCGGTTACACCTTTCATGAAATTGGCAAAAGCCTTGTTCACTACTATGTTTCCGCCCGGTGTTGGGAAGTCACCTGTAAAATACCAATCACCCTTATGATTAGGACAAGCAACATGCAAATTAGCCACTGTCTGAAATAACACTACCAATTCTGCTTTCATCCCCTCAGGTCTCACAATCTCTGTAATCTTAGCAGACACTTCCTCTTGAGTGAAAGGCGCATAGATCTCCTTGACATAGTTAGGAGCACCTTTTTCGTATCCATCTTTTTCGCATTTGGCAAGCACATCATCAAGCAAACTGGACATCCCTCGATCTTTAATCAAGGCCAACGCTGCTCTAAAAGCAACAAAGTCTTTCATTTTACTCATGTCAATACCATAACAATCAGGATATCGAATTTGAGGGGCAGAAGAAACAATTACTACTTTCTTTGGTTCCAACTTGTCCAATAGTGTCAATATACTCTTCTCCAAGGTTGTCCCTCTTACGATAGAATCGTCAATCACTACCACACTATCTCTCCCCTTATTGACTACCTCATAGGTCGTATCATATACATTGGCTACCAGCTCATCTCTTTCAGCATCACCAGTGATAAAGGTTCTAATCTTAGCGTCTTTGATTACCAGTTTCTCAACTCTCGGCCTAAAAGACAAAATCTCATCCAAACTATCAGCACTAGGTTTACCTTCTAGGATAACTTCCTTCCTCTTTTTGATTAGATACTCGTCCATCCCTCCCATCAGACCTAAGTATGAAGTCTCAGCAGAATTAGGAATAAAAGAGAATATGGTGTTTTTCAAATCGAAGTTTACCGCCTGGAGTACCTTAGGCACTAGTAGCTCACCTAATTTCTTTCTTTCTCTATAGATATCTGGATCCGAACTCCTAGAAAAATATATTCTTTCGAATGTACAAGACTTCTTCGGCAACAAGTCAATAAATTGATCTTGTGTAAAAGAACCATCCTTGTTAATAATCAAGGCATGACCTGGATCTATTTCTTTAATCTCTTTATAATCACAATTGATAGCCGTCTTAATCGCTGGTTTCTCAGAAGCAACTACTATTATTTCATCATCTGCATAATAGTATGCTGGACGGATACCTGCAGGATCACGTGCTACAAATGAAGCACCATGTCCCATAATACCACACATCGTATAACCACCATCAAAATCCCTACAAGATTTCTTCAAAATGTCAATTACAGAAATTTCATCTTCTATTTTTTGGGTGACCTCTTGATTACTCATGGTCTCCTTATACTTATCAAATATCCTTTGATTTTCTTCATCCAAGAAGTGACCGATTTTTTCCATCACGGTAACCGTATCTCTTCTCTCCTTAGGATTCTGTCCCAACTGAACCAACTTATCAAACAGTTCATCAACATTAGTCATGTTGAAATTCCCTGCTACGACCAAGTTTCTACTCCTCCAGTTGTTTTGTCTTAAAAAGGGGTGGCAGCTTTCTAAACCGTTTTTACCATGAGTACCATATCGTAAATGCCCCACCCAAACTTCTCCAGTAAAGCCGTAGTTTTTTTTCAACCACTCTTCATCATGAAATTGTTCTTTGGTTCCATCTTTTTGAGCTTTGGTAAATTTCTTACCAACCTTATCAAAAATCTTATTTAATGGGCTCGGGTCAATAGATCTATACCGACTGATATATCTATAACCAGGCTCTAAACCTAGTTTGATATTCGCAATACCAGCACCATCTTGCCCTCTGTTTTGCATCTTTTTCATAAGAAGCAAAAGCTTGTTGGCACCATACATGGGTGTATTGTACTTATCGATGTAGAATTGGAGAGGTTTTCTTAATCTGATGTGGGCTATACCACATTCGTGCTTTATAGGATCACTCATTGTGCTGTGTCAAGCCTCAAAGTTATCTAGAAAACTAAGTTGAACAAAGCGTCAGCCCTAAAGAATATCACTAAAATTACAATCGCTATCGTTAAAAGATAAATAGCCCTATCTGGAGTCACCATAGCCATATATGGCCCTTGTCTTTCTTTTATAAATAAATAGTAAGGAACCTTCATATAGTAAAACAGGGAAAGACCGGCGTTCAATATTCCGAGAACAAATAACCAAAACAAGTATTTTTCTGAGGATAATGCATATTGCTCCCATAGCGAACTAAACATCAATAATTTCCCTGAGAAGCCTCCTGTTGGCGGTAATCCAACAAGTGCTATCATAATCACGATAATGGAAACTCCAATAATTGGAAATTTCCGACCCAAACCATGAAGCTCAGATATATCTTTTATTTTTTCCTCTTCCATCCAATCTGCAAAATAGAATGCTCCCACATTCATAATTGCATAGACAACAGCATAAAACAGCATGGCTTGATAGGCAAAAGCAGTTCCAACGATTAAACCTATTACTAATATCCCTGAATGGGCGATGGAAGAATAGGCCATCATCCTTTTGATATTATTTTGCCGTAGTGCAGATAAGTTACCTATGAAAAAACTCCCAATAGCGACAGCACTCAACAATGCCTGCCAGTTATATTGAAGTAAATCAAAATTACCAGCCTCTATAAAATGGAACACAAATAACAAAACGGCAATTTTCGGCAATGTAGAAATCAATGCAATCACAGCAGACGGACCTGCTTCATAGGCATCTGGTGACCAGATATGCATCGGAATCAATGCCAATTTGAATAGGATACCTACAAAGAATAATAATGTAGCAATGTTGATCCATTCACTCTGTACAATAATCTCCGTTATCATGCCATCAATTTCTAAACTCCCTGTGAGTCCATACATCAATGACAT
>JAOPTS010000038.1:0-9355 GCA_051531955.1 Reichenbachiella sp.
AATAAATTTTGATAGTGTAGATGTGTGTTGTCGAGCATTTTGATTTCTTGGAAACCCATTTCTTCCTTGTACCATTTCATGGTGTTGATGTAATCAGAAGATTGGATGGAAAAGAAACTTGGAGAGATAGCAAACTGCTCTGATTTTATAGTGCCATCAAAGAATTGAACATTGTTTCCATCTGGGTCTTTGACAATAAAAGTCCGTTTGGCAATATTTTTTTGCTCGGTACTGTCCAAAGTAATGGGCTGTTCATACCTCTCGAAGTACATGTATAGGCTGTCAAACCGGTTTGTGTCAAAGCCTATTTTATCAATGCCATTGATGTACTTTTTCCCTTCTTTGAATTGGATCTGTGATTTCAACAATGTGCTATTGCCTTGTTGCAAGGTGATAACAAATTCATCGTTTCTCATTTTGACCTTTTGATTAGGCTTGTATTCTTCGATTTTGAATTTGAGAAATTTTCTATACCAAGCTGCTGAGGCTTTTAGATCTTTGACCACCAATGTCGCACTTGTGAACCTAAGCTCATTGATGGAGTGCTGAGCATAACTTTTTGATTGAAAGAGAAGTATAGCTACTAGAAAAGTTAGGAGTACAGAAATGTGCTTGTTTCTCATGGGGTGATTTGAAATTTGACTGATTCAAAACTAATTAATCGACCTCATAAAAATACTTTATCAGTTAGTAGAAAAAAATTATACTGATAAAAGTTACATAGTGAGGGAAAGGTACTATTTTTGCCCCTATTTATAGTGAGTCTAAATAAAATCAACGCTTTCGAATGAGCAACGACGATCAAATATTAGAGGAATTTACATCAAAAGAATACGAACACGGATGGTCAGTAGACCTGGAGGCTGATGAGGCACCAGAGGGTCTGAACGAAGATACTGTTCGATTCATCTCTAACAAAAAGGAAGAGCCGGAGTGGTTATTGGAGTGGAGGCTGAGTGCATTTGCGAAATGGAAAACCATGGAGGAGCCAGATTGGGCAAATGTTGGGTACCCTAAGATTGACCTTCAGTCAATCAAGTATTACTCTGCACCAAAGCAAGCTAAAAAGCTAGATAGTTTGGATGAAGTGGATCCTGAGTTAATCAAGACATTTGAAAAGTTAGGGATTTCATTAACTGAGCAAAAGCGATTGAGTGGTGTGGCAGTAGATGCAGTAATTGATTCTGTGTCTGTAGCAACTACATTTAAGGAGACATTAGGTGAGCGTGGAATTATCTTCTGTTCATTTAGCGAAGCGGTAAAAGAGCATCCTGAATTGATCAAAAAGCATTTAGGGTCTGTTGTGCCTGTTTCGGACAACTATTATTCGGCATTGAATTCAGCAGTATTCTCTGATGGTTCATTTTGTTACATTCCTAAAGGTGTAAGATGTCCGATGGAACTTTCAACTTACTTTAGAATAAACGCAGCTAATACAGGTCAGTTTGAGAGAACGTTGATCGTCGCTGACGAAGGGTCTTATGTTAGTTACCTCGAAGGTTGTACAGCTCCACAAAGAGATGAGAATCAATTGCACGCAGCTGTAGTTGAAATTATCGCAGAGAAAGATTCGGAAGTAAAATATTCTACTGTTCAGAACTGGTATCCTGGAGACAAGAACGGTGTAGGTGGTATCTACAATTTTGTAACGAAGAGAGGTATTTGTGCGGGTAGCCATGCGAAAATTTCATGGACACAAGTAGAAACTGGATCTGCAGTGACATGGAAGTACCCATCTTGTATCTTAAAAGGAGATTACTCTGTTGGTGAATTCTATTCTGTAGCGGTTACTAATAATATGCAACAAGCTGATACTGGAACTAAGATGATCCATATCGGAAAAGGAACCAAGTCAAGAATTGTATCTAAAGGGATCTCTGCTGGTAAGTCTCAAAACTCTTACAGAGGTCAGGTCAAAGTAATGAAAGGTGCAGCCAAGGCCAGAAATTTCTCTGTATGTGATTCACTATTAATTGGAGATCAATGTGGAGCGCATACGTTCCCGTATATAGATATTGAAAATTCAACTGCACAAGTAGAGCACGAGGCGACTACTTCGAAGATTGGAGAAGATCAAATTTTCTATTGTACACAAAGAGGAATAGACGAGGAAAATGCGATAGCCTTGATTGTCAACGGTTACGCTAAAGAAGTATTGAATAAGCTTCCAATGGAATTTGCTGTAGAAGCGCAAAAACTTCTTGCATTGACTTTAGAAGGTTCAGTAGGGTAATCATCCAATCATTTTCCATATCAATAACAGAAATAAAAAATTGCAGTAATGCTTAAGATAAAAAATTTACAAGCTAGAGTAGAGGAGAAAGAAATCCTTAAAGGAATTAATTTAGAAGTGAAAGCAGGTGAGGTTCATGCGATCATGGGACCAAATGGATCAGGTAAAAGTACTTTGGCTAATGTATTAGCAGGTAGAGAGGATTACGAGGTTACAGGCGGTGAAGTAGAATACAAAGGTGTAGACCTTTTGGCGTTGGCAGCAGAGGAAAGAGCAAGAGAAGGTATCTTTTTGGCTTTTCAATATCCTGTTGAGATTCCAGGTGTAACGACTACTAACTTCATGAAGACCGCTATCAATCAAGTGCGTCAGCACAAAGGACTAGATCCTTTGGATGCTGTTGGGTTCTTGAAACTAATGAAAGAAAAAATGAAGTTGGTTGAGATCGATCAGTCTTTGTTGAGTAGATCTTTGAATGAAGGTTTCTCTGGTGGAGAGAAGAAGAGAAACGAGATTTTTCAAATGGCGATGTTAGAGCCAACTTTGGCGGTTTTAGATGAGACGGATTCAGGATTGGATATCGATGCATTGAGAATCGTTGCGAATGGGGTGAATACTTTGAAGAACAAAGACAATGCAACGATCGTGGTGACGCATTACCAAAGATTGTTGGATTACATCGTGCCAGATTTTGTGCATGTATTATATAATGGGAGAATCGTGAAATCAGGGCCTAAAGAATTGGCTTTGGAACTAGAAGAGAAAGGTTACGATTGGATTATCAAAGAAGTTGAAGAAGCTGAAGCTTAATAAGAATGAGTACAGTGGATAAAAAAATATTTGGTCAGGAATTGATCAGTCAAGCAGAGCAGTTTGTTTCTAATTTGAATGGAAACGCGATCCCTCACTTGAAAGAGAATAGAGTCACTGGTTTGGATTACTTGAAGGAATTCGGTTTTCCTGGCCCAAAGGCAGAAGAGTATAAGTTTACTCGATTGACAAAAGCGATTGATGGGAAATTTGATTTCTCTGTACCTGCAGAGGTAACAGAACTTCCTACAGGATTGATCGAAGATGTAAAGAAGAAACACGAAGGAGCGAATATCCTTTTCTTCATCAACGGTATCTACAATGCAGAACATTCTGAAGTGGTTTCTACTGCTTCTGAATTGACTATTCAGTCTTTGGCTGACAGAGCAGACGCACATGAATTGATCGCTGAGAATGCTGATCCTTTCCAAGCGCAAAACAATGTCTATGTCAACAGTGGTGTAGTGGTAGAAGTGCCAAAAAACACGAAAGTAGCGCAACCTGTGATATGTTATTATATATCAGTGGATAGCGGTGCTAACTATGGTTTTGTAAAGAATATTTACTTGGCCAATGAAGGAAGCCAAGCTGATTTCGTTCATTTCCATTTGTCTGCAAGCGAGACGAAGACATTTGTCAACGAGACAAAAAACTACTTGGTAAAGAAAAATGCCAATGTAAGTGTCTATAAGGTACAAGAGGAATCTGATCAAGCGGTATACGTGGGTAATACCAATGTCTATCAGGAAAAAAGCTCTGTTTTTAGTTCATTCGTATTCACATTCAATGGAGAGTTGATTAGAAATAATCTTAGAATCTCTGTAGATGGCGAAGGTTGTGAAAGTAACATGTACGGTCTGTACTTGGCGAAAGGAAAGACACACATAGATAACCATACTACGGTAGATCATATCCAGCCTAACTGTAACAGTAACGAACTTTATAAGGGGATTATTGACGATACAGCTAGAGGGGTATTCAACGGTAAGATCTTTGTAAGGCAAGCAGCTCAGAAAACAAATGCTTTTCAGTCAAATGGAAATATTTTGTTGTCAGACACTGCAATTATTAATACCAAACCTCAATTGGAAATATGGGCAGACGATGTGAAGTGTTCACATGGATGTACCACTGGCCAATTGAATGAGGAGGCAATTTTTTACTTGAGAGCAAGAGGTATAGACAAGAAGAAAGCAAGATCTATGGTTTTGTTGGCCAATGCAGCTGAAGTAATAGAGCACATCAAATTGGGTTGGTTGAAAATGGAAATCACGGATAAAGTGATGGAAAGATTACACGTAGATTAATCTAGAGAAAATGGTAAAAACAGATTTGAATATAGCCGCAATAAGAAAGCAGTTTCCTATCCTTGATCAAGAAGTGAATGGTAAACCATTGGTTTATTTGGATAATGCTGCGACTTCACAAAAACCGCAATCTGTTATTGATGCTTTGTCTCATTATTACAAGCATGACAATGCAAATATTCATAGAGGAATTCATACGCTAGCAGAGCGATCGACTACTGCTTTTGAAGATACAAGAAAGGCTGTGGCCAAATTCTTGAATTCAAACGAAGTAGAAGAGATCATCTTTACCAAAGGCACTACAGAAAGTATCAATTTGGTATCGGCAACTTATGGACGAAAGTTTGTTGGCGAAGGAGATGAAATCATTATTTCTGCTCTAGAGCATCATTCTAATATAGTTCCTTGGCAAATCCTTTGTGAGCAACAGGGAGCAATATTGAAAGTAATCCCTGTCAATGATAAGGGGGAGTTGCTGATGGCAGAATATGATCAATTATTGTCTGAAAAGACGAGAATTGTATCTGTTAATTATATCTCTAATGCATTGGGTACTATCAATCCGGTAAAGGAGATCATAGATAAAGCGCATGCTGTTGGTGCTAAAGTATTGATTGATGCGGCGCAGGCTACTCCACACGTTAGAATGGATGTTCAGGCTTTGGACTGTGATTTCTTGGCGCTTTCGGGTCATAAGGTTTACGGGCCTACTGGTGTTGGTATTCTGTATGGAAAGCGCGCTTTATTAGAAGCTATGCCTCCTTACCAGTCAGGTGGGGAAATGATCAAAGATGTGAGTTTCTCTGGTACTACTTACAATGATATACCGTACAAATTTGAAGCAGGAACACCTAATATCGGTGAAGTGATCGCTTTGAAAGCGGCCATTGATTTTGTTGATGAATTGGGCTTGGAGAATATTGCAGCATATGAGCATGAGCTATTGGAATATGCGAATGAATTGTTGGCTGATGTAGATGGTTTTCAACCTATCGGTACAGCTGATGATAAAGCGAGTGTGATTTCATTCTTGATAGATGGTGTTCATCCGTTTGATTTGGGTCAGATTTTAGATGCTAAAGGAATAGCTGTACGAACAGGTCATCATTGTGCTCAGCCTTTGATGGAGATATTGAAGATTGAAGGAACAATAAGAGCATCATTCTCTGTTTATAATACCAAAGAAGAAGTAAAATATTTTGTAGAGTCTTTGAAGGCTTCTATTAAAATGTTCAAATAATATGGCGACATTAGAGGCGATACAAGATTCCATCATAGAGGATTTCAGCATGCTAGACAATGACATGGAGATGACCATCGGTTATATCATGGAATTGGGAGCCAAATTACCTGATTTTCCAGAAGGACATAGAAATGATGATAGCGTAGTAAAGGGCTGTCAATCAAAAGTTTGGCTGCATGCTGAACTTGTAGATGGAAAAGTCGTTTACCAAGCTGATAGTAATACAGCAATTACCAAGGGATTGGTAAGTATGTTGGTAACGATATTGTCGGGGCAGGCTCCTGATGATATTTTGAATGTAGATTTGTTTTTTCAAGAGCGAATCGGAATGAACCGTTTCATCGGGACGCAAAGGTCTAATGGATTTGGCGCGATGATCAAACAAATGCAGATATACGCACTAGCCTTGAAAGCAAAAATTATAGCTTAAGATGGAAGAGAACGAATTAAAAGATAAAGTATTAGAGGCGATCAAAAGGGTTTTTGACCCTGAGATACCTGTAGATGTATATGAATTGGGATTGATCTATGAGATCAGTGTTCATCCAGTGAATAGCGTTTATGTCTTGATGACCTTGACTTCTCCAGCTTGTCCTTCGGCAGAAGCGATTCCTGATGAAATTAAGCAAAACATTATGACCATAGATGGCGTTGGAGAAGTGAACGTAGAAGTAACATTCGATCCTCCTTACGAAACGGACATGATGTCTGAAGCCGCTAAGTTGGAATTAGGATTTTTATAAATGGTGCTCTAGTGAACTGGTATTGTGGTTGGCTAGATTACTTGATTGAATAAATAAAATTGACTGTGGGAAATGAATCTTCATTGCTAGAAGAGCAACCCACGAGAAAACAAGAAAACTATAATTATGTACCCAGAAGAATTAGTAGCCCCAATGAGAGCAGATTTGACATCTGTAGGATTCGAAGAATTAAAAAGTGCTGATGCAGTAACTGAACATTTGACAGATCATGAAGGAACTACTTTGTTAGTAGTGAACTCTGTATGTGGATGTGCTGCTGGTGCAGCAAGACCAGGTGTGAAAATGGCTGTTGCAGCTAGCGAGAAAAAGCCTACACATTTGACTACAGTATTTGCTGGAGTTGATGCGGACGCTGTTCAAAAAGCAAGAGAGTTTACATTGCCATATCCTCCATCATCACCATCGATCGCATTGTTCAAAAACGGTGAGTTGGTTCATTTTGTAGAAAGACATCATATCGAAGGACGTAGTGCTGACATGATCGCAGATCACTTAAGTGGCGTTTTTGCTGAACACTGTTAATTTAAGAATAGTACGGCGCAAAAAGTATTGAGTACTGAGGTTTGAATTCCGATTCTTAATCTCAGTGCTTTTTTGGTTTTACGCTCAATTTTGATTGTACTTTTAGCTTTAAAACTTTCAATTTAGTAACTAACCCCATGGCCCGAACCGAATCCACAATGATGCCACTAGGTACTATAGCTCCTAGTTTTGAATTACTTGATACAGTATCTGGAGAGCAGTTGAAATACGCTGATCTGAAAGGAGAGAAAGGAACTGTCGTGATGTTTATCTGCAACCATTGCCCATATGTAATTTTGGTGCAAGAAGAAATTGTCAGGATTGCTAAAGCATACAAATTACAGGGATTGAGATTTGTCGCCATCAGTTCCAATGATGTGAAGAATTATCCAGAGGATGCACCAGAATTGATGACTCAGTTTGCCCAACAATATGATTTTAATTTTCCATACCTCTATGACGAGAGTCAAGAAGTAGCTCGCTCTTATCAAGCAGCCTGTACACCAGATTTCTATGTGTTTGACATAAGTGATAAATGTGTTTACAGAGGGAGGATGGATGGAGCGACTCCAGGTAATGGGCAGCCAGTGACAGGTGAAGAGATTAAATCGGCCTTAAATAATTTGTCCAAAGGACTACCCATAGATACCGAACAACACCCTGGTTTGGGATGCGGTATTAAGTGGAAGAGATAGTGTCCAAGATTAAAGTTTGTAAAGTTCATCGCCTCGAGAGTAAATTTCTTTCGACTTTCAACTTTTGACTTTCAACTTCTACCTATGTTTGTAAGGGCTGTTGATTATCAAGGGTCTAAATGAGATAAATTATTCAACATTACCACGATCCAAATGTCGGTACACAAATCCAATATCAAGCGCGTTACTACTCATCAGCTGCAAGAAATGAAAAATCGTGGAGAGAAAATCTCCATGTTGACGGCCTATGATTATTCAATGGCACGAATTCTTGATCAAGCAGGTATTGATGTGTTGTTAGTAGGAGATTCTGCCTCAAATGTGATGGCAGGTAATGAAACCACTTTACCGATTACTTTAGATCATTTGATCTATCATGCGCAAGGTGTGGTAAAGGCAATTGAGAGAGCTTTTGTGGTAGTAGATATTCCATTTGGTAATTATCAAGGGAATTCTAGATTAGCATTAGAATCGTCTATCAGGATTATGAAAGAGTCTGGCGCTCATTCAGTGAAGATGGAAGGTGGGGCAGAAATCAGAGAAAGTATACAAAGAGTCTTGACGGCAGGAGTTCCAGTAATGGGGCATTTGGGATTGACACCACAATCTATTTATAAATTCGGCACCTATTCGGTTAGAGCCAAAGAAGAAGTAGAGGCTGCTAAGTTGCTGGAGGATGCTAAAATATTGGAAGAGACGGGGTGTTATGCTATCGTACTAGAGAAGATTCCTAGTGAATTGGCTAAGCGTGTGGCTGAAGAAGTATCTATTCCGATTATCGGGATAGGAGCAGGTCCTCATGTGGATGGTCAAGTGTTGGTTACACATGATATGTTGGGGATTACACAGGAATTTAAACCAAGATTTTTACGTCAATATGCTGATGTGAGTAAAATAATGAAAGAGGCCACTCAGAATTATATTGCAGATATCAAAGCGAAAAAGTTCCCGAGTGATGACGAGAGTTATTGATTCTTAACTTTAAGAGCCTTATTTTTTATAAGTTTTAATTACTTCATGTTCTTTGGACAGGGCGTTATATATATGGATGAAGTAGATGCCAGGTTGTCCATTAATTTGTAATTGAATTTCGTTTTTATTGGATATCAAATTGTTTGATACAATACTGCCGGTAATGTCAAAAATCTGTATATCTCCAGTGAATGGGTATGTTCCAAAGTCTATTGTGAAAAAAGTCTCATGGGGTATAGGGTATAATTTTATTTCTGATGCATGGTTTAAAGTGGTTAATGTCGAAATAAAAACTTGTAAACATGAAGTAGTTGATGTACAGCCTCCTTTAGATATTTCAACATAATATGAACCACTTTCTTTAGGTGAAAATTGTTGTTCGTGAGCGTTAAGCTCTATTTCTTGTGTGTTACAATTGTACCAATTATATTCTGCATTTGATTCATTACTTCTGATCGTATCGAATCTTACTTCTATGGTATTGTCTATTGGTTGAGTGATATTTATATTTAATGTAACGAGACTGTCACACTCATTTTTAGAAATGAATAATTCTGAAAATGATCCGGATTGAGTTATAAATGTATTGCCAAAGAGGTACTTTTCTCCAAAACAAATATCGAGGTTGATCACTTCTTCATAAGGTTCATTTACTGATAAATTTACACTTACTAGGCTGTCACATCCTAAATCAGAAGAGAATAACTCCGTGTATTCTCCTGTAGTAGATAGTGATTGATTTCCTAATTCATATTCTTCACCTTGGCAGATACTGATCTCCAATGATTCTTGGTAGGCAGGATTAACGA
>JAOPTS010000039.1:0-36391 GCA_051531955.1 Reichenbachiella sp.
GGATACCTGGTTCGCCTTTTAGTCTCAAGGGAGCAGTAAATATGCTCACGCTTGCACCTTTTAGGTGCAACGTCGGACCTTTTAGGTTCATCGTTGCGCCTTTTTACACCAAGCTTGCACCTTTTTGCCTCAACGGCGAGCCTTTTTGGTCCTCGTTTGCACCTTTGTAGTGGGGAGGGGTACTTCGCAAGTGGGTACCCCCACTTCGGTAGTGGGGTACAGGCCTCTAGAGGCACTTTTTCGTTTTTTGGTGGAAAGAGTAAAAGCGCTAAATAAGACGAACATATATGCATAGATCGAAAATGGCATTCCCTAAAAGAAAGGGTTGACCTTTATCAGATCAACCCATAATGTTATTATTTATAAAGCTTGGGCTCTAAAGAATACAATGCATCTCCATGCCATCTTTCTCTATACCTTCTTATTGATTTGAAATAGGCTTTTCTTTTGTCTTCATCTGGCCAATACGCTTCAATTAACTTATCATTAATTTCATTCATCCTGTCAAGATCTGCGAGAGTCTCTAGGTAGTAGACATTGATTAAATCTCTACTGTCNNTAGACAAAGCTTTGATTTCATCGGCAGAACCATCATCCGGCCATGATGCTCTGAATTTTTGGATATAAACAATCACCGAAGAATCAGGCATATTCGCCAAAGGCTTAGAATTTGGTAAAATAGTATAGATCTCGTCAGAGTGCATACTGGTGTAGTACTTGTTCCTCTTTTTGCCGAGTTCTTTTCTATCCTCTTTCTTTTTCCATTCTTTTTCAGCTAATTCATCCATTTGCTCATCTGCTAATGGAATATCCTCCCATGAATCATATATGTTGATGAATAGAATTTCTGAATTATCAGACGTATAGTAATGATAGAGCGCTTGTGCACCTTTTATTTTATCATTAGGCATGACCAATTTTTCATGAAAATCTGTTTCGAGTTCCAGCCATTCGTCAAACGATCCCGTGGTATCCATGGACCAATGTGCGGTAGAAACTGTCATTATTTGAGCGGTGGAAAATAGCGATGCGGATAGCAACATGATTCCTGTCAAGAGGAACTTTTTGAAAGTGTTCATATAGTATAGGTTTTAAGTTTTATAAAGGCTGGAATAATAATTTAACCAAAAACGAATTAAATATCAAATCTTGATTGGAATATACCTAGATATAGGTATTTGAAATTCAGTGTATTAGGATAGGTGACAGTAAACATCGATGACGAGCGAACATCAGATATTAGGAGGCCAAAACTCACTTTTGAGAACTCCAATTCATCGCAAGTCCTATTGGTATGTGTAGGAGAAATGTCTACTTGGCGTTTTTGGATAAGTATCCTTTGATCAATCTGATATCGTCCTGATTAGATGCTTTGGGCTCAATGAATTGGTCGTATCCTTCTTGATTTTCATTTTGATCTGATAGAGGCACATAACCATAGCCGATATATTCCCCTTGTTTGATTCGAACTATCGCTATTTCTTCCTCAGTCCTTCCCTTTTCGGTTATATAGAAGTCGTCATTTTTGATGATGATGTCACTCAAGAGTTGTTCTACTCTCAAGTTATAATCCGCTATCGCTTCCTTGCCACAACATACGCCATCACATTTCTTTATTTTGGAAGCAAAACAGCGATCATTGGTTTTTTCTAGCCCAGTGTATTTTGGGCAAAGCCTATAGTTTTCTACCGATTGCTCTAAAAATTTCTTGGCTTGAGTCAACCCTTTGAATGTCGTAATGGCTGTAGCGCCAGCTTGAATTTTACCAATAGAGATCAGTATTACACCATCTCTATTTTCATAAGCAAACAGACCATGAGTAGGTTTGGTTTGTTTGAGGGCATGGTTAAACTGAGGTTGGTACTTTTTGATTTCATCTGATTCAAACAACAGGGCGATCAGCTCACTTCCCGTGATGACATATTTGATATCGGCAGTGAGTTCGAACATTGTTCGCTCCTTTTTGGCTTTGTCATTGAAATGGGATCGAATTCTCTGCTGAATATTGTTGGCTTTGCCAACATAGATCAACACGCCTTCTTGGTTATGGATATAATAGACGCCAGTTTTTTTAGGTAAGTCGAGATACGTTTGTCTCTCGAGATGAGGAGGGAATTTGGGAAGGTTGGACAACTCATTCATGTCCAGGACTTCAATACCAAACCCACGGGCTTTGTCCAACAGGATGTCCATCAACTTGACTGTGGCTTCTGCATCACCATAAGCTCTATGGCGTCCATTGATCGGAATGCCTAAGTCCAAACAAAGTTTGCCCAGACTGTATGAGGCATGTCCGGGTAGTAGTTTTCTAGAAAGTTTTACCGTGCATACTTTCTCTCTTTCGAATGACCCCCCAAGTCTTTCAAACTCTGATTTGAGTACGCCAAAGTCAAAGGCTACATTGTGGGCAACAAAAATCCGCCCTTCTGTCATTTCGAATATCTTTCTTGCGACCTCAAAGAACTTAGGAGCATGCATGACCATCTCATCATGAATACCAGTCAACTGGGTGATGGTATAGGGAATGCTAGTCTCGGGATTTACTAAGGTTTGATATTCGTCTATCACTTTGGTGCCATCATGGATGATGATGGCCACCTCTGTTACTTTTTGACCTTGCTGCCCTGCTCTACCAGTGGTTTCTATATCTATGATGGCGTATTCTTGCGACATGCCCAAAAATACAAGTTAAAACCAAAGTGGAAGTATATTTCTACCCAACATTTCGATGGGTAGAAATAATTCATGCTTTAGCTCATCAAAGTATCTCGTGTATTTTTTTGAACCGTGATGGCACCAAACATAGAGAGCAGAAAGGCAAAGGCATAGAATCCTTTTTCACTAGGGAAAAGATCTGCGTTCCATAGTCCAACGACGAGTAGCACGATCGACATGAAGGTGGCTACCCAACAAATGCCATAATATAATTCAGTAACAGGAATTTTTTCTAAGCGATCACGAACAGCTTTTTGAAGGGAGATAACGCCAAATAATCCGAACATGAGAATCGTGAAGTAATACCCCTTTTCATTGAGTAACATGTCTGCTCTAAAAAGTCCAATCAGGAAGCCAATCATTCCAGCCAATAGTGCTACCCATGAGGCAGCTACGAATGCGTTTGAAGGTTTTTGGTACATAGTTTTAATATTTTAAGTTGTAATAAGTTTTAATTTCACCCTCTATTACGCTTCCAGTTGTTTATTTTGTTTGTACAGTGTTGTACACAACTCGCTTGATTGTTTTAATAATGAAGGAAAAAAGTAGCCCTAATAAGCAGAAATGGATTAATTCAGGTTATTCACTTTTTAGTGAAATTGGACCTGAGTCTCTCAATGTTGAGAAGCTTTCCAACTTGGTGTGCCTGAGTAGATCTAGTTTTTATTACTATTTCAAGGATATGATGAGCTTTGAAGAAGTGCTACTTTCTGATCATGTATCGAACTATCGACGCTTTGGTGAGCTGATGGAAAACTATGATCACTTTGATCAATTGTTTTCTGATGAAATCATGATTCATCGAGAGGCATTGGCTTTTCAAAGACAGTTGCTGATACATAAATCCGTAAAGCGATATCTAAAATGCTCTGATGCATCACGCGATTTTACAGAAGCCAAAACTTATGATCTTTGGACTACAATGAAAAAGGTGGATAAGAGTTCTCCAGAGGAATGGGCACTTTTTAAAGCCATCCGAGACTTTTATTTTGTACAATACGGCCAGTCAGATCAAGATCCTCAAGATGTATTGGTACTGTTGCATGGCTATCTGACCAATGTTAAACAGTCCTAGTAAAATTCTAAAAAGTAGCCATTGCTATTAATCATTTGGGCTTAACTTGAATGCTATTCATAACCTCTCAATCATATAGGCGGACAACATGGTATAGTGGTTAATAACTCTTCTGTGCAGTTTACAAGTGCAAAATAGGTGAAATGGGGATGCACTTTAATACTGCATTTTGATTAGCTATTCCACGATTGAATACTGTGAGAGACCTTTTGTAACACTTTGATTCTTCAAGCATCTAAACCAGTGAAGAAATTAATCAACAATGAAAAACCCTCTATCAACAAACTACTCAGAAGAAGAAAATTTGAAATTAGTAGACCAGGTACTTGAAGGGAATTCAAAGGCCCTTGACAAACTGGTGGCCATACATCAGGCCTTTATTTACAATGTAGCCTGGAAGATGACACATAGTACTGAGGATGCGCTTGACTTGACTCAGGAGGTCCTGATTAAAGTAGTAACCAAGTTGTCTACCTTTAAAAGAGAAAGTGCATTCAGGACATGGTTATATCGAATTGTGTTCAATGAATTTTTACAAACTAAGAGAAAGACAAAAGAAGAAGAATTTCCAAGTTTTGAGGCGCATGACCAAAAACTCAATGCTGTCCCTGATCCAGAGCTTAGCCCCGAAGAGGCGTTAGTGTTAAAGGACTATACTCGGGAAGTCAAATTCAGGTGCACTTCGGCTATGCTCATTTGTCTAGATAGAGAGCAAAGGCTGATCTATTTGTTAGGCGACTCTTTCAATATCGATCATAATGTAGGCGCAGATATCTTTGGTGTTTCTAAACAGAACTTTAGGGTGAAGTTGTCCAGGGCCAGGAAGGAGTTGCACAACTACATGGAATACAGATGCGGGTTAATAAATAAATCAAACCCTTGTCGATGCTCCAAGAAGGCAAAGAGTGCCTTGAAAATGGGGGCTTTGAACCCTGATAATTTGATCTTCAAATCATCTTACACCAAGCGTATAAATAATTTTGTCACGGAAAATCAAGACTTGATGGTAGAGACAATAGATCAGAAGTACATAGATATATTCAGGTCTCATCCCAGTAAATCAGAATTTGACGCAAAAACCATTATCATGAAAGTTATAAATGACCAAACGATGAAGAACCTTTTTAATTTCTAGTTCAAGCATTATTTTTCGATTCTTCCCCATTTCTGTAACACCTCTCCTTTTCATGTATCTAAGCTGTGGGAACAGTAAATAAATTAGATAATGAAATTGAAAAGGATGATGATAATAACGGTCGCAGTAATCTCAGTCCTATTGATAGGGCTTTACTTCATGGCAGAGAAAAACATCCATGTAAAAAAGGAATTGGTAATTGATAAAGACATCAGGGCAGTTTGGGAGGTCATGGGGACCCAGTACACACAAGTACATCTTTGGTCAACTAACTTCAAAGAATCAAAAGCAGGTGGCAACCCGAAGTTGCCGGGATTGGATTATCTACATCGTATTACACTTACAAACAGAGGTGAAACGATACAAGAATTAGACGAATTGGATGGAGAGAACTATTCTCTGACCTATCACATTAGTAAGGGAGCTCCAGCAATTGCCAAATCAGCTGTAGGCATTTGGTCTTTGGCACCAGTCGAACCCAATAAAACCAGGGTGATAATAGAGTTTAAGTTGGAGACTAATGGACTCAAAGGATTAATGCTTTCCTCCATCATCAAACTCAAATTAGGTAAGTCGGCGATGGAAATAGGCGAAGAACTAAAATTCTATATGGAAAATGGTGAGCCTCATCCTCGAAAAGTAGAATCACAACAAAAACTAAAGGCTAAGTAATCACGACTAAAACGATACCAAAAGCATTCCCTTTCGAGTCAAATTTTTTTGGAAGTTAAAGGCAGTAAAACTCATTACATAGAAGAGGGGAATGGTGACGCTATACTCTTCCTTCACCAATGAAGTAAAGTCACAAAATAGTATTTCCAAGAATATAGGGAAACATTGAAAATGAAGCTTAAAACATCCATGAAAATTTCAAATGTACTGATTAGTCCGTTTGAAATTATAGTGTTATATTAGACTAGTGAATGTAAAACATGATAAGAAAAAAGTACTGCAAAAGGCGACAGAATTATTTTCTGCGAAAGGCTATACAGCACTAGGTGTTGACGAAATTTTGAAACAAACAGGTATGACCAAAGGAGCATTTTACAACTCCTTTGTGAGTAAAGAAGCCTTCCTTTTGGAAGCGCTAGAACTATATAGTGAGCACAATACGCAGAGGCTTCTAATTAAACTCGCACCACGAGAAGGACTAAAAGCCATAGCGCAATTGGAGCAGTTTTATCTAGAGATGCTTGAGATGCAAGACAGTATTAACCATAAAGGGTGCTTGGTGAATAATATGATGACCGAATTGGGTGGGATCAATCACAATATTACCCAAGCGATCAACAGACATTTCGAAACCATTATAAAAAATATATTGCCCACCATTCGACTAGCTCAAAACGCAGGAGACTTAGTAAACGCTATTTCAGCAGAAGAAATCGCAGAAGTAATACACTCTTCTTTTTACGGGGTTCTCAATCGCCTAAAGAGTAATAGGAACAGTGAATCAAGTAAAAAAACGCTTAAAATTTTATTTAATGTCATCAAAAAATAAATCGATATGAGTTTCAAACAAAAATATGGGTCTTATGCTTTAATAACAGGAGGCACTTCAGGGATCGGAGAAGAAATGGCTAAAATAGTAGCTTCCAAGGGAGTGAATATTATCTTAGTTGCTCGTAGGGAGAATGTATTGAGCGAGAAGGCCGAGATGTTAAAAAAAGAATATGGGGTAGAGGTCAAAACCATATCAGCAGATTTAACAAAAAAAGAAGACTTAGATAAGGTTTTACAAGAAACGGATGGTTTGGAAGTAGGGCTATTAATTCCAAATGCAGCCATCGAAAATCATGGATTCATGATGGACTTAGATTTGGAAAAAGAGCTGGCTGCCATCCAAATGGATGTAACAGCAGTGTACACATTGACGCATCACTTTGGTAAAAAAATGGCGGAACGAGGAAGAGGTGGTATTCTATTGATCTCCAGTATGATTGGCCATATGCCTAATCCATATTTCTCTAATTATGCAGCCATCAAGGCTTACGTCGCTAACCTTGGATTCTCCCTAAATTATGAGCTTAAAAAGAAGGGAGTGGATGTAACGGTACTTTCTCCTGGCCCAACAGATACGCCAATGCTTAATGGAGCTATGGGGGAAATGGACATAAGTAAAATGCCAATGACTATTCAGCAGCCAGACTATGTAGCCAAATTAGCAATTGATGGATTAGGTAATAAACCTCATGTAATTCCTGGATTCAAAAATACCTTGATGGTAAGAATGGCTAAGATGATGTCCATTGCAACCTCTATAAATTCAGGAGGAAAAATGATGGATAAAGTAAAGAATTGGTAACCCATTGACTGGGCATTAAATAGAATTTCTACCCAATTGAGAGGGGCACTATTCGTAGTTTGAACTGCCCTCTTGTTTACTTTTTTGAATTACAGTGTTACAATAAAGCAGGATTACAAGGACTGTAGTAGTATAATCGGTCATTATGCAATTGAGGTCTTTGAATATTCTTGTAAAAAACAAGAATAGAAAAAACTACTTACAAATGATATAGCATGTGTCTCCTCTCAATTGCTTAAAAGAATCGGTTCTATACCATAATTTAGTAGGCACTACATAAGTATGTAGGCATATGCCATATTTGGTTGTAGCACATAAAAATAAACGGGTGAAAAAAATCATATTTATTCTACTTATCATTTCTTCTTGCTCAAAAGTGGATAGTCCTATACCGACAGATGAAGTGATTTATTTGTTTGAGGATGGTTTTGAAACACAAGGAAATGCTCTTGAGGAGCTGCTTCCGAGTAATGGAAGTCGATGGACCAATATCCAACAAGTAAACCCTGACAATGGGATAAATGCAATTGAAATCGAAAGCAACTTGGTTTTAGAAGGAAATAGTTCTCTCAGAATTTTCGCTAGCGCATCTGATAGTACTTTGTCAAAGGCAGATATAGAAAAGGGAGGTTTCATTGCACCAGAAGGAGCAACAATTAGAATAGAAACTAATTTCTATATTGCGTCAACAGAAAACCTTGAGAATCTTTTACTAATTGATTTGGAATGCTGCGCGTGTTGGGATCCTACAGTTCCTGATAATCAATGTCCAGGTATCAGGTTGATGATGAAATCGAATGATTTTCTATCCATAGAAAGAGGGAAAATATTAGGCGCGACTATCACACAAACTGCTATTGCTTTTCCGAGAAATGAATGGGTAAATGTAGTGTGGGAGATGAAACTATCGCCAAATAATGATGGGGTAAATAAGCTTTTTATTAATGATCATGAAGCGATATCAGAATCAGGAATGAATATGCCTAATGCAAGTATTTTTGAAATCGAATTTGCCACCCATGGGATAGATTTTGAGCTTCAAGAAGCTGCCTATGAGAGGGTGCAGGTAGGAGCAACAGCAAACCCAACGCTATTTGATATAGAAATGTATATCGACCAGGTCAAATTAGAAATAGAGGAATAATATAATTGTTGAGATACAATAAAGTATAAAATGATAGACGCAACGGTAGTAAATAGCAGAGGAATTAACCAACTTCAGGTTTCTTATAACTGGATTGTGAAGATGGCCGTATTAGGTTATTTCTCCAATACCGGGCTATTCATCTAGGGCCACTGGTTGATATGCTATTATGAATAGAAGGGTTAATGACCAATTCATAAACAATTCTAGATTGTGTTACAAAGTATTCTGCATATCTTCATAGACCTATTTGCCATTACCCTAACCTCCTAGATGATGAAAAAATATCTCTTGATTATACCAATTGTGACTCTAGCAATAGGTTATTCGAATGCCCAATTTATTAATGATTATGGTTTTTCGATTCATGGTAGTGTAACGAATGCGCTTATAAAAAACCCTTTAATTCCAGAAGATGGAACATTTGCCTATGATGGAATAAAAAGTAGAGGGTTTGGGTTGTTCGCTAATCACAAATTAAATGAAAGGTTGTTAGTTGAATCACGATTACAGTATCTGACAAAAGGATTTAGTTCTACCAGACAATCTCCACCATTAGGTTCTATAAAAACAGATTATAAATTCAAGTACATAAGTTTGGATGGGATTATTAAATCAACTTATAATAAGTTTTACTTGTTAGGTGGATTAAGAATAAATAAGAAAATCTCAACATATTATCCAACACAAAGTGGATCTGGAATAGACATAACTACGGGTCAAGTAATTAATTATTATACTGTCAAAGTTGTTGAAATCGACAACCCACATTCAATAGAAAAAATCAATCTAGAGGAGTTCAAAAAAGTAAATACAAGTATATTATTTGGAAGTGGGTTATCAATGGGTGATTTAGTTGATGCTGAAATAATGGTGGACTATGATTTAACTCCATCTTATGAATCTAGTGATACTAGTTTAAAGCATTTGGCTTGGACCTTAAGACTGGCATTTAATATTGGAAGCCTATTCAACTCAAATAGTTAAATAATCTAGGGTTTGGCGTTCCAGAGGGTATGAAAGATGGAATTGATGTTAATGAATTGCAAACATTGGTAGATTTCATTATGGTCCCACTAGCCTGGGGGGCACATGTGACATAGTCAATTATTGTGTGTAATGTTATGACCCCCTTTGAGAATTCGAAATAGTTATTTTACTAATATTTTCAATATCAAGGTTCCCTCAGATGGACCAAAACAATTTTCCCCGTTGAATTTAATTTCAATATGATTATCGTCTTTCAGTGTACCACTACCACTAAACAACCCTTCACAACCTGGTACAAATGTTTCCACCTCAAAACCCACTATACGATTGTCTATAATTTTAAAATCAATTGATGCGTCACTTCCACAACAGCTGGTAAAATGGTTGGTATAATAGAAGTCACCTTTAAAAACCCCTTCAGTTTGTTCTGCTATTTTAGCAGTCGCTTCATTGTATCCTGATATCACCCAGCTCCCTTCAAAATCTCCAGCTTCCAAATCATAAATGATTACCTCTTTTGGATCTGTCTCCAGTGCATCATCTTTGCTCTCTTCACATGAGAAATGGATGAGAGAGAAAATAATTAGGAAAGCAATGGAATAAATACTTCGTTCTCGTTTTTTAAAATTTGTCATCATACTATATTTTATATTTTGACGAACTTAATTTTTCTGAGATTGGTAAAAGTCTCAACTTAGAATGTGAGACCTATTTAGAAGAAAACAGTGCGTCTAGACCTTAGGAAATTACTCGTTTCCATATCCAAGGTTACTGTCTTGTCTACTCATACGAACGGCATTGGAGTGTAGAATGGTCGTCTACTAACAATATGATCGAAATAAAAGACTCTCTGTATGGATAATTTATACATTTCATGTCAATCGAAAAGCTGGTCATTCAATGGTAAGGACGGGCGTGACGTGTGCTTTTTGCCAATATCTAGGCCATAGGAAACTAGTTACAACACCTTATCCTAATACTACTTCCATGTCTTGTCAAACCCCACATTTCACCCTAACTTCCGATCTTTTAAATTAGGATTGCAGCCCTGATCTTGCAAAGCACTTCGAGAAAAAATATTCACAATTAACTACCAAGAGGGCCTTGGTATAATGGGGATAACACGCGCTGTGGTGATGCCCAGTTAATTGGCTTAATTAAAGAACACCTCTAAAAATGAATTCAAAAATCTATCAAGTAATTATAGTACTCGTTTTTTTTTCTTCTTGTACAAAGAAGCCTGCAAATTTTGATACGGACGAATTAAATGGAGTTTGGTCTGGTCTTTTGTTCCAAACTGAAACCAAATATGATTCCATAGTTGTAATACCTGCAAAATCGCCTGAAAATGCCCTACTATATAAAGATGGAAAAGCTAAGGCCTTTAGGTTAGAACAAAAGGGTAATAGTTTAACTTTCAAAGGTAATTCAGGCATGCGGTTTGACGCTACATTTTCCAATAGCACTCAATTACTGTATGGCGTAATGACCGATAATCTTTGGTCACAAAGCTTACAGTTTCAGAAATCTGAAAACAATTGGGTTGCCAATATAACAAAGCCTGAGATTATAGATACTGATTATATAATATACCTGGAATTCTATAAAGATAGTTTAGGGGTTGTTAAAGCTAATATTCAGAGCAACAAGGAAAATAGAGAATTGCATTTTAAGATTGATTCTGTTTTGATTAATGGTAATGATATCAGTTTTAACATCACAAACAATCGGTTTGGGATTTCAGCAGAGTTTGACAAAGAGAAAAGTAGTCTTTTACTATCCTATGGTAATGCTGGCGGAAAAAGGAAAGTAAATATGACCAAGCTAAATTCATCAAAATTGGAGGGTTATAAACCATTAAATAGTCAGAAGTATATCTATAAAATTCCAGATTCCCTCGATTCATATATCAACACAGCTTCTATAGATGATGTTGATATTAACAGGTCAATGTTAGAATTGATGTCCAAAATGAATAGTGGAAAATATGAACATATTCATAGTATCATAATTACTAAAAATAAGAAGCTCGTTTTTGAAGAATATTTTCACGGCTATGATAGAGACTATTTACATGATATCAGATCTTCATTTAAATCCATTTCATCCTTGTTACTTGGGAAAGCAATGATGGAAGATAAAAGCATCCAAATCAATACGCCTATTATAAATTATTATCCTGAGTACGACATTTCAGACAGTGACAAAAAGAAGATAACAATCCATCATTCTTTGACCATGAGTACAGGTTTACAATTAGAGGACGAAGATAAAATGCAATGGGATAATGACGATTGGGTGGGTTACAAATTGAACCTTCCAATGGAATACGAACCCGGGGAAAGATATCAATATTCGTCTGGTGGAATGAACCTATTAACTGGAGTTATCCAAAAAGCTACAAAAAAGTACCTACCACTTTTCTTTTACGAAGAAATTTTATTGCCAATGGAAATCCTTAAATTTCAGTTAAGGACTTCTCCAAAAGGACGGACTTATTTGCCAGGAGATTTTTACCTAAGGCCAATTGATTTTTCAAAATTCGGATTATTGATCCTGAACGATGGTGCTTGGAATAATCAGCAAATCATAGCTTCAGATTGGATTAGCACCTCTACACAAACACACATAAAAAGTAATTGGCCTAATGACTCAGATTATGGGTACTTATGGAGGTTGTTGGAAAGAAATGTTGGGGGTAAACTGATGAAAACCATTGAAGCTTGGGGTAATGGTGGACAAATTTTAATTATTATTCCTGAAATCGAAATGACTATTGCATTTACTGGAGGTAATTATAATCTCTTTCCTGAAATGGAAGAAAAACCTTTTGAAATATTAAACGAATATATTCTGACAGCAGTAGAGTTGGAAAATTACTAAGCCTAATGCAGTGGAGCTCTCCCATTGTGAGTATTTATCTATGTGAGCGTGACTTCTTTCATGGCTCATGATAGATGCAAATCGATATATGTGACCACACTCGGCTGGAGCGGCAGCAAAATCTGTCAGTTTGTGCGTCTTCAAATTAATGAACTTCTAAAATATGGTTTAAGGAATAAATGGCTAATATTTGAGAAAGGAAGTTGCAAAATAATTATTCATGAAAATTGACAGGCTACACCATATCGCTATAATATGTTCAGACTATGAGAAGTCCAAAAAATTCTATACGGAGGTTTTAGGGTTGATGACGGGGGCATAGTTCGATGATGATACCGCCCCCATATACTTGGATCTTTAATGATATTAGTGGGCACGCCGGTATTACGTGCTCAAATGGTAGATGACCAAGGAATATGATAGATGCTGAAGGAGTGACTATCATTATCGAACGAGGAGATGAAGTTTTGGGACTTGACTTCTATTGATCCTGGTTTTGTATTTTGTTGGTTTTTTTACAGAAAGGCAGTATCCTATTATTCGTAGAATTATTAAAAAATAATTCACTAATTTTCATACGCTTTTGAATAGATAGAGCAAATGCTTGAACTATTCTTCAGAATTAATAAGATCAAGCGAATGATGTCGAAGTACCACCTCCTTTTACTTTGTTTTTTTTCCACATTTAGCAGTGGGATAATGGCTCAAAATGGCTCTCTAAAGATGTTTCATCTTTCGGTCAAGGATGGATTATCTCAGGCCACAGTCAATTGTTTTGAACAGGATGCAGATGGTTTTATGTGGATGGGTACACAGGATGGCCTCAATCGATATGACGGACATCAGTTCAAGATTTTTAAGACTGAATTGCCTAATCAAACCATTACGGACGTGACTTCTGATTTGAAAGGAAATATGTGGATTGCTACTAGGTCAGGACTTGCCATGTATGAAGCTCTATCTGGTACTATTGAAACCTATCCTGATTTTGAGAATAGTTATGTCACCGACCTAATATGTGATTCATGGGGGAAGATATGGGTAGTCATAGCCGGGGAAAAATTGGTATATAGTATTGATCCAGAACACGGGATGCAATTGGATTCAGTGCTTACGCCTGATTTCAACCCTTCACGATTGGTACTTAGTGCTACGGGTGATTTATGGGTAGGGAGTAAATCTGAAGGTATACAAGTTTTTAATCAGCAAGGAAAACGGCTGGTCATATATGATCAAGTAGGATCTGAAGAAACATTGAGCTCCCTCAAGGTTCGGGTCATGTCCATTGACCGGCAGGGGAATATTTGGATGGGTGATGGTGGAGGTAAAGTGAATAGGATTGATCCGGGGAGCAGACAAATTACTCAATACGACCTAGGAAGAGCTGGAGTCTCTAGGAACATTATCAAAGGCATTGTTGATAAGGGAAACGGTGAAATTTGGATCGTGTCGACGGCAGGGATATTAAATATTCTGAATCCGGACACCGGAGAGCTTATCCAGCATTACAACGAAGAAGAACTTGCGCATGGTTTGAGTAGTGCTCCATTGCGTTCCATTTATCAGGATCAGAAAGGAGATGTATGGATGGGCACTTGGGACAATGGAGTTGATATTTACAATGCTGAGGCCAATGTCTTTTTGAACTTTACTCATGTGAGAGGAGAAGAATCAAGCATTAATTCTAAAGCAGTAAAATGTTTTGCGATGACAGGTGGGGAGCAGCTTTGGGTGGGTACCGATCGAGGAGTTTCCCGTTGGAATGGGTCAGGCTTTGATCAACCCATTATCCAAGGTCTGGCAAAGGGACTTGAAAATTTGCAAGATCTACATGGCGATAAGCAAGGTGCTTTGTGGTTAGCCACGGAGAAAGGATTGATCAGATATAAAGACGGTAGCTCAGAAGTATATAGAAAGGGCAACCCTGTAGAGCTTACCAATGAAAATATAAGAACTGTAAATGAAGATAATGAAGGAAATATATGGATTGGAACGCAAGGTGGTGGCATCTTTAAATTCAACAGACAGGATGGTGATTTTAAGAAATATGTTATTCAGGGAAAGAAGGGAATAGATCTGATGGCCAAAGAGGTTAGATCCATTGAAACGCACGCCAGTGGACATATCCTTATCGGAACTAATAGTGGGTGGGCTATTTTTAGACCTCATTTAGGTATCTTTGAAATCATTAAACCTGGAAGCAACGCAGCAGAAAATTTTATCAATGCAATATTGATTGAGCAAAACACCGCTTGGATAGGCTCAAATGGAGGACTCTTCCATATTGATTTGAATACTGGCGAATCGTTACAACATTACACCGAAAAGGATGGATTGACAAATAATACCATCAGCGGTATCCTTTTGTCGAACGATGGTCACCTGTGGATAAGCACCAATAGCGGACTGAGTGATTTTGATCCTCAAAACGAAACTTTTAGAAATTTTGATTCTACTAGTGGTTTGCAGGATGACGTATTCAAAAGGAATGCTTGCATGAAAGATGATCAAGGGTTTTTGTATTTTGGAGGAACCAATGGTTATAATAAATTTCACCCTTCAGAGGTGAAATCCAATGCCTTAGTACCCCCCTTGGTTTTTACCGATTTCAAACTATTTAATAAGTCTGTTACTGCCATTTCCGAAAATTCCCCTTTATACAGAGATGTCAATAGGCAAGATACCATCGTACTAAACTATAAGCAGTCCATTTTTACTATTGAATATGCTGGTCTCAATTTTATGGCCTCTGCTAAAAATCAGTATGCCTATATGCTGGAGGGTTTGGAAACCAAATGGAATGAGGTGGGTAATAGGCAATTTGCTTCGTATTCCAATTTACCAAGCAATGAAACTTATCACTTCAAAATGCGAGCTTCTAACAATGACGGCCTTTGGAATGAAGAATATAAGGTAATAACCATTATTATCACGCCACCTTGGTGGGAAACTACTTGGTTTAGACTTTTAGTGATTTCAGTGGTGATAGCTATTGCTTTCATGATCATTCGTTCCAGAGCCCGTGCACGAAAAGAACGTCAACAGGAATTGGAACAAAAGGTACATGATGCAACGGCTAAAGTTCAGGGACAAAATGAAGAACTGAAAGAACAAAGCAAACACCTGGATGCGACCATAGAAGATACTAATTTTGTAATAAATGAAGCAGTGAAATCGGGCAATTTCAGTGCACGAATTGATACAGGAAACAAAACTGGAGAGTGGAAACAACTAGGCATGTCTATCAATGAATTATTTGATTCCGTGGTCCGTCCTTTCAATGTGATCAATCAGATCGTAATTGCCATGGCAGAAGGAGATTTGACTCAACGTTATGCCCAAGATGCTAAAGGTGAAGTGAAACAATTGGCCAATAATCTCAATCAGGCCCTCGACAATGTCACAAACGTTCTCAATGAAATCACCCAAAAGGTAGAAGTAATTGGCGATTCGGCTCAAGATATGTTGGTCACTAGCCAAGAAATGTCAATAAGTACCAGTGAGATAGCTACCAATATTTCAGAGATGAGTCGTGGCGCTCAGGAACAGGTATCCAAGATTGACACATCTTCCAATTTGATAGAAGGAGTTTCTAAATTTTCTACAGAAATGAGTGAACAAGCAGCCTCCATCAACCATGAAGCAGGAAGCGGTGTAGCTCAAAGTAAATCTGGACTTGAATTGGTCGGAACCCTTGATGAAAGAATGACTAATATTATCAATTGTTCACGTGACACTGACGTCTCTATTGAAGAGTTGACCCAGCGAGCAAACGAAATTAGCAGAGTACTCAGTATCATCAAGGAAATTGCCTCGCAGACCAACCTTTTAGCGTTGAATGCAGCCATAGAAGCAGCACAAGCTGGGGACGCAGGTAGAGGGTTTGCAGTCGTGGCAGAGGAAATCAGAAAACTGGCTGAAGACTCAAAAAATTCTGCAAAGGAAATTGATATTTTGGTAAGCAAAGTTCAGAAAAACACGGCTGCCACAGCGAAATTGGTTGGAGTAATGAGTGCCAATATTCAAAGTAGCGAAGAAGTTTCTAAAGATGCTTCCAAGGCTTTTAAAGAGATTTCTGAAACTTATGCCACTACCTTAACCCTTTCTCAGCAAATAGTGGATTCTACAGAAAGACAATCCGAAGACATCAGTCATGCCCTATCCTCCACAGAAGGAGTCGTGGTGATTGCTGAAGAAACTGCAGCTGGTACCGAAGAAGTGGCAAGTTCATCTGCTCAATTATCGGTAGGGATGACTTCTTACACCCAAAAGACAGAACAGGTTTCTGGAATTGTAGAAGAACTCAGGAAACTGGTCAAGCAATTCAAGCTGACCGATACCAAATAATAATTAGAAAACTAGGAGTCGAAAGAAACATCCGAAAGCGTGGTGTGGGAGTGGGTGGTACAGATTACAAACCTTTAAGTATGGAACAGCAAATTACAGAAGTGATGCAGCAAATTAATGAACTTCGAAAGTATGGTTTAAGGGATAAATGACTAATATTTGAGAAAGGAAGTTTCAAAATAATTATTCGTGAAAATGAAAATTGACAGACTACACCATATCGCTATAATATGTTCAGACTATGAGAAGTCCAAAAAATTCTATACGGAGGTTTTAGGGTTTACAGTTGACAAAGAAATTTACAGAGAAGAACGGAAGTCTTTTAAACTGGACCTTTCTCTAAACGGCGAATATTTAATTGAGCTATTTTCATTTCCCACTCCACCAAGTAGACCGAGCAGACCTGAAGCCACAGGATTGAGACACATAGCATTTGGCGTGAGTGACCTTGATGGTTGGGTAAAATTCCTGAAGGAAAAGAATATAGCATCAGAGCCAATTAGAATAGATGAATTCACAGACAAAAGATTCACTTTTCTAGAGGATCCAGATAATTTACCAATTGAATTGTACGAATCATGAGTGGCTATGAATAATAAAGAAGGCCTTACATCAAAGGCTGTAATTAATTGTTTGTTCTCGTTTCTTCTGTGAGTCATAAAACAAATAATGGTGATAGTATAATCACGACTTATCTAATCTCAACTCTAGTATATTGCATGACTAAATTACTATTATGAAAATAAACTTATTGTCTTGTGATGCTCAGAGGCCAGACAAAAGAGCGATAGCCAAATGTATGGTAGAGATTTCATCTAATATTGATGAATCCTTATCGAATGAACTTACCTATATTCTCTTAGAAGGAGACGTTGTGGATATTGAGATAGATGATAGTACCTCTGGTTCTGCTTTAAGAGCTTTGCGAAAACTAAGTATTGATTACGAAATTATAGAATGAATCAACCCTCGATCGTATAGGTCATGCGATTTCATCTTTCGAGTATTTGAAATGCCGAGACAAATATTAAGATCTCGATGCAACCTAACGGGACATTTATTTTAATATAAACAGATGGAGTTCACATTAAAAGCAACTATCAAAGCAAGCCCAAAAGAAATATATTCTACTTGGTTAAGTAGTGAAGGGCATACAAGTATGACTGGTGGGAAAGCTACTGTTACCGATCAAGTTGGAGAAAACTTTACCGCTTGGGATGGGTATATTAGTGGAAAGAATATTTCATTGAAATCAAATTCCAAGATTGTACAATCTTGGAGGACTTCTCAATTTGAAGAATCAGAAGAAGATTCAATGATAGAGGTCATTCTAAATGAGCATGGTGATGAAACAGAATTAACACTAATTCACTCTAACATTCCAGAAAGTGGTGAGCACTATAAAGATGGTTGGGATGAACATTATTTTCAGCCAATGAGATTGTATTTTTCTAACAAGAATCAAAAGAACCAGTAGAGAGCAGCATATAATAAATCATAACCACCTATTGGCTGACTACCCTTGTTGTACTAATCGTTGTGTTTAATTTATATTCAAGTAGTATTTGTGCTTAACTTTTGTAACACCTTGTTAGTTATTGCATCTAATGGCACAAGGAATTATAGGATCAATAATTATGGTAAAATTCACGAAAACAAAAGTTATAAATGCCAGTACAGATAAGGTCTGGGGAATATTCGCACATGGCTTTAACGATGCTTACAAATGGATGGCTTCAGTGCCGCATTCATACGCGCAGACTAATGGTGAGTCATTTGACAGTGCACAATCTGATGGGCGTGTATGTGAACTAAGCGCTGACAAAAAAGGAATAAAGGCTTCTGAAAAATTCTTGGCATATAATGAAGAGAATAAAACTGCTACCGTTCAAATTGATTTTGTCAATACGCCTTTCTTTTTCCCCATTGAATTCAATACAGTGGATTTTTCGTTACGTGAAATTGGAGACGATCAATCTGAAATGACTTGGAAATTTCGTTCAAATATCAAGACGTTTGGACTTCTCTTGTGGCCCCTTCTTAGAATAGGGTTTGGTAAGTTTATAGGAGAGATTATGGAAGAGTTACAATTTTATGTGGAGAATGGTACTCCTCACCCAAGAAAGATAAAAGCAATGGAAAAGAACTAGATACCGAAAACCTAAACTACGTTAAAACAACAGTTGAGATGGACATTGTGCCCAGTTGGTAAACTGGGGTTAACTAGACAACTAAATAAAATGACAAGGTTTGATCTTTTAAAGTGTTCATTAGTTATTAGTGTTATGATTTTATTATGCTCCTGTGAGGGTAATGAGTTAAATCCGATATTAAGATTACAATGATTTCAATTCAAGATATCGGAGATTTCGATTATCAAGATTCCTTAATTATTGCGACAGTTGATTCACTTAAGTATGAGATAAAAATAATTACAGAGCCCGAAGACGCAGATATTTATTATTCAACTCCGAACAGGGATTTTGACAAACAGCAGAGTGAATGGATTCATATTGATTCTACCATATATGAAATCCAGTTTTATGCAGATAAACAAGGGTTTAATAAGTCTAGCATAAAAGGTATTGAAATTGATTCTTATCATAACAACTTAATAATGACTGTTGATTTATACCCTAACCCTTTTGATAGCATAATAAATATTGAGATCAATAGTAAAACAAGGGGGAAACTACATTATCAAGTATTTGATTTGACAGGTAAACTTTTTCAAAGTGATGATTACTTTATATCGGATGATTCATTTAAAAAAAGCACTGATTTAAGTGATTTAGAATATGGAGTATATATCCTTCATATTGAATATGGCAATACCACTTTGACTAAAAAAATAATGAGACAGTGACAATAAACCACAAGCGCATAGTCCTAATAGTATGACGAAGAAACAAGCAACGCTAATACTGAGAATAATATTGGCAATTGGAACCCCAATTTCCTTGTTTTTCGTACCATGGATTTTGGTATGGGCTTGGATACTTCCACTGCCAGATACGGTTCAAGAGCAAGTAAATGAAGCCATCGAATATGAATTTGAAGGTATGATTGTTTATGTGGATAAGGGAGGGCACCCCCCCGAATTTTATGCAGGTGGTTGGAAGAATAGAGAGAACAAGATACCAGCCGACCCGCAATCGTTATTCAAGATTGCCAGTATCAGCAAGTTGTATGTTGCAGTTGCTATTACAAAATTGGTTAATGACCAGCGCTTGTCATTGGATGAAACACTTGCTCATTACTTTCCAGAATTGGTGGGAAGGATTGAAAATGCAGATAAAATCACCTTAAGGTTGATGGTGCAGCATCGGAGTGGCATTCCCAATTTTACAAGTAATTCTGAGTTTTGGGAAAATCCACCCTCTAGCAGTGATGGCGCTCTTGAATTTGCGCTTGATTTGCCAGCCAACTTCGAACCAGATCAAGGTTATGGTTACTCCAACACCAATTATTTGTTGCTTCGCGAAATCATTGAAAAGGTGGTAGGGTATAATCATTTCCAATATATCAAAGAGGAAATACTGCTACCACTCGAGCTCAACAATACTTTCGGTTCGTTGAGTGAAGTAAATATAGACGATGTGATGAGTGGCTATTACGTTGGGTATGAGGAGGATTTTAAGACGGAGGAGGTAGGGATGTTAGCTACAGCAGAAGATGTGGGCATATTCCTGAGAGCATTGAACGATGGCTCAGTGTTTGACGAAGGGGAACAGGAAATTTATTCTTCCATCTACGTGTATGAGCATACGGGTCTGGTTATTGGCTATCAGAGTATAGCAGAATACCACAAAGACATAGACACGGTCGTCATTCAATTTGTGAACACAACTAATTTTGATGGGTACACTTTTAATTTATCTCAGATCGTATACGGTCGTATTGTGAAAATTCTGAGAAATGAAAAAAGTTGATACCGATAACTATTAACTGCTATAAACAAAAAAAACGCACAGATCGAAATCTGTACGCTACTACTATGAGTTAATTGTTTAATTTAAATCTCTTGATACATTCGGATGTAGTCAACTATGAACTCTTGTGGAAAAACAGTTGCTGCATCTGGGCTTCCTGCAGTAGTTCCTCCTACTGCCAAATTAATGAGGAAGAAAAAATCCTCACGAAACGCACCAAGCCCTGACGGTGAAGTATCAATAACATGAAAAGATATATCATCCATGTACCAGGTAATTTTATTTGCTGTCCAAACTATGGAGAATACATGAAAATCATCAGCAAATATCCCTTCGCTCAGTGTGTACGAACCTTTGTAATTAGCTGGGCCATTCTGATACCAAAATTCATTCCCTGTGATTTTATTATCCTGATGATCTCCACTATTACCACCGAACATCTCCATGATATCAATCTCACCACAATGTGGCCATCCAACCGTAGTATAATTTGCACCCAACATCCAAAGTGCAGGCCATATACCTTGTCCTTGTGGTAATTTAGCTCTGATATCAACACGTCCATATTGAAACTCTTGCTTACCCATCGTAGTGAGTCTCGAAGAAGTATAATTTTTACCTCCTTTTTCCTCTTCTTTAGCGGTAATCGTCATATAGCCATTGGCTACTGTTGTGTTTTCTGCTTGATCATACTCCAGGTGCCAATTGCCCCATCCATCATTGTTGGGCCCTATCCCAACATCGTAATTCCAGTTATCGGTATTTAACGCTGTACCAGAGAACTCATCATTCCAGACCAACTTCATTCCTTCGTGGATTTCTAGATCCTCCTGTGCTAATGTGATCTGTTCTGTCTTACTTATATAGCTGCCTTCGCTGTTGTAAGCTCTTATTTCTATTTGGTAGCTACCACCTGTTTCATAGGTATAAGTCCATTCTCCTGTCGTACTGGTCATAGCCTCTTCCTCACTGCTTTCTCCTGGATACAATTCAAACGAAGTAACCAGATCTGCTGAAGCAGTAAATGCAACTACATACCCTTCTTCAGGCACTTCAACTGTTATCTCTAAGTTGCTCACATCCTCATTTCCTGTCCCTAATTCATCTTCACAAGACATCAAACTCAAGATAAGTAACAAAGTAAGTGACATCATGCTTGTTGTTTTCATAGAGGGGTAACGATACGTTCTTCTCATTTCTAAATATTTCATATTCTAATTAATTCAATTAATGGACGACAACTTAATGGCTGTCCTAAAAATCATATGCAATGATGCTAAGCAAAGTTGAGACCAAGATTAAAACTACTACCACAAAAATTCGTCATTAGAAAAAAACCATACTTAAAACACCAAATGAATAGAAAACCGATATGTTTCAATGCACCACTCTTCAGTTTGGGCTTGTTACTCCCAAAGTAGTAGAGATACAGGTATGCAGACAATCTATTCTTATAAACATATAGAATTGTCCTAATGAGAATTGAAAAAAATAATAGACCCCTTCGCAGATTTGTCTATTTTGAACACGAAACATTATCTTCACCAAAACGCACAACTCATACAGCGGTGTTGAATACCATTTGTACTAACGACAAAAAATAATGGAAAGAAGAGATTTCATACAGAAAACCATGATGGCTACTGGAGCTATTGCGATTAGTTCTTCCAATGCATTTACGAACATAATAAAGAAACAAAACTTTGATTTCATGACGCAAGATCACCCCAACTTATCACTAATTCATGACTTCTTTAAGGCATACGGAAACAATGACTTAAGCGGAATCAAGAAAGTATTGTCTGAAGAAATAGAATGGCACATTCCGGGCGAACATCCTTTGAGCGGCACTAAAACTGGGGTTGATGAAGTTCTTGGATTTTTCAAAAAACTCAACTTAGGAGCCTTCAAAGCGGAACCAATTATCATGGGAGTTAACGACAATTACGTTATTGATTGTCATAGAAATTGGAGCAATATTGAGGGTAGTGAAAACCTAAATGCAATGTCCTGTCTGCTCTGGAGGATTGAAGACAATAAAATAAAGGAAGTCCACAACTTTCCTGAGAATCAAAAAGATGTTGACACTTTCTTCAAAAAGCTGTACGGGTAAAAAGGAAGTTCACGTATATGCTGTAATCAAATATGCGTGAACAGTATCAGGAGAAATCTTACTGCAAACTGGAAGCCTCTCCTAAGTGACCCGACTCCCATAGGATGTACGATATCAGAAATCAATAGATGTATAAACTGAGCACGTCGGACCTAATCAGAGATTTGGAAAAACTCGAAAATATATAATAGGAAAAGTATCATGAAAAAGGCAATTTCAAATTATGTAATAACTGAGACACTATATGAAAGCTCAAGTTCGCTGGTATATAGAGGTACACAAAAACAGAACAATACTTCGGTGATTCTCAAAGTACTTCAGCCAGACAATCCTGATCCAGTAGAACTTAGTCGCTTCCAGCACGAATATGAGATAGCGCAGCGCTGTAATACTGCGTTCATCAACAAGGTGCTTCGCTTAGAACCATATCACAATACACTTATAATCATTGATGAAGATATTGCCGCTGAGTCGATAGATAAGTATATGAAACGACGTATGCTTACTTTAGATGAATGTATGTCCATTGCTATACAAACGGCACAAAACATAGGACACATACATGCTGAAAATGTGATTCATAAAAACATTAGTCCTTCCAATATTATCTGGAATACTAAGACTGGCCAAGTTAAAATTATTGATTTTGGAATCGCAAGTCGGCTGCCAAAGGAGAGTTTTATTTTGAAAAATCCTAGTCAGTTAGAAGGGACAATAGCTTATTTGTCCCCCGAACAAACGGGACGTATCAATCGCAGTATAGATTATCGTACCGATCTCTATTCACTAGGCGTAACTCTTTACGAAATGTTCACAGGGCAATTGCCTTTTACTACTAGTGATACAATAGAATTGGTGCATTGTCATATAGCAAAAAAACCGTCCCCAGTTTGTGAAATCAATGCTGAGATACCTCCGATAGTTTCTAACATCATTATGAAATTACTGGAAAAAAATGCTGAAGATCGATATCAATCGGCTCTTGGAGTCAAGGTGGATTTGGAAAAATGTCAGGAAGACTTGGAGAATAAAAAACATACTACAGATCTCCTGTTTGAGTTGGGGCAGAATGATTTTTCAGGTAAATTCCAAATTCCTCAAAAACTTTACGGTAGGGAGAGTGAAATCAATATTCTTCTGGAAACCTTTGATCGTGTATGCACCGGAAAAACTGAGGTCGTTCTTGTTACAGGATATTCTGGTGCCGGTAAAACCGCATTAGTACATGAAGTTCATAAACCAATGACTGAAAAGCGGGGTTATTTTATTGAAGGTAAGTTTGATCAATACAAAAAGGGTATTCCGTATTTCGCAATCACTCAGGCTTTCAATAAATTTTGCAGGAATTTGCTCATGGAAGATATTGAAATTCTGCAAAGCTGGAAAAACAAAATTCTTAATGCTGTTGGTAAAAACGGGCAAATTATTATTGATGTAATCCCCGATCTGGAATTAGTAATTGGTAAACAACCAGCTGCACCATTAGTAGGCTCTACGGAGGAGCAAAATCGTTTTGATATGTTTTTCATGAAATTTATTGAAGCACTATGTAATAGAGAACATCCAATTATTTTATTTATTGATGATTTACAATGGGTTGATTCCGCATCATTGGCACTACTCAAAACCATCATGCTAAATGATGATATCAGTAACTTATTAATAATTCAAGCATATCGCGATAATGAAGTTGATAGTAATCATGCATTTATAATGATGATAGATGAACTTCAAAATTGTAATGCCGCAATTAGCAGGATTAAAATTGAAAACTTGAAGCGGTCAGATGTCAATAACTTATTGCATGATAGTTTATCATGCGATCCCTCCCTTTTACCTGCACTAACAAACCTCTGCTATGAGAAAACGCAAGGAAATGCTTTTGATACACACCATTTTTTACATGACCTCTATGACAATGATCTACTTCAATTTGACAGATCACGATATCAATGGCACTGGAATACAGACCTGATTGCCAGTAAAAATGTCACATCAGACGTTGCTGATTTAATGTCAATAAAGATCGTCAATTTGCCAGAAAAAACATCGGGGGTATTGCAAATGGCGGCTTGTATTGGCAATCAGTTTAATCTGTTTACGCTATCTGTTATCTGCGAATTGAGTAACCGGATGACTCTTTTAGAATTACAAGATGCTATTGGTTATGGGTTAATAATACCAGAAAGTTATGAACAGATAGATACTGCTATTAATTATCAGTTTAAGTTTTTGCATGATAAAGTACAACAGGCTGCTTATTCCTTAATTGATGAGAAACAAAAGAAAGCAGTACATTTAAAAATTGGCAGATTACTACTAAAGAACACCAGTTCAGATGCTTTAGATGAAAAAATATTTGATATTGTTGGACATTATAACCACAGCCTAGAATTACTTGCAGATCAGACAGAACGAGTTGAAATAGCACAACTCAATTTAATAGCCGGGGAAAAAGCGAAAAAAGCAACAGCATATCAAGCAGCGTCTCAATACCTAAATACTGGGGTTGAATGTTTGCCTCATAATTGTTGGCAAAATCTATATAAACTTACTTTTGAACTATACAAACAAAGTGCGGAATGCGAATATTTATTGACGCGTGTAGAACGATCAGAAAAGCTTTTTGAAATTGTCTTAGATAATGCCCAAACAGATATAGAAAAGGCCGAAGTATACGCTGTTCAAATTATGCATAGTATGGCTCATTCAAAACTTGAAGAGGCATTTGTCAGAGGGAGGAAAGGTCTTGACTTATGTGGAATTAAGTTTCCCGATCAAGATCAAATACTACCAGCAATTGAAAAAGAGAGGATCAAACTTGAGCGTATTTTAAGTGATAAAACAATTGAAACGCTAATTGATGAACCTGAAATGAGCGATGAAGCTCAAATAGTGGCTATGCGTATTTTTCCAAACCTAACAATAGGAAGTTATCTGTCGGGCAACAATAATGCATTTACATTGAGCACTTTAATGAGTGTAAACCTTACTTTAACATACGGTTTAGTTGATTTATCTGCTTATGTATATGCTTGGTATGGAGTTTTATTGTCGTCAGAAAAAAGATTAAAGGATGCCTATGAATTTGGGAAACTAGCGCTAGAAATATCAAATAAATACAAGAACGGTATCGAGAAATCACAAACACACAACATCGTAGGAACATTCTTAATACCTCTCAATCAAGATTTAAAGGACAGTATTCCAATTCTTAATAAAGGTTATCAGATAGGCATGAATGTAGGAGATATTATACCTGCAATTTATTGTAATGCCAATATTTGTATTCAAATGTTTGCAGGGGGTGTGCCATTGCCAGAAGTTTTGTCGCAAATAGAAAAAACTATTAATGTTTCCGACAAGAACAAAGTATTCAATTGCGGAGATATTGCTTTAGGTTATCAACAACTCATTCAGTTTCTGGTAACCGGTGATGAACAATATTCTTTAACAGATGGCACTTACAGTAAAGAGCATCTGCAACGAATTAATTCAAGTAACAGTTTTGCTTTCCTCATGCATAACAGACTCCATAAAGCTTTTTGGTTTGGTAAGTATAAAGAAGCATTAGACATAGCCTCTAAAGCAGAAAAAGCCCTGGAATTAGTACCTGGTTACATAATGTCTTTCGAACACTACTTTTTATATCCTCTGGTTCTTACAGCTTTATATAATGATGCTTCAAAGAAAGAGAAAGAAAAGTATCTTTTGGAAATTGAAATCTGTGAACAGAAGTTGAATAAGTGGGCTGAATATTGTCCAGAAAACTTTAAACACAAAGCCCTTTTAGTTGAAGCCGAAAAGATGAGAATTATGAATGCTGATAAAGCGATTGTGTGGTATGAAGCCGCTATCGAATCAGCAAAACAAAATAATTTTATTCAAAATGAAGCGCTGGCAAATGAGCGATTAGCGCAATATTTTTTGGAACTAGGAGGTGAAAAAACAGGACTACATTATCTCAGTGAGGCGCACTTTCTTTACAAACAATGGGGTGCAGATGGAAAGGCAAAGGATCTGGTAAGGAAATATCCAGAATTGGCGATGTTATCTAAGGATGAAATCGTAACTGTGTCCAACACAAAGGGTGATAATGCCATAAGCCCCTTAGATTTAGAAAGTGTATTGAAAGCCTCACAAGTCCTTTCCGGGGAAATTGTACTGAGTAGCTTATTGAAAAAAACGATGCATATCGTGATTGAAAATGCTGGAGCTACTCGAGGATTACTTATACTTGAAAAAGAGGGGCAATGGCTAATTGAAGCAGAAGGATCTCTTGATTTTAACGAAGTGATAGTTCAACAGGCCATTCCAATTGAAGAAAGTGAACAGGCTCCTACCACGCTTATTAATTATATTTCTCGTACTCGGGAAAATGTAGTGTTGACGGATGCCATTAAAGAGGGTGGTTTTACAAAAGACTCCTACTTTATAGAAAAACGCACAAAGTCGGTGCTCGGTATGCCCTTACTCAATCGCGGCTTACTAAACGGGATCTTATATTTAGAAAATGACCTAACCACCGGTGCGTTTACAGCCGATAGGTTACAGGTGATCAAGCTCCTTGCTTTTCAGATCGGTATTTCGCTGGAAAACACACGTTTATTTGAAGAGAAGCAAAAAAATGCAGAAGAATTAACTGTGGAAGTTGCAGACCGTAAGCAGGCTGAAGAAGAATTAATAGAAAGCAACGAGAAGTACCTCAACCTAATGGACAATTTAGGTACCGGTGTCGTTCTTCATGCCGCAGATACCAGTATAATATTAAGCAATCCTATGGCAAGCGAGGTTCTGGGGATTAGTTCTGAACAAATGAAAGGAAAAAAAGCTATAGACCCTCAGTGGAAATTTATTCGCAGTGATGGTACAGATTTGATCCTTGAAGAATATCCAGTAAACAAGGCACTGAGCTTAAAAAAATCCTTTTCAGATTACTTAGTTGGTATCAAACACCCTGATAGAAATTATATCACCTGGTTAGATGTCAATGCTTCAATTGTTTTTGATCATGACAACAATATAAAATATGTGACGATCTCATTTAACGACAAAACTGAAAGAAAACAAGTAGAACAAGCCTTGGAGGAAAGTGAAGGACGATTTAAAGGCCTTATGAAACAATCTCCTTTCAGTATTCAAATGTTGGATACTAATGGAATGACCACATCAGTTAATAGTGCTTTTGAGAATTTGTGGGGTATAAATTTTGAAGACCTGAAGGGTTATAATATACTTCAGGATGAACAACTCATAAAACTTAAGATAATGCCCTCTCTTGAAAAGGCTTTTGGGGGAGAAGTTGTAAAAATAGCAGCAGCTGAATATGATGTAAAAGATACTTTTGGAAAAGGCTTGAAAAAATGGGTACAAGCTCAAGTCTACCCTATTAAGGATAGCACAAAAAAAATTGTTAATGTTATATTAGTACATGAGGATATTACAGAGCGTAAACAGGCAGAGGAAGGCCTAAGGGAAAGCGAAGAAAAATACCGGGAGCTTTTTGAAAACGCACCTGACGGCATTCTCATTGCTGATACAAAAAGCTATTACCTTGGTGCCAATAAAAATATGTGCAACATGCTTGGGTACAGCAGAGAGGAGATTGTCGGATTGCATGCAACTGATATAGTTGCTCCCATTGAATATAAAAACATCGATTCGGCACTAGGTGAAATTCGAAGTAAAAATGAGCACCAACGTGAATGGATTTTTAAACGTAAAAATGGGACAACATTCATAGCTGATGTAATGGTAAGACCTATGCCTGATGGGAATTTAATGGCAATAGTTCGAGATATCACCGATCGTAAACTTGCAGAAGAGGCACTCCGCGAAAGCGAAGGAAAATTAGCTGCCTTATTCACCTCTTTAACAGAAATGGTCGTCATGCACGAACTGGTGTTAAACAGTGCAGGGGAAGCTATTGATTACCGAATTATCGATTGTAATAAGGTATTTACCGAAGTTACAGGGATTAGCAAAAAAGATGCAATTGGCAATTTAGCAAGCGTGGTGTATCAAGCCGACCCACCACCTTACTTGGAAGAATATGCCGAGGTTGCACTGGGAGGAGATCCTCATGAGTTTACTACCTTTTATGAGCCTTTGAATATACATTTTATGATATCGGTTGTGTCGCCCCAAGCTGGAAAATTTGCCACTATTACTACTGATATTAGTCCTATGATGCAGATACAAGAAAAGATTATCGCAAAAAATAAGGAGATGGAGAATTACCTATATATTGCCTCTCACGACCTTCGATCCCCTTTGGTCAACATACAAGGCTTTAGTCAAAGGCTGAAAAAACAAGCCGACTCAATAAAAAGCCTGTTCACTGATAAAACAATTGAACCAGAGATACTGCATCAACTTGCCACTATTACAGATGAAGACATCCCTAATACACTAGATTTTGTCTTTAGCAATATCGGGAAAATGGATACGCTGATCAATGGCCTCCTTCAGCTATCGCGCACAGGAAGATTAGAAATGCGTATTCAGAAAATTGACATGAATGTACTGTTTACAACAGTACTTAAAAGACTTGATTTTCAGATAAAAGAGGCCCAATGTGAAATTCATATTGACCACCTACCCGAATGTTATGGTGATGCCACATTATTGGATCAGGTTTTCGTAAATTTAATCAGCAATGCTTTGAAATATTCTGATTCGAAGCGGGCATTGAAAGTTACTGTGGAAGCAAAAAAAGTATACAATAGGGTTGTGTACACTGTTAGGGATAACGGTATAGGAATTGCTCAAAAGGATTTGGATAAAATTTGGGATGTTTTTTTTCGCATCGACCCACGCTCAAGCAAAACTGGTGAAGGTATTGGTCTGAGCTTGGTGAAACGAATAGCCGAAAAACACAAAGGGAAAGTATGGGCCGAGTCAGAAGAAAACAAAGGCTCTAATTTTCATATCGAACTACATAATCGTTCATTTACTGAATTATAGTATGTTAAAAGGAAGAAAATAATTATGATAAAATACAAAGAACTTACCATTTTGATAGCCGAAGATGATGATGGTCATGCCGATCTAATTATGACAGGGTTAAAGGAATCCGGAATATGCAACCACATGATCCGATTTATTGATGGTAAACAGACATGGGATTTTATTTCCGGCCAAAGCAAAGATGTGGGTTTGGATAAAGATAAATCATACTTGCTTTTACTTGACATCAACATGCCAAAAATGGATGGAGTGGAGGTATTAGAAAAAATAAAAAGCAATGATGAATTAAAAAAGCTTCCTGTATTGATGCTCACAACAACCGATGACCCCCGTGAGGTGGAAAAATGTTACGCGCTTGGTTGTAATATTTACGTCACCAAACCGGTAGATTTTTTAAAATTTGCAGAAACCTTGAAAAGGTTAGGTCTTTTTATGCAGATAGTGAAAGTTTAATGTTTTAAGATAGAAGCCAATGATGAATATACTACTTGTAGAAGACGATGCTGGATTAGTCGAATTGATCACAGTAATGCTGGAAGAATCAGGATTTTCTGTAATGAGTGTTACTTCAGGTGTTGAAACGCTTACACATCTCAAAAAACAAATACCCGACTTGATGTTGCTAGATTATTCATTACCAGATATGAATGGCAAAGAGGTGGTAGAAGCATTACATAAACAACAAACACCACCACCGCCGTTTATCATCACCACCGGACAAGGCGATGAACGTATAGCCGTCGATATGATGAAACTAGGGGCTATGGATTATTTAGTTAAAGATATACTCTTCCTTGAAAAATTACCTGATGTGATCAAGCGCGTGGTTAAGGAAATAGAAAGAGATGAAAAACTTAAACAAGCAGAAAAAGCATTATACCAAAGCACCCAGCTGCTTGAGGCTTCTCAGTCCATAGCAAAGGTTGGAGGATGGGAACTAGACATTGCTACAGGAAATTTATTCTGGACTGCTGAGACCTATCGAATTCACGAAACTTCACCAGAAGAGTTTAACCCAACAGTGGATGCTGGCGTCGGGTATTTCTTACCTGAATCACGTCGTATTATCTCAAATGCATTGGAGGTGGCAATCGAGAGTGGGGAAGGCTATGACCTATTATTGGAAACCTATACTACAAAAGGCAGCCGAATCGACGTTCGTACTACATGCGAGGTAACATTGCTCGATGGTAAACCCACAAAGTTAATCGGAATCTTTCAGGACATTACTGAACACAAGCAAGCAGATAAAGCACTGAAAGAAAGTGAAGAAAGAATTAGGCTCTTTACTCAAAACGTCCCGGATTTTTTATTACAAATCGATAAAAATGGCAAAGTTAATTATATAAATAAGACGTTTGAGGGTTTAACACAAAAGGATGTTATTGGGACTTCAGTATATTCTTGGATTCCAAAGGGTTTTTCCGAAAAGTTTAAAGGTAGAGTGGAAAAAGTTTTTAGACATGGAGGTAGTGAAACTATAGAATATCCTACAGAAGGAGAAAATGGGGAACCTATATGGTTTGAATCCCAAATAGGTCCATTAGAAAAATCTGGTATAATTACTCAGGTGATAATTGTCGCAAGGGATATCACTGAACGCAAGCAAGCAGAAGAAAAACTACGTGCTAGTGAAGAAGCAAAGGAAATAAACGAAAAATATTACGAAAATATCATCAATAGTATGGGCGACCCTGTCTTTGTAAAAGACGCCCAAAGTAAACTACTATTGGTAAATGACGCTTTTTGCGAAACATTTGACCGGCCAAGAGATGAAATAATAGGTAAAACGCTTGCCAAAGATGTTCCTGCAAATGAGTGGGAGCAATTTTTAAAAATAGACAAGCAGGTTTTACTAGATGGCAAAGATAATATAAATGAGGAACCGCTTACTTTGAAAGGGGGCAAAACGCGTACCGTTTCTACAAGAAAGACACGATATACTGATAATAATGGTAAAAAGTTTTTAGTAGGTGTAATTCGTGATTTTACAGCGATTAAAAAGCAAAAGACAGAGCTACAACACTTGCGAAGCTATCTTGCCAACATCATCGATTCCATGCCTTCCGTGCTAATAGGTATTGACAGTTCCGATAACATCACTCAGTGGAACTACACTGCAGCACAAAAAACTGGAATAAGTACAGAAAATGCTTTAAATAAACCACTTCTAAAAGTCATTCCTAGCCTTATAAAAGAGATAGACCGTATTCATCTTGCCATTCATACACACGAGGTGCAATCAAACCCAAAGCAGGTATATGAGGAGCAAGGGAATACTCGCTGTGAAAATATTACCATCTACCCATTAACAACTAATGATGTAGAAGGTGCCGTGATTCGCATCGATGATGTGACAAAAGAATATGAAGTAGAGCTACAATTAAATCAAGCAAGAAAAATGGATGCGATAGGGCAGCTTGCCGGTGGAGTTGCACATGATTTTAATAATATGCTTACCGTTATAATGAGCGCGGCAGAAATGATTCCACGGTTAGAGCAAGGCCTAAGCGATAAAGGGTTAGAATCTGTTGAAATGATCCTCAATGCAGCACATCGAGTAGCAGGTTTAAATAGTAAATTATTGGCTTTTGCTAGAAAAGGTAATATTGTTTCTACGTCTGTGGATATTCATAAAATTATTGATGACACTGTTTCTATCTTCAACCGTACTATTGACAAAAAAGTGAAGATTTATGTTTCAAAAAATGCAGAAAATTCAATTGTGGAGGGGGATGACTCTGCTCTGCAAAATTCAATTTTAAATCTTGGAATAAATGCTTCACATGCAATGGTTGAGGGGGGCGAATTAGTAATTGAAACGAGAAACATTTATTTGGATGAACATTATTGTAACTCTAGTCCATTTCAAATTGAACAAGGAGACTATATTGAAATTAATGTGAGAGATAACGGCTGTGGAATTACCTCTGAAAATATTAATAAGATATTTGAACCTTTTTTCACTACAAAGAACCAAGGTGAAGGAACTGGTTTAGGGTTAGCTTCCGTATATGGAACGATTCAAGATCATCAGGGGGAAATAAAAGTTAATAGTGAAATGGGAATAGGAACAGTATTTCATATATACCTTTCTTGTTCAGGTGAAGAAATAAAAACAGAGAAAATAACAAAACCGATTTTTAAGGGTACTGGTCAAGTTCTGTTAGTAGATGATGAAGAGTTCATTCGTAAAACAGGAAAACATTCCCTTGAATATATGGGTTACAAAGTCCTCGAAGCAAAGAACGGGTTAGAGGCATTAGAGATTTTCAAACAAAATCATCTTGAAGTTCAATTTGTGATAATGGATATGATTATGCCTGAAATGAATGGTAGGGAAGCTTTTTTTAAGATGAAAGAAATCGATGATAATTGCAAAGTAATTGTTTCATCTGGCTTTACAAAAAATGAAAACTTAAATGAACTTAAGAATGCAGGTTTGGCAGGGTTTATTCAAAAACCATTCCGAATTGATGATTTAAGCAAACTGTTAGTTGAAATTATGAGAATAACTTAGGATGAATAATGCCTTTTTATCACCCCTCTTCTTCCTCTTAATTAGGTATGAACTGGATCACAGATTCAATTATATTGCATCCGAAACTTAGCTACATAACAAACGCTCGCTTGATGTATAGGCGTTAGCATTCATCTTATACAGAATATTATTAAGGAATAAATAGTGACTGGAGAAACGAACTTATCTAAACTTATTCAAGAGATGTCTCCAAGACTTAACGAAGGAGAATATGTCTTCTCCAAGGTTAACAACTTGGATGAAATAAATAGAAATGATACAATTGGTGAATTCCAAGAAGATGAAGGAACAACCGTAATAATCGAGAAGTACAAAGCTGATAATTTAGGACTTGAATATAACTTTGTTGCTTCCTGGATTACCTTAATTGTACATTCTTCTTTAAATGCAGTTGGATTAACAGCGGCTTTTTCAACGGAATTAGCAAAGGACAACATTAGTTGTAATGTTATGGCGGGCTACTATCATGATCATATTTTTGTAAACAAAATTGATGATGTTAAGGCGATGACAATCTTGGAGTCCATGTCTTCAAATTATAAATAAAAAATGCTAATATGGTATAGGCGCGAATGCCTATGTGAGCTTTCCAAATCAATGCCAGAATCATCAGCACCACCGCTCCACGCAGAATCTCTAGAATACCGAGAACGCAATTGTGGTTTCCTTGGCGGTCTAAACTTGCGCTAACGGCTAAACCAACTTTTGTGGTTGTATGCGGATCGGTTATCTTTCTGCCTTAATCAAACTGTGAGGGCACATCGTCCTATGCAGGCGTTACTAGCAATAAGACTTAACCATGAAAAATAGCATAACTCTAATAGTAATCGCACTCCTTTATGGTTGCTCGCCTATTGCCAAACAGGGAGGGAGTAGGGATAAAAATCAAGAAGAAGTCAACCCTGTTAAGGAATATTTTGCCAAAATGGAAGCCGATGCATTGAAAGAACCCTATCAAGGCATCTTCGTTGAAAATGATTCCATTAGGAATTTGTTTCCTATCCAGAGGACCAATGTCACTACAGCCCCAATCGTAGATGCGGCCACTCAATTCTTAAACATGCTAGAACCTGAACAATTAATTCGGACAACATTTGAAGTCAACGATAAAGAATGGCGAAAATGGTGTAATGTAGACAATGGCATATATGAGCGTCAAGGAGTGAGTTTGAAGGAAATGGATAAGTCCCAAAAAAAATCAGCGTTTGAATTAATGCAAGTTTCTTTAAGTGCAAAAGGACTACAGCTTAGTAAAGACATTATGAAAACTGACCAAACACTCAAAGAGCTTAACAATGGGTCAAACGACTTTGATGAAGAACTTTACTTCTTTACTATTATGGGCGAGCCCTCCTTAACAGAACCATGGGGATGGCAATTGGATGGCCATCATTTGGTAATTAATTATTTCGTTTTAGGCGATCAAGTAGTAATGTCACCTGTCTTCATGGGAGGAGAACCAATTGTAACGACAACTGGAAAATATAGTGGCAATACTTTATTTCAAGATGAACAAAACCTAGGGTTGGCATTAATGCAATCATTTTCAGAAGAGCAGCAGCTAGCAGCAACAATCTCCAAGTCAAAGACTAAAAACAGCAATGTTGCTGAGGCAAACAAGGACAATTTAATGCTCAATTACGAGGGAATACCAGCTTCAAATTTAACTGATGAGCAAAAGAACCAATTGTTGAATTTGATCGATCAATATATCAGTAATATGAGAGAAGGGCACCAACAAATAAAAATGGAAGAAGTGGCGCTACATATTGACAATACATGGTTTTCTTGGGTGGGTGAAACAACAGAGGAAGCGGTATTTTACTATCGAATTCATAGTCCTGTTGTGTTAATTGAATTTGATCACCAGAGAGTTGTAGGGGTACCAAATGCTGACGATGGAAAACCATCCAAAAACCACATCCATACGGTAGTAAGAACACCCAACGGAAATGACTATGGAAAGGATCTTTTAGGACAACATTTACAAAGTCATCAGCATTAGAAATGCTGGTAACAAGTGCAAAAAATCCAAAGGATAATGAGCTATTTGCAAAGAGCATTTGAATCAGATATTTTTATTGGAATAAACGGTTAGCCAACGGATTTTAGCCAGGCGATACATGCAATGACCAATTTTACCGCAACACTTTTATTCTTCTTATCGATCTCTTTGACTGCTGTGGGGTAACCAACTCTGAGTGGAAAGATTTTGGATGAGAATAATTCACCCCAGGTAGGGACAACAATAATTGAAGAAGGAAATAATAATGGAACAGTTAGTGACTTGAATGGTGAATTCTCTCTTAAATTCCTTAACAATCAGGGTACAGCAATCATCTCATTCATAGGTTACTTCAATCAAAATATCCCAGTCAAATCCGATACGATCATTGAGGTAAAAATGGTTGAGGATTCTATTACTGGACTTATTTCCTGTTGTTTCTGTGTGACCTTCGACCCGCATGTTTCGAAAACAGGTATAAACTATGGTGCTTCTAGCAACACCGTTGGAATAGAATCGCAAAACTTCATCTACTCAATATGGCGGTTAAACTTGAAATTGATGGCAGATTTGATATGGCGATTCATTGGAAACGAACCTTATCTCAACATTCGATTGAGACGGTTTGATATCTTCAACAAGAGCTCTTTTTCAATTGGTATATGGGCTGATTATAAATCAATTGATGAACAAGAAAACAAACAAAAGTTTTATACTGTTTCTCCAGACTTTACCTTTCAAGGTTATACGCTATCCATATCGAGACATAACTGCATTGGAACAATCTGAATCTAACAAAGGGCTGAATTTGGAGTTTCAAAAACACCTTTTTGACCACATCACATTTAGAACAGGAGGGATTTATTGGGGAAAAATTGGCAGTATAACGTCAATGTAACTTGTCAAATCCCACAAACACGAATATTGATTGGTATGGGTTGGGAAAAAATAGACTCCTGGCAACAATTAGACCTATCGCTGTTATATAAATTCAGGCTATAAAAAGCATGTAAAAAAGTCTGATCTCCAATGGTTGAAAAAGGTATGATGAAAATCCGAGTTTTCCCTATTTTGAACCCCAAACGAACAAAACATAAAACGCTACTCAACATACGCAGGCGATATCTACAAAGAATATAATGGAGGAAGAAGAAAAGGATTAGCTTAATATTTACATTGGCCTGAAGCACAAAAAAGGCTACTGTTCCCAGCAACCTTTTAATCCACCTGTATTATC
>JAOPTS010000039.1:36520-36683 GCA_051531955.1 Reichenbachiella sp.
CCTGTATTATCCCGTTTCTTTAAATGATCCTGCTGATCATTGAGTTTCTTTTGTTAGAGATATCGTCTACTTAACGATTAACTATAAATCAAAATTAGAGTAGAATCATAGACTTTGAAATAGAGGATTTCCGTAATTTTATTTTTAGGAGATTTGATACGAG
>JAOPTS010000040.1:0-15905 GCA_051531955.1 Reichenbachiella sp.
ATTTCGTGGAGATACAATCCGATTACAAATGGGATATAAAAATCAACAGTACACTGTCTAACCCAGTAACGTTAAGTTGGGATAATGAAATGTTACAGAATTCAGCGTATGGTTTGTTCTTAATGGATGAAGAAAGAGAGGTTTTATTGGATTTGTCTGAATCTGAAAATTACACCTTCTCGTCCGCTGAAGTTTCATCGGTATTTACTTTGTATTATGGAGATAAGAAGACGATCAAAAGTTCTATTGTATTTGATTCAGATAGAATAGGAGCTCCTTATCCAAACCCCTCAAATGGAATAGTGACAGTGCCAGTAATGACAAGGTCTACAACCAGTGATGTTAACATCACCGTATTGAATGTGTCGGGAAAAGTGGTGAAAAAATGGTCATGGGCTGAGTTATCAACTGGGTATCATGAGTTGAGCCTTGACGTAATAGAGAAAGATATTCAACCAGGAACGTATATATTGAAATTAGATATTGAGGGAGGTAGCGATGCGCTTACTGATTACAAAAGAATTATAATAGAAAAATAAATAGCCATGAAAACAACAAGAATTCTAAACCTATTGGTTCTGTTGACATTCGTTAGTAGTGTCGTAATGGGCCAGATTGTAAGCTCGAAATCGAAGAAGTTGTCAATAGATTTTATGGTGGAGGAGCCATCTGAAATTAGGTTAATCCAACCTGTCTTCGAATCAACAAGAGGCTTTGTAAAAGTAGAAGTACCTAATCTACAAGTAGAAGGAGTGGTTACCGATGAGAATGGTATCAAAGGACTTTATATCAATGATGCCAAGACCGAGGTAGACAATGAAGGGTATTTTAATACCACGATTTATCTGGCTGATGGCGACAATGAGTTGAAAATAGAGGTAGTTGATGAAAATGATGTTGTCATAGAAAAGGTGTTTTATATTGAGTTGGCAAAACCCGCACCTGTAGCAACGAATATGGTAGTGGGTAAGTATTATGCTTTGATCATAGGAGTGGAGGAATATGATCATCCATCTGTTAGTGACCTAGACAATCCGGTAAAGGATGCTACGGCATTATATAATTCTCTTATTAATAATTACACTTTTGAAAAGGAGAACACCTTTTTATTAAAAAATGCTACACAAGATCAAATCTTAGACAAGTTTGATGAGATAGAGGCCAAGGTGACGGGTGATGATAACTTGTTGATTTTCTATGCCGGTCATGGTCATTGGGATGAGGAGAATGAATTGGGGTATTGGTTGCCATCAGACGCACAAAAAGGTAAAAGAAGAGATTGGTTGCCCAATAGTCGTGTAACAGAATTTATGAAGGCAGTAGATACCAAGCATAGTCTGTTGATAACAGATGCATGTTTTGGAGGGTCTATATTCAAAACGAGAAAGGCGTTTAGTGATGGGAATTTTGAGGTGAATCAATTGTATGAAATGACAAGTAGAAAAGCCATGACGAGTGGAACATTAAAAGAGGTTCCAGACAAAAGCGTGTTTATGAAATATCTTCTAAAAAAGCTGGATTCAAATAAGGACAAGTACATGCCGTCCGAGCATTTGTTTTATAGTATCAAACCAGCAGTAACCAACAATGGCCAGAACATCCCACAGTATGGCGTGGTACATGGTGCTGGAGATGAAGGAGGAGATTTTATCTTTATTAAGAATGTAGATCAGATACAGTTAGATTGATCTTATTAGATAGAGGAAATGATTTACAAAAAAAGGAAGTTGCGAAAGCAATTTCCTTTTTTATTGAGTTTTGATACATGTGGAAACTGTTTTTTTATTTCCTATTGATTCCCTTGAGCTTATTCTATTTCTGCTATTCGTAATCTACTAATTGAACTTGGCTTTTGAGTAGTAGGATGTTGACGTCCACCAGTTAATTCTCGAACACGCTCTGCCAGATAGTAATCTAATTCGCGTAGATGAATGATGCCGTCAGGTTTGATGTCTGCTTTACCCTGCTGAATCCCTTCTAGGATAGAGTAAGTGAAAGCCCCATGTTCCCAGTCTGGATGTTCAAGAGAGAATTCATCGCCTGTCGCTGCAGCCATGATCACGACACCAAATTCTTGTCCTGAAAGCTCTCTAACGGCCTCTGTGTTGCTCTTTGCCTTTTGTCCAATATTGTTCCCGAGCTGTCCACTATGACAGGTGTCTATGAACAACAATACCTTGGCTGACATATTTCCAACCAAATCAGAAAAATCTCTCCAATCTATGCAGGTGATTCGAGGGTTCAATGCATCTCCATCATGGGGGATGATATAGAATTGATTATTTTCATTGAGTCCATGGGTAGCTATGAATATAATGACGAAATCATCTACCGTCGTGTATTTTTCTAGATTTTGAAAAGTACTTAATATTTTGAGTCTAGTAGCTTCTTCGTTCAGAATTTTGATAGTTTTCACGGAATTGAACATTTTGCCTTCTTGTGCTTGGAACATGTCGGCCATAGATTCCGCGTCATTCGCAGCAAAATTCAAGTTGTTTCTAGTGTCAGAAAACTCGGAGACACCAATGGATATCATGTATAAATTTCCTTTCTTCTGTTTGTCGTTAACAGGGTCTAACACTAAGGCTGGATTATAATTACTTGTTTCTGATGGAGAGGCCCTTGCCACTTCAGTAATACTAGTGTGATCTAATATAGGCTCTGTCTCTTCGATTGGATTGATGAATGTGACTATTCTGTCGGTAGACTTTACCTTTGAGTTAGCATCCATGGCAAATACACTAAATGCATACGTTTCATTTGTCTCTTCTGGTAATTCTAACTGTAGTGTCACAAGCTCTGGATTCTTATTACCAGAAACACTAATATCATTTTTGGAAATCAAAGGACGCCCATTAGCCATCAATTTTATTTGGGTGACTGGTGTAGCTGAGGTAATGAAAAAACGGACTTCAATAGTATTACCATTTACAGATATATTGTTTTCCAAAGGAGAATCCCAAGTAATAATTGGAGGGGATATTTTTTCTTGAGGTTTTTCAGTTAACTGAATCAAGCTGGCTACTGCCTCGAATGATTTGAGTTCCAATATTTTCTTTATGACATCAGCTCTATGATAATAGTTGCTAAAGGCAGATACATCCTGGTACTCAGCCAATTTGTCATCTCCTTTATTGATATGCCATCCGATGTGTTTTTCTCCTCCAGCTGATGCTTCATAGAATCCTTGAGGGGTCCATATTACCCATTCATTTTCAGTTGAGATAAAAAGGTTTAATAAATTCTCTCCTGTAATGTTGTTCCATATACGTATCGTTTGATCACTACTTCCTGTAATCAAAAGGTCTTCTTTTTGATATTCCACAACAGACCATATTTCTCCAAGATGCCCTTTAAATGACCCTAATTTTTCTCCAGAGCTTCGATACTTATTCAAAGTAAATGTAGATCCAATGACAAAAGCTTCTTCATTATTGATGAAGGAAAAAGACCGTATCGTACCGTCGGCTCTTGGGTCAGTAGATATCAATTGACCGTTAACAGACAATTCATTGGAAGATTGTTTTGAAATGATTCCACCTGCTGATTCTTTTTCAGCTTTGTGGTAATTTTGATTAGATGGCTGATTAAGATCTAACAAAATATCGTTCAATGAAAATGATTTTTCATATTGTACATCATCGAGATTTCCTGTAGGGTTGGATTGTCCAAATGCGATAGCGGCATTCTCTTCATTTATTCCAACAGAGAATATACTTTTCCCTTTTCCGACTAGATTTCTTTCAACATCACCAGTTTTGAGATTCCAAAGGAGGATATTTTTTTCATTTCCTCCTGCAGAGGCAACATAGGTGCCAGTAGTGCCATTGAACTGTGAAAAAGGTGCATTTGATATGGTGCTCACAACATTAGAGTGCATATTGAACGTTCGCAATTGAGTCTCTGAATTCAGGTCATAAACGTATCCTCTTCTACTCATAGCTAATAAATATTGGTCATCAGCCGATATTTGAATAGTATTGATAGGGCCTGCATGCTGACTTACTTCACCTAAGAATTTGCCATTTTTAGTCCATTTGATCACTTTACCATCATCACTTGCACTATATAGTTTCTCGCCATTATTGGTATAGGCTAGATCTCTTATTGCTTCTAAATGTACACGTGCTTTGGATGTTTCCAATTGACCGTCCGTTATATCCCAAGTCTTGATATAACCATTACCGTCACCACCAGCTATGATATTGCCGTCAGGGCTTATTGCAAGAGTATGGATGATTTCGTCTAGCCCATTGATAGCTGTAATTTGTTTTACATTTCTCACAGAGGAGATGTCCCAAACTAAAACGGATTTATCAGCAGACGTACTGGTTAGTGTATTCCCATCATTAGAGATCGCTAGGTCTAAAACAACATTTTCATGACCTTGTAGCGTCGCAACAATTTCTTCTTTTCTAAGGTCAAGGACTTTTATTCTACCAATGAGATAACCATCATCACCTTTATTGCCAAAATAACCTCCTAGGAATAAATATTGTTCATTTGTACTGAGAGCCGAGGCATATATTTTTCCCTTTGCTCCGGCCTCTTGTTCAAACCGATAGGTTTTATTTAAGCTTCCGGTGACAACATCCCAGACTCTGACAGTTTTGTCATCTGAGACTGAAATAAGTTTTTTCCCTCCCTCAATAAATTCTAAACCATGAATTAATCCAGCGTGACCTTGATTATCAATAGTGAGCTGTTGTGCTTGAGTATATTGAAGAGTCAGTATAGCACACAATAGGAGTAATATTCTTGTCATTGCTTATCTATAATTAGGGTGTTATTTACTCATGGTAGTAAATACCAATCGTTTTTCTGCTTTGTAATCGTCATCAGCACTAGCTTCTTTTTTCTTGAACCCTCTAGTTTTTGCAACAACTGTTTGTGTATTATCTAGAATAAATTCATAACCACCTTCCTTTTGAGTATTTAATGGTTCGAATACTGTGCTCTGTGCATTGAGTTGTAAGGTCTCGATTCCAAATGGTCCTGCACATTCAAAGCGTTCGGGTATTTCGTAGACCTTATTTACACTTTCCATATTAATATAGTAGTTGTCTAAAAGTAATACTTTGGTACCATCTGCCAAATGATATATCAACCTGATATAGCATTCTTTGTTTGACCTTACTGATAATTTTAACTCTTCACCTTCAGTATAAATTAAGTTCTCAGTCCCTTTGTTTGTGAAAACGTCAACTCTTAAATCACCCTGTATGATTTCGTCAGCAGCAAACATTTTCATGGTTTCCATTGCTTCTAGATAGTTCTCAGGTTTGTAGCCAATATTGTTTGTTTCCAGGGATTTTTTCGGTAAAAAACATTCAACACTAGCTATAGCTAAGGAACTTTGCTGTTCTCGCAATATTGAATTGATGCTCAAACGATCACTTTTTTCCCAGTAGTTACCATTCAGTAGTAAAGCATCTTGATTGCCATTACTTTGTTTTACTACTTTGAATCCTTGCTGGATCATTTTTTGTTCAAGGTTCAATTGTAGCATTCTAGAAAACGAGCTACCCATTGGAGTGTCTTGGTAGGTATAGTTGTTGATAATAATTGGTTTTGATTTGTCAGTCAATTGCATGTTGAGTGCATAGGCAATATAGAATGCAGCATCTTCTACCTTGAATTGATCTGTGTTTCTGATGCTTCTTAATTCTTGTTGAATCTTCAGTTTGTGGTCATTGAAGTCATCTCTTTTTACTCCAGGATGGTTATAGTCCCCCGTTAGCGTGACAAGCATGGTGAAATCATACTCGATATTTTTAAGAGTAGTTTGTAATTGAAAAAGTGTTTTCAGGGCATTTTCATTTTCTCCATTTTGAATCTGGTCTTTTACGATAAGATATTGGTTGTTAATTTTGTCTAAGTATTTGGATGCATCATTAGCGTAATAATTAATTACGTCTGATCGTTTTGCATAAGCAAAAGCGTAAGCCGTTTTCTTCCTTTTATCGTAATAGTTTTCAGTTTTAAGACCCGCTATTGTGGCGTTACTTACAGAGGTGCTGTTTCGTTTGAATTCTTCATGTGTGTCTGCATCAACAGTGTTGATATTCAACGTACTGATACTCTTGATGTCTACTATGATATTTTCAGCTAGTTGATCCTTACAATAACTTGTTAGCCTTTCTACCATTTCATCCTCAGGTTCTTCTGTAAGATTACGTTCGGACATGAATCCTACGAGGTAGTCAGATTCAGGGTAGTTGACTGTGCGATAGGCATAAGTAGTCCATCCAGGAGCTTGTGACCAAGCTAGTTGCGTGCTGAATAAGGTTAGTATTAGTAAAATCCGAAAGTTCATAGTACCTAAATTAGAAAAGGAGAGCAATAATGCTCTCCTGTAAAATAATTGAATCAATTAAAAGTTCATCAACTTGTCAACTTTCTCTCTTGTGATATTAGATTTTTCTTCTAGAGATTGTTTGATTACTTCTTTGGCAGCTGCTTGGGCTAGTTCCTGGCTGTAAGCCAATCTAACTTGACATTCAAAGTTTTTATCTTGTTTTCTATATAGTTCAGTCAAAGGAATGACTCTAGCTAATTTTTGAGAGATCACTTCAGTGGAAGCTGATATGGTTTGTTGAATAGTAGCAGCGTCTTCTGCTGATAACTGTTCAGTAGATATGTTGGTCTCAATAATCGAGGCGATGCTTGAACTTATTCTTCCTGCTAAATCTTGTTTTGCAATTGTCGAAGCTTGCATCTTGGCCGCTGACATAGTACCCGCTAACGAGCTACCAGTACCTACATAATATTTTGGGTAACCATCATCATCAACTTCTACTTCTTTCATCCAAGCACGTTCTACTTGCTTTTCTAAAGGCATAGTACCCGGCTGAGTATACCACCCTTGTTTGCCGATGCTTTTTGCTTCTTTTCTAGCATCTTTTATGGCTTTGTCGTTAAGTTCTTTTTTAAGTGCTTTGACTGCTTTCTTGTCTTGCTGTGCCTGAACGTTTCCAAAACATACAAGTAATGCTAGCATTATTATTAGCGATTGAGTTTTCATTTGATCTTGGTTTAATTTCTTGAAAGGTTCAATTTATGGACAGGGCTTGGCTTTTCAAAAAATATTCGATGAATAATGATTATTAGGCAGTGAGAACAAGGAAAATAAGCATGAATATGTGCTCGTTTGAAATTTTAACGTGGTTAAATGATTCTTATGTTTAAATTTGCCGCCTATGCAGGAAAATCAATTTGAAGAAGAAGAATTATTTGAACATCATCGGATAGTAGCTGATCCAAAACAGGAGTTACTTCGGATTGATAAATTCTTGATGGATAAGCTCCCTAATGTGACAAGGAACAGACTTCAGGATGGAATAAAAGCAGGTTTTATCAAAGTGAATGATGGGCTTGTTAAGCCTAATTATAAAGTTCGACCAGGAGATGAGATTGTAGTTGAGTTGCCAGAGCCTCCAAAAGTAACAGATATTGTACCCGAAGATATTCCACTCAATATTATCTATGAAGATGATGATTTGTTAGTGGTCAATAAGGAACCAGGAATGGTTGTGCACCCAGCTTATCAGAATTGGTCTGGTACATTGGTAAATGCATTGACTTGGCATTTTCAAAGCTTGCCTACCATGCCCAACAATGATGGTAGACCCGGTCTAGTACATCGGATAGATAAGGATACTTCTGGTTTGTTGGTGATTGCTAAAACGGAGAAAACCATGACAAGTCTGGCCAAGCAGTTTTATGATCATAGTATTGAGCGTACTTATTATGCTTTGGTTTGGGGTGATGTTGAAGACGAAGAAGGAACTATTGATGTCAACCTTGGTCGTAGTTTAAAAGATCGACGTATTACAGCAGCATTTCCGGAAGGTGATTTTGGTAGACATGCAGTGACGCATTACAAGGTCTTGAAGAGATTGAGATACGTGACTTTGATTCAATGTAATTTGGAGACAGGGCGTACGCATCAGATACGTGCACATATGAAATATATAGGTCATACAATTTTTAATGATACGACTTATGGTGGTGACAGAGTTTTAAAAGGTACCACGTTTACCAAGTACAAGCAGTTTGTAGACAATTGCTTTAAAATGATTCCAAGACAAGCATTACACGCCAAGTCATTGGGATTCATCCACCCATCAACTAATGAGTTTGTGCAGTTTGATTCTGAACTCCCAGAAGATTTTACGACTGTTTTAGAAAAGTGGGAAAAATATGTAAATACGATTGATTAATGCAGGTAATACGATTTGTTTGGTATTTTTCTTTTTGGTTATATGTGAAGTTGGCACTTTACTTTTATTTCAAAGAAATAAAAGTAGTAGGGTTAAAGAATATCCCTAAGGGGCCCGTGATCATCGGTGCTAATCATGAAAATGCGTTAATTGACCCATTATTGATGACCACTAGTGTGCCTCGTTTTGTGCACTATTTGGTGAGGGCAGATATATTTAAAAACCCGTATGTCAAAAAGTTATTGGCATCTTGGAATCTCATGCCTGTCTATCGTGCACGTGATGGTGTTAATTCTGTCAAGGCCAATCAAGAGATTTTTCAGGCTTGCTTTGAGGCTTTCAAAGTAGGGGAGTCATTGATGTTGTTTCCAGAAGCAGCACATGATCATAGAAGAGTGGTTAAAGCAGCAAAAAAAGGAATTTCTAGAATTGCGCATGGGGGTGTGAATCAAGAGAATGCTCCTAAGGAATTATATATTGTACCCTCTGGGTTGACTTATTCGGGACACATGTCTTTTAGGTCTTCCGTGATTATTAATTTTGGGGAACCGATGAAAGTACCTCATGAGGAGCCTTCTCAAAAAAACATAGATAAGCTTAAAGTTAATTTTGATAATGAATTGTGGAAGTACCATGCTGCCATGCCTAGAGATTCTTTTCCTTATATGAATAGTATTCTATATCATGACCAAAGCCCTAAGGTTTTGATTGATATTGAAAGGAATAATCAAATGGCTAGAGTGTTGGATGATAAGCTAACCGGTGTTGAAAAGGAAGAGATTATTGAGGGGACTAAGGAATTAGAAAATTTGGGGATTACTTTTCCATTTGAATACAGAGAAAATCATTTACTTAATGCCATTGCTGCATTGTTATTGCTGCCTTTTGGTCTGGTCGGGTTTATTCTTAATGTAGTAGCGATTTTGGTGCCATGGAATATGATGAAAGGTTTTAAGGACAAAGTATTTTATGATACTATTCATTTTGCTATTGGCTTAGTTGCATTGCCACTTTTTACATTTGGATATGCCATGATAGTCTATTGGACAACTCATAATGTTTGGTATGCTTTAGGTTTTGTAGTGATGAACCCGATTTTATTATTGGCTTATAATAGAATGGTTAGAGAGTTCAAATTGTTTAGAAGTAATGCCAATTTGAAGAATAATAAAGACGTCTTAACTAAATACCGGTCATTTATTGAGAAAATAGCGGGGTTGAGAAAGAGTGTTTAACAAGACCATTGTCCTGATACAAACCTTTGCTTGTCGTTGAGGTCTAGATGAATAGTCACTTTATCAAAGCCATTTTCAAGAAGTAGATCGGCTGTTTCATCACCTAATCGTTCGTTAATTTCAAAGAGCAACACGCCATGGTTTGCAAGATGAAGTGTTGCTTTTTGAGTAATGATACGATAGAATATCAAAGGGTCTTCATCACTTACAAATAAGGCCAAATGTGGCTCGTGGACTAATACGTTTTGTGCCATTTCGGGTTTTTCTTTGTTCATCACGTAGGGAGGATTACTTACGATGATGTCAAGATTAGAAAGGGGTAATCCTTCCGAAAGAATGTCAACCTTATCAAAGTTTACATTAGAGTTTAGTTTCTGATTATTTCGTTTTGCTACCTCCAGAGCCTCCTGACTTATGTCAAGTGAATGAATAATTGATGACGGTATTTCCAAATCTAATGTAATTGGAATACAGCCAGAACCTGTCCCAATATCAAGTATTGTTGGGTTATTCCAATCTCTGTAATTAATTATTAACTCGATCAATAACTCAGTTTCTTGCCTTGGAATCAATACGTTTTTGTTGACCTCAAAATCTCTTCCCCAAAACGGAGCTGTACCTATGACGTGTTGAATAGGTTCGTTGGTTTTCAACCTTGTTAAGATCTGCTCTAAATTGATTGATTGAGCCTTGTCTATTGAAATAGATTGATTCATGATCATCGCTATTCTATCTAGTCCAAAAAGGTGTTCCAATACAATATTGGCAATGGATTGACTTTCATTACCTGAGTAGGTGCCGGCCAGAGTTTGAGTCAATTCTGAATTTAAGTCTTTTGGAAAGCGTGACGTCATGCGGCAAAACTATAGAAAGAAAAGTATCTTTATCTCGTGAAAAAAAGGAGTGATGCATATTATATGCAACGTGCATTTGACCTGGCCAAAAAAGGTAAAGGATCGGTTAGCCCTAATCCCTTGGTGGGTTGCGTGATAGTGCATGATGAAAGAATTATCGGAGAGGGCTGGCATCAAAAGTATGGAGAAGCACATGCTGAAGTAAATGCAGTGAATAGTGTAAAGGATCAGTCGTTGTTAAAGGCGTCCATCGTCTATGTGACCCTCGAGCCCTGTGCTCATCAAGGTAAAACCCCACCTTGCGCAGACTTATTGGTCAAACATGGAGTGAAAAAAGTAGTAATCTGTAATCGAGATCCGTTCGAGCAAGTGGATGGCAAAGGCATTGAAAAACTCAAAACTGCTGGTATTGAAGTAGAAATAGGTCTTTTAGAAAAAGAAGGGCTTGAACTTAATAAGAAGTTCTTTACTTTTTATCAAAAAAAACGCCCTTATGTTATTCTGAAATGGGCACAGACATCTGACGGATTTGTGGCACGTGAAAATTTTGATTCCAAATGGATCAGTAATGCTAGTTCAAGGAAATTAGTTCATAAATGGCGTGCAGAAGAGGATGCGATCCTAGTAGGTAAGAATACAGTTAAATATGATAACCCAAAGCTTGATGTCAGAGATTGGGAAGGAAGTGATCCCGTTAGAGTCTTCATTGATAGAAACCAGGAATTGGACCTAAAAGGGTTACACCTGATGGATGGATCTATTTCTACAATCTGTTATAATACCAAGAAGTCGGCTAAAGAGACAATAGAGTTTGTGAAATTGAGTAATCAGGGTTTTATAAATGACCTGTTAACTGATTTAGGTAAAAGAAAAGTCCAATCTATAATTATAGAAGGGGGTAGTGCCGTTTTATCAACTTTCATAAGTCAAGGCTTTTGGGATGAAGCTAGAGTATTCATTGGCAACAGTGAATTTGGGAGTGGAATAATGGCTCCTCAAATCATAGGTGAGCAAATCTGTGAAGAGAAGATTGATGAAGATATATTGAAGGTTATTCGACCACATTAGCATTTTGTTTCTGATTGAATTGCTATTAAATTATGGTTAGTCCAATCTAAAAGCAATATGCAAATCTCATTGACGGCAGGAATCACAGTATTGATTGCTTGTTTAACATTATTTCTAGGCAAGTACCTGAACTTGAAAGTTGGATTTTTTAGAAAATTTAATATTCCTGAGCCTGTGACTGGAGGAGTGTTGATGTCTACCTTTTTTGGCATACTGTACATGGTTTTTGGTTTGGAGATTCAATTTGATTTGGCTCTTAGAGATTCTTTATTGATTATATTTTTCACCACAATTGGTCTCTCAGCAAAGTTTAGTACGCTAATGAAAGGAGGGAAGTCTCTTTTTGCATTACTCTTTTTGGCAGTGATTTATCTTTTTGTACAGAATGTAATTGGCCTATCTGTAATGGGGATGTTTGGATTTGAGCACATTCATGGATTACTAGGAGGTTCTATTTCATTGAGTGGTGGTCATGGTACTACCATTGCTTGGGCTCCAATTTTCAATCAACAGTACGGGATGGAAAACGCGATGGAGTTGGGTATAGCAAGTGCAACCTTTGGATTGGTAATTGGAGGTGTAATGGGTGGCCCTATTGCAAAGGGTCTAATTTCAAAATATAAATTGACGCCAAAGGAAGATTTTCAACCTGTAGTAGGAGTGAGTCAGGACCATGGTAAAATCAAGATAGAGTATGATACGATGCTCTTGACTATTTTTACTTTGTCTGTCAGTATTTCCCTTGGTTTAGGGTTGAAATATATATTGGATAGGATTGGACTTAACATGCCTCACTTTGTTACTTCCTTGTTTTGTGGTATTCTCATTACCAATATTTTACCTTTCCTTTTCCCGAAATCTAAATGGACACCTGAGAATTCAGGTTCGATCGCATTGTGGTCCGATATTTCGTTAGGTTTATTTCTAGCAATGTCTTTGATGAGTTTACAGTTATGGACATTAATTGATTTGGCAGGGCCATTATTTGTTATACTCATCATCCAAGTTGTCGTCATTACATTGTATGTGATCTTGGTAGTCTTTAGGGTGATGGGTAAGGATTATGATGCTGCTGTCATCTCTGCTGGGTATATGGGGTTGGCATTAGGTGCAACACCAACAGCGATAGCTAATATGACAGCTGTTACTCAAAAATGGGGTGGTTCACCAAGAGCATTTATTGTTGTACCTTTAGTAGGAGCATTCTTTATTGACCTGTCTAATGCTCTGATAATAAAGTTATTCTTAAGTGTTTTTGGGTAATAAAAAAGCCTTGATTTAACTAAATCAAGGCTTTTTTATTACGTCTGTTTTTTGTTCTTTTAGCTACCGCAACCTACACATTCAAAGTCTGATTGTGCTTGCCCAGCTCTATCCGTTAACTCTGCAGCTTCTTCTGTTTTAGAATTAGATTCTTTCTTGACAGTAAACTTAATGGCGTCAGCAGCTGCTTTCGTTCTCAAGTAGTACATGCCAGTTTTCAATCCTTTTTCCCAAGCATAGAAATGCATTGATGTCATCTTACCGAAGTTTGGTTCCTGCAAGTGGATGTTCAAACTTTGAGATTGACAAATAAAGGCACCTCTATCAGCAGACATATCAATGATAGATTTTTGAGATATTTCCCAAACAGTCTTATAGATGTCTTTGATTTCTTGTGGAATCTCTGCAATGTTTTGAACAGAACCATTGGCTTGCATGATTCTGTTTTTCATGTTGTCATCCCAAAGATTCAATTCGATCAAGTCTTTCATCAAATGTTTATTCACTACAGCAAACTCACCAGACAATACTCTTCTCAAGTACATATTAGAAGTGTAAGGCTCGAAACACTCGTTGTTCCCTAAGATTTGCGAAGTAGATGCAGTAGGCATTGGAGCTAATAGCAATGAGTTTCTAACACCATGCTTTTTCACGTTTTGTTTCAATGAAGTCCAATCCCATCTTTCTGATGGAGTTACGTTCCACATATCATATTGGAAGATACCTTTAGATACTGGAGAACCTTTGAACGTTTCGTATGCACCATCTACTTTAGCTAGATCCATAGAAGCGGTCATTGATGCAAAATAGATAGTTTCGAAAATCTCACTATTTAATTGTCTTGATTCAGGAGAGTCAAATGCCATTCTCAATTTGATGAATGTATCTGCCAACCCTTGTACACCGATACCAATTGGTCTATGTCTCAAATTTGAATACCTAGCCTCTGGAACTGGGTAGTAATTGACATCTATTACCTTGTTCAAATTCTTTGTGATCACATAAGTGATGTCATAAAGTTTTTTATGATCAAACTCATTGTGCTCATTGATGTACATCGGTAACGCAATAGAAGCAAGATTACATACAGCAACTTCATCTGGAGAAGTGAACTCCATGATCTCAGTACAAAGATTACTTGATTTGATCGTGCCTAAGTTCTTCTGATTTGACTTCTTGTTCGCAGCGTCTTTGAACAACATGTAAGGAGTTCCAGTTTCGATTTGTGATTCTAAAACCTCAAACCAAAGATCCTGTGCCTTAATTGTTTTTCTTCCTTTCCCTTCAGACTCATACTTGGTATATAGTTTCTCGAACTCTTCACCGTATACATCAGATAGTCCTGGACATTCGTGTGGACACATCAAAGTCCAGTCTCCATTCTCTTTAACTCTTTGCATGAATAAATCTGGAGTCCAAAGTGCATAGAATAGATCTCTAGCTCTTAACTCTTCTTTACCATGATTTTTCTTAAGATCTAAGAAATCAAAAATGTCAGCATGCCAAGGTTCTAGGTATATCGCAAAACTACCTTTTCTTTTCCCTCCCCCTTGATCAACGTATCTAGCTGTCATGTCAAAGTTTCTCAACATTGGCACGATACCGTTAGATACACCGTTAGTTCCTTTGATGTATGAACCTGTAGCTCTTACATTATGAATACTCAATCCTATTCCCCCAGCGGATTGAGATATTTTTGCCGTTTGTTTTAGTGTATCGTATATCCCGTCGATACTATCATCCTTCATTGCCAATAAGAAACATGATGATAATTGTGGTTTAGGAGTTCCTGCATTGAATAATGTAGGAGTCGCATGTGTAAACCATTTTTCTGATAGTAAGTTGTAAGTTTCGATTGCCGCCTCAATGTCTTCCTTATGTATACCTACTGCCACTCTCATCAGCATATGCTGAGGACGCTCTACAATTTGACCATTCAATTTCATCAAATATGATTTCTCAAGTGTTTTGAATCCGAAATAGTCGTATCCAAAATCTCTGTCATAAATGATAGATGAATCAAGTAAAGCTGCATTTTCTTTAATGATACCATATACATCCGTTGCGATTAGAGAAGCATTTTCTCCAGTCTTAGGATCGATATAGGTATACAATCTTTTCATGGTGTTTGAAAAGGACTTACTAGTCGTTTTGTGCAGACTCGAAATGGCTATTCTTGCAGCAAGTTGAGCGTAATCCGGGTGGATTGTTGTCATTGCAGCAGAGGTTTCGGCAGCAAGGTTGTCAAGCTCAACGGTAGTCACGCCATCATAGATGCCATCAATTACTTTTTTAGCAATATCAATTGGCTCAATGAATGAGGTATTTAAACCGTAGCAAAGTTTGTCTATTCTGGCTGTTACTTTGTCGAATTTGACAGATTCGCGGCGACCATCTCTTTTTAGTACTAACATAAGGCGATATATATGGGAGTTTGGGGGGTAATTAAAAGTCTTCGTCTAAACTAAATTTTGGAGAGTCTTCATTTTCTTGATTCATGACTCCCGCTTTTTGGTATTCTGCCACTCTTTTCTCAAAGAAGTTTGTTTTCCCTTGTAATGAAATCATTTCCATGAAATCAAATGGGTTTTCAGTATTGTATATCTTGTCGCAATTCAACTCCATTAAAAGTCTATCTGCAACAAACTCTATGTACTGACACATCAAGTCCGCATTCATTCCAATCAACTTCACTGGAATTGCGTCAGTTACAAATTCTTTTTCTATCTCTACTGCGTCCATAATGATTTTTTCAATTGTACCATCAGGTAGCTTATTGATCAAATGATCATTATATAGTAAACAAGCGAAATCACAGTGTAACCCTTCGTCTCTAGAGATCAACTCGTTTGAGAAAGTTAGTCCTGGCATAAGACCTCTTTTCTTTAACCAAAAGATTGAACAGAAGCTACCAGAGAAGAATATTCCTTCTACTGCAGCAAATGCGATTAACCTCTCGGCAAACGAACCATTGTCAATCCATCTCAATGCCCAGTCAGCTTTTTTAGCTACGCATGGAATAGTATCAACAGCATGAAATAGCTTGTCTTTTTCTTTATTGTCCTTTACATACGTATCAATCAATAAAGAGTATGTCTCTGAGTGAATATTCTCAATGGTAATTTGAAAACCGTAAAAGAATTTTGCCTCAGTATACTGTACTTCAGCAATAAAATTCTCAGCAAGATTTTCATTGACAATTCCGTCACTAGCAGCAAAAAATGCTAATACATGAGTGATGAAGTGACGTTCTCCGTCATTTA
>JAOPTS010000041.1:0-87595 GCA_051531955.1 Reichenbachiella sp.
GCTTTCAAAGAAGCTGGAATTTCATCATAAGTTGCCAAACCAGTCAAGTCTTCACTCCAACCTGGCATAGACTCATATACTGGCTCCAAACTATCATCTGCCAACTCATAAGGCATTTGATCAGTTAGTTTACCATCTTTTCCCTTGTAATGTGTACATACTTTGATTTCATCCATCCCAGACAACACGTCTGCTTTCATCATGTACAATCTCGTTGCTCCATTGACCATGATGGCATATTTCAATGCTGGTATATCTAACCATCCACATCTTCTAGGACGACCAGTAGTAGCACCAAATTCAGCACCATTCTTTCTAAGTAATTCACCAGTCTCATCCTCAAGCTCTGTAGGGAATGGTCCACTACCAACTCTTGTACAATATGCTTTGAATACACCGAATACTTCTCCTATCTTATTAACAGCTACCCCCAACCCAGTACAAGCTGCCGCTGTAGTAGTATTAGAACTAGTCACGAATGGATAACTACCGAAATCAATATCTAGCAAAGAACCTTGTGCTCCTTCTGCCAATATTTTCTTCCCGTCTGTCATGCACTGATTGATATAATACTCACTATCAATCATTTCAAAGTTTTTCAAGTACTCAACTCCTATCCAAAATGCAGCTTCTAACTCTGTCAAATCAAACTCATAATCATACCTGCTCAAGATATCCAAATGTCTTTTCTTAGACTTTTCGTACTTGGCCTTGAAGTCTACTGCATCCAAAGTATCTCCTACTCTCAATCCATTTCTAGATATCTTATCTTCATAAGTAGGCCCGATTCCTTTCAACGTAGAACCAATCTTTAGTTTTCCTTTGGCATTTTCATATGCCGCGTCTAGGATTCTATGCGTAGGCAAGATCAATTGTGTCTTTTTAGAGATCAACAATCTATTCTTGTCATAGCTATCAAATTTTTCTAACGCAGTTACTTCTTTTTGGAAAATAGCTGGATCTAACACCACGCCATTGCCGATCACGTTCATCGCACCTGAATGAAATATCCCAGAAGGGATCTGGTGCAACACATGTTTGGTATCACCAAATTTCAAAGTATGCCCTGCATTGGGTCCACCTTGGAACCTAGCAATGACATTATACTGAGGTGTTAAATAATCAACAATCTTTCCTTTTCCTTCATCTCCCCATTGGAGACCTAGCAATACATCTACTGACATGCTTTTATTTGTTTTTAATAAGTTCTTCTTTCGCTTTACCCAAGTCATCACAGATAATGAATATTGCATTCAACTTTGTGATCACCAATAGTTTCTTAACATGTTCTGATGGGTTAACCAGTATCACTTCACCGCCTTTATTTCTATACTTGGTCAAGATGGTGATAAGAACACCAATGCCGCTACTGTTGATATATCTCACATTAGATATATCGATAGCACATTTGATAATTTTGTTATTTAATGAGTCATTTACAGATTCAATGATCTCTGGACCATTTTCTTCTCCAATCAAATCACCCTCAAATTGGATGATCGTCAAATCATCTTCATGATTAAACTTAAAAGTCATTTATTTTTATAGCTAGGTGATTATTTATCTATTTTTTTCTTGGCAAAGAAATACAATGAATGATGTGTGATATCAATATCGAACATCTCTTCTAATGTACTCTTTATGCTCTGAATCCTAGGATCACAAAACTCTAATACTTCGCCTGTACCTTCCATCAAAATATGGTCATGCTGTTTGAAACCAAATGACTTTTCATATTGAGCCAAATTCTGCCCAAATTGATGTTTAGTCACCAAGTCGCATTCAACTAACAAGTCTAAAGAATTGTATACCGTGGCTCTACTGACACGATAATTCTTGTTCTTCATACTGATATAAAGTGTCTCTACATCAAAATGTCCAGACTTGCTGTATATCTCCTCAAGAATCGCATATCGCTCAGGAGTCTTTCTCAAAGACTTAGTTTCTAAGAATTTGGTGAATATATTCTTCACCTCTTCATAGATCCTCGCTTGTGCCTCTGTATGCTGTACGGCTTGATTCAAATTAACTCAATTTATTGATTTCCAACTTTCAGGGTGCAAATATAGTTTTTTATCGAGATTAATCTTCAAATAAATCATACCTCTTCACACTTTCTACTCCTTCGATGGTTTGGAGCTTTTTAATCATGTCTTCTAGGTGTATCGTATCGTCTACATACACCTTGACATTCCCCTTGAAAATACCGCTATCTGTATCTAATGTCATCGATCTCATATTGACTTTAAGATCAACTGTGATTATTTGTGTGATATCACTAATCATACCCATCCTATCTGTACCAATAATATTGACTCCCGCCAAAAATGCCACCTCTTGTTGTGAAGACCATTTGGCCTTGACCACTCTGTATCCATAATTGGACATGAGCTCCGTTGCATTGGGGCAATTGGTTCTATGTATTTTCATTCCGTCGCTTACAGTCACAAACCCAAAAACGTCATCCCCGGGAATAGGTTTGCAACAGTTCGATAATTTATAATCAACAGTATCCAAATTGTCTCCAATCAGCAGCGTATCACTATTCTTGTTTTTGGCAAGCTTAGACGCACGTGCAACCTCTACGTGTGGATGCTCTTCTTTTTTCTTAGGTTTCCTATCCTCTTCCTTACGATCAATTAGCTTTTTGATCTCTTTTGGATCAATATATCCTTTGGCTACATCATGGAAAAAATCCAATGGAGATTTAGAATGAAAGAATTCTACCAATCTCGTAACAGTTTCATTATTCAACTCGAGCTTAATCTGTTTCAGCTTTCTTGCAACAATCTCCTTTCCTTCCGAAGCGGACTTTTTCTTTTCTTCTTTTAGATAATCTTTGATGCTGGCTTTGGCTTTGGACGACACCACTGATTTTAGCCAACCTTCATTTGGTCTTTGTTTAGAGGAAGTTAATATTTCAACCTGATCCCCATTTTTGATCTCAGTATGTAAAGGCACCAACTTCTTATTGATTTTGGCACCCAAACAATTGGCTCCAACTTCTGTATGAATATCAAACGCAAAATCCAATGCCGTTGCTCCATGTGGAAGTGTTATCAATCTACCTTTTGGAGTAAAAGCATATACTTCTTCTTGAAAAAGATTAGATCTAAAATCATCCACAAATTCAATTGCTGAGATATCGTTCTGCTCCAATGACTCTCTTACTTTACCTATCCATTGATCGAGAGACGAAACAACCTTTCCAGAACCATCTTTGTACTTCCAATGGGCAGCATAACCTTTCTCCGCAATATCATCCATACGTCGGGTTCGAATTTGAACCTCTACCCATTGACCCTTATTAGTCATCACTGTAGTATGCAAAGACTCATATCCATTGGCCTTGGGGATACTAACCCAATCCCTCAGACGATCAGGGTTGGGTGTATAGTAATCCGTCACTATAGAATAAATATGCCAACAAGCTGCCTTTTCCTTATCCAACGGCACATCCACAATAATCCGAATAGCAAACAAGTCATACACCTCCTCAAATGGAATGTCCTGCTTTTTCATCTTACTAGAGATTGAAAATATAGATTTAGGCCTGCCTTTGATCTCTATTGTATATCCTTCTTCACTGATCGTTTTTTGAATAGGACGAATAAAATTCCGAACGAATCTTGTCCTAGCTTCTTTAGTATTGTGAATTTTTTTTGTTAGAAAATCATAATCTTCCGACTCTCTATACTTCATCGAAAGATCCTCCAACTCCGTCTTGATAGCATACAACCCCAACCGATGAGCTAGTGGTGCATACAAATAGAAAGTCTCAGACGCGATCTTCAACTGCTTGTGACGTGGCATACTTTCAAGCGTTCGCATATTATGCAGCCTATCTGCCAACTTGATCAAGATGACTCTTGTATCTTTAGACAAGGTCAAGAGCATCTTCCTGAAATTTTCTGCCTGTTCGGACATACTCTCACCAGGCACACCAGAAATCTTAGTCAACCCATCGATGATCCTTGTCACTTTTGGCCCAAACTCTCTATTGATGTCTTTGAGAGTCCAATCCGTGTCCTCAACTACATCATGGAGTAAGGCAGACACAATAGAAGTGGTGCCTAATCCAATTTCGGATACACAAATAAAGGCGACCTCTATTGGATGGTAAATATAAGGTTCACCAGACTTACGACGCATTTCTCTATGCGCCTCAGCAGCTGTAAAGAATGCCTTACGGATCACTTTCGCATCATCGTCCTTCAAAAAAGGTTTTGCATGACGTAATAGTTTCCTATATCTACGTAGAATCTCTTTTTTCTCTTCCTCCTCGTCAATTACAAAAGTGTGCTCCATACAGTCAATAAGATACATCGTGATGCCTAATCAAAGTTCACAAATAAGCCACAGCATGCAAGAAAATCACGATCAAAATGAATAAAAAAATATTTCTTTAAAAGGTGTTGCTTTATTTATTAATATTCCTAGTTTTGCACTTCCAAAAAAAATTTCCAACACGCGGATGTGGCGGAATTGGTAGACGCACTAGACTTAGGATCTAGCGCCGCGAGGCATGGGGGTTCGAGTCCCTTCATCCGCACTCATAAAGTTACCCTCTACCTGAAAACAGGCTAGAGGGTTTTTTAATTCTGTTAACAAGTACATGGATATTCAATTAGATCAAATTTCGAAAACAGAGGCTCTCATTAAAATCAATTTAATAGAGGGAGATTACAAACCGAAAATCGAAGAAAAGATTAAGGATTACACCAAAAAAGCCCAAATCAAGGGCTTTAGACAAGGAAAAGTTCCTAGAGGAGTAATTCAGAAAATGTATGGAAAATCTATCCTAGTTGAGGAAATCAATCAGTTAGTTTCTAGCAAGGTGATGGAATTCATCAAAGAGAAAGAAATTCAAATATTAGGTGAGCCACTTCCAAACCAGGATAAAGTAGCAAGCTTAGACTGGGAAGAAGGAAAAGTATTTGATTTTGAATACAACATTGGCATAGCGCCAGAATTCAAAGTTACTGTTGACAAAAAAGTAAAGGTTGACACGTTCTCTATCAAGATTGATGAAAAAATCATGACTGAAACAATGGACAACTTGAAAAGTCAATTTGGAGAAATGACCAATCCAGAAGCTTCTGAAGAAGGTGATTCTCTATATGGAACTATTCTAGTAGAAGGTCAAGAAGAAAACGAAGAGGCTGCTACTGGTACCGTAATAGAAATCGATAGCACTGAGAAAAAAGGCAGAAAGACATTTCTAGGTCAAAAAATTGGTGACATAATAGAATTTGATCCCAATAAAGAGATTAAGGATGTCGCAGCAAGAGCTAAGTTTTTAGGTGAAAACGCTGGCTTAGAAGGAGCAATCAAATTTGAGGTTAAAAATGTGAACAGAGTAATTGCTGCTGAACTCAACCAAGAATTGTTTGACAAAGTATTCGGGAAAGACCTAGTGAAGTCGGAAGAAGAGTTCTTAGAAAAAGTAAAGTCTACTATTGCAGAAAACTACAATAAAGAGACTGATGGATATACTGACGTCAAAATCAAAGAGAAATTAGTAGAAAGCACCAAAATGGAACTTCCTGATGAATTCTTGAAGAGATGGTTAAAAACTTCTAACACTGAAATCACGCAAGAGCAATTGGATCAAGAATACCCAATATATGCTAAAGATCTAAAGTGGTCAATGGTCAAAAATGCTGTCGCCAAAGATAACGACATCAAAATAGAGCATGAAGAAGTAGTTGAAGAAGCTAAGAACATGATTCGTCAGCAGTTTGGCTCAATGGGTATGTCTGACCAAATGGAATCTAGCATTGATTCTTTTGCTGATAATTACCTAAAAGGTGAAGAAGGTAAAAATTACATGAAATTACATGAAACTGTAATCAACAATAAAGTGACTTCTTTCATAAAAGAGAATATCACTATCAAAGAAAAAGCTGTAACAGTAGACGAATACAAGGAAAAAGCATAAACCTTTCCTACATAATAACGTGAATGATAAAAGTCCTTTGAATTAAGGGCTTTTTTTGTTTTTTTGTACTTGTATTAAATATTATCAAAATGGATAAGAAGGAGTTTAGAGATTATGCCGTAAAAGGCCAAAATATAAATGGTAACACTTTCGATCAATATACCGGTCATATAGAGAATATGACACGTGCGGTAATTGAAGAAAGACCAACGAATTTTCGTGAGATTGATGTCTTTTCAAGACTAATCATGGACAGAATTATTTTCTTGGGTACTGGAGTAGATGACAATGTTGCTAACATTATTACGGCACAATTGTTATTCTTGGAATCGGTAGATGCTAAGAAAGACATTTTACTATATGTCAATAGCCCTGGAGGATCTGTATATGCAGGCCTAGGTATCTATGACACGATGAATTATGTCAATCCAGACGTCAATACTATCTGTACTGGTTTAGCTGCCTCTATGGGTGCTGTATTGCTAGCTGGCGGAGCTGCTGGTAAAAGAGCTGCTTTACCTCATGCAAGAATCATGATTCATCAGCCAATGGCCGGTATGCAAGGTCAAGCATCTGATATGGAAATTTCTTTGAAGCAGACTTTATCTGTGAAAGAAGATCTTTATAACATCCTAGCTAAGCATAGTGGCAAATCTTACGAGGATATCGAAAAAGATTCTGATAGAGATTATTGGATGGTGGCATCAGAAGCAAAAAAATACGGTTTGATCGACGAAGTACTAGAACGTAAATCAGACAAATAATAATTATCTTTGAGAAAATTTGAACTATGGCACAAGTAACTTGCTCATTTTGTGGGAGGAATAAGAAGGACGTTGATTTGATGATATCGGGCATTCATGCTCATATCTGTGACAAGTGTATTACACAAGCCAATCAAATTTTGTCTGAAGAGGATAAAACTAAAGATGATATCGCATCTCCAAATTTCAATTTGATTAAACCAATGGAGATGAAGGAGCATTTAGATCAATATGTCATTGGTCAAGATGAGGCTAAAAAAGTGATGTCAGTCGCGGTCTACAACCATTACAAACGTTTGATGCAAAAACCTACCGACGATGATATTACGATTGAAAAATCAAACATCATCATGGCAGGAGAAACTGGCACGGGTAAAACCTACTTGGCTAAATCATTGGCTAAGATTTTACAAGTACCTTTCTGTATTGCAGATGCAACTGTATTGACAGAGGCTGGTTATGTAGGAGAGGATGTTGAAAGTATATTGACTCGACTATTGCAGTCTGCCGACTATGATGTGGAGGCTGCCGAAAGAGGTATCGTATACATTGATGAGATTGACAAGATTTCTAGAAAATCGGACAACCCATCTATTACACGTGATGTCAGTGGCGAAGGAGTGCAACAAGCTCTTTTGAAGCTATTAGAAGGTACTGCAGTAAACGTTCCTCCTCAAGGTGGTAGAAAGCATCCAGATCAGAAGATGATCACGGTAAACACCGAAAATATTCTTTTTATCTGTGGCGGAGCATTTGATGGCATTACTAGAAATATCGGGAATAGACTGAATACTAGGCCCCTTGGCTTTAGTAATAAAACTGATGACACATTTAGTGACCTCAACAAAGAGAATTTGTTACAATACATCACTGCTCAAGATTTGAAGAGTTTTGGATTGATTCCTGAGTTGATAGGTCGTCTACCAGTTCTTACTTACCTCAACCCATTGGATGAGTCAGCCTTGAAAAAGATTTTGACTGAACCAAAAAATGCACTGGTCAAACAGTACACTAAATTGTTTGAGATGGAAGGAATTGAATTAGAATTCAAGAAAAATGCATTGGACTACATTGTAGAAAAGGCTTTGAATTTCAACTTGGGAGCACGTGGATTGAGATCTATTTGTGAAGTGATCATCAATGATGCGATGTTCGAACTACCTTCTGACCCAAAAGCGAAGAAACTAGTAGTCACAAAGTCTTATGCTGAAAGCAAATTTGAAAAATCTAAGATCAATAAATTAAAAGTGGCTTAAGAAAGCTGTTTTAAGCATATAAAGAAAGGCTAACTCGATGAGTTAGCCTTTCTTGTTTTTACTGTTTTATGTATTCTTTATAAGGCCGCCATTCCTTCGATTCTAGGATGTAGACTTTTCTATAATCGTCTCGTGTTTCCCCTTGACGCATTGTACCAGGAACTTTGAATACCACAATAACATCATCACTCAACCAAGCTACACTTCCACTGCCAAACTCACCTTCGACTTCCAAATTACCGACTAGATCAAACACCTGATAAGTAGAGCTGGTAGCAACTATATTTTTTAAAGACTGCTCACTTGTGTCAACACACAAATAATAGGATTTGGATTCATTCCAATTACAATTATCCCCTATCGCTTTCGATGTACTATTCAGATTATTATTTGACCTACATGAAACCATGCACATCAGTAATACTATTATATACCCCTTCATCTTTTCAACACTCTTTTAGAGAACGACCCACTACTTGTCAGGACATTTATTAGGTATACGCCATTCGTTAGACCAGACATATCCAACTTTACACCCCCTTGTCCTAATTCAGTCTTCAATTCAATATTTACCCCGATCAAATTAACCACTTGAACACCTAATATGTTTTCATCATATTTCACATGTAGATAATCATGACAAGGGTTGGGAAATATTTCAAATGTTAATTCACCTTTTAACTCAAGTATCAAATAATCAACAGATTCAGAAGTCACACTACACCCTCTAATAAAGGCTTCCACTTTATAACTTCCATTTTCAGTTGGCAAGTAGGTATTTCCTTCTGCTTCAATAATTACCTCATTGTTTAGATACCAAGTATACTGAGACACTTCTGCTTCAATAATTACCTCATTGTTTAGATACCAAGTATACTGAGACACTTCTCCTTCAATTGCAACCTCCAATTCAAGTTCACTATTTTGGAAGAGCTGAAATTCATCTAGTTCAATCACTTCAATCTCCAGCGACTTTGATAAAGTTGTCTCACAAGCATTATTAAAACTCCCGATAACTCTACCAATCACACTTTCTAATAAAGGGGTAGTTGTCAGTACAATATCACTTCCATTCCCAAGAACTGAATCACTCAGTAGCATCTGTTGATCAAGCCCATCAATCAAATAATAACTAACTCCAACTTCAGACCCTATTACGGTTACTTCTGCTTGATTATTCTTACACACAAGAACATCTCCTACATACTCTTTATCCTGCGGAACATCTACCACATCGACATCTAAGCTTGAAATAACAATACCATCCGCTGTAGTAGCAGTCAACACTATACTCTTATTGCCAGAAGCAGTATAACTCACTTCAAACGGACCATACCCTTCAGCAGTTGGCGGTAACGAATCATCTCCAAAATCCCAAGAATAACTCACGACATCCCCAGTTGAGGTATTGGTTATAATTAAACCTTGTCCTGTGCATATTGAAGTTGAAGTTGAATTAAAATCTATCTCTGTCTCCAGGTCTGGAGCTATTATCACAAAATCATCAATAGCTATCCCAGCCTTCTCTGATGCAGGATCTGATTTAAATGAGTATCTAAAAGCGACAATTTCATTGTTGCTCAAAAAACTTATATCAAGAGACTTTTTCACAAACTGACCTCCAGTACTTCCACTAAAAAAGGGCTTAGCTCCTTCAAAAACTACTGCTCCTCCAATGGCCTCCTGGTTGTACCATAAATCATCCAACTCTTCTCCTAATTTCAACCAAGACACACCTCCGTCAACAGTATATTCTATAATAAAACCATCCCATTCATCTTCTAATTCGTATTTAGTGAAAAATTCAATGGAATAGCTTCCAGAGACAGAAAAATCAAAAGCAGGAGTATATAGATAAGCCTCACTCCAGGGATCATAAACAGTACTATTTATTCCAGTTACCCAAGCATTCTCACCAGAATTCACTCCAGATTTCCCACCCACTGAAGAACTGCCTAATTCAAAACCAGTTCCTGCAATATTAACCGCAGTAAACAATGTATCCTTCGATTCAAAATCACCTCCATCTGCCAAAGAAAAATCAGCATCCAAATATGGCAGAATTTGTAACATAATTGATTGCGTATTAGTCTCATCTCCGTCAATTTCAAGTGATACCTCATATAACCCTGGCTCTTCATATATATGTAATGGGTTTGCGGTTATTGCCGTACCTCCATCACCAAAATCCCATAAATAAGAAGAGGCTTTCAACGAAGCATCAATAAACTGAACTGAGAGACCTGTATACCCGACTTGCACATCAGTATAAAAGTTCGCCATTGGATCAGAAAAAATATCAGAAGTGAAAAGACCTCTGCCATGAGTAGCCACAGCAACCACCCCATCAGATGCTCTATACTGCAACATATAGCAAGAGACATTAGCAAAACCATCGTTACTAGGTTCCCAAACTATATCCGTATCTGTAATATCATCAACAGACCATACTCCCATTTCTGTAGCCAATAATACTTCATTGGTATTATTGGGATTGTACAAACCCCACCTAATAGGCATGTCAGGCAAATTCCCTTCTTTATTGAACCATGTAGTCCCTCCATCTCTTGTTTCAAATACAGATGTCACACCGTAGTTAGAATAGATAACCAATAATTGATCATCACTACTCCCTACATCAACAGTTGCTACCGTACCTGATGAATTTAGTAATAATTCTGAAATCGGACTGTCATTAAAAACATTGGATATCCTATAAACAGAACCACTATAAGTACCTACAAACACTACTTCTTCATCACTAATTGAGAGGGTGATAGAAGATACTTCTTCCGAATTTATGGTTACGTTTTTGACCATCGTTGTTACTGAACCTGTTTCTAACCCTGTATAAATAATTAACTCGTTAGCATTTCCAGCAGCAAACAAAGTGTTTGTCCTTGAATCATACGCTGTAGGGTTTATAAACTGACCACTCTCATCCCCTTCTCCAAATGAAGAGGATGAATTCATTCCATCAGTTGACAAATAATAATTATTAAACACGTAACTAGACACCATCAAACTAGCATCATCTTGATCGATGAAACAATAAGCTCCGTCTCCCCCTGTTACTTCGATAGTTGAGTTGATTCCGAAACCATTATAAAGATGCGTGCCATTATCCTGTGCTCCAGCTAGGAAAGCATTAGATAATGAAACATTTGTCATAGCACAAGCATAGAACTGTGAGACATTATAACCATTATTCCTAGATTCAAAATCAGGACCATCAGTATCTGTAGTTGAAATGGAACTAGAATAATACACTCCTCCGTCATTGGAACAAATTGCTTCTTCAGGACGACCTGGTCTAAAAAGAAAATTATGCTGATCAGCATGCACATAATCATCACAGCCTCCAGTCCAATATGAAATGGACTCCCAAGTAGCTCCTGAATCAAACGAACGAAACAAATCCACACCTCCAACTACAATCATGCTTGGATTATCTGGAGACACCGCCAAAATCAAATCATACCATCCCTGTTGTCTAGTAAATGGATCTGAACTTGGGCTGCAATTTTGACTTATGTATTTGGGAATACTTACCTCAGTCCATGTTACCCCTCCATCAGACGACTTGTATAACCAAATAGCATCATTTTCTTCATTTCCAAGTGCGTAAATTATATTTGAATGATCATAAGCTACTCCTAATTCTACCCTATCAGCATTGCTAGCTGGCGTAATAGTAGTCCAACTCTCTCCTTCATTATCAGAAACATGAACAGTACCATTAAAAGTAGAGGCATAAATTTTGTCTTTTGTTACTTCAATATCAGCAGCTGAAGAATTAATCACCTTTGACCAAGTATCACCACCATCTACCGATCGCCAAACACCAGAGTTTCCACTTGTACTCCTTACTGCTGCCAAAACCGTGGATTCCTTCGTCACGACTACCTTCTGAAAAAATTAAATCCATCGTTCATTGCCTCAAGCTGATCCCAAGAATCACCCCCATCAATAGATTTCCAAACCCCATCACCTCTTATTGCGTCAATATTTCCCCAACCCTCTCCTGTGCCAAAATAAAAAACATCTGTATAAGCTGGATCATATGCTATAGAAGAAATAGAAAGGTTAGGCAACAAATCATCAATCACGTGCCATTTTGAAGATTGCTCGGTAATGTTATTATTATACCATAAGCCACCACCAACACTACCTGCCCATACTTTTTTCTGTGAATCATCATTAGGATCGAACATAATGGCACGAGTTCTTCCGCCAACATTATCTGGTCCACGCTCGGTCCATTTCACATTGTCTATCGTTCTAGACCGAGCAGGTTTTGTGAAATAATTATCTATTTGAGATTTAGCTACTGCTAATCTTTCTTTGGGCGGATAACCCAAAGAAGGGTCTTTGGTTATTCTAAAATTATGTAGAGCTGCAAGATCAGGACGATCTTTTTTAGGTAACTCATGCAGCATATTACTTGTTAGTAATAAATAGCTACTTATTAACTTATTAATATCCGTAATGAAAAACACTAACACACTTGTGCTAATAACCAATAATATAGCAACCTGTTTGTATCTCATAATAACTCACTCGGTGATCAAAAATAATAACAACTATACAATGTAATATCAACCATTTCGACTCTCAGACAAATGAGTTCATTAAATTACTATTACAAAAGTTCAAGACAATTAAAATAAAATAGGAAAGGCTAACTCGATGAGTTAGCCTTTCCTATTTTATTACCTCAATGAGACACTCTTATAATCATCTATCTTTTTCCGACTTCTCGTATCAAAATAATAAACGTCAGATTTATCATCAACATATCCTTTCTGAAGTCTAAACCTAATTAATGAGTCATTCTCCCAAATAAATGATTTCAATGATTCTGAAGGCCGATATATTATTTGTTCATTTACTACATCGACTACTACCAACCTCACATGAGTAATAGGGTTTTTCACAGTTCCCTTCTTTTGTTTATAACAAACCAAATAATCTTTAGAATGATTAAACAATGAATCATAACCCTCTTCGATCGAGGAAACAACCTCAATTTTCAAACTTTCTTTGGATCTAGATTTATCACCCACACAAGAACAAATAACCAATAAAAGAAACACTAGATAATTCTGCATACTATTCTTTGATAATCTTGGTTGTAGAAACCACAACTCCTTTCATCGTCATATTTACTAAATACATCCCTGGGTCATAACTTGACACATCGATTTCAGTTTTTTGTCCATTGTAACGTCCGACAATTTGCCCAAAAACATTTGACACAACGATCTCTTCATAAGGTTCATTTGACCTCTTGAAATACAACTTATTAATAACAGGGTTAGGAAAAACACTTATTATATCATTTATTTCTTCTATTCCTATCAATACCGATTCTCCTTGAATAACCAAGTCATCAATCACCCAACCATAGCCGTTGGTTAATGGATCAGCGTATAATTTAAATCTAATAAAAATGACGTCACCAGAAGAATAAGTATCCGACAAATCTATTGACTCCTTCGCAAACAAATTCTTATCAACAGTCCCTCCTCTATCATATATCACTGACCAAAGAGCATTTTTACTCGCATCATACCCATCTGATAAAGCGGTCCAAACTATTCCATCTTTTGACCCTTCTACAACCACATAGTCATAATATTCAGGATCTCCAAAAACTGTCCCTTCTTCTCCCTTTTCAATTAAAGCAATGTTTTGAAATGATACAATTGGATTTTCTTTAGCTACTCTTATAGCCCTCTTTAATTGCGCATAATGACTAACTTGATCAACATAAGGGTGCGGTGAATGTAAAGCTCCATCACTAAATTCATCGATCGAAGAACCAATCACAAAACCATCTGTCACAAAATCCTCTGATACATTTTCATCATTAAAATTAGTAGCATAACTATCTACAATCTCCCCAATATCATAGTAATTCACTTCAACAGATCCCCCGTTGTACGCTTTACCATCGAGATACGAAACAATAGAAAGGTTAACCTCACCATATTGATCTAACCCTTCAATATACGCTACAAAAAATTCATTCTCAACAGTCACCAATCCCCAGCGAACATCATCTACAGAGAGCACCGTAGAGTCATAATTAGAAATAACTATACCTTCAACATACAATCTTTGATCCGTTAAAACAGAAGCCGCACTTATTTCAGGATAGACTAATAGTTCATTTAACTCTTCTAACTCAACACTCCAAATACCTCTTCCATGTGTCGCAATTACTACCTCCTTATCTACTTGTTTTATTTGCCATACAGAAACTGCTGGAAAACCATTATCAGCCAAATTCCAACTGTCCCCACCATCTAAGGACTCAACAAGTCCAATCTCTGTTCCTACCCAAATTTTTTCTTCCTCATTAGGAAAAACAAATATTGAATAGACCGCAACATCTGGAAACCCTTTAGTGCTAATTCCATCAATGAACCCCGTAATATCTTCCCAGCTTTCACCAAAATCACTAGTCTTCAAAACTTTAGAAGTTTTTGCGAATGAATATAAAGCATATGCAACTCCATCATTTGAGGGATGAGTTCCTATGCCAGATAATGAACCCAGTAAATCACCCTCAAAATTATTTGTAGAGACAAATGATTCTCCGCCATCTTTAGATACATGTAACTTATTGGTCTCTGTCATACCCGTCCCTGCCCAAATAACATCTGGATTAGCTAATGACACTTCTATATTTGTTAAAGTGTTTAAAGTAAAGTCATCTTTCAAAGGTGTTAATTTCCAATTGCCACCCCAATCAGTGGACTTATATACCCCATCAACTGATATTGTATAAAGATCATTTGGTTTTGATTTTGAATTTGCAATTTTTGAAATGAACGGGAAGTTCGAAGATGAGTTTTCAGTCGTACGGTTTAAACCATTTGTGGCAGATTCCCAAGTTACTCCTCCGTCAAGAGATCGAGCAAACCCATTATTTTGAGACCCTCCAATCAGCTTGTTGGGATCAGAATAATTCCACACAACTTCAAATCCATCACCGCCAATTACAAACCTATAAAGAGATGTTTTATCGGCATCAGCACCAATACTAGAAATCCATGTACCGTTATCTTGAGCTCCACCAAAATATTCGCTCGCTCCTCGTTTTTTGTCAGCACCATAAAACTGGGTAGTATTATATCCTGATCCAGCAAAATTCCAATCACCAAATTCCTTCCCCGGATCAGTCCCTTGATTTGCATAATACACCCCTCCATCGTTCGCTGATAGAATTCTAAACTCCTCCCCTTCAACATTTGTAATAAATGATATCAAATTATGATGATCTGGATGAATATGTTGAGAGGTGTTTTCCCCTCCAAATTCTGCGTAGGCGTCAGTAACTGTATTGACTGTTATACTGCGTTTTTCGATTGTCCCAAAATCGATAAGTAATTTTGAATCTGGATATTTTCCATCAAGTATTGTAGCACCATCCAATAGATAAGGCCACATAAAGTACATCTGTTCATAATCTATTCCCTTATTGTTACTACCATCTACAGCTATATTCTCGTCAGGCAATTCATTATAATTAACATTATGAATATAGAAATACTCTCTACTCTGATCTGAGGTGGCACCAGAAGTATTAACATTCAATAAGTTCCATTCACCATCTTCTTGTTGATCTCTAAACGAAACCATCAATTGAACATTTGGCTCAACGTCTACATCCCAAGCTTCAAAAGGAATACTAACATAATCTTTATAAAAATAGCCGGAATTCTCGACCCCAGAACCAAGACCGTCAACCGTAAACCTATGTGCTTTTTGACTTACTCCTTCACCAAATCTAATTTCTATTGAACTTTTCCTTGTAGAGTTCCCAACGTCTAAAGCACCTCCATGATAAGGTCCTCCAAAATTGGAGAAGCTCATAAATTCATCTGTACCTAATTCAGACACTTCCCGTACAAATGGTGAAGATATTGATAATTCATTAGTTAACTCCACTTGAAAAACATTGACCCCAGCTACATAAAAGATGTTTTCATCAAATGGATGCGCCATGACAGCATTATCATATCCGCCCTGACCACCCAAGTAATCGATATTATCAATACCTTCAAGCAAACTCCATTCTTCTCCAGCATTATCACTTACATACAAATCAGTATTGGTCTCACTTAAAGCCCCTTCTACACTTGCGAATATCATTTGATTATTAACTGGAGATATGGATAACTCAATTCTACCCTGAGGCACTACATCCGCACTAGATTTCTCCCATGATTCACCAGCATCACTTGACTTATAAATGCCATCAGCGTTCACTGAAGCATACATTATATTGTAATCAATTGGATCTTGAACTAATTGCTGAATTGGGTTCTCGCTATTCATAACTTGACTCCAAGTAACACCTCCATCAGTAGACTTATACACAAAAGACTCTGTAAGGTTAAAAACACCTGTTCCTGTCTCGGTACATGCCAAAACAATATTTTCATCTTCTGGGTGAACTATCATCCTGTTAACTGCACGGAAATGATCATTATCAGCAGTAAATCCCAATTGATCCCAAGAAACGCCACCATCGGATGATTTAAAAATACCATTACCTACTATAACAGATATATGTGAAAAAGATTCTCCAGTACCTGCATATAGAACTTTAGGGTTTGATTCTGCCATTACCAAGCATGAAATTGCCATTGCTGGGATGTCAGGTGTTAATAGAGTCCAGTTTTCACCAGCATTTTCAGTTTTCCAAACTCCACCACCTACTGAACCTGCAAACCATGACCTACCACTATTGTCACTCGGGTCAATCACTAACCCTCTAGTCCTTCCTGGTACATTTGCGGGTCCCCTTTCTTTCCAATCTAAATCAATCCCCGTTGACCGAGCATTACTTTTTGAGTTCCTAGACAAATTAAATGCCTCGAAAACATCGTTATTTTTATACCCTGGCTCTTGTTCATTAAATTTTGTTCGCATTAAGATATGTGCCTTAGCAAACTCATTAGGAGCATCAAATTTTATTACATCAGACTTATTCTTTTTTGAATCACTTGAATAAAAAAACACTTTCTTTTTGCTCTTACTTATATCAGGGTGAGTATAATACAACCCTAATAAGAGTAAGCCCAATACCGAAACAGTAAATAATTTTTTCATAGGTGCAGTTGGTTTTAAACTATATTATTTCTTCTAAATATTGGACAATGTCAAATCTGTTGAGACTGCTATTCATTGGCTTTTGACTACTATTTGAACTATCGAGATCCTTCTTAATAACTTTGTACATTTTTTTCAAGGACTTAGATTTTACTAGTAATTTTGATTCTTTAATCAAAAAAAAGAGCTCTGTCTTCACATATCTATCATGCTCATATCCGCTATCTGTGATAGGGCTATAATTACTTGGATAAAACGAAACCTCAGTCAATGAATAAAATCTAACATCATCCTTTGAAAACAACTCGCAATAAAGTCCTCCAACTATATCGATAGTGTTCAATCTAACGTATTTATCATCTTCTAAACTTGTAATTCCATCTGTGAAAATCACCGATACTTCCTCCCCTATTAGGGAATACTCACGATTTTCATAAGTCACTTCAACCTTATCATTGAAAATATCATAATTAATCAATGACCTTTCTAAGGTATCTACCCCATTTTTAACAACTATCCCAACTCGATCAACATCCCACAAATAATAAGTTCCCTCTATCGAACCTTTCATTTTTCTTTTTTGCTGTAAATCACCAAACTGTTTATCAATGATGGGATCACTTTGAAGAGCATCTCTGTCATGATTTTGGGCCTGGACAGTTTTTACATAACAAAGAAAAACAACTGCTATAAGTATTGCTTTTTTCATAATAAAAAAGGGCTACCTAAGTAGCCCTATCAATTTTAATTATTAAATAATTATTAATGTTCGTCTTCTAAAAATCCAGTACGTCTAACACCTGCAGCTCTATATACTGTAGGGTCAGCAGTTGGTTGAACGAATTCAAACGAAATACTATCAGTCCTTACACCTGAAGTAGAAAGTCCTCCATCAAGTATAACAACACCGTTAGTAACCGTTACAGGATCAGTAGACGCTACCAGTTCTTCAGTTTCTGTAGCACTAAAATTTAATCCATCTACAACAACCTTGTACATTGTAGCCCAACCATCTTGATCATCAATCAACATTTCTGTTGCAGAGTTAGCGGCAGTATTTGAAGTTATAACTTTGTAATAACCCCAACCTGGGTTCGTAAACTCTCCTGATCCAGCGGCAGTTTCAACATAATATTGAATATACCATTCGCCAGAAATCTGCATCACTTCAGTTTGACCCGGATCTTCACTCTCTTGCTCACAAGAAAATAGTGCTCCCAAAACAAATATTGGAATTAGTATTTTATAAATATTCTTTTTCATTTCTATCTATTTAAATAAATATCTAACATTTACTTTTGAACCATTACAAAATCCCAAATTCCGCCAAAATCAGCTAAAGAATTAATTGTAATTGTCCTAGTTGCTGCATCAACAGTCATCGTCTGAATGTCAACGGTATTACCCCAAGCAGGAAATTGCCCTTGCCCAAAAGTAAAATCGTTTGTTGCCAAATCAACTACCGTAATTGTACCACCAGCACATAGGTATCCGTCACCATAAGCTCTACCAAAACCATAGAACCCTCCTACTAGACACGAAATCCCATAAACATTTGGAGACAACTCAGAAATCCATATTTCAACATCACTATAAGACTCTCCTGTAGTTCTAGTAGTAGTTGTACTATACCTACCTGCAATACTGGTAGTCATATCTCCACTTTCAACAACAGCAACAGTCCTAGTAGTAGATCCTGGAAAACCATCTCCATTCACTGCTGTATAAGTTGCTACATATTCATCCATAACCGTACCAACAGTGGCCCCACTATAACCTGTATACCTACCTACCCAATTGGATGTAGTTACTTCTAGTTCCTGACCATCTTCTGTAGCCATAACCGGTACATCAGTATAAGGATCTCCAACTCCAATTTCAACATAAAATTCACCTTCCGATTCGAATGAAGGAAAATACGTTATTCTTGAGACACCTTCAGTCTCTTTATCACCATCACAGCCAGTAAAAATAGTTAAGACCGCTAGAATGACTATATATATATATCTATTCATTTTTCTAAATTTAAATTTTAGTTATCCCACCACACAGAAGTAAAAATATCCATTTGATCTGGCGTATTTGGATTTCTACTTACCTCAGAATCAGGATACAACAATCTTCTTGGAAATCTATTAGAAGTAACACCATTAACTGGGTAATTAAGTTGACCAGAAACGAATGTTGAAGTGCTAGTATTCTCTAAAGGATAACCAGTTCTCAAATGATCAAACCACGATTCAAGTCCATTTACCCTAGCCTGTGCTGCCCATTTTTGCATCATAACAGCTTCAAGGTTCTGATCAAATGTTCCTGAAGGAAATTCATAATTCCCACCAACAGCAACAAATGTAGTTGCATCAAACCCGTACATATCAAATGCAGCCATCACAGCGGCATCATACAATGTCTTGGCGTCTCCAGTTCCATAACCTCTTACAGCAGCTTCAGCTTGTAAAAACAACACCTCAGCAGTAGTAAAGAAATGAACAGGATCCGTCGCCTCAACAACAGCTCTAGAAATATCATCTGGATCAATCTCAGTTGTAGGCCTGTCATAATCTCCTTGTCTTAAGCCTGTAATAACACCACCATTTACAGGAGTTTCATACAATACATTCAATCTAGGATCAGCATTAGACTGTAAAAAATCTACAAATGTTGTGCTAGCTCTTAAATTATTAGGAGTATTAAGTTGACGCCTATCTTGTTCATACAATGGATTACTTGCATTCGCTACATCAGTAAACCCTGTAACTGCAGCATCCATTAGCAAAAACTCAACACCATCAGCATACAAAGCATCTATCCCTTGAGATGCAACGGTTGGTCTAGCTTCCGAATTTCTCAAAAACAATTTCAATTTAAGTGTATTCGCAAACTGAATCCAAGCATCCATATCCCCGCCAAAAACAAAATCGGCAGTCCCAGGATCAGTATTGGTAATGGCATCAAAATCCTTACTTAGCGCATTATCCAATCTCAAAATTAATGAATCATAAACTGCCTCTCCACCCAAATAACTCGAAGCAAAATTACTTTCATTTCCTAATAATGCATCATCAAAAGGAATTTCCCCATAAAGATCAGCCAAGACTTGAAAAGCATAAACTTCCAACACTGTTGACATTAAATAAAAATTCCAGTTTTCAGTCTCTGAAGATTTACTCTTAGTAAACTTCAAATCATTTAAAGCACCAGCGTACAATTCTTGGAACCTAACTTGTTGAAAATCACTCTGCAAATTAAATCCATCTACATTTTTGTATTGATTTGACGATGTACTTTGCGTCCAATACTGTGACCAAATATTTCCTGAGATAGCATAATCTCCTCCAATTACACTGATAACAGACAATGTAGCAGCTGGAAAGACCAATTCAGGTGGTGCGTCTGATGCGTTATTTGGATCAACATTAATATCCAAATAATCATCACAAGATGGTAAAATAGCAACGGCTATTACCAAACATATAATTATATATTTCTTCATATTTTTCATTTCAAAAAATTAAAAGGTTGCTTTTAAACTTGCACCAAAACTTCTAGTTGTTGGACCACTTCCAAATTCACCAAACTCACCAAGCAAATCATTACCCATGGTAGTTGTTTCTGGATCAACCAATTGGTTTTCTGATGGAGTGAACAACAATAAGTTCCTTCCAATCACACTTAAAGATGCCGTATTCAAGAATGTCCGTTCTAACATAGATTTCGGGAATTGATAAGTAACACCAACTTCTCTCAATTTCAAGAAAGATCTGTCCATTATATGATCCCTGCTTCTAGCATTATTATCTGTTTGATTCCAGTACGAATTAATATTAGACATATCCACCGCAACTAAGTTTTCAGTATAAGTGCCATCACCATTATCTACAACTGAGTTAGGCACAACAAATGGCCTTCTTTCATTATACGTTGTATTAACCGAGTTCCCAACAAATTGAGTAAGTCTCTGAGTATAAGAATACATAAGACCACCTTTTCTGTAATCCAAAAGCACATTCAATGACCATCCTTTATAAGACAACCTGTTGCTTAACCCCATACTATAATCAGAATTTGTATTCCCATACTCCACTTTATCAGCAGCTACTAATGGAATACCATTGGCATTGACAATAACCTCTCCTGTCTCTGTATATTGCTGAGCATGTCCGTAAATAGTTCCAAGAGGCTTACCCTCTTCTGCAACAAGTTCAAGTCCATAAATTGAATTGATAACAACCTTGTCTAATTCACTGTTTAACCTTACAACTTCGTTTTTATTCTTCGTAAAGTTATAACTGATATCCCATGCAAAATTAGAAGTTTTAATAGGGGTCATATTAATTAATAATTCAATACCCTTATTGTTTACTTCTCCTAAGTTTTGTACTTGAGTTGTATATCCACTTGATACAGCTACTGGAACAGCAAGAATTTGGTCCGTTGTAGTTCTATCATACAAGGTCATATCAACCCCCAATCTGTTATTGAAAAATCTAATATCAAAACCAACTTCTACTTCAGAAGTAATCTCTGGTTGTAGACTAAGGTTTCCAATTTGATTAGATAGTTCAAATCCATTTACACCATTGAATGGCAAGTTAATATCACCAAAAGGCAATGCAACTTGACCAGGAATAAATACTGAGTATACAGAATAAGGATCTGCATCATTACCCGTCTGGCCCCAACTTGCTCTCACTTTACCGAATGACATAATATTATCCAGAGCTGAAGTAGCTTCTGTAAATACAAAACTCACGTTCGCACCTGGGTAAAAGAAAGAATTGTTTTCAATAGGCAAGGTAGATGACCAATCATTCCTAGCAACTAATGTTAAAAAAAGGAAATCTTTGTAAGCAGCCTCAATTTGACCATACAAACCTACCAACCTTCTTTTGGTTTCTCTATATGTTGGAACAGGTGTACCTGAAGCATTACCTAAAACATAAAAACCCGGTATATCCAAATCTGAAGCTTGAGTTGAGAAGTTTCGCGTAGATCTTTCATTAATGTTCAAACCAATCAAACCAGAAAGGTTAAGGTCAGAAGAAACTTCCTTGTAAGCATTTAACAAGAAACTATGATCAAATTCCGTAGCATTTCTTGATCCCTCAAAAATTTGACCTGGAATCTGTGCTGTTCCCTGATTCGGAGACCCCTCAGATGTTTCTGCAATTGCAATCCAATCTTTCAGATGAGAATTCGCCACATCTGCTCCTATCCTATAGCTTGCATTCAGCCAATCAGTAAAATTATAAGTCAACTGAACTTTACCATACACTCTATTTTCAGTAAACTCATTACCATTTTCGTTAATAGAATAATAAGGATTCTGAGCATACAGCGTATAAAAATTATCAAGGTTATTAAACGGATCATTATAATCCTGCATATCTATGATACTGTGATCCCTTGGTATTTGAATTAATTCTTGAAAAGTAGTAGTACCACCACCACCTTGTCCAGTAGTAATTACACTTTGCTTTTTATTCGAAAAATTCAAAGAAGTTTCAACCTTCACTTTCTTAGTCTTCAAAGACCCTCTCATTGAGAGTGTATTTCTTTCCAGAACATCACTGGCTCCTGGCACAATTCCATCTTCATTTACATTACCATAAGAAACGTAAAATGAAGCCAAATCATTCCCCCCACTAAGTGAAAGAGTATTAATGTATGACGTTCCAGTCTCATAAAAATCCTTGACATTTTCTCTTGCCTCGAATGTTTTTATTTGTTGAGAATTATCTACAACATTTCCCCACAAACGATCTGTCCCATCCATAACTGGGCCCCAACTCCCATTTTCTTCAGAAGCATAATGACCACTCCATCCTTGACCGAATTTATCTTGCAAATCAGGCAATCTTAATGGATTTGAAAAAGTCGCAGAACTGGTAAACGAAACGTTTAATCCATCTTCTCCTCTACCACTTTTGGTAGTAATTAAAATCACCCCGTTAGATGCTCTAGATCCATACAACGCAGTTGCAGATGCACCTTTCAGTATAGTTACAGACTCGATATCATCTGGATTCACATCATTTGCTCTATTACCAAAATCTTGAGACCTGTTAACATCAGTACCCAAATTACTAGCATTGAAGTTATTAGAACTATTATTGATAGGAACTCCATCAACAATATATAGTGGATTGTTATTACCTCCAATTGAAGAATACCCTCTTAAGATTACTTTTGTAGAAGCTCCAGGAGCACCCGATGCAGTTGTAATAGAAACTCCAGCAACCTTTCCTTGCAAGGAACTCATTACATCCGAGGTTCTTCCTCTTGTAACTTCTTCTTTCCCCACTGAAGTAGCCGAATAACCAAGTGCTTTGACATCCTTCTCAACACCTTGTGCCGTTACTATGATTTCACTCAGCTGCTTGGCATCTGATTCCATTCTAAGGTCAATAACTGATCTAGAACCAATTGCCACTTCTTCTGCAGTCATCCCGACGAATGTAAATACCAAAGTACCTCCATCAGCTGGAACACTTAATTTCCAATTACCATCGATATCCGATGTAGTACCTGTTGATGTTCCTTTTAAGATAACGTTTGCTCCTGGGATTGTCTCCCCGGAATCATCTGTCACCTTACCTGAAACTGTTCTGTCCTGTGCCCACGACTCAGTAATGAGTGCCGACACCAACATGAAACAAATAAGTAGAATCCTCATCATATTGTGTATTTTAAATGTTAAAAATTGTTTAATTGTATTCTTTCTAAGAATCAAACATATCACTTTTCACTTAGTTTCCCCAACATAACTAACGTTTATTAGTGCGCGCGCATACTGTTTTTATGCAGAGAACTTCATGCAAGCAACATGCTCTACTTCAATATACTGATTTTACAAAATATTATAGCAGTAAAAGTGGTCTTTTACAGTAGAAAAGAATATTATATGGAAATTAGGTACATTACCTAATTGATAGGTTTAGTCGCCTATATTCACAACTTTGAATTCGATTCGTCGATTTCGCTCTTCATTCTCTCCTTGAAACTCTTTTTTTAATGGTTGAGACTTACCATATCCTTTGAAAGAAAGCTGTGATTGTCGCACTCCCTTAGATACCAGAAAATCATAAACAGTCTGGGCTCTTTTCTCTGATAAAGACATATTATAAGCTGTCTCTCCTTTACTATCTGTATGACCACCAATCTCAACTTTAACTTCAGGATTCTTTTTCAAGAAATAGTAGACTATTCGAAGCTCAGACATTGATTCTCCCTTTAAAGTATATTCATTGTAGTCAAAGAAGATGTTACCCAGTATACTGGTAACGCCCACTTTGATCGGATCCAATTGAATATTGAGAAGTTCATTATCAAAACTCTCAATATCTTCAAGTGTAAAGGCAAAATCCTTAAACATATACCCATCGCAAGTCACATATACCCCATACTTATACCCTTCGGTAAGTACCAATGTAAATCCCCCATTAACCTTATCAGATTTCAATTCAGAATAATAGTTCTTATCAGCCAACCTATATATTCGAATCTTTGAAGCTAACGGTGTTCCAGTATCACGATCTGTAACTGTACCTTTCAAAAATGCACTTTGATGGGAAACACTAAATGTATCCGGCAAGTCAAAACTGTAAAGTTTACTTTCGAAGGCACTATTCACTACTTTTTCAATTGTATAAAGTCCCTCTTTACCATTTGAAGCTATGTGTAAGGAAACTTGATCATCCGAGTCATTGAGGGGAGCACCCAGATTTGCAGGTATTTCCCAAATTGAATCATGTTCAATTTCACTTCTGAAAATATCTAATCCTCCGAACCCCTCATGCCCTTCTGATGCGAAATATATAGTTTCTCCATTAGTATGAAGAAATGGAGAAATCTCATCCCTATCAGTATTAATTCGTTTGCCTAAGTTATAGGCTTGCTGCCATTTTCCTTTTTTATTTTTTTGTGCTATCCATATATCTTTGCCTCCATATCCTCCTTGTCTATTTGAAACAAATAGCATAGTTCGACCATCTGCAGATAGTGTAGGCTGAGCGTCCCATGCAGCAGAATTAATTTCAGGACCAATATTCTTAGGAACTCCCCAATCTTCGCCTTCTTTTTCACTAATATAGATATCACAGCTTCCATAACCTTTTCTTCCATCGCAAGAGGTAAACACTATCATTCGTCCATCAGCAGATAAAGATGCAGCACCTTCATTGTATTCAGAATTTATGTTTTCAGAAATAGATTCAGGTTTAGACCAGCCTCCAGTAATTGAGTCTTTAACACAATAGTAGATATCTTCATCATCAAAATTATTCATCCCTATTCGACGAGTAAAATAGATTTCGTTTTGATCTACCGAATAGGCAGGAAAGTATTGTAATTGGAAAATATTGGCAAAAGCGGGCAATTCCTTGATATTGTAATCATACGGATGCTTAAGAGCGGCTATTGCAAAACGGCAATTCATCACCCTCTTTTTAGCTTCCTTTACTTTGATTGGATCTGCAGGATTGGTTCTTATATAATGTTCAAAATAGTCGTGTGCATATTGATAATCCGCCTGCTTCAGTTTTAATTCACCTATGATATAGTAGGCATACTTCGATTTGTGATAATCTGGATCAATCTTGATTGCTGTTTCGAAATACGCTATAGATAAACTATCCCAGGATAATCGATAACAGGCACTCCCTAAAGACAACCACGCTTCTACAAACTCTGGGTCACGATCTACTGCATCACGTAACGGCTCCATTGCCTCACGGAATTGTGCTCTTTTTAAATATTGACGAGCCTCCTCATAATCCCCCAAAGCACGTTTGTTCTCTGAATGATATTTGGTGTATTGACCAAATGACATCAAAGGGAGTAATACCAGAAAAAGAAACGTAAGGGATAATCGCATATTAATTATATCGTTGACACAACGAAATTATTATTCGATATCCAGATATTTATGCGTTTGGAGAGAAATATTCCATTGACTGTGTTCTTTGACGTAATCAATGACCTGAGGAGTCATTTTATTTGACTTAGACCATTCGGGTTGCAAATACAGTTTACAACCTTTATTTACTTTTCCGGCATGTTCCTCTGCAAATGCAAAATCAGACTTATTAAAGGCAATAGCTTTCAACTCACTCGCTACTCCATAAATAGATGCGTCAGGTGCTTTGAACTTTTTGGGAGAGAAACACACCCAGTCCCAAGCGCCCGTCATTGGATAAGCTCCAGAAGTTTCAATATTTAACTGATACCCTTTCCCTTTCAATGAGGAAGTCAATTCAGTCATATCATACATCAGTGGCTCACCACCCGTAATAATTATAGTATTGCAAGGGTAGTCTTTGATCTTGTTTACAATTTCGTCGACAGTCAGGAATGGATGATCATTCTCATTCCATGAATCCTTCACATCACACCAAACACATCCTACATCACAACCACCTAATCTAATAAAGATAGCGGGTGTCCCTGCATAATATCCTTCACCCTGAATGGAGTAAAAGACCTCCATAATAGGAAGCTTATCTGATATTCTTGGAATGTAAGTCAAAGTAGGGTTACAAGTTTTTCTTTGCAGCTCGAAGTGTATTGATCATCAATGACACAATCGTCATAGGCCCAACTCCACCAGGGACAGGCGTAATATGACTCGCAATAGGTGCAACTTCATCGTACACCACATCTCCAGACAATTTGAAACCGGATTTTTTAGTAGCGTCCTTCACTCTTGTGGTACCAACATCGATCACAACAGCTCCCTCTTTCACCATATCCTTAGTGATCAAACCAGGCAGCCCAACAGCCGAAACCAATATATCTGCTGCTTTAGTATGGCTAGCTAAATCCGTTGTGAATTTATTACACAAAGTGACGGTTGCATTTCCTTCTTTGGAAAGCATCAAGGCTAATGGTGCCCCCACTAATCTACTTGCTCCAACAATTACGCAGTTCTGACCTTCTGTATCAATATCGTATCTTTTGATCAATTCCATAATACCATATGGAGTTGCTGGCATCAATAAAGGATTATTAGAAGCAATTGAACCAAAATTCTCATTGGCAAAACCATCTACATCCTTTTCTGAAGAAATACTCTCTGTTACTTTATCTACAGAAATATGCTCAGGTAAAGGCAGTTGTACAATAAACCCATCTATATCTTCGTCAGAGTTCAATTGATTAACATGCTTCAGTAATTTCTCTTCAGAGATCGTACCAGCGAATTGCATCAAGGTGTAATCAAACCCAACTGCTGTACAAGCTTTAATCTTTCCCCCTACATATGTGTGACTTGCTCCATCATCGCCTACTATGATTATCGCTAAATGAGGGGCTCTTTTCCCATTAGCTTTCAGCCCATCAACTTGTGCCTTTATTTCATCTTTGATATCTCCTGATATCTTTTTACCATCAATAATAGTCGGCATAATTAATCCAATTTAAGTACGGCCATAAAAGCATCTTGAGGAATCTCAACATTACCTACTTGGCGCATTCTTTTCTTACCTTTCTTCTGCTTATCTAATAACTTTCTCTTACGAGATATATCACCACCGTAACATTTCGCCAATACGTTCTTACGCATCGCTTTAACAGTTTCTCTTGAGATGATTTTACTCCCAATAGACGCTTGGATTGGAATCTCAAACATCTGTCTAGGGATTAATTCTTTCAGCTTTTCACAAAGTTTCTTACCCCAGTCGTAAGCTTTATCTCTATGCACAATCGCAGACAAAGCATCTACGGCTTCTCCATTCAACATGATGTCTAATTGCACCATTTTTGATTGTCTTAGACCTGTTAATTCATAATCCAAAGACGCATAACCTCTAGAAATAGTCTTCAACTTATCAAAGAAATCAAATACAATCTCTGACAATGGAATATCAAAAGTCAATTCGACTCTATCTGAGGTCAAGTAAACTTGATTTTGAATCGTACCCCTTTTATCCATACAAAGAGAAATGATTGGCCCAACGTAATCAGCCTTACTTATTATTTGAGCTTTAATATATGGTTCTTCTATATGCTTAATTTTACTTGGATCAGGCATTTCTGAAGGCGCATTGATTTCTATCACAGTACCATCCGTCATTGATGCTTTGAATTGAACAGAAGGCACAGTAGTAATTACTGTCATGTCAAACTCTCTTTCGAGACGTTCTTGAATGATCTCCATATGCAACATCCCTAAGAACCCACATCTAAAACCAAAGCCTAAAGCTGCTGAAGTTTCTGGTTCCCAAACCAAAGAAGCATCATTCAACTGCAACTTCTCCATAGAAGCACGTAACTCCTCATACTCTTGCGTCTCTACAGGATAAATACCTGCAAACACCATTGGCTTCACATCTTCAAAACCTTTGATCAATTCTGTTGTAGGTCGATCCACTGAAGTGATCGTATCCCCAACTTTAACTTCTTTGGCTACTTTGATACCTGAGATCAGATATCCAACGTCTCCTGTTTTTATTTCTTGCTTCGGATGCTGTTCTAATCCTAAGATTCCAATTTCATCCGCTTCGTAAGTCTTTCCAGTCGCAACAAATTTTACTTTATCACCTTTCATAATTGAGCCATTGAATACTCTGAAAATTACTTCAATCCCTCTAAATGAGTTGAATTGCGAATCAAATATCATGGCTTGCAATGGCTCATCTGGCTTGCCTTTTGGTGCTGGCACTCTATGGATGATTGCATCGAGAATCTTGTCGACACCAACTCCAGTCTTTCCACTAGCATGGATGATATCCTCTGCATCACAACCAATTAAGTCCATGATTTCTTCTGACACTTCATCAGGTCTCGCTCCTGGTAGATCAATCTTATTCAGCACTGGGATGATTTCTAAATCATGTTCTAGTGCCAAGTATAGGTTTGAGATTGTCTGAGCCTCGATACCTTGAGAGGCATCTACAATCAATAAAGCGCCCTCACAGGCAGCTATCGACCTTGACACTTCATAGGAGAAATCGACATGACCAGGCGTATCTATAAGGTTCAAGGTGTAATCCTTGCCCTCATGATTGTACGCCATCTGAATCGCGTGACTCTTGATAGTAATCCCTCGCTCTCGCTCGAGATCCATATCATCCAACAACTGAGCCTGCATATCGCGACCCGTAACTGTTCCTGTTTGTTGAAGTAATCTGTCGGCCAAGGTACTCTTACCGTGATCGATGTGTGCTATTATGCAAAAATTTCGTAGATGATCCATTTTTTTTCAAAAAGACTGCAAAAATAGATAAATAAAAATTCAATTTTGCAAAAAATTACAAAGGGTTTTAAGACACCTGCTACCTGTCTAGTGATTCTTCAATTTTGAATAAGAAAGAAAACTGCATTATGGAACAGAACATTACCGAACAGATCATAGAAATGTATCGAAAAGAAGACCTGATGAGAGCTTATCATTTTGACATAGAAAAATTTGGTAATCAAGTCATCAATTTCTTTCCAATTTCACCGAAGGACAAGTTGGTGCAAATCAATCACTACGAGGAGTTCATGAAGAAAATGCAGGATCAAGAAATTGAAAAAAGTGGTCATCTTCACGAAGTGAAAGATATCGTCAACACCTTAGACGAATTGCACATGGACCTCAAAACAAATGATGAGGCCTATTTGAAAGTGTACAATGAAGCATCTCTCTATATAAAGGAGAACATAGAAATTGCTAAAGGCACTATCACAAGTGAAGTTCAAATTGCGATCAACGGTGTATATGGATTCCTTTTATTGAAAATACAGGATATAATAATTTCAGATGAAGATCAAAAAATGATTGACAGCTTTGGAGACCTCCTTTCAATACTGAGTTTCAAATACAACGAGAGAAAGAGTTCAAACTAATCTGGAGGTGATCTCAATAGCCAAACTGGACACCAGTAAAAGTTAAATCAATAGTCAGACTCATTCAAAAAAACATGGTCATCACTTTCTTCAAGTAATGACCATGTTTCTTTTTTAATATTAGCAACGAATAATTATATACCTATATCTAATTACAGCGATCGAGTGAAAAAATCATCCGTTTCATCTGACGACTTCCCATCTACTTTGCTTACAAATACAGGTTTTGATGCAAATTCAACAGTATACTTTCCGTAATCGCCATTCTGAAAAGAATAATACTCACCTCTTTTAGAAGTTTTGATGCTTTTAAATAAAATTGGCTGAACCAAACACTCATCATCCATATATTCATACTTACCTCCACCAGCTGTTGAGTTCAAAACCCCCATTGCTTTTGGCTTCACTTTTTGAAGCGGATTCGTTGAAGCTTTTGCGTTATCAGAGAATCCTTCTTTAGTCAAGGTAAAATAATTATAAGTCAATGTAAATTTTCTTTTCTGCTTAGTCCCATTTCTATATTTCGCTTCCAGTTTTTTATTATCTGTTTTAAAAATAATTTCACCAAGATCATTCATACTCACGTATTGAGATTCTTTCACAACTGATATATAACCTTTTGATTTCAAACCTGCCTTAATTGCCGACACGTCTAACCGTACAGTCTTCAACTCACTTTCAAAAGACTCCATTGCTAGATACTTTCCTTTACCACCTATGAAATTATCTAAATGAGATTTTTCTTTTTTGCTTTTTTCTTTCGGATCAAGAATTTTAGGACCTACTGTAAAGTTCTCTTCTTTGGTCTGTACTGCATCATCCTTTTCAAATTTCAAAACATACTTAATATCTCCTTTCGGGATCAAAACATAATCATCCGTTAAGTTTTCGATCAATAATCGTAATTCGATTTGTTTTTCACCCAACGAATCAACCACTCCGACTTTAATCAAATCCGATTGAGCAAATGAGGAATTAACAATTAGCAGAGCAAAAAGGAAGGTATAAACAGCTTTCATAGATATAGGTTTAATATGGAGACTCAAGAAAGCTAAAATTTTCCATCTTAACAATATTATATTAAAACAGAAGACGATTTATGATTAGCTATGAGTAAACAACCATTACTGATCAAGACATTAGTATATTCACCTAAACCCGAAACAGTTAGACCATGGAGAAATTTGATCGTAAGAAACATTGGGAAAACATTTATCAAACCAAAGAGCTCAAAGATGTTAGTTGGTATCAACCTACCCCACAAACTTCATTGAAGTTTGTGGAACAGGCCAACCTGTCCAAAACAGCTAAAATCATAGATATTGGAGGTGGGGACAGCTTTTTTGTCGATCACTTATTAGACATGGGCTATCAAGACATAACAATACTTGACATCTCCTCATCTTCACTGGAAAGAGCTAAAAAAAGACTAGGCAACCAAGCTGATAGAATTAAATGGGTCGTTTCTGATATCGTGCAATTTGAACCAACTGAACAATACGACTTTTGGCATGACCGTGCTACATTTCATTTTCTAACAGATGAAGATGAAATTTCAAATTACCTCTCTACGATTGAACATTGCATCAGCCCAGGAGGTACAATTGTCATTGGCACCTTTTCGGATCAAGGACCGAAAAAATGTAGTGGGATTGAAATCAAACAATACTCCGAATCAACATTATCAGATAAATTCAAGGATTCATTCACTAAGGAAAATTGCATAATCATTAATCATCCAACACCTTTTGAGACACAACAGAATTTTGTATTTTGCAGTTTCAAAAAAGCAACCTCAATTAAGATTAAAAAGCATTCAATTAGCAGCTAATGTCCGATAAATCAAATAAAAAATTAGTTCGCTGGGGAATCATCGGTTGTGGTGATGTGACAGAGGTCAAAAGTGGCCCTGCTTATCATCAAACAGAAGGTTTTGAAGTCATCGCTGTGATGAGACGTGATATAGACAAATTAAAAGATTACGCCAAGAGACACAACATCCCAAAACACTATACAGATGCGGATGAACTAATCGAGGATGATGAAGTAGATGCAGTATATATAGCCACACCACCAGATTCCCATAAATACTATGCTCTCAAAGTTGCTGAGGCAGGCAAGCCATGTTGCATAGAAAAGCCAATGGCTCCTTGCTACCAAGATTGCTTGGAAATTTTTGAAGCATTTAAAAAAAAGAATATCCCGTTATTCTCCGCGTATTACAGACGCTCTTTACCACGGTTTGAACAAGTCAATATTTGGTTAAAGGATCAAGAAATTGGTAAAATCAGACATATTAGTTGGCATTTGAGCAAAACACCAAGCGCCATGGACATATCAAAAAACTACAACTGGCGGACTGACTCAAACATTGCAAAAGGTGGTTACTTTGATGATTTAGCTAGCCATGGGCTTGATTTATTCACCTACTTTTTAGGCGACATCAAGGAAGTGTTTGGATTGAGTACCAATCAACAACAACTATACACGGCAAAAGATGCTATCGCTGCTTGTTGGATGCACAAAGGAGGTATAACAGGGACAGGACATTGGAATTTCGGATGTGATCAAGACGAAGATCAAGTTGAAATATTAGGCAGTAAAGGAAAAATTAAATTCTCCATTTTTGATGAAAGCCCAATAATTTTAAACAGTACCACTAAACAGGAAGTGCTTACAATTGAACATCCAAAACACGTGCAATTACAACATGTACAAAACATAAGAAGACAGCTCTTAGAAGGGAATTACGAACATCCATCTAACGGTCTGACCGCTACACATACTGGGTGGGTGATGGACAGAATATTAGGGATAATTAATCAACAATAACAGTATTAGGATTTCATTAGAAGCTTGGACTGATCAGAAATTAGTATTGTCCTGTACTCAACATCACTAATGTACAGCCATATACAACTTCAACATTCAGTTTCCGGGCTGCATCGGCAACCTCTTCATTTTCTGTCCCTGGATTAAATATGATTCTTTTTGGGTTAAGACTCAAGATATAATCTTGCCATTGAGTCAAGTTAGTAGACCCTACATATAAAGTCACAGTATCCACATTTTCCACATGTGGTTTGATACGCAAATCCAAAAAAGGTTCACCGAAAACCTCGCCACTTTTGATACTCACGGGTTTAATTTCATGACCTGCCTCATGCAATCGTTGAGCTGCCATATAGGCGTATCGACTCGAGTTGATACTGGCGCCAATTATTACTGTCTTTTTACTAATATCCATACTTAAAAATTCAGCTGATACATGAAATAACCATATTCAAGTGTCCTATAATTTCTTTCTTGACCATAATTAGATTAAATTATTATTAACGCCAACTAAAATAAACGATATCCACCTGTTATGAATATCTCCAACTACCTGTTTTCTGTTGTACTATGCAACGCGTATATTACTCCCAGTGAACCTCACAGCATTCTTTTTTATCCATTGATAATTTTAGCATGTTGTACGACTATTGCTATGTTACTCTACAGAGAAAGGTCAAAGGCAAAAACGAGAGTACTTGAAAAGCAACGAGTTCAGAACGTCGAATTAAAGAAAATGATTCGCACAAGTATCGAAAATGAAGTTCAACACACACTTTTATTTGAAAATGCTCAAGATGCCATTGTAGTATTAGATGACGGTTACTTTTCTGATTGCAATCCTAAAACGATCGAAATTTTTCAACTTACGAGAGAGGAGTTACTCACCAAATCTCCAATTGACCTGAGCCCCGAATATCAACCTGATGGCCAACCATCAAAAGAGGCTTCACTACATTATATACAACTCGCATTAGAAGGTAAACCTCAAATCTTCGAATGGCAGCATATGAGAAGAGATGGTGAGGTTTTCGATTGTTCAATATCATTGCACACAGTCACCATTCATAACAAACAATATATTCAAGCTGTTATCAGAGAATTGACTGAATTAAAAGCAACAAAAAAAGAATTGTTGGAAACAAAATCCATTCTTGAAACAGCTATTGCACAGTCTCCCGCCGGAATATTAATAGCAGATGCACCTGACGTTAAGATTAGATTAGCCAATAATGCAGCATTCAACATTAGTGGAGAAGACCCAAAAATTTTAACCAACATTGACGTAGAGCAACACAGTATCAATTGGCAAACCCTAAAACCAGACGGCAGTATATTCCCTCCAAAAGAGCTCCCTTTATCTAAAGCTGTATTGCAAGGTATAACCACCTATCAAGAAGAATTGATTATTAGAGACATAGATGGTGTAGACCATTGGGTAAGCGCCAATGCTAGCCCTATTCTTGATGCTAATAATGAGATCATAGCGGGTATTGTTATTTTTCATGACATCACCCAAAACATTCTAGCCAAGCAAGCGCTGGAAGAAAGTGAAAAGAAGTTCAGGACGCTAGCGGAAAATATTCCAGGAACCATCTATCTCTGCCAGAACAATGAGCGTTTTAGTACCATCTACCTCAATGAACAAATAGAGCATTTGACTGGATATTCTACTCAAGAGTTTCTTGATGATAAAATTAGTTTTAGTGATCTGTTTCACCCTGAGGATAGAAATGAAGTATACGAATTGGTAGATGCAGCAGTCAATAATAAAGAGGGCTTCCAACTTTCATACAGGTTCAAACACCTCTCTGGAGAATGGAGATGGGCAGAGGAACATGGGATAGGAATCTATAAGGAAGGTGAGCTGATTTATCTAGAGGGGTTCATTATTGATGTAACTGACAAAAAGAATAACGAATCCGAACTCAAACAACATCAAGAAAACCTCGAAGAACTAGTCAAAGAAAAAACTAATAACCTAGAAACAACCAACAAAGTACTCAAGTCTATCAATGAAGAACTAAAGCATAAAAATGATGTAATTAACGAAACCAATGATGAGTTAAACTCCGCCATAGAACATTTACGAAATACACAGGCACAACTGTTACATGCAGAAAAAATGGCCTCTCTGGGCATTCTTACAGCTGGTGTTGCGCATGAAATCAATAACCCTCTTAATTTCATTCAGGGAGGATACATTGGCCTTGAAAATCATTTCAAAGCAAATGGAGAAACAGACGAGACTGTCCTCTACTTAATGAGTGGCATCAAAACTGGTGTAGAACGAGCTACCAAAATTGTAAAGAGTCTTGGTCAGTTTAGCCGAGACAATGAAAAATATGATGAGGTGTGCGATTTAAAATCAATCATTGACAATTGTATCCTCATTCTCAATAATCAATTCAAACATCGAGTAGATATATCTATCAAATATCCAGAAGAGGATGTCATCATCCAGGGTAATGTAGGAAAACTGCATCAGGTCTTTGTCAACTTGCTCTCCAATGCTAATCAGTCCATTGATAAATCTGGAGAAATTAAAATCAATATAAAAATCATTGATGCATCCATCATCATAGAAATAAAAGATGATGGACAAGGCATTAGTAAAAAGAACCTAACCAAAATTACAGACCCATTTTTCACCACTAAAGAACCGGGAATCGGTACTGGGTTAGGGCTATCCATTAGTTACTCAATTCTAAAAAACCATTCTGGATCATTCAATTTTGAGTCCGTCGAAGATAAAGGGACCACTGTAACAGTAACGTTACCACTTTCATAATTACTTTTTCATGTATTGCTGAATCAAAGCTTCTGCACACTTTTCTCCATCTATAGCTGCGGACATAATTCCTCCAGCATAGCCTGCTCCTTCTCCACATGGATACAGTCTCTTGACATTGATGTGCTCAAAAGTCTCCCTACCTCTGGGAACATGAACTGGTGAAGAAGTACGACTCTCTACTCCCAAAACTTGTGCTTCGTTGGTCAGATAACCTTTAGTCTTCTTCCCAAAAGACTTGAAACCATCTCTCAGTCGATAGTAAATAGATTCAGGTAAAAATTCTTTCATATTGACAGAGGTCAACCCTGGTTGATAAGAACAATCCAAAAGATCGTTGGAAATCTTACCATCTACAAAATCTACCAATCTCTGAGCGGGTGCAGATTGCGTCCCTCCTGCAATTAAACAAGCGTTCTTTTCTACTTCGGATTGAAAGGCCAACGCTTTGAAATCACCTTCTTCTTCATATGCTTTCAAATCTTCGTTTTCCACGGCAGCCACTATACCCGAATTCGCAAATTTAGAATCTCTTTTCGACGGGCTCATACCATTAACCACCACTTCACCATCTGCAGTAGCAGACGGCACTATGAATCCTCCTGGACACATACAAAAAGAAAACACACCACGTTGGACTTGCTCGTAGTTAGTTTGAGTAGCCATACTATAAGACGCTGCTGGCAAATATTCCCCTCGAGTATCACAATGGTATTGAATCGAATCAATAAAAGCCTGTGAATGCTCTACCCTCAGTCCTAAAGCAAAAGGTTTTGATTCAATCGTAATTTTATTCTTTGCCAATAAATAAAAAATATCTCTGGCCGAATGTCCGGTTGCTAATATCACACCTATCCCTTGATATTTTTCACCTCCTTGAACCATGACACCTTCCATTTCGCCATTGTTCAAGATAAAATCTTCTACCCTTTTTTCGAAATGTATTTCTCCCCCATTAGAAAGTATCGTTTCTCTGATATCAGCGATCACTTTGGGCAGCTTATTAGTCCCAATATGTGGGTGCGTCTCGACCAATATATCTTCACTTGATCCATGCGCTACCAATATCTCTAAGATACGACTGACGTCCCCTCGTTTTTTTGATCTAGTGTACAACTTCCCATCGGAGTAGGTACCAGCCCCTCCCTCACCAAAACAGTAGTTGGAATCTGGATTCACCTTATGTTCCTTATTGATGGCGGCCAAATCTCTTCGTCTAGCTTGTACATCTTTGCCCCGTTCTAATACGACTGGCTTAGCCCCTAACTCGATGCATCTCATGGCAGCAAACAAACCAGCAGGACCAGCACCGACGATAATTACTTCTGGTTTATCCGTTACATTTTGCTCTGGCTTATGATACAGGTGCGGCCTAGGGTCTTCCTTTCCCTCTGACAATCCTATTTCAACATCCACCATGACTTTTTTACCTCGAGCATCAACAGAACGCTTCAGCAGTTTCCATTTAGAATCTTCACCAAATTTTTTATTAAAAAAGGAATCAAAACTGTTGGGGTCCAAAGCAATTTCTGGCTTTAGTCTATATTTTAATATTTTTGTCATAGAAGTATTATCTCACAGGGCTTTGTTTGTACTTTTTGAAACCTAGGTAACCAATATTGACCCCAAAAAATATAGGTGCATAAAACCCTTCTTCAGGTAAGTCAGAAAAAATATGATCGTTACCTGTGTCCGAATAATTTGAATTCAAAAATCTATAGCCTACACCTAGACCAAGATAGGCATCCACCGAAACACCAGCATTGCCCGGATGACGCAACCATCGGTTACCTACTGACAGTCCGTAATTAATTCTCGTTTCGTCCATCGATATTGTCGGGCCATCAGAAGAAGCTCCGGTATTATCCACTCGTGACAAATGCTTTCTATACTCTACTCCAGCTCCTTGCGCGAAGTAAACCATCCCATATCGTTGATCTCTTTGGTAGAACTTTTGTCTCAATCTTAAACCTGCTCCTTCAGTAAATACTTCGTTGAGATTAACCTCCTCCAACGAAGAAAAGAAGGGATTTCTATAATAAGTCAAGAGTGCTTCATACCCGAGACGTTCTTGCCTATAATACTCCACCGCTAATGGAAGACCACCTGCTATCATCAATAATGGATTAGTACCAAAAATGACCCCTTTGTATTCATTGACCACAGGTGAAAAATACCGCGACTTACGCTTTTTGTATTTATAATCTGGCTTTTCATATTCACTACGGCTAGCCCCATCCGTCATATCTTGTTCGGTCAAAAATATCGGATCTTCTTCGTGATAGACTGGATGATACTTCCCTGCGATCTCTCCAGTTTTCTTATATAACGTCCACTCACCAACTCTTCGCCCTCCTGAAATCTGCCCTGTCATCTTTACCTCACCACCGTGATAGTAACCCATATATTCCCCTACACCGTTTGTGAAATCCGCCTCTCCTTCAATATGACCTTCTTCATCAAAATAGGTCCAATGCCCATCATTCAAATCGTCTTGAAAATGACCATTAACCTTGAGTTTACCACTGATATAATATTCATTATACTCTCCAGTACCCTCATCAAATTCACCAACACCTTTCATTTCACCCGTCTCATAAAACATCTTCCAATAACCATCTTTGCGGCTATTGGTCTGTAGACCTTCCGCGCTTTTGGCTCCATTTTCATGGTAATAGATCCAATTACCAATTGTCTGCCCTTCTTCGTAACCTCCTTGAGCTGATATTTCTCCAGATTTAAAATAATACTTCCAAGTACCCGTCTTCAAGCCTTCATCATAATAGCCTTCAGCCATTTCCTCACCTGTTTCAAAATAATACACCCAGACACTATCGCTCTTACCTGCTCGATTGAGACCGTTCATTTTCAATTGTCCAGATATATAATACTCCGAATATATTCCCTCACCCATATGAAAATTCGTCTCGGCTTTTAATATCCCCCCTTCATAATAGAATTTCCAATCACCTTCTCTTTGCTCACCCACATATTGTCCATTACTCTTGACACCTCCATCCTCATAGTAGAATATCCACTCTCCACCTCGTTTATTATCGACCAATATACCTTCCGATCTTATATTTCCATTTTCATAATAATAGGTCCAAATCCCAAAAGTCCTCCCTCGATGAAATGAGCCTGTATTCCTAATATTCCCATTCTCGAAATAGTATACCCAATCTCCAGTAGCTCGATTATATGCATATTCACCTTGTGATTTCATATTGCCAGATAGGTAGTAAGAGATATAACTACCATTGAGAAGATTGTTGATGGTATCCTCTAAGAAAAACACTTCTTTGAGCACGGTCTCTTCCGCATCATAATACATTCGTTTCTCTATGCCTTGCGCATGAAGAACAAAAGTCGCCATGACCATCACCACGTATAATACAATTCCTTTCAATCCTGAGTCTTAATTTTATGCTAGCATTCTGCTATTTTCGCCGCAAAGATAACCTTCAGTACATAAGCCCAATATGAATCGGGGCTCTATTTATTTAAAGAGTCACCAATTTTCAATATATGACATTATTTCAATAGTTAGATTCATGGAGTTCTAATAATACTTAGATTTGGAATGACCCAAATAACACTGTAAAACAACAATCCAAGATGAAAGCATCACAAGACTTATTCGAATCTCCTGATTTCTATTTGTTAGATGACCTATTGACTGATGAGCAAAAGCTAATACGCCAGAGCGTTAGGGATTTTGTAAATAAAGAAATCACGCCTTACATAGAGAATTGGGCAGAGAGCAATCATTTCCCAGAAGAAATCGTACCCAAGTTCGGAGAGATCGGAGCATTTGGTCCCCAATTACCTACTGAATTTGGAGGCGGTGGATTAGACTACATCTCCTACGGACTGATCATGCAAGAAATCGAGCGTGGTGACTCGGGCATGCGGTCTATTGCATCTGTACAAGGCTCATTAGTAATGTATCCGATTTATCAATTTGGTTCTGAGGAACAAAAGAAGAAGTATTTACCCAAACTTGGCAATGGGGAGATGCTAGGATGCTTTGGTTTAACTGAACCTGATCATGGTTCTAACCCTAGCGGTATGACAACACATTTTACAGACCAAGGAGATCACTACCTCCTCAATGGTGCCAAGATGTGGATATCCAATGCTCCCAAAGCAGACATAGCAGTAGTTTGGGCAAAAGACAATACTGGTAGAATACATGGACTCATTGTAGAGCGAGGCATGGATGGTTTCAGCACACCAGAGACACATGGCAAATGGTCGCTAAGAGCGAGCTGCACAGGAGAATTAGTGTTTGACAATGTCAAAATACCAAAAGAAAACTTATTACCAAACAAATCAGGTTTGGGCGCATCACTGATGTGTCTGGACTCGGCACGCTTTGGCATAGCGTGGGGAGCAATCGGCGCGGCAATGGACTGCTATGATTCGGCCAAACGGTATGCTCAGGAAAGGAAACAGTTTGGCAAGCCTATTGGCGCATTCCAATTACAGCAAAAGAAATTAGCTGAAATGCTGACAGAAATCACGAAAGCACAACTGCTCAACTGGAGATTGGCTAAAATGATGAACGAAGGAAAAGCCACTACAGCGATGATTTCCATGGCTAAACGAAATGCTGTTGAAACCGCTTTGGATATCGTTAGAGAAGCGCGGCAAATGCATGGGGGCATGGGTATCACAGGCGAATTCCCAATGATGCGCCACATGATGAACTTAGAATCTGTAGTCACCTATGAAGGTACACATGACATTCATTTATTAATCCTAGGTCAGGAAATAACAGGTCAGTCTGCTTTTAAATAATGGATAAAAAAAATGCCCCGATATTTCTATCGGGGCTGAGTTTTTGACCTTAGAGGTCCAAATTGGTTTATCTTAAAATGAGGATTCTACTTTCAAATTATAAACCTTTCAATCATTAGATGCAGAAAGTCACACAAAAGTTGCAAACACCTCATTAAATTATTGAGAAATTGGAATCTTCACGAAAGTATCGTCCCACATCAGCATCAAATTGACCTGATCTCCTGCTTCTTGAAAATCTATTAGCAACTGCTCGATACAGCAATCTATTTTCTCAATAGGCACTTTTACTTTAACTACATCTAAACTATAATCTGGCTCCCAAAACCCCCACTCTTCTAGCTCAGTATTCAATGATACTTCCCATTCATTTTCATAAGGAATGGCATACACCCTATATGAACCCGCCTCTACTAATTGCCCTGCAAATTTCACATTTTGAGAAAAGCTCACGATAGTAGGATCATTGGCTCCTGCTCTCCAGTACCCTCCATAAGGCAATAACTCACCAAAAATCACTCGACCTTTTTTATAGGGTCTACAATATTTCACAGAAAGTTCTAACCCGTTTTTATTGAAACTACTGATAGCCTCTGGGCTATGTTTTTTTGTTGTCAAAACAGAGTAGGTCATAAAACCAAAAAACAACAAAACCAATGCAATAGCACCAAGTAAAATTTTATTTTTCATTATTGAGAAGTACAATTTTTCAACATTTCAGCCCCTATTAAACCAGGACAAAAACGACAGTCTTTGGACGCTTTTAAATAATTGAATCAAATAAAACCATAAATATTAATTAAAACACTAATTTTGGAACTTAGATATATTAATACATGCACGATTATAATACGATTCAAGGCGATATAGTTCTTAAAGAATATGGACGTAATGTTCAGAAATTAATAGAACACATTAAAACAATTGAAGACAAGGACGAGAGGAATGCCAAGGCTAAAACCTTGGTTGAGTTGATGCGCCAAATTAACCCTGCAGTAAAAGACGCCCCAGAAGTAGCTCAAAAACTATGGGATGACCTTCATATCATTTCTGATTTTACTTTGGAAATCGAGGGACCATACCCAACTCCAGAAAAGGAGGTTCTAAATAAGAAACCACAACGAGTTCCTTATTCAGATAATAAAATCACTTTCAAGCACTTTGGAAAAAACATCGAATTGTTGATCAACAAAGCAATTACTTTGGAAGATCCAGAAGAGCAAGAAGCTGCAATCATCCATATCGGAAAATTGATGAAGACTTTCTATTATTCATATAACAGTGATATAATGGAAGATCAAGTAGTCTATAAAAACATCCGTAAGCTGTCTAAAGATCAGTTGGATGTTGATATGGAAAAAATAAAAGCTGGTAATCTTTTCGAGCCGATAAGAAAAGAAGGTGGCACTAGAAGACCGAGTAATAGTGGCTCTGGAGACAGACGTAGAAGCAACAACAGCGGCGGTAGCAACAACAATAGAAGAAATAACAACAGTAACAATAACAACAGAAGAAGAAGGAATTAATGGCATCATTCCGAGTAACCGGTGGCACACGTCTCAAGGGAGAAATAACACCACAAGGGGCTAAAAACGAGGCATTACAGATATTATCTGCCGTCTTGCTTACAGACCAAGAAATGACAATTAATAATGTTCCAAACATTAGAGATGTCAACAAGCTAATTGACTTACTAAACGAAATTGGCGTCAAGGTTACCAAGAACAATCCTGAGTCCTACACTTTCAAGGCAGATCAGGTAGATATCGACTTTTTAGAGTCTGATAAATACATTGAAATGGCTTCTTCGTTGAGGGGATCAATTATGTTACTCGGACCTTTACTAGCACGATTCAAAAGAGGGTCTATCCCTCAACCTGGTGGAGATAAAATTGGCCGTAGAAGACTTGACACACACTTCACTGGTTTTCAAAAACTAGGAGCAAAATTCGCTTACGACAAAAAAACGTCTCATTACAAGATAGATGCTTCTCATTTGGTAGGCACCTACATGTTATTGGATGAGGCATCAGTCACTGGCACGGCCAACATCGTGATGGCAGCTACCTTGGCTAAAGGCAAAACGACCATTTACAATGCCGCCTGCGAACCATATTTACAGCAATTATGCACCATGCTTAACAGCATGGGAGCAAAAATAACTGGTATTGGCTCAAACTTACTGAACATAGAAGGAGTTGAATCTTTAGGAGGTACAACGCATAGAATGTTACCTGACATGATCGAAATTGGTAGTTTCATCGGCCTTGCTGCTATGACTAATTCCGAAATCACTATCAAAAATGCAGGAATAAAGCATTTGGGTATCATCCCCGACATATTCAAAAGGTTGGGAATCAAAATGGAATTCAGAGGAGATGATATTTTCATTCCTTCTCAAGAACATTATGAAATCGAAACCTTTATTGATGGTTCGATTATGACAATTGCCGATGCTATCTGGCCTGGCTTCACTCCAGACCTATTAAGTATAGCGCTCGTAGTAGCTACTCAAGCCAAAGGAACTGTTTTGGTACATCAAAAGATGTTTGAAAGCAGACTATTCTTTGTGGACAAGCTAATCGAAATGGGCGCACAAGTTATTCTTTGTGATCCGCATAGAGCAACAGTCATTGGACTGGACAAAAAGATGCTTTTGAAAGGTATCACCATGACTTCTCCTGATATTAGAGCCGGCGTATCTTTATTGATCGCAGCAATGTCTGCCGAAGGAGATAGTATCATCCATAATGTGGAGCAAATAGATCGAGGTTACCAAAACATCGATACGAGACTCAATGCAATTGGTGCTAAAATAGAGCGAATCTAGTTTTACATTGTAGACATGAAGCAAGCGCTAACTTTCACTCTTGTTTTATTCTTTAATTCATATTCCTATGGGCAATCAATAAAGCATAGCGAATTAGAATTGAAGGAATTGGTGCAAATGACTCGTATGGACGACCGCCAATTCGACCTTAGTGGAATTGTGGAAGTAGATGGGAAGCATTACGTCATCGCTGATAAAACATGGAACCATTTCATTTATGAAATAGCTTTTACTGACACCTCATTCTTTGTCAAAAACTCTATTCCCATTACAGTAGATGACAAATTAGATTTGGAAGCCATTGATTATTGCGCACCCAATTTTTATTTATCGAATGAATGTGTTGGTAAACACTACCAAGTATCAAAAGAAGGTGGACAATTAACCTCTATTGATATAGACTACTCTACAAATAGTCATCATCCCGCAACATGGGAGAATGCTGGATGGGAAGGGTTAGCCATAGATTGTGAAAATAACATTGCTTACACACTCAAAGAACGCCAACCACGCATTATTTTCAAGATAGATCTCAACACGCTGGAGATTTTAGATGAGTTCAACATTCCAGAGACTGAAAGCAATGACTTTGCAGATGCAAAATTCGAAAAAGGTTTCCTTTATGTATTAGAGCGCAATGGTAACTTTATTACAAAAATAGACATAGCTAATAAAAAGGTTGTGGATAAAGTCTACTACACACACATCGCGAGTCATCCCAAAGGCAAACTCTATTCTGATGAAAAATACGGAATGGCTGAGGCTTTGCTCCTCAAAGAAGATGAAATATGGATCGGACTTGACAATAATGATCATGAGGCTTCCCAATACGGTCAAGATTCCTTTGGGATAAAAGGAAAAGGACCCGTCATCATAAAATTTAAGAGGCCAAAAGAATTCTAATCCATTAGCTTTGCAGCATGGACTCTCTACAAGATTTTATTGATCAAATCGAATACTCACTCAAAAGTGACGAATTCGTGAAAATTACGCTGAGCAAACCTCGAAAGAAGGATACTTTACAGAACATCTACATTAGACCAATAGACCTAAAGGGCGAGCAACAACTATCTTTTACCTTTCATTACAAAACCAATGACCAGGTAAAAAATTACGCTATAAATGATGGGATCAAAGAGTTAGAGCATCTATTGACAAATAGCTTTCAAAACGCACTATTGTGTAGCACTACACAGGATCTCAATTTATTGACCAGTAAAAAAGGAAAGATCACATTGATCAAGAAACAATCTACTCACACAACTGCTGAGAAAAGTCACGACAGACAAAAAATCAAACGATCTAACTCACAATCGGAGTACCTTAGGCATCTAGGCATCACAGACGAAGAGCATGCAGTCATCCCTAAGATGGCAGATAAATTCAAACAGATCAATAAGTACTTGGAGATCATGGAATCGTTGATTGAATCTGCAGACCTGCCAAAGAATGCCAAAATAGTAGACATGGGTTCTGGAAAAGGCTACTTGACATTTGCACTATACGACTATCTCAAAAACAAAGGTTTTGACCTTACGGTGACAGGAATAGAGCTGCGAGCTGATCTTGTAGCATACTGTAATGAGGTAGCAACCAAATGTGGGTTTGATCAATTGCAATTCGTACAACAGCCCATACAGGAATATGAAAATGATGACATTGATATACTGATTGCGCTACATGCCTGCGACACAGCTACTGATGATGCCATAGCAAAAGGATTACATGCCAAGGCCAAAATCATCGTCTGTGCACCTTGTTGTCACAAACAGGTACGTCAACAACTCAAAGGAAAGACGACAGAAAACCCGATCTTGAAATACGGTATATTCAAGGAGCGTCAATATGAAATGGTCACAGACACCATACGTGCCTTGATAATGGAACGCGAAGGCTATGAGTCTAAGGTTTTTGAGTTCATCTCTAATGAGCACACTCGTAAGAATGTCATGCTAGTAGGAGTCAATACCGGAAAAGGGAAAACTGAAGAAGCTTTAAATGAAAAGATCGAAGAAATTAAAAAATCCTTCGACCTTGATTTTCATTACCTAGAAAATGCATTGTAGATCATTCTACAACCTGCAATTCTGATTTAACCCTTTCCAATGCTTTTTTGGCCTGAATGATATGTCTTAGATTGTGACCTATCAAAAATCTAAGCGCATCTCCCAATTTGAAAGTCACAATTCTACCTATTGCAGAAGGAATCTTAATTTTATGTAAATCCAAAGTTTCACATTGCTTCAAAACTGCCAATAATTCATCTTGATCCTCTAGAAATTTAGAAACCGTATCATGATGAATACGGATGACGGGTTTGAATTTCTTCATTGTCTTCATCGGGCTTGGGATAGTACCATCTTCTCTTGGCGCAATTGATTTGACAAAATAATTCCCCAACCAACCTGTCCTGAACTCCTCTTCATTAGACTCAGGACCATTTGTAAACCTCTTATCAAACTCGGTCAAATAATGAGCGTCAGCAATATTCAAATGCTCTATACATTCTAATGCACTCCAACTTTCTTTTTCAGGTCTTTTCAACAACAGCTCTTTATCTAATTCAGCCATTTCTTCCACCTCCTTTTTGATTTGATTAGTCATTGCCATCAGAGAGGATAAAAGTTCTTGTCGTTTCATAGTATTGGTTTGAATTACAGTCCAAAAGTAAATCATCCATAAACCAAAAAACTTGATCCATATCAAGAAAGTAACTACAGGTCTTTAAAATACTCTTTTCTCATACGGCTAAAGGTCTCAGGCGTCATCCCTAAGTATGACGCAAGGTGCTTTTGAGGAACTAATTGGAAAATATGCGGACTATCTGTATGCAGCCTTCTGAACCTTTCTTCAGCCGAAAAGTCGCGGACTTCTACTTGCCTCCTACCCATTCCGATCAGGATCTGAGCATTAAATAATCGACCCCATCGTTCAACGGACTTATACGCATCAAACATTGCCATGAGATCAGCATAGCTAATTTTCAAACCTTGAACTTTGGATAAAGCTTGAATATTCCAATCAGTAACTTTCTGTTCCAAAAAAGAATCATAAGCACCACTGAATTCCCCATCATATGAAAACCCAATATTGGCTTCCACTCCTTCTCGTAAAAAGAACGCGCGCAAAACTCCTTCATGGATAAAATAAAAATACTTTTCTATTTGGCCTTCTTTGATCAAAAAGTCATTTTTTTTCAATTCAAAAGCAGTCCACCTTGATCCAAAATCCTCCCAATCAGAAAAAGACATTTCGGTTAACTTAAATACACTTTCCTTCAAATGATCTAACATAACAATTAAACTAATCAATGCGAGGGAATTTTATACTGAGAATTGGCAATCATTTCCAGGTATGCTATGCAGTAAATTTTCTCCATTCGCATATTAATTGAATGTACCCACGGTTCTGTGCTTAGTTTTTTTAGATTTGTTGCTTTCCAATTATTGAATACTAACGAGAAAACGGAATATGCACGAACTGAATGATATTTTAATCCTTATTGATAGTTATATAGGCAGTGCCTTTTGGTTTCCATATGTCTTATTGGGTACGGGACTTTTCTTCACTATCTATTTAAAATTCCCGCAGATCAGATACTTTGGGTTTGCCGTGCAGGTGGTCAAAGGTAAGTTTGACAAAAAAGATGACGAAGGAGACACTTCTCACTTTCAAGCATTGGCGACTGCCCTGTCAGGCACCGTTGGGACAGGAAACATTGCAGGTGTCGCATTAGCCGTACATATAGGAGGTCCAGCTGCTTTGTTCTGGATGCTCGTTACTGCTGTGCTAGGTATGTGTACTAAGTTCGTAGAAGTTACCCTGTCGCATAAATACAGAGAAAAAACAGCAGATGGCTCCATGTCTGGAGGCCCTATGTATTTCATGAAGAATAAAATGAATATGAAATGGTTAGCTTTTGCTTTTGCAATCGCTACGGTCTTATCTTCATTCGGGACAGGTTCATTACCTCAGATCAATAGTATCTCTAATACGTTAAACACGACATTTGGCATTGACCACATGCTCACTGGTGGTGTACTAGCTGTTCTTTTAGGGTTTGTAATCATAGGAGGAATCAAAAGAATCGCAGCGGTTACAGAAAAATTGGTCCCCTCTATGGCCATCGTCTACTTCATTGGAGCATTTGCAGTTATCCTTTACAATTATGAAAATTTAATCCCGTCGTTCATCTCGATATTCGCTGACCTTTTCTCAGGTTCATCAGCAACAGGCGGATTCTTAGGAGCATCCATCGCATTTGCTTTCAATAAAGGAGTTGGCCGTGGTTTATTCTCAAACGAAGCGGGACAAGGTAGCGCTCCGATCGCCCACGCATCTGCTAAAGGACACGAACCGGTATCAGAAGGCATGGTAGCCATCTTAGAGCCTTTCATCGACACTATCGTTATCTGTACCATTACAGGAATGGTCTTACTGTCGTCTGGTGTATGGAATCAAAAACATGTCAACGATTTTCAAACTTCTGACCTTAAAATCTTAACGCAAATCGATTTTGACGATAGTACAGAAGAAGGTCGTACCAAATTGTACCAACATGTATCAGGCGTAGAAACATTACCTGTATACAACGGGACTATCACTGCTGAATCAGGAAACATCACGAGTCCAGTATCATTCATACATGCAAGATCCTTAGCTGAAGAAGTTGAGGTGTTCAAAAAAGGAATAGCTTTCTCAGGAGAAACAGTTATTAAAAATGGGAAATCCATAGATCCTGAAATTAGCTTCAAAGGAAAATCCTTGATGCACAGTGCTCCTTTAACTGCTCTTGCTTTTGGTAGAGGCTTCTTTGGAGAATTCGGGAAATATATTGTCTCGATAGGTATTCTATTGTTTGCCTTTAGCACTGCAATCTCATGGTCATATTATGGAGATAGAGCGATGACATTTATGTTCGGTCCTAAATCAGTTGTTTATTATCGTATCGTATATGTACTTGGTTTTTTCTTAGCCTCATTTACTGACACCACCATTATTTGGTCCTTAGCAGGGATATCCATTGCAGTGATGACGCTGCCCAACTTGTTCGGTTTGATCTATCTTAGAAAAGACATGAAAGAAACCGTGGACACTTTTTGGAAGAATTTCAAGAAGGACAATCCCGGAGTAAAGACTCCAGAATAAAAGAATAAACAAAAGAAAGGCCACTCAATGAGTGGCCTTTCTTTTGTTTATTCTTTTTCCTTTTCGAGGACCTTCAACTCTCCATCGTAACTGATCCGGCTCCTATTGGTACTGGATACACTCATTGAAACATTCCCTCCCTTACCTATATTGATAAAAACAGTTAAGCCCTCATTGGTTTCGCTATCATTCGTTTTGAAGCTTACGACCATCTTCATTTTTTTATCTTTGTATTTGACTTCAAGATCTTTAATTTCTCCATTCATTGTGATCCCTCCATTACCTGTCATAGAAGGCACTTGAGAAACCCCAAAATATGGAAAATTCGCAGTAACATACCCGTCTTCCATTACAAAACTATTCCCGTTACCTATCAAGTTAATCCTACGACCCTTCTGAGTGGTTGCCCAAGTAGCCTCGAATCCATATGCACCTGATTCGATTATTTCCTTGGTCGCTAAATATGCTTCTTGCTGCGCTTCTTTTTTTTTAGCCTTTCTATCCTGACCATAAACCACCACTACTAACCCTAGCAACAACAACAATATCAAAACTAAACTTCTCATAACTCTATTGATCTAATTCATTAGAGGACTAATCAAATTACTTGCCAAATTATTCTTTGTTGCTAATTATTGGTTTGAAATGGGAACTCTCTATCACTTTCAGCGCTCAACGCTAACGCAATTGATTCTTGAAAATTGTCAATCCCTATTACATCAACTATTCCTGTGCTTTGTAATTTATCTCTAACCGGCCCTATCAAACTGACTATTTTAAAACCTATACTATTTGACTCACATAACGTATGGATATCCAAGAGTGTCCGTAACCCAGTAGAGTCAACATCAGTGATACTCTGCCCATCCAATATAAACACCTTCATCTCTGAATTTTTAAGCATCATTTGCTCAACGCGTTCCATTAGCGCTCCGACATTTGCAAAATATAACCTTGCATCGAAACGTAGTATCCCTACATCTGGATTATGATCCACCTCAGAGAATCGATCTATATTCTTATAATACTTTGACCCTTTAACCTTTGCCAACTCTGCCATATGCGGAACAGCTGTCTTATAAATTAACACCGCCAAAGAAAGGGTGACACCCAACACAACGCCCCACTCTACTCCCAATAAAAGTGTACCCAAAAACGACGCTAATAACATGGAAAAATCTGACCGATCGGTCTTCCACAGATATTTAAACTCTTTGACATCTACCAATTTGACCACTGCTACAATGATAATAGCGGCTAACACCGAGTTCGGTAAGAAATAAAACCAATCTGTCAGGAAGGCCAAGGCAAACGCGACTATTCCGGCACTGAATACCAGCGCTAAAGTAGTTTTGGCTCCTGCTTGATCATGTACCGCAGTACGACTAAAGCTACCAGAAACAGGATAAGTACTGAAAAAAGAACCTATCATATTACTCATTCCTAAAGCAAATAACTCTCTATTTGCTTCCAGTTTATATTCATTTTTATGTTTGACCAAAAGCGTCTTAGACAACGAATAAGCCTCCAAAAAACCAATCACAGCCAATGTTGCTGCTACTGGCAATACCTGCTTGATTAAGCTATAATCCAACCAATGAAAAGCAATTTTGGGTATTCCTTTTGGAATGAAGCCCACTACTGTTACCCCATTCGACTCAAAATCCAGGAAGTAAGAAAACCCGACTCCCAAAATCACAATGACCATCAAAAAAGGAATTTTAATTTTCACCTTTTTCGCCAGCACCAAAAAAATGATAGCGGATCCTCCCACCAATAAAGTGTAAAGGTGTAGCTCACCTAGTTGCTGAAACAAATTAATCGTGAGCTGATGCAAATACTTACTATTAGAAACCTTCACTCCAATAATATGTTTTAACTGCCCCAAACCTATCATGATCGCGACCGCAGAAGTAAACCCCGTGATGACCGGTCGCGATAAAAAATTCGTCAAAAAACCCAAACGAAAGATGCCTAAAAAGACTTGAATAACACCTACCAAGAATGCCAAAAACACTGCAATCATTACGTAGTTATTCTCTCCGATAGCCACGATTGTAGAGATACCAGTTGCTACTAGCAACGAATCCATCGCTACAGGTCCAATTGCTAATTGTCTTGAAGAACCAAAAAGAGAATAGATTAATAAAGGAAATATAGCCGTGTATAATCCATATACAGGAGGCAACCCTGCTATCATAGCATATGCCATTCCTTGAGGGATCAATATGGTACCAGATACCAAACCAGCATTCAGATCCGATTTAAAAAGACTGCTCGAATAATTCTTTAGCGCACTTACAATGGGAAATATTTTTTCCATTAACTACTAGGTTTGTGATTTGACAAAACTATCATGAATAGCAGTCAATAAGAGTAACTTAAGTTACAGTTATAATATCTCAATGAGATTACGATGCAATTCTATTTTATCTTCTTGCTCTAGCTTCTTTAACAATCGACTGATCACCACACGTGAAGTACCCAAGTCATTGGCTAACTCCTGATGAGTCCGAGTAATTTCAAAGCTCCCAGTGTTTTGTTTGATGTCCAATAGGTAGTTCATCAATCGAACATCCAAATTCAAAAAAGCAACAGAGTCCAAAGCAGAGAGTATCTCTTCGAATCTCGAATTGTATGATCCAAATACAAATTGACGCCAATCAGAGTAATTCATCCATTCATCCATATACTGCAGCGGAATCATCAACACTTTCGCATCATTTTCTACAATAGCTTTGATTTCACTCTTTTTGTGATGGACACAACAAGTCATGGACATGGCACATGTATCACCTCCACCTAGATAATAAAGGAACAATTCATTACCTTTTTCATCTTCTCTTATGATACGAATAGCACCTTCGAGCACCAAAGGCACTGACTTCACATACTTGCCGTAATCAATTAATTTATCTCCTGTATTAAATTCTCTATAGATTCCACTGGCATCAATTTGTTCCAGTAACTCCTTCTGAAACACCTCACCATACTTTTCTTTCAGTAATTCTCGCATAAATCTAAGGGTGTGAACACTTTGAATGTGAAGATAATTATCAATTTTATTAAATACATTTTAATTACTCATATTATATCTCTATTTTTGCGCACTTAATTTTCTGAGAAGAGGAAATGATGAAGAGCAAACAATTCCGAATTGACATTTTTGGCCTCAAACATGGGAGCCATGATTTTGAATTTGAATTTGATGAGCAGCTCTTCAAAAAACATGAAGATAGTATAGTTGAATCTGGTAAAGGAATTTGCAAGATTGAGCTAGTGAAAAAAGACAGACTCATTGAAGTTAACTTTCACATCACAGGACATCTAGATATGATTTGTGATAGAAGCGCAGAGGAGTTTGACTATCAGATTGATATTGAAGAACAGCTCATTTTGAAGTACGGTGAGAAATATGACGATAGCCATGACGAAATATGGACTATCCCAAATAGTCAACAGGATATACATTTTGAAAAAAATCTATACGACTACTTGACACTAGCTGTACCGATGAAAAAACTTCATCCGGATTTTGAAGAGGAAGAAGAGGATGAGGACGTAGAATTAGAATTAGTTTATTCATCTGAAGATGAGGAAACTGAAGAAGAGGAAGCGACAGATGATGAAATAATGGATCCCCGTTGGGAAGCATTAAAAAATATTAAAAAGAATTAGGAACACTTAAATTACAAAACTATGGCGCATCCTAAACGCAAGATCTCCAAACAGAGAAGAGACAAGAGAAGAACTCACTATAAGACTGAGGCTAAAAGTTATATTATCTGTGCGACAACTGGGGAAGCACATTTACCACATAGAGCTTACTGGCACGAAGGAAACCTTTTTTACAAAGGTAAAATGGTGATTGAAAAAGAAGTAGCAGCTTAAGAAATTTGTGCTTAAGGAAAATACTTGAAGTCTGCTTTTTAAGCAGACTTTCTGTGTTTATAGAAAATTATGCATGCATACATTTATGTAATGCTATTAAAACAAGCTTTCAATACTGAAATATTTGCTTAAATTGCCGATCCAATTAAGCCCAATTTCAACAACAACTTCAACCTGTTTAATTTGTACAATAATATCTTCGAATGAGCAAAATTAGAGCTGCTATTACAGGCGTCCAGGGCTGGGTACCTGATTACGTCTTGACCAATGCAGAATTAGAGACCATAGTAGATACCAACGATGAGTGGATAACATCCAGAACTGGTATCAAGGAAAGAAGAATTTTAAAAGGAGAAGGTCAAGGAACCTCTGTTATTGGTATAGAGGCTTGTAAAGGCCTTTTGGAGAAAACCGGTATTGATGCCAAGGACGTAGATCTAATTATCTGCGCAACTGTCACTCCCGACATGCCTTTTCCTGCCACTGCCAACATCATAGCTGATCAAATTGGAGCTACCAATTCGTTTAGTTTTGACATGTCTGCAGCCTGTTCTGGATTTTTATATGCCCTATCTACAGGTGCACAATTTATTGAGGCAGGAACTTACAAAAAAATAATCATTGTAGGTGCCGACAAAATGTCGTCAATAGTTGATTATACAGACCGTACTACCTGCATCATCTTTGGTGATGGCGGTGGAGCCGTGATGTTAGAGGCCAACGACGAAGGCAATGGTGTCATGGATGCGATTCTTAAAACCGACGGTTCGGGGGCCAATTATCTTGGCATGCCTGGCGGAGGAAGTAGAATGCCAGCTACCATAGAATCTGTTCAAGCTAGAAAACATTATGCTTTCCAAGAAGGTGCTACAGTCTTCAAGTTTGCTGTAACTAAAATGGCAGACGTATCTGCTGAGATAATGGAAAAGAATAATCTCTCAGGAGAGGATATTTCTTGGCTAGTACCTCATCAGGCCAACAAAAGAATTATCGACGCTACTGCAAGACGCATGGGAGTAGATGATGAAAAGGTCATGATCAATATTCAAAAGTACGGTAACACAACTGCTGGAACCCTACCGCTTTGTTTATGGGACTATGAAAATCAATTAAAGAAAGGGGACAATATAATCTTAGCTGCTTTTGGTGGTGGATTTACATGGGGTTCTCTTTGGTTAAAGTGGGCTTACGATCCCAAATAAAAACATACTCATAAAGTATACATTATAATGGCAAGTACTTCAGATTTTAAAAACGGAATGTGTATTGAGTACAACAACGGATTGTACTTCATCATTGACTTCCAACACGTAAAACCAGGAAAAGGTCCTGCGTTCGTTAGAACCAAGTTGAGAAATGTAAAAACAGGAAAAGTACTAGACAATACTTTTACTGCAGGGCATAAAATAACTACTGCGAGAATTGAAAGAAGAGATTACCAATATCTTTACAAAGATGATATGGGTTACAATTTCATGGACAGCAATACTTATGAGCAAGTAGCCTTACAAAAAGAGGTCATCGATGCACCACAATTTTTGAAAGATGGTCAAGAAGTGACCGTGATCTTTCATGATGAAGAGGATTTAATTCTTGGATGTGAATTGCCAAACCATATCATCGTTGAGGTAACTTATACCGAACCTGGTTTGAAAGGGGACACTGCAACTAACGCAAGTAAGTCTGCAACTGTAGAAACAGGTGCAGAAATACAAGTACCTTTATTCGTGAATCAAGGGGACGTATTAAAAATAGAAAGTAAAACAGGAGCGTACGTTGAAAGAGTAAAGAAGTAATTCTTCACTCTTTTATATTTAAAATAACTAGACGATTGTCTTAATTTGTAAAATACAGACTAATAAAAACTAGTCTTAGAAAAAACATCAATCAAATGAAGGTTAAAGAAATTAAAGATTTAATAGACTTCCTTACTAATTCGGGGTTAGAAGAAGTAAATATTGAAACGGAAGAATTCAAGATAAAAGTAAAGCGTAGCAATGACACTACTGTTATTGAAAGAGCCGCTGCTCCTTTAGCTGCCGCACCTCTTGCTGCACCGGCACCTGCAGCACCTACTACACCAGCTGCTGCTCCAGCAGCAAAAAGTAATTTAATTGAAATTAAGTCACCAATGATTGGCACTTTCTATGGCTCTCCAAATCCTGAATCTCCTGCATTCAAAAGCGTAGGCGATAGAGTAAGTGTAGGTGATCCAGTTTGTATTGTTGAAGCAATGAAGTTGTTCAACGAGATCGAATCAGAAGTGTCTGGTACTATCGTAGAGATACTAGTTGACGATGCGCAACCTGTAGAGTACGATCAGCCATTATACTTGGTAGATCCTTCTTAATATTTCCCTCATTTAAATACATTAAAAGTGTTTAAGAAAATTTTAATTGCCAACAGGGGAGAAATTGCCCTAAGGATTATCCGTACTTGTAAAGAAATGGGCATCCGCACAGTAGCGGTCTACTCTACTGCCGATGCAGAAAGTTTACACGTAAGATTTGCTGACGAAGCAGTTTGTATAGGACCTCCACCAAGTAATCAGTCTTACTTGGATATCAAAAAAATAATTTCTGCAGCAGAAATCACGAATGCAGATGCCATCCACCCTGGGTATGGCTTCTTGTCTGAGAATGCAGAATTTGCTAAAGTTTGTGAAGAATACAACATCAAATTTATCGGTGCTAGTGCAGACATGATCAACCGTATGGGTGACAAGGCAACTGCTAAGGAAACAATGAAAAAAGCTGGTGTACCTACTATCCCTGGATCTGTAGGTTTGTTAGACTCAGTAGCACAAGGTATCAAATTAGCTAATGTGGTGAAATACCCTGTTATTATCAAGGCGACAGCTGGTGGTGGTGGTAGAGGGATGCGTATCATTCGAAAAGACAGTGAATTCCAAAAAGCTTGGGATGATGCAAGACAGGAATCAAAAGCAGCCTTCGGTAACGACGGTATGTATTTGGAGAAATTCATTGAAGAGCCTCGTCACGTTGAAATCCAAATCGTAGGAGATAGCCTTGGTAAAGCTTGCCATTTGTCCGAAAGAGATTGTTCTATACAGAGAAGACACCAAAAGCTTACTGAAGAGACCCCTTGTCCGTCTAGTGTGATGACGACTGAACTTCGTGAAAAAATGGGCACGGCAGCTATAGCAGGTGCTGAAGCGATCAAATACGAAGGAGCTGGAACGGTTGAATTCTTATTGGACAAACATGGTGATTTCTACTTCATGGAAATGAATACTAGAATCCAAGTTGAACATCCAATTACTGAGGAAGTAACCGATTTTGATTTGATCAAAGAACAGATCAAAGTAGCAGCAGGCATTCCTATCTCTGGAGAAAACTATTTACCAAAGATGCATGCCATTGAATGTAGAATCAATGCAGAGGATCCAACTAAGGATTTCAGACCATCTCCAGGTAAGATTACTAATCTTCATATACCAGGTGGTCATGGAGTAAGAGTGGACAGCCATGTATATACTGGTTATACGATTCCTCCTAACTATGATTCTATGATAGCTAAGCTGATTATCTCAGCTCAAACTAGAGAAGAAGCATTGGTAAGAATGAAAAGAGCTTTGGAAGAATTTGTGATTGAAGGTGTAAAAACAACTATTCCATTCCATATCAAATTGATGGAAGACGAAACCTTCAAGTCTGGTCAGTTCACAACAGCGTTTATGGACTCTTTCGACATGTCGAGTCTATAATTGTTATTCTAACAACACAATATTTATTTAATAACCGAGTATTATAAATGCTCGGTTATTTTTTTACCCTTTCAACTTTAAGGTTAATTTCGACTACTTGAAATTTATTTGGCTCATCATATCATCCCTTCTAATCAGCAACTCGCTTCTAGCACAAGACTCCAGTTATGTTAAAAAGCAAAAAGCATTTTTCATCGGAGTAGGTTCTGCACAGTACAAAGGAGATTTGGGTGATGGGTATGGTGGAGGAAATTTAGTTGTTCATGCAGGACTGAAATTCAATAACGAAAAACGCTTTAATGGCAACCTACAACTTACCATAGGTCAGGTTAGTGGCAATGAACTAGATTATACTTTTGATGACGGTAGTGGCAATCCTACTAGCCCTAATACTTATTTTAAATCCTCTCTTATAGGGTTTCATTTCGAAGCGCAATACAACATCATAGATAGAGACAAATTAAAAATTTACTTAGCGCAAGGCATAGGTATTCTTCGTTTTTCTCCTAAAGACGAATTTGGCCATGACCTAAGTGACAACAATGAAACTCGTCCACTCAATGAGTCCTACGGCAATATCACCATCATGCTCCCTACCAGTCTTGGTATCAAATACGAGCTATCCAACTCATGGTCTCTTGGCCTTCAATCAAGCTTTCTAAATACAATGACAGATTACATTGACAATATCTCTCAATGGGGCAGTAATGACAAAAATGATAATATATTCTATACTCGACTAAATATTTATATTCCTATAAAATTTTAGTCTTTACTTATTCATTTTTAGCAATACCTTTGGCTATCTATGAAAAAAGCAGCTCTTTTTACTCTCTGCATAATCCTCCTAAATATTAGTTACTCCTACGCTCAATTTAGATCTGGAATCTATTTCGGCAGTGTAACAACTCAATTGGAAGGAGACCGACTCAGCAGTTTCTCTGAAGTGAAATTCGGGATTAACCATTCTTATCAATATGGAGTCTCTATTGAATATGCGATCAAAGATGATGTCGCAATCGCCTTCACGCCAAGTTACAAACAACAAGGAGGAACTATGTATGAAGAGAATTTAGAATACGATGAAAAAGACGAAGAATCAGAACAATGGTTGGCGTCTGAAGAGTTCATTTTTCATTGCATTTCATTCCCTGCTTACCTCAGGTTGATCAGTGACAATAAACATTGGCAATTTTCAGTGGGTGTCATCTATGACTACATATTCATTGCAGAAGGGAAAAATATTTCTACAGGTGAAACATTCACTCCTGAGAATGTAAAAAAGTATAATCTATCTGGCTCTTTAAATATCGGGTACAGATTCAACTTGTTTCATCAAGCTTTTACAATTGACCTTTTTTACAATCAAGGAGTCGTCAACATCACTGACAATTTCAGGAATATTAATGATGATTTCCTCCCAAGGTTAAAACTATCATCCGGAGAAACCAGATTTGCATGGATACTTCCAATATTAAATGAAAGAAAAAAATGAGTATCAAACTACTAGCTCTTTCGATAGGTATTTTTCTCATTGCTTTTCACGCCAATGCGCAAGATTCATTGGCAATTGAAAACAGTTTGACCCCCATACTCAATGGCCACAAATGCCAATCATTTCAGGACATGAGGTCTCCTTTCATCAGGACCAATTTCGCCATCAATTTTGGGATTGGAGAAACTAATGAATTTACTGTTGATGGGATTCCTGTTGGCGATTCTACACTTATAAAATGGGATAACGAATTATTATTTTTAGGCTTTGGATTAACTTATAATCAGAAAGTAAAAGACTGGGCTGCATTCTATTTACGATTTGATTATGCTGCAAGAACAGGTACAGGCGTCACCTCTATTTTAACACAAGGAATCAACACCATCACCTCTGTAGAGTCAGGGGTTAAATTTCTAGTTTCAAAAAGTAAGTATCATCAACTATCTGCTTTCGTATCTATGACTAATATCAATGCACAAGTTGTAGATGTAACACAATACGTGAAAGACTTGATAGATGGTGATCAAACTACACAAGTGACAAAAAAAGTACCTTCCCTATTAACAGGCGGAGGGGTTGTTTTGGCCATTGCCCCTGTATCCTTGATTGGTTTCAATCTAGATACCAAAATTGTCTATGGCGAAACGCTAGTTAGAGGAGCTTCCGAATTACAGTACTTCATTGCAGGTAATATAGATTTTGATCTGGAACAGTTAATCAAAATCCCACTATCGGTAATCATAGGTGCAACTTCCAATACGATTGTCAATGCATTGTCAATACAAGGTAACCATACCTCTACCTACAATCTAAAGTTCGCATACTCAGGTTCAGATGCATTTTTAATCGGAATAGAATTATACCAAGGAGTAACTCCAATAAATAATACAACCCGACACATTGGCGTCACTGGTTTCAGCTTCAATTGTAACATGTTCTTTTAATACGAATACTATGAACGCTACCAAGCTTGATGAACAAACGTTTTGATTTGAGCATCATAAATGGTCTCAATTTGACTCACCTCTGCTGCGGTCAAATCATCCTCATGCATGGCTGAAAGATTAGAAACTAACTGATCAGTATTTGACGAACCTGGTATAATACAACTCACTTCTGGCTTCCTTAAAATCCATTTAATTGCCATTTGAGTTAGTTTCTTTCCTGGAAATAGCGCTTTGAGTTCCTCTACTGCGTCTAGGCCTTTTTCAAAAGGAATACCGGCAAACGTCTCCCCTTTGTCAAACATTTCTCCATTTCTATTGAAATTCCTATGGTCATCGGTTGTAAACGAACTCCCCCTATGAAATTTCCCTGTCAAAAGGCCACTCGCCAACGGAACTCTAACAATGACCCCCACATCCTTTGCCTTAGCTAACTCAAAAAACTTATCCTGTGGCCTCTGACGAAACATATTATAGATAAGCTGAACAGTAGTCACATTCTCAAATTCAAGTGCTTTTATTCCTTCCTCCACTTTCTCCACGCTCACTCCAAGGTTCAAGATTTTACCTTCCTGCTTTAATTTATCAAACTCCTCGAAAATTTCAGAACGATAAAAAACTTGGTTGGGTGGGCAATGCAACTGAATCAAGTCAATACACTCCAAGTCCATACGCCGCAATGAGTCTTCTACATAGCTCCTTAGCACTTGTGGAGTATACCCTTCATTCACATGAGGATTGATGTTCCTTCCGCATTTGGTGGCTACATAAATTCGTTTATCAGCATTTTTAACTGCACGACCTACAGCTATTTCACTTTCCCCATTCTCATATACATCAGCGGTATCTATGAAGTTAACTCCTCGATCTATGGCTTCTGATAAAATATTGCTCGCCAAACGATGATCAAAACCCGACCCCCATTCCCCTCCTACTTGCCAAGTCCCCAAAGAAACCTCTGAGATATCAAAACCTGTCTTTCCTAATTTTCTAAAATTCATCTCCTAAAATGTTTAAGTGCAAAATAGAATATGGAAGTGATAATTTCTAATCTTTTAGTAATTGGAATAATAATTCCTTCCTAAAATATTATTTTCATACGATCTTCGTTAGATATCAAAAACAACCTAAACTATGAAAATTAACTTACTCATCATCGCAGGTCTACTATTGACCTTCAGTACTCAAGCACAATACCTTGGTCTCAACGCATCAATATTTGATGCCACCGGAGAATTCAACAATAACACTTCTCGAAACCCTGTAGGTCTCAGTATCAATTATGTTCATGCTATCGGCAAATCTCAACGTCTCCTCATTGGGCTAGAAACAGGTGTCGCCATGTACACTGATTTCACTTATACCGTAGAAACACCAGCAGGTGAAGAGCTCAATATTTATGAAGAAGACTGCTTTTACAATATGCATGCTTTGGTCCAATACAATCTTTATCAATCTCCATTAGCACAACTTTATGCTGAAGGCCAAATGGGCTATACCAGTTTCTTTAGCAGCAAAACAGCGGAAGAAGTAAATCCTTATTTCGAAGATGAATTCAAATGGCATGGAACTTCATTTAACATGGGACTTGGTGGTGGAGTAAGACTTAACATTAGTGGCATACTCCGTGGGGAGGGTAGCTATCACAACAGAGTTTGGTTAGATGCTGGGGTCACAGCTAACACTGGTTCCAACACCCAATATCGTAGCGTCACTGAAGAAGATCAGTCATTAGATGAGGGAAATTATGAATCATTAACCAACTACGTACACTATAGAATTGGAGTAAAATATTTTTTTGGTAAAAAAGTGAGAGCAGAACTATAACAAAAATGTATGACAATTCAGCGGATCCTTAATAGGATTCCATTTCCTTTGCAACATGAACGAGGGAAAAGGATTGGAGGAGTGTTTTCACAAACTAGATCGAGGTGATATTGAATTACCTCGCCAGTTCACTTATCCATTTTTCTACGCGCCTCACCCACTCGCCTTGATGGCAGTAGAACGATTACAAAACCATTTAAATACCCAACAAAATTGGACGCATGATTTTGGCATTGATCACCATCTAGAAGGTATCAATATTGGGAAAATGATGGGGGTCATGATTGTCAAAAATCCGCAAGGTGAGATCGGTCACTTGTCTGCATTCTCGGGGAAATTAGCTGAATCAACTGATTTACCAGGTTTTGTACCACCCTTAGTAGAGATTCTAAATAATGGTAGCTTCTATCGAAAAGGAGAAGAAGAGGTCAATGTGGTCAACAGAGAACTATTATCAGTTGAATCCTCTAGCGACTATACACTATCCAAAGAAGGTTTAGCCACTATGTTGACCATCTCAATTCCTGAGATCGAAGCTAAGAAAAGCACAATCAAGCACGCCAAGCAACTCAGAAAAGAAGAGCGAGAAGCAGCGAAAGATTTAACCCCAGATGAATTCAACTCTTTTGATCAAAAACTCAAAAGCCAGAGTACCCGAGAGCATTATGAATTCAAGGATCTAAAAAGAACTTGGAAGAAAAAAATAGAAGAACAGAAGATTCTGGTGGCCACTTTTGAAAATCAAATTGATTCAATAAAGAAGAAAAGAAAAAAGATGTCCTCTGATCTTCAAAAACAGATATTTAACAAGTATCAGTTCCTCAATCAGCATGGAGAAACCAAAGGACTAGCAGACATATTTGAGCAAACAGCATTCAAAATCCCTCCAACGGGCGCAGGAGATTGCTGTGCACCCAAGCTACTACAATACGCCTACCAACATGATTTGACCCCTATCGCAATGGCTGAATTCTGGTGGGGACAAGCACCTAATTCAGAAGTCAGAAAACACGGCCACTTCTATCCGTCTTGCAAAGGAAAGTGCCATCCTATCCTATCTCATATGCTGATCGGCTTGGATGTAGAGAAGAGCCCAATGGAATCCATCGACACTTCATCAAAAGAGATCCACACTTTATACGAAGATGATTTCATAGCCGTGATTCACAAACCACATGAGTTCTTGTCTGTACCCGGCAAAACCAACGCAGACTCTGTCCAAGAACGAATGGAAAAAAAATATCCCGAATCAACAGGCCCTTTGATGGTACATCGTTTAGACAGAGCGACTAGCGGGATTATGATCATTGCCAAAACCAAAGAGAGTCATCAGATCCTTCAAGATCAGTTCAGAACCAAACATGTCAGAAAAAAATACATCGCAATTTTAGATGGCCCATTGGAAGGAGAAGAGGGCATCATAGATTTGCCGTTGAGGCCTGACTATGAAGACCGCCCTAGACAACTGGTGTGTTACGAACATGGCAAAACCGCCAAGACACTATGGCGAATTTTGGAAAGAAAAGACGATATTACAAAAGTTGAATTTAGTCCTATTACAGGCCGTACGCATCAATTACGCATGCATGCGGCACACCCTAAGGGACTTAACACGGCTATAGTCGGGGACGACTTATATGGGAAGACCAATAAAAGAATGTATTTGCATGCAGCATATATTTCGTTCCTACACCCGATGACAAAAAAACAAGTTGAATTTAATCTAGACGCAGGATTTTAATGAAAAGAAACGAAAACGCCCCGGAAGAGCAAAAAAACAATCCTCTACACGGGATCAAATTAACCGAAATATTAGACTATCTGGTTGAATTATACGGTTGGGAACAATTAAGCCAAAGAGTAAGAATCAATTGTTTTAAAAACAACCCTACGATCAAATCAAGTTTGGAGTTTTTGAGAAGAATCCAATGGGCACGCGAAGAGGTAGAACAACTATATCTCAAATCCTTAAACGGAAAAACAAAACATTTTTCTGACAGGATAGCTAAAAAATAGTCAAGTGAAAGCAGAATTTTGGCATAACAAATGGGAGCAAAATCAAATTGGCTTCCATCTCAGTGAGGCAAACCCCATACTGACGAAGCATCTTCCTGCTTTGAAACTAAACAAAGGTGATACTCTTTTCCTTCCATTATGTGGAAAAACGAAAGACATCGCATGGCTGTTAGACGCAGGTTATCATGTCAAAGGTGCTGAACTGAGCCCTATAGCTATTGATCAATTATTTGAAGAATTGAATCTTACACCTCAAATCAATATCAATGGTCCGTTGACACATTATTCAGCTGACCGAATTGACATTTTCGTTGGAGACATATTTGATATCACAAAAGAAATAATCGGGTCGGTAGATGCAGTCTATGACCGAGCTGCCTTAGTTGCACTCCCTTTGGAGACTAGACAACAGTATTCCAAACATCTGATCCAGATGACCAATGAAGCCAGGCAGCTTTTAATTTGTTTTGAATACGATCAGTCTATTGCGGATGGACCTCCTTTTTCTATTGACCAAGAAGAAGTCTTGACACATTACGACTCAACCTATCAAATAAAAAATCTCGAACGTCTCAAGCTGCCGATGGGACTGAAAGGCTCAATAGATGCTATAGAAACTGCTTGGTTAATCCACTAAAGACTAAACCTCATAGAGGCAAAGTAATACGCTCCACCCATCCCAAACTGCTGTACTCTCCTGCTATAGACAAACCGCCCTTCATTGATATTTGCTGAGTGTGTTTGCTTATCAGGGTAGATATTGAACAGGTTATTGGCACCTACTGTCAACCGTACTTTGGAAACCAATTGATAGGTTACTGCCACATCTGTAATCACTTTACTAGAGAATTCTTGATCTCTTGATTCTACTTGACCTGAGTTCTCATTCAACAACCAATTGTCAGAGTTACCATCGTCAGGATGCACATAATAGACTTTTCCGAAATAAGTATTACGAACATTAAAGGCAAGCTTCTCAGTAGAATAGCTAATGTTCAAAATCATTTTATGCAAGGGAATATTAGACTCTAACCTGGATATTTCTTCTCTCCCAAATAAGATGTCCTTCTTTTCATTTAAGATTTCAGAGGCATTGACCTCAGTAACCTCTGTCTTAGAGTAATTATAACCCAACGCCACATTCAATTCGTTTGACTCTTTTAGAAATTTGTAGTTCAAAAAATAATCAATCCCACTCGTGGTAGTAGCGACTGCATTGGTAAAAAATTGAGCGGATTCAACTCCCAGAGGTTCTAAAATCTCCTCATAGATAGGATCATCAGATTGTTTGAACTGCCCAGTTAGCACGATGCGATCATCTATATCAATTCTATAATAGTCCAAACTTGTTGAGAAGTTTCTTATTGGTCGAGAGGTCATCCCTACACTGTAGTTTCTTGACAATTCCGGGCTCAATTCAGAGATTCCAAAAGCTTGTGTTACTGGGCTTTCGTTATTAAAATTAGCCACACGAACCGCGTCTCCATTAACAAACTGGGTACTCACTCTACTGTAATACAACTGGTGCAAACTTGGCGCTTTGAAACCTGTACTATAACCTCCTCTCACAATAGCGAAATCAGAGAACTTATAACGACCAGTAGCCTTGAAGCTAATATTAGGACCATAGGCATTAAAATAAGATTCAATCCTTGCTGCCACAATCAGTTCTAACTTAGGCGTCACATCCGCTTTCAATTCAATAAAACCCGCCATATTTGACCTGATTTTAGCTACTTCGTTTTCAGGTGTGAATCCAGTAAACACCTGAAATCCAATTTCTCTATGAATCCCTGAAACAGTACTATCCCCTCCATTGACATATGAGCTTTCGTCACCAACTCTAATGCCATAATTTTCAAGACGATACTCACCACCCAATGATATATTTAATGGAACAAACGTATCCAATGACCTAGTCAAATTAACGCTCACAATCTTATGCCCATAATCAAACCCTCCCGCTTTAGTAGAGATTGGAGAATTGATCCCCATAGAAGCGTTGAGGGAATTTTCAATTGCATATTCGAAAGAGTTATTTCCAATATTAAGACTGACATCCATGAACCAATTATTGATTTTCCCTCGTTCACCAATGACAAACGAACGATCAAAAATAGTGGGATGTATCTCAGGGCTAAAACCTAATGGGTACAGACTATGAACCACCTTTGCAGAGTCATATGGTAATCTATAAAAGCCCGTTGACTCTCCTTTTCGATAATTCAGACCACCGAAAAAATACAATTCCACATCTTCAACTATTTCTAATTTTCCGTTAAAATTGAGCGTAGCATTTTGCGTTTTGGCTCCTCCTACAGACATAACTCTTTTTTGATCATAACCTGTTTGATCAAAAAACTCATTGCGCAAACTACTGTTATTGTCTCGTTCGTCATCATAGATCATTCCTGTATAACTATCAGATCGATTAATGGCCTCTTTTTGATTGAACTCCATTGCAATATTCATGTGACCCTTAGGTCCAATTTTAAAACCGTAATTACCAACTATCTTCATAACCTGACCATCTCCTTCATTTGTTGTTCCTAATTCCCCTTGGAAGAACACGCCTTCATCACCCTTTTTCAATACAATATTTAATACACCAGATATAGCATCTGACCCATATTGTGCAGCTGCTCCATATCTCAAAACTTCTATATGATCAATAGAAGCCATAGGTATCGTATTGAGATCTGTCCCTGCTGCACCACGACCAAACGTACCGTTGACATGTACCAACGAACTTTTATGACGTCTCTTGCCGTTGACCAAGACCAAAAGCTGATCCGGACTTAACCCACGCATAGATACTGGTGAGACGAAATCAGTACCATCTGCAATTGTCTGATCCACTCCATACAAGGTTGGAATCAAATAATGCAAAGCTGCACTCAAGTTGGCTTGATTGGTATTCATGATGTCTTTACCATCAATCACATCAATAGGTACCGAAGATTCCATCTGCCGCACAGATTCTTTAGATAGAGACCCTGATGAAACTGCCTGCTCCAATATGGTAGACTCTAAAACAATATCAATTTTCGTAGTTTGAAAATCATTGACAATAACATTTTGACGTAAAGGCCTATAGCCTGGTTTTACAATAACCAATACATACTTGCCCGTATCGAGTTGAAAAGCAAAGTAGCCATCTATTTCTGTACTGATCCCGTAAGGCGTATTCTCCAAACTTATCTCAGCTTCATAAACAGGCCCAAACTTATCTTTGACATGACCAGTCAAATAACCAAACTGAGCCTCCACATAATGGGACAACATGGATAATAAGAGAATGATACAACTGTATTTTATATTTTTCAATTTATCGACAGTTAGTTGGGTTTTGACTTAGCTCATAGAACAATCCCTCATGTACAGGAATTGTAGATCCACCAATAATAGTTTTACAAGAATGTATATAATCCAAATGCATTTGAACACGACTTTTCAAGTACATAAACTGCCCAATTAGCACTTTATAATCTTTTGTATACTTAGCTTCTGTACTTCCGATTAAAAAGGAATCAACAGCCAAATGACCATTTATTAACAAGTATTTCCCTTGATCATTATAATGTCCAATATTGGTATGCAATCCATACTTGGATTTAAAATCATGTTGTCCCAATCTCGACTGACTCAAATGAAGAAATAACACACCGGACTGATTCAACAATGCACTTTCATATTCCGTATCTGAAGAAAACACATAAGTCAATTCTCTCTCTAATAACTTCTCAAATATTGAAATGTAATTTCTATCACGCTCTCTTGCATACACCACTGACACATTAGATAAAGTATCTTTAGCATATAGCCCGAAATACTGTGTAAATAAAGGCAGTGTCAATTGGTAATCTTTGCTCTTTTCATACTCCCCTACCTCCTTCATATCATCCGACAGCATGATAAAATAAGGGTCCTTAAAAGAAGTGTTTTCCTGTTTTTTAAAATCCCTCATCTTCATGAATTCAACTTCAAACACTTCTGAAAAGTCTTCTTGAAACTGCTCCTCGTATTGCCTATACATTTCTGAATTACCAAGAACAATGGTGACTTTAGGTTGTTTGACTTTGACTGTTACAAAACCAGAACTTGCCAATTCATTTTCCACCGTTCTTATCTCCACATTATACACCCCTGTTTTTGATACTACTATTGAATGCTCATCACTTATCAATTGCCCGTCACGATACCAGTTAAAACTACCCGTCATATTACTCAAACCATGCAATTCTCCATACCCATCAAATTTGACCTCATCCCCTTCCTTTACCTTAACCTGTGGTTTGACTAGAGATTGTACGGTTACCAAAATACTATCGGTTATGGCCTGTTGCCCTTGTGGAGAAGTTCCTTTTGCAAAGTAATAACCCGAACGCTTGATATCAAGACTCGCACCATGGGCATAAAGCTCATTATTCAAAAACCATTGGTAGCTCACATTCAAGATATTCGATTGAGCATGCAAAGTGCCGTACCCCTTAAACACAGCCTTATCTCCTTCAATAATTCGTGTACTCATACTCATCTCAGGGGTGATATTGAACACAAAATTATCTGTCAAAGAAGTAGTCTCCCAAGGAATTTGCCCTTTATTGGATTGATCCAAAACATCCGCTCTTACACGATGAAAGAATTCTCCCAATTCCAAATCAGGTGTCATGATATGCTTCAACATGGATTCGGTATACAAGCCATTGTCACCAGACCCATCCGAGGCGGTACGACCTGGGCTTGTTGAGAAACAGACGATTGACCCTTCGGGAGCATCCATCAGTGCCAACCCACCAGATTCTTGCCCTTTGCTATAAGGAAATGGATTATTACGACAAGCATCCAATATGATGATTTTGGTCTTGCAATGAGAGATACGCATAGCAGAAATCAACCCAAATATTGCGACGTTTTTTTGCTTTACCTCCTCTACACTTTTGGCATCCGAATCCACAGGAACGAAATAATTATTGCCACCGACTTCTACCCCATGACCGGCGTAAAAGAACAAACCCGTTTCATAGTCTCTTAGTCGTTTACCATAGGCCCGTATGACCAATTTCATGGAATCTTTATCCAAATTGGTAAACAGCATCACATCGAAATCTAATTGACGAAGTTTCTCCGCCATGTCTTCGGCATCATTGATAGGGTTTTTGAGCTGAGTGACGTGTTGGTAATCAGAATTACCAATCACAAGTGCCAGCCTTCCTTCCCGAGCAGTCGAGGCAAGGTGAAAACACAGTAGTAAAACTGAAGTATATATTAATTTCTTAACGGTCATTCAAATGCTCAAAATAATAATTGTTTAATGATCACTAGGAAAAAGTTGATGGTACTCGAATTTAGCCTAGTATTTAATAGTATAAAATAAGAAAATTGGTTTTTTAGAAAACTGAAAATAATCTATTCACCTTGAAGCTCTATCCAAAACTAATAACACGAGTGCATATTAATTAGCAGCTAGATCAAATTTTATTAATTAGACTGACTTCAGTAATTATCTGATTCACAAAGAGTAACTCTTCGTGAATTTTTTTAGCAATACCTGACTGCACCAAATTATTGGACAAGAGCATATCTGTCTCAAACAGATCCTGATTCCAGTCAATAGCCACATAAAGCATATTTTCTTGGAAAGACAAAAAGACATCTTGATAATTATACTTACTAAATATATAATCTATTATTTTCAAACTTCTATCATTCAACACCTTACTCGCGTCCTCGACATCTTTACAATAAAAATCAATCTTTTCATTTCCTATTTCCGGGTTGTACAAATGTTCTTTATTGAGGAAACACCTCTTATATCTAGACGGTCGAGCTAATACATTTTCATTATCCTCTGATTGCTGTTTGGGGATAATTTTCACTCCGTGTTTGATATTTATATCCTTTAGTGAAAATTGTATAAAGAGCCCCCTGAAAATCTCCAATCGATTTTCATGTGACGCATGTAGTGTTTTTATATTCACACATTCTGAAACGATTACTTCTTGCCCATCAATTTCACCTTGGATAGTATCTTCACTTTCTAAAGATGCTCCTCTAAACAATTCGGCTTTTTGAAAATCTTCCAATTCTATCCCTCTGTCAAAAAAAGTGAGGTTGGGATTAATGTAAGACACCAATTTAGCGACCAATTCATTTTTAAAGACTCGGGTGAATTTTTCTTTATTCTGTACCTTCTTTATCAAAAAATAAATACCCGCTCCTATCAAAGAAAGAAACAGTGAGATCAATAAAGGGAAAATTATATCATCTGGGTTAAACTCGACTTCACCAGTCAATTCCTCTTTGTCAGGCCCTAACAGCATGAGAAAACAAAAAGCAAGAACAAACCATGTCTTCATTAGTGCCCTTCTGAATAGACCTTTTGTTTTTTTCTTACTTGACACTCTTAACTCCTCAAGGTCTTTAACGATTTGATCAAACTCACTTCCCAGCGTACGCTCTTGATTGTCATCAAGATATTCTGTAACCGCATCAGGTTTGGGCATGAACCTTATAATTAACTGCCACCATTTCTTCACAAAAATCCAATTGATATACAAAATCAGTGCGAACACAAAAGGAAAAGCAACTATAAAATAATATTCCATAACAGAGATTAAATGATATACTGACAAGATAAAAATTTATTAATTCTTATAAAAACTACAAGAAAACCAAGTGAATAGAGGAATCTGATACAGATTTTAATAATCATTCCTCGTACTATTACATTCCACCATTGTACTTACTGATTCTAGCTCTGTACTTACCTATTCCAGTATGGGACTTATCAATTCTGTAGCTGTACTACATAATTGTAGTACGGCTACAGAATTGATTACAGAAGCGTTTTTATAAAATCTTAGATGGTACTTGTCTATTCAGAAAGGGTACCAGCGAGTTCCCTCAATGTACCAGATGATCAACATGAACTATTCCCCTGCCCCGTTCTGATAGCAAAAAATCTACTTGCAAACCATGAACAACAAAATAAAAACAACACTTAGAGTTAAAACAAACTCATTTGATGCCCACCAGGCCGAATAAACAAATCACAACGCAGTGCTTCTACTGACGTATCTAGCTTATACTTCTTCTTCGCCAGCTTTACCATTTTTGTAATATGATCTGCATGTTCTCCTTCACCATGCATACGAACCCCTGATCTACTATCGTTGAGTTGACCACCATGTATCTCTTTGATCTGATTGAGTATTTTGTTTTTACGATCAGGGTAATTCTTATCTAGCCAATCTTCGAATATTTGGGGCAATGCACCGTTCAGCCTCACAACGGTATGGTAAAAACCACTCGCTCCGTTCTCAGCAGACTTCTCTGCTATTTTCATTATCTCAGGACTGTTGAGAGAGGGAATAATGGGTGCCATCATCACGAAAGTCGGCACGTTGTTCTCGGACAATTTCCTAACTGCATTGAACCGCAGGCCTGCTATAGAAGTACGCGGCTCCAACCGACTCCTCAGTTTGTCATTGAGCGTCGTGATGGACAACACCACTCTGACCAAATTATCCTTAGCCAATTCAGTAAGTATATCCAAATCTCTGAGCACCATCGCATTTTTAGTAATGATCCCAACAGGATGTTTGTGCTTCAGACATACTTGTAATAATCTCCTAGTGATGCCCAACCTCCTCTCTACTGGTTGGTAGCAATCTGTATTGCCTGACAACATGATGGGCTTCACAACATAGTTTTTGGAGGCAAACTTTCGCTCCAACAAGTCTGCTGCATTGGACTTGACTAAGATATTCGCCTCAAAATCCTCTCCTGCACTATAACCCCAGTACTCATGTGAATTGCGTGCATAGCAATAGATACAACCGTGCTCACAACCTTGATAGGGGTTCATGGAATACTCAAAAGGCAAATCCTCGCTAGTCACTTTATTGACAATCGTCTTGGGGTGCACCTTCAAGAATTTGGTTCTAGCGCGTGGAAACTCCTCCCCTGCATCTTGCAGGTGCTGCATGAAGTCAAAATCGGGAATGACCTCCTGTGCTAAAAAGCGATTATGTGGATTGTTCTGAGCCCCTCGGCCTGACGTATATTCCATCGAAAGAGTAGTGAGTTTACGCTTTCAAAATTACTAAATATTTTAGTTTTACTACAATATTTAGCCTTAAGAATCCGTAGATCTTTCTAATAACTTGGGATCTATGTTTTTAGAAGCCTTTGCACCCAGCTTTTTCATCTTCTCTGCTCGATTGACCAAGTTCCCTTTTCCTTCGTAGAGTTTTTTGGCTGCCTCCTCATAAGTGTTCTGAGTGGTAGCCAATTGCACCCCTACTTTTTTGATATCCTCTGTGAATGCGACAAACTTGTCATACAGGTTCCCACCTTCTTTGGCAATCTCGATGGCATTTCGATTTTGATACTCTTGCTTCCAAATACTGGCAATCGTTCTCAGAGTTGCAATCAAAGTGGCAGGACTCACTATCACAATATTTTTGGAATAGGCATCATTGAACAACTCTGGATCCTTCTGAACAGCCAATGAAAATGCAGGTTCTATTGGAATGAACATCAATACGAAATCCAACCCGTCTACACCATATAGATTTTGATAGTTCTTTTCACTCAGCCCCTTGATGTGTGCACGTATCGATAACAAATGTGCTTTGACCTGTGTCTCTCTTTCTGCCATATCCTCCGTGTTAGCAAACCGCTCATACGCAATCAATGAAACTTTTGAATCCACTATCACGCTCTTGGCATCTGGTAGCTTTACCACCACGTCTGGTTGATATCGATTACCTCCTTCATCCGTGAAAGACTGCTGTACGAAATATTCACGTTGTTTTTCCAATCCTGATTTCTCCAAAATACTCTCCAAGATGAATTCCCCCCAATTACCTTGTGCTTTGGTATCTCCTTTGAGGGCCTTCACTAGGTTTTCAGCCTCCTTGGTAATCTTCTGATTCAACTCCTTGAACCCTGAGATCTGCTCCTTCAAGGCAGAGTTCCGAGCTATACTTTCCTTGTTGGTCTGTTCTACTTTCTTTTCGAAATCTACAATCTTATCTCCCAATGGCTTTAAGAGGTCATTGATTTGCACTTTGTTCTGATCAGTAAACTTCTTACTCTTCTCTTCGAATATCTCGTTGGCCAAGTTCTTAAATTCCGCAGAGAACTTCTCTCTGATTTGATTCAGTTCTTCTTTCTGCGTTTTGAGTGTCTCTTGTAGATTTTTGTATTCCACTTCGAGTCGAACATATTGATTCCCGTAGCGATTTGCTTTCTCTCTTTCTGCTTTTAGCTCTTCATTGATGGAAGACATATCCTGAGCCAGTCTAGCCAATTCCTTTTCTTTGGCTCCCAAGATTATTTCTTGTTCCTTGGCCCTGATCAAGTCTTCATTATTGACTTCCGAAGCAAACTTCGCCTTAGCTATGAACCAAGTAATCACTCCCCCTAAAACTAGACCTGTGAATAAGTAGATAAAATGAAAGGCTTCCATGAAGGTAAATATAAGTAGAGGTGGGGATTATGGGACAGGACATATTGTTTATTTGATTCTAATTAAACAAAATCTATTTCCAAAATTTAACTCCACTTAACAGGTGTAAGTACTTTAATTTGATAGACATAATACTTGTTGACTCATTTGAGTAATTGCTTATCGAATGTCCTCCATTTGTTACATGTAAAAAATTCTTATCATTCAAAGAGTTATCCTGGAGACAAGCCAAAAACCTATACGAATTACTAGGGGAAACACGCGTATCATTCGTGCCCGTTATTAAAAGGAAAGAAGGGTAATTAACGTTACTTTTTACATTATGAATTGGAGATAACTTATACCTACTTAGCAATGTAACTGAATCTTTTGAATCTCCATATTCGACAACATTCAATTGCGCATGACCAACGGATTCATTCATCCCTTCAATTAAATCATAGACCCCAGCATTCGCTATCACACCTCCATAAAGTTCTGGCTTTTGAATAGCAGCAGCTGCAACAACAAACCCTCCATGAGAACCTCCTTCCAAATATAATAATTCAGGTTTTGTGTATTTCTCATTGATCATGTATTTAGCTACTGTATGAACATCATCTATTGTATTTTGCTTTTTCCCTCCTCTCCCTTCTCTTGCCCAATTTGAACCTTTTACACCGCTACCTCTTACACCTGGGATTACCAAAACACCTCCATTTTCTAATATAAAGTGATTTTTCCAATCAAATTGTGGATGCTGTATTACACCATACCCTCCATATACGGAGATTAGTATAGGGTTATTACTATCCCTTTTAATCGAATCAGAAGAAATTATATAAACTGGTATATCTACTCCATCTTCATTTCGAACAATCTCTATTTCTATAACATATTCATTACCTATAATTAGAGATCTTCCCGAGTAATAGTTAACATCAAAATCGCTCTTGGTATCAACTGTAAAATATTGAGTAGGAAGATGAAAACTAGTTAAACCCACATAAAACTCATCCTCTTCATCAGATTTTGCAAAAAACACCCCTGAACCTTTTGGAATCGGAAGACTCCATTTATACTCAAACTTATCATTCCATACTTGAGCCTCGTAAAACCCATTATCTAAGTAAGTCAAACCAAACAGACCATTCTCCAAAAATTCAACATCCACTAACACCTCACTATACGACGGAACAACAACTTGAACTTGATTCATATTTTCAATGGACAGTTTTACAACAGCAAAATTTGGATTTTTAAAATCTGTTCTAAAGTAGATACTACTATCATCCTCATACACGTATTCAAAATCCAATCTAACTGGTGAATTATAAATAAGAATTGGCTTAATTTTTTGACTATTCCCGATTCCAATAAGACTTATTGCTTCATGCCACACTCCTGACATCTGAACTGGATGATGAACTATAATCCATGTTGAACCCTTTGGGTTAACTACATCAAATGTTCTTTCTGATGTCTTATCTGAGTTAAAGAAAACTAATTGATCCTTATCTTGATCAGATTCAAACTGGTGATATAAAATCCTTTGACTCTCTCGAATTGATATAATTCCATTTTCAGGTTCATCATACCTTTCATAATAAAACCCATTCTTATGAAATATTAACCAACCATTAATTACCCCATTAATTTCATTGATTAATTTCTTAGAAGCTAAATCGTAAACTAACAACTCCAGCCAATCACTACCAGAGTGTGATATTGCAGCAACAAGATACTTTTGACTTGGGGAAACCCAGTAATTCTCTATTGATGGTGCATCATTTTTATACCTTTTCAATTTGCTACATCTAATTATTGGAGACATTATACCATCATCATTCTTAGCCTTCATTTGTAATATAGGTGGTGAAGAAGCGAAGGTGTTCAACTCAAATTTGTAATAGTAAGTTTCTCTTTCATAACCATTTGAAGCATGATAAAGTTTGCTATTCAATTTTTTAAAATCCGTTTTTTTAAAAGTGGCGAACTTAATTGAGTCCTGTTTGTCAAGCCAAGAATCTAAAATTTCTGATTCAAAATCACTCAATTCAGGATACAAATTTGCAACTGACAGATCAATTTTTTCAAGATACGAAGAGTCAATAGAAACCAAGTTTTGACCATATCCCGATGTTACTTGAAGGAACACAAGTCCTATTATATATTTAAAATTATTATTCATTCAGTCATCAAATTAATAATTATTTCTCCAACCATTTGTTACTCTCCCACAAGAATAGCACATCCAAAGGAATAATTGAAGGAAGCAACTTTGCATTCAAAAACACCAATATTGACATACCTATCAACTTTTCTTTCCTACATACTGGTGCCCAATTCACCTTTGACTTAAATTGCACAAAAAACAACCTATGGATACCGAAATACTCGCGCGGGTTCAATTTGCCTTCACTATTGCCTTTCATTATATCTACCCTCCACTGAGCATCGGTCTAGGTCTGCTCATGGTGATTTTCGAATCCACCTATATCAGAACCAGAATCGATTCCTATCATGTCCTTGCTAAGTTTTGGACCAAAATTTTTGCCTTGACCTTCGGGATTGGCGTGGTGACAGGTATTGTGATGGAATTCGAGTTCGGCACCAACTGGGCCACCTACTCCCGCTATGTAGGCGATGTGTTCGGTAGTGCATTGGCAGCAGAGGGCATCTTTGCTTTCGCATTGGAAAGTGGCTTTTTGGGTGTGCTATTATTTGGATGGAATAGAGTCAAACCATGGGTGCATTTGGTCTCCACGATTGGCGTATTCTTTGGTTCCATGTTTTCGGCAGTATGGATAGTAGTGGCCAACAGCTGGCAACAGACTCCAGCAGGGTATCACATTGTGGGAGATGGATTCCATGCCCGAGCAGAGATTATTGATTTTTGGGCAATGGTATTCAACCCATCTAGTATGGATCGGTTGAGTCATGTATGGTTAGGCTCTTTCTTATCAGGAGCATTTTTAGTTTTGAGTGTACATGCCTATTACTTAGTCAGAGGGCGATATGTAGAGATCTCTAAAAAAGCCTTTAAAATCGCGTTGGTAGTAGCCACTATCGCATCCTTAGCACAGTTGTTCACTGGACACAGATCAGCAGATGGCGTAGCAGTCAACCAACCCGCTAAGCTTGCTGCACTAGAAGGACATTTTGAGGCTTCCGCACCAGCTGACATGTACATCATGGGCTGGGTAGACAAGGAAAACCAAGAAGTCACAGGCATCAAGATTCCTGGCGGCCTGTCCTTTCTATTACATTACGATTTTAACGAACCCGTGACAGGGCTAAATGCTTTTCCCGAAGACGAAAGGCCCTCACAGATCAATGCTGTATTCCAATTTTATCACATCATGGTCGCCATTGGCATGACACTGATTGGGCTCACATTGTTGGGGTGCTTTTATTGGTGGAGAGGAAAGCTATTTGAAACCAAATGGTTGCTAATAGCCTTCGTATTTGCCGCACTGTTGCCACAGATCGCCAACCAAGCGGGATGGTTTGCTGCGGAGATGGGTCGACAACCTTGGGTCGTCTATGGCCTACTCCGTACTTCAGATGCGTTTTCCCAAGCAGTATCGGCGAATCAAATTATGTTTTCCTTGATCTTATTCTTTTTTGTTTATTCTTTGCTCTTTGTCCTATTCGTGTACTTGTTGAATAAGAAAATCAAACACGGCCCCTTTGATGAATCCGAAGAAGAAGAAGAAGAAGAAGAAGAAGAAGACAGGCCGATGAACAAGGGTGTCATGGATGCCGTTAGTTAGACAACAGATACTAGATTCAAGAACCAAGACAATGATTATTGATAAGAATAAAATGATAATGATAAAAATAACCAACACACAAGCGTCTATTAAATCACTCACAAAAAGTCTTGATTCTAATATCTAGCGTCTAAAATCTAAAAAAAACATGGAAACGTTTTTAGGAATTGATTACCCAAGTCTTTGGTTTTTGGTCGTTGGAGGGCTGTTCTCTGGTTATGCTATCTTAGATGGTTTTGACTTTGGAGCGGGTGCTTGGCATTTGTTTTTTCACAAAGAAGAAAACAGAAGAATTGCACTCAATGCGATTGGACCTGTATGGGATGGAAATGAAGTCTGGTTGGTGATCGGTGGTGGTGCTTTGTTCGCTGGCTTCCCTGTCATGTACGCCACTTTCCTTTCGTCCATGTATGTGCCGTTTATGCTCTTTTTAGTCTTCATTATTTTTAGAGCGATTTCTATAGAATTCCGAGGCAAGGAGCCGATGAAGTGGTGGCGGCAGACTTGGGATATTAGTTATTGTGTGTCTAGTATCATGCTTGCCTTTTTGTTAGGAGTTGTATTAGGTAACCTCATCCAAGGCTTAGCTGTTGGTCCAGAATATAGCTATGAAGGTCAAGGATTTTTTGAGTTTCTTAACCCCTACGCTATTATTACTGGCTTCACTACTTTGACCCTATTCATGACCCATGGCGCTATTTACCTGATCCTAAAAACAGAGGGGTTTTTGATGTTAAGAATGAAACATTTACTAACAAGAGGCATCATGTTCTTCATCGTTAGTTTTATCGCCCTATCGATATACACTCTGCTTTACATTCCTCACCTGACGGATGACTTCAAGGAAACGCCGATCTTGTTCATAGTACCCTTGTTGACCATCTTGAGTATCGCCAACGTACCACGATTGGCCAGTAAGAAAAAATACGGATTGGCCTTTGGATTCACTTCATTGACGATTAGTCTATTGCTCATCCAAGTCGCTATAGAACTCTATCCTGTACTGTTATTTTCTTCAGTAGACCCAGCTTACAACATCGACATCTACAATGCTGCTGCCTCAGACAAATCACTCGAGCTCATGCTCATGTTTGTCATCATTGGCGCACCCATCATACTAGGATATACTGTATTCGTTTACAAGACTTTCAGTGGCAAGGTGAAACTGGATGAGACAAGTTTGTGATTAGTTCACCCTCCTACTCATCACTTGCCACCCTATATTCATCAAGGTTCAATAGTACCTGATACTTAGTAGCACTAATTGTTAAATCTGAGCGATCACTTCACTCAATTGTTCACCAGCCTTGAGGTCTAGTTTTTTCCTTAATCTATAACGTGACTTTTCTACTCCTCTCACGGAGATGTTCAGCAAAGAGGCAACCTCCTTGGTAGACAAATCCAATCTGAGATAAGCAATCAACTTCAGGTAGGTAATAGACAAGTCAGGATACTTTTCTTTCAATCGTTTAAAGAAGTCCTTGTGCACATCATCAAAATGCTGCTCGAAACGCACCCAATCATCTTCCATCTTAAAGCCAGAATCAATGGTCTTGAGAAGCTTCTCCACCCCTACTTTCACCTCACTACTCACGATACTTTTCGAAAACGAATGGATTTCATCCTTTACTTGGTTCATGATTTCATTCTTATTGGTTATCAAAAGGGTGGTCGATATCAATTCAGAATTTTTCAGGTTCATCTCAGCTTCTCTTTGCTTCTTGTCACTGTCCCACTTTAACCGCTCGTAATTGACTTGGTCTTGATCTGACTTGACTCGCTCAAGTTCATATTTCTTCTCGATAAAATCTTTCTCACTTTTAATTTTGTCGTACCTCGATTTGGCTAGGAGGTAAACGATCGTCAAAATCACAAGACCTAGCCCAGATCTAAACCACCAAGTCTCATAGTATGGAGGCAGTACTTTTATATTTAGACTGGACACTGGCTGGTCTTTCCCCAGGTTACTTACCCGTGCCGATAGGACATAGTCCCCTGTCAAAAGATTGGTATAGGTCACCGCATTCCCCTCTTTCAGCTTAGTCCATTTTTCATCAAAACCTACCAGACGATACTGAATTTGCACTTTGTCGGGATAAGAATAGGTAAGCGCCGATAGATCAAAAGTCAACACATTCTCTTCTTTCATCACTTCTACTTGAGGGACATAATGCAATTGTTGATCATACACTATTCTACCATTGAATTCCTCTCCAGGTCTTATATCCTGATTAAAGATTTTAACTCCTGTAATGATCACTGGAGATTCAGGATAGGTATCTTCAATTTCATCAGGATTGAAATAAATCAAACCGTTGTTCGTACCAAAATAAATTTTCTCCTCTTTAGTAAAAACAGCACTTTCGACAAAAGAACTATTGATCAGTCCATCATCTATATAGTAATTAGTAAAAACATCCTTTTGATCTTTCATAGACAAACCATGATTGGTGGACACCCAAAGGTTGCTCTTTTCATCTTCGGTGATAGCCGCAACGATTCCACTAGCCAAGCCATCTTTGGGCGAGTACTTCTTGAAAGTGCTAGACCCTCTCAAAAAGAGGTAAAGACCTTCGCCAGTACCTATCCAGAGATCCTTGGCTCGATCTTCATAAATATAAGTGATAAAGCTATTTAGCAACGCAGTAGAATCATTGGATTGACCTATGTACTGGGTAAAACTCTTTTTCACAGGATCATAAGCATTCAATCCATAGGAGGTGCCTATCCAGACAAACCCATAACTGTCTTCTTCTATATAACGAACCCAATCTACTGACAGGGAATTTCCTATGTTCTCCTCGTCATGTCTCAATATTTCATTGGTTTCAGTATCAATGTCTATAATATTGACCCCACCACCATTCGTACCCAACCACATTCTATTATTCCTGTCTTCATATATGCTACGCACATCTTGGCTAGACAACTTTACATCATAGACCTCCTCTACATTTCTCAGTGTTTTATCTTTAGGATTGTAGACGTAGGCTCCTTCCAAATAAGTACCCACCCAAATAAGACCTCTACTGTCTTTTTTAATACAGAGAATTTTAGAGGGTAACTTCTTACTGAGCACCATGCGGTTGATGTCTCCATTTACTTCGTTACATATTTGATCACCAACAATAATATTCAAACCTCCCCCATCGGTCCCTACCCAAATATCTTCCCCATCTACAAATATCGCCGATACATTCGCATGACTCAAAGAATACTTACCTCCAGCAAGTGCTGGCACACTTTTAAACTTCTTCTTGTTATGAATAATACTAACGCCGGATTGATAATGTCCCAGCCATAGGTTCTTCTCTTTATCAAGGTAAATCGACCGGATCACATTGCTACCAATAGAATTCAGACGTCCAGCATCAAATACATGCTGAGCGATCGTCTTTGAAAGCGTATCATAAACATACAAGCCACCACCATCGGTTCCTATATACAGCTCCGCACCATTGAGTAAGACATCGAATACCTGCATAGATTGCATGTCACTAGGGTTGCAATAGCTAAGGTCACGTGTCTCAAATGATCTAATATCGACAAATTGTACGCCCCCACCATAAGAGGCCAATAGCATTTCATTCTCATTATAAATCAAGGTTTTCGAATATCCCGTGACACCCTTTGATTCTTTTTGAGTCCCAATCTGATGTATGATGTGTAGAGATTCATCCAATACAAAACTCCCTCTTTCTCTACTTGTGATCCATAACCGACCCAAATGATCGGTCATAATACTCGAAATACTCATCCCGATACGTTTCATGTCTTTTTTCGAAAACAGCTTCTCAAACTGCTCACTCCGCTTATTGAACCGCATCAATCCTCCTCCATCTGTCCCTAGTAAATAGGTAGAATCGGACTCCTGAACTATAGATAAGACGGGTAGAAAATATCCATTATAAAAACTCTTTACTCTATAGGAGGTGAACTGATCTATTTTTTCATCATATCGTTCAATAGAAAAGGCAGTACCTATCCACAAGGTCTCCTCCCAATCTTTATAAGTAAACAACGCTTGATTGTTCCCTAGCCCTCTACCATTTTCATAGTTGTTGCTATATACATGGAAGTTATGATTATCGTATCTGGCTAACCCGTTATCAGTAGCTATCCAAATAAACCCTACACTGTCCTGGACAAAATGATTGACCGTGCTATGAGGCAGGCCATCCCTGACGTTGATCCGTTTGAAGGACGCATACTGCGCATACGACCCAAATGGTATCAACAAACAAATGAACAGTACTCTTGCTAATAATTTTCTCATGCTGGCATCATTTTGTACCTCAATAGTAAGCTTAGGTAACTGGCTCATTCGAAGAACAAAGCTTAAAGATAAATACATTGAGTTAAACCATAATAAAATTCGCTTTTACTATCGTTCACTTTCCGTTTCACCCTAAGTTTTAATCCACTTTTAACATTCAACCGAATGACCAATCACGTATCAGTGTCGTAGGTGTTTTTGATGAAATTCATTCACAAGACAATCTCGTCGTAAGGAATGATTAACACTCAAAGACTTGACTATCAATATTTAAACATTCACCCGGGGTGGTTTTTGTCCTACCTGTTTTCATTTTTGTCGTACCCTTGTCTAGGTAGATTATTCTTATCTATCAGCATGATCATCTAGTATTGACCCTGAAAGAATTACTATTTAATTAAAACATGATTATGAGAAAAATTACTACTCTTATTGTAACACTAATGATGCTGTCATCGATGACGATGGCGCAAAGCATGGTCAATGCGACCTACCCTCATGGCAACATGCCATCAGGAAGAGATGGCGGAGCAGCTATCGCTGCTTATAACAGTTGGAAAAATGAATATGTTGAATGGTGTGGAGATGATGCCCGTGTCAGATTTGATGACCCTAGTCAATCTGTATCTGAAGGAATAGTTTACGGTATGCTTTTGGCAGCCTATGGACAGGACAGAGATTTATTGGATGGCTTGACCAGGTATTACAACAAATTCAAAAATGCTGATGGTGTAATGGATTGGAGAATACAAGGCTGTTCTCATGCAGTAGGATTTGGTGGTGCAGCTGATGCAGAATTTGATTATGCCACTGCTATGATTGTTGCTGACAAATTATGGGGCAGCGGAGGTGCTCACAACTATGGAGAACTGGCCAGAGACATGATCGGTATCATCAAGGCAAAAGAAATAGCACCTAGCGGTACACCAAGACCTGGGCCAGGATGGGGAGGTGACAATATTACGAACCCATCATACTACACTCCTGGGTACTTCAGATTATGGGGAGAGTACACCAACGATCAGTCCTACTGGAATGGTGTAGCTGCGAAATGTTATGAGATTTTGGCTAATGTAAAATCTGTACACAACGCATCATTTGGAATTGTACCTGATTGGTGTACTTCTAGTGGTAACTTTTCACCAGATGCTGCTAATTACTTTTCTGGAGGTCAGCGGTATCACTACGATGCAGCACGTACACCTTGGAGAATAGCTACAGATTATATCTGGTATGGCACTAGTGAAGCTAGTGAATACATCAACCAAGCTTATCAGTTTGCTGATGAAAAAGGCGGTTTGAGCAGCATTGTAGATGGATACTTTATGGATGGAACTCCCTATGGATCTAGTAATGCAGCAACTTTCTCCGGTTCATTTGCAACGGCGTACATGTTAGGTTCGGCGGGACAAAACAAAGTGGATGGTGCTTACAACTATCTAGTAGGAAAAAACCCTAATGGATATTTCAATACTACATTGTACGTATTATACATGTACACGATGACAGGTAACTTTTGGAATCCACTAGATGGAGGCCCTCCTGCCTGCGAAGTAGTCAGCATTCCTTCTAATGGTACGGCTACTATTCAATCAGAAGATTGGTGTGCCATGGATGGTGTCCAAACAGAACCTACGGATGACAATGGCGGTGGACTTAATGTAGGATTCATCGATGCTGATGACTGGATGAGCTATGAAATAAGTGTTCCAGCAACGGGGAATTACACATTAGCCTACCGAGTAGCTTCTGCCACAGGAACAGGCGAACTACAAATTGACACAGATGCTGGTCAAACATTGCTAGGTAACATAGCAATCAATACTGACGCAGGATGGCAAAATTGGACGACAGTGTCTCATGTGATCGCATTACCACAAGGCAACTACACCATAGGTATCAAAGCAATCTCAGGTGGATGGAACATCAACTGGTTCAGCATCACAGGTGGTGGTAGCAATGAAAACAACGCTCCCGTTGCAAATGCAGGAAGTAACCAATCAGTGCAATTACCAGCAACAAGTGCTACACTCAGTGGTAGTGCAACGGATGCAGACGGTGATGTCTTGTCTTTCTCTTGGACGCAGGTCTCAGGTCCTAACAATGCCAATATCGCTAACGCATCCAATGCTTCTACTACCGTAGATGGATTAGTAGCAGGTACTTATACTTTCTCCTTGACCGCTACAGACGGGCAAGCAAGTGATACTGATATGGCAACAGTTACAGTTGCGACCACAGGTGGTGGTAGCAACTTATTGACTAATGGAGATTTCAGTAATGGTTTATCAAGCTGGACTACTTTCATTGGTGGTGCTGGTAGTGGATCGATCGTCAACTCAAACGGCCAAGCACAGGCTGCGATAACTAATGGTGGTGATGCCGTATGGAACATACAGTTATACCAAGCAGGTTTAACTATTGAGAATGGTGCTTCATATACTTTGTCATTTGATGCAAGCGCTTCTGCTAATCGCCCACTAGAAGTATCTGTTGAGCACAATGGAAGCCCCTGGACTAACCACATGATTGAGAATGTGAACCTTACGAGTGCTTCACAATCATTCACGTTCAACTTCACCGCTAGTAATGCGACTGACACTGACGGACGTGTAACCTTCAACATGGGAACTTCAGGAGTAGATGTATTCGTAGACAACGTAGTGCTATCTAAAGGTGGCACCAACCCTACAGAATTCACACTAGCGACTAACACGTCTGGTTCTGGAAGTGTAACTATAAGTCCAGCAGCAGCATCTTATGCTAACGGTACAGTCGTAACGGCTACTGCACAAGCAGCAGCAGGTTGGCATTTTGTCAACTGGTCTGGAAACGCAAGCGGTACCAACGAAGTAGTGACTGTAACTATGGATAGCAATAAAAGTATTACTGCTAATTTTGCAGCGGACGGTAACAACAACTGTGACAATCCGACAGTTGTAGCTTTACCATTCAGCCATACTGGACCTGGTGATTTTTGTTGGGTGACTTCAGGCAGTATTGATTTTGTGAATTCTTGGAACGCCGAGAGCATCACGATCAACGGTGAAGACATCACTAATGCTTGGGAAGGGAATTTACCTGCAAGAATCGACGGTAACTATTATATAGAATTTAGTGCGACGATCGGATGGGCACATTTCGAAATAGAAGGAAGCGGTGGATCTGCTAGAGTGAGTAACCACACTGATGAGCTCAACAAAGTGCAAGCGGCCAAGCTATCAGTCTACCCTAACCCTGCATCATCGCTAATCACCATAGACAATGTACAAGGGAATTATAACACTATTCAGGTTATTGGTATTGATGGCAAAGTGCAGCTGACCCATTCTATTACTGATCTCCAACAAGTAGCGTTGAATATCTCTTCTCTTGACAGAGGCGTATTCATTATCAATCTTCTAGGAGCTAACGAAGTACAGACCATTAGATTCATCAAGAATTAAATAGGTTCATTCGATGTACCTGGATCATAAGATCCATAAATTAAAAAATCCCTCGAGTCTACTCGGGGGATTTTTTATGTACAATTCCAGCAAAAACTACCCAAACTGGCGCAAGCATTTACTTGTATCTAACAAAAGCATATTGAATCCAACATACATGCGAGTTGGTGTATCCAGATAGCTGCGGTTGCAGCAGTGTGAAAAATCATTCTCAGTTGTCAAAACTGAATTCAATTGGTCTGACAGGAAAGTGTAGTCGGGTGAAGTTAGTTTGTGATCCAGCCTAAAAACAACCACTCCCGTCTTTCAAAATGACTAATCTACTGACTTGTTTCGTCAATCATTAGCGTAACTTTCTTCAAAATACGCTGCAATAATTGCTCGTTCGTAAGCACATCTTTCATCGTATATTCCATTTCCCACTTCGGTGGTTTTACCATTTGAATCTGTCAAAAGATATTTAAACGGTTTGTTCTGAATCTCACAATGCACATAACTATAGAAGATCTCAGCAAAAAATTCCATTTCATTCTTAGAAGCGTACATAGTAGGGAAAGAGGTCTTTTCAAGATCTACTACGAGTTCCTGATAATCAGAAAACAAAATTTTACTTTCTTCATCACCATAATATACCAAGGCATTGAAATGATCTGCATATCTGCTCAAAGGTTCGAATTCAATACTTTTAGAATAGCTCTTATCATAAAAGGGAAGTGAGGTACATGACTCCAATTTATGATCGAAGGATGTCGTCAACTTATGTGCCACTCCAAAAGCATGACCCAATTCATGAATCAATATGTTTTCCAATGTTAACACTGGGCTGCAACTGGATTCAATAATAACTTCAAACTCCTCATTGACTGAGGAGTATTTTATTCCCGACTCTTCGGTTTCAGTCATCCATACATTTGGATCTTTACTGAGCACACTTTCATTTATTATGATGACAAATTTATCTGAATCATGGACCTGATAAATTCGACCACTAGAACGTAGACCTGCCACAATATAAATTCCATAGATATGGTCATTTGAAAACTCCTTTAACACTTTGGGCCAATTCTCAAATAGTACCTGAAAACTATCTTGGAGATATGCATACGAACCGTGTGGAATACCAATGTTACTAGCGCTCACTATTCTGATTTCCTCCAGCACATCACCTTGTGCTATTGCTTTTATTCGATGATATAATACTGGCTCTACTTCCTTAATATCGATACTCAACTGCTGATTAATAGTAGGACGCTTTAAATAATCATCTCCTATTAATGAATTCCATGTAGAATATTTAACCTCTTCCCAACCAAACTTCAAGTAGGTGTAAGAAAAAAATGTTGAAATTATTAACCAAAGGCTAAGGATAACCAAGCCAGAATACTTTAAAATATTTGTCATTTTCATTATTCAGTCTAACAAAAGAGGTGCAAAATTTGCTGATCGTTTCTCAACAGATTGATATAAGGTCGCGCTTGCATTTCCGAGAGCTATGATTTGAATATAGTAGAAAACTCCAACCATGGCAAGTATCATGATTGATAGGCTCAAGACAAAAAACCATCTATAATCAATTCGAAAACTTATTACTCAGCGTATCCTTTACCTGCTGCTTGTACTTCCTACCTATGGGAAGTTCTGACCCATGGACCACCACATATTTGGAAGAATATGAATCTAGGTGATGCAAGTTCACCAAAAATGAACGGTGAACTCTCAAGAAGCTATTGGAAGGCAAATCAGCCTCGATAGCGGCAATGCTACCATAGCTTTTCAATTCCTTTGTCGAGTTCTTGGTTATAGTCTTGGTCAAAAGATAATTCCTAAGGCTTTCGATGTAGAGGATATCAGCATACCTAACCTTATGATTAACGGACCCTTCTCGTATCACTAACGTATCTTGCGACACATCTTTCAGATTATTCTCCTTGTGGTTGACCAAGGTTTCTATTCTCTCTCGTGATTCCTTCCATAGGAGAAAGAAGTAATTCCCTATCGGTATCATGGCCGCTATCCCCACATCAATCACGGTATTCATCAGTTCAGTAATTCGAAAAAACGAAGGGCTATTATAAGGTAGGTATACCCCCTCAACAATGAATATCATGATGGGCCGCTGAACAAAAACAGCACAAAATATCAGTAGGGAGAAAAAGCCGATGAAAAACAATCCATATTTTTCCTTGCTAAAAAAAAGAGGAAGTAGATATAAAAGTGACCCATATACAAGGATCAGTCTAGCGGGTAGGCTATAGAGTTGCACCATGACATTCCTCCCATAATTTTGATCATAACTACCCCAAATGATTGAAAAGAAGAGGGTAAGCCCTATCCAATATATCAAGTGCTTTTTGTAGCGCTTGCTATCAAAGGTTTGAAACATTTTAAACATACTGCCTTGCCGAAAGTTCATTTCCAAAAGTTCATTCCCGAAAGTTCAGGATTTATAAAGGTAACGCAAGTTCTTCTGTACGAAAGACACAAAATCAAATACGAATAGCATCTTCATCCTCTCATTCGATAAAAAAACTGAATTGTATTCTATACCGAAAAACGTGCTGTGTGTACAAAAATATTGATTTAGTGGTCCAATAGGGCACATCATTGCATCATTATTTCAACAAATCACAATCGATTATGAAGACTATTTATTTCCTATTCCTATTCATTTACTCCTTCGCCATCATGGGGCAAGACATTTCATTGGACCATGTAGAGCCTCCGCACTGGTGGGTAGGAATGGAAAACAATCAATTGCAACTGCTCATACACGGCAATCGTATCAGCGAAACTACTCCAAGTATAAAACATGATGGGGTCACTATTAAGGAAATCATTCGACTGGAAAGCAACAACTATTTATTCCTAAATCTGGACATTGCCAAGGAGGCCAAAGAGGGAGATTTTGAAGTAAAGTTCTCCCAACCCAACGGTGAGTTCCTGGTCTATAATTATGAACTCAAATCAAAGCGGGTAGCAAAATCCATATCCGCCAATTCGGTCAATGGCTCAGATGTCATGTACTTGATCACCCCAGATCGTTTTGCCAATGGAGATCCATCAAATGACTCTACCGACGACACCTTAGAGCAATCGAACAGGGCCAATCCTGATGGCAGACATGGTGGTGACCTCAGAGGCATTATCAATCACCTGGATTATATCGATGATCTAGGAATAACGACACTATGGCTCAATCCATTCCTTGAAAATGACCAGGTCAAATATTCTTATCATGGATATGGCATATCTGATTTCTACCAAACAGATGCACGATTCGGCACCAATGAAGCGTTTCTCGAACTGGCCGACAAATGCCATGGTAGAGGACTCAAGATCATCATGGACCAAGTCTTCAATCATTGCGGGGCTGGACATTGGTGGATGAACGACCTACCGGCTGCTGACTGGATCAATCAATGGCCCGAATACACCAACTCCAGTTTTACCAACATCAGCGTCTCCGACCCCTATGGCTCCACGAGTGACTATGACCTGCATGCCAAGGGTTGGTTCGACAAAAATCTTCCCGACCTCAACCAACTCAACCCTTACATGGAAAAATACTTGATTCAAAACTCGATATGGTGGATAGAGTATGCCCATCTGGACGGGATTAGAATGGATACCTATCCCTACCCTGACAAAGAGGTGATGGCACGATGGGTGCAAGCGGTTGAGCGAGAATACCCCGGATTTTACCTTGTCGCCGAAACCTCAGAAGTCAGTCCCGCTTCGCTTTCCTACTGGAATAGCAGCCAGACCAACAAGGACGGTTATCAATCTCATATACGCAGCGTGAGTGACTACCCATTGTACTATGCAATGCTGCAGGCCTTCGGAGAGGATAACAATACTTATAAGATTTATGAGACATTGGCTTATGATTTCCTATATGGAACACCATTTGACAACAAAATATTTAACGGCAATCATGACGTCCCTCGTTTGTTCAATGAACTGAACATGGACAAAGAAAAAGTCAAATTATCCATGGCATTCCTATTGACAACCCGAGGCATTCCGCAGTTCTATTATGGTGACGAGCTATTGTTCGAAGGGAATAAGCCTGACGGTATCCTCCGAAAAGATTTTCCCGGTGGCTGGCCTACTGATGAGCAAGATCTCTTTGATCCAAACGATCGCAATGCTGACGAAAATGAAGTCTTCGACATGGTAAGAACCATGCTACAATGGAGAAAGAATGCGGTTGAAATCCACCAAGGAAACTTGAAACATTACAAACCTTTGGAGGATGTATATGTCTACTTCAGAACCTTGTCAGACAAAACCACGATGGTCATCCTCAACAATAGTGATCGCGCATACGAAGAATTTGATTTGGGACATTACCACGAATCATTGAATGGCTATTCATCAGGGACAGATATACTAACAGACCAGAAGTACAAATCCTTGAA
>JAOPTS010000042.1:0-32218 GCA_051531955.1 Reichenbachiella sp.
TTAAAAGTTTAATTGGTATTATCTGCCTCCTAACCCCAGGATTACGTTGTATATCTGAACTCCAGCCAAATTGAAAAGTAAATGAAACATTATTATCGTATACAGGTTCTTTCGCATTTGCATGACTAATCCGAAAAATAAAAAGGGTACGATTAGTGGGACGGATTGTGGGATTTGCCAAAGGTGATAAATGCAAAAAAGCACGGAATTAACCAGCCAATTATACTTGCCTAGAAAGGCAGTTTTTTTCATGAGATAACCTCGGAAGTAAATTTCCTCCCCTACGAAATTCCCTACCAACATAATGAAAAGAACCAACATCGGAGCACCATAAAATGCCTCATAACTACCAAATATGCTGTATGAGGGTATTTTGAAAAGTTCTATAGCACTGAGCCATGTCTGAAAATCGCCGTAGAAGAAGAGCATATAAGGCAATGAAAGGACGACACTTGCTATAAAGTAAAGTGGGGCTACAACTAGTACTTCTTTCAAAGAGAATCGATCGAGGCTTAAAAATTCTATAACCTGTCTCCAGTTCAATCCGTCCCATTTTTTAAGCATATACAATGGCCAACCAATATGCCAACCAAGGGTGAAAAGGACAAAGATGAAATATTGAAAATCATATCCTTTAAAGCCAAAAGTATTTGAAAGAGCATCATGAAATACTTTCACATTTACAATGAGAAACGCCATAATGCCTGGTAGCAAATAAGCCAAAAGATAAAATATGCGTCTGCCAAGGGTCTTCGCTTGATACTTAAAGGCATACCTATCATAAGTTTCATTTTTATCAATCACCAACGACTTTGCGAATTTTATTAGTTTGTTCATTACGATTTTTTTTTAGGTTCTATTAAAGTGCCAAGAAATACCATATTGTTAATTATTTCGTCTTAGCGTGAAGGCCGAAACCTAATTGTGAATAGTTTTACCAATCTTAACGACAGTTAGCAAGTCAAAAAAGAATAAAAGAAATGTCTGTAGAACACTTATATGCCGCTAGTATAAACCTGGCGATATTCATCATTGTACTAATTTTGGGAAAGAAGGATAAGAGACATTCTGATTATATATTATTGGTATGGCTTATTGTGTTGGCTGCAAATTTCACTTCCTTCTTTCTGTATGAAATATCTGGATTGAATGTCGAGAATTGGAAACTTTTAATTTTTGAGTTCACAGAGTCATCTATTTTTCTTCATGGTCCAGTTTTGTTTTTTTACGCACTGTCACTGACCTCCATATCCTTCACCTTTAAGCCTAAGTATTTTTTGCACTTTCTTCCTTTCATAATTGCTATTGTAATTCTAATCATCCCAATAGTTAGAGGGATTTCCATTAGTCCGGAATTCAGAAATATTCTTTTGGCTGGAAAAATGATCAGTGTATTGATTTATGTAATGACAGTGTTGAAAATACTGTATACACATAAGAACAGCGTCGAGGGAATATTTTCAAACACTGATGAAAAATACATCACCTGGTTATCGGTCATTGGCTGGGGCGTCTTATCGGTTTGGTTAACTGCAGTTGTTAGTCTCATTCTAGAAAGGTTTTCTTATTTTGAAAGTCCTCACTTTGGAAGTCTAATCACCAATGTGAATTTGTCCTTCTTATTATTCGTACTGGGTTATTTTGGTGTAAAGCAGCCTCAATTATTTGTAGGTAGTCAGCAAGTCACAAAAATTAAAAGTGATTCAGAAGGGTCAAAATATAGTAAATCAGGATTGTCCCCACAGGATGTCTCAAGTATACACCAAAAGGTTATTAAAAATATTAGCAATGAAAAACTATATCTTAACCCCGAGCTAACATTATTTTCCTTAGCCGATAAATTGCAGCTTAGGCCAAATCACCTATCTCAAAGCATCAATACAGTTGAAGGCAAAAACTTTTTCGACTTCATTAATTATTACCGCATTGAAGATGTGAAAAAGAACTTGCAAAGCAGAGAAAAGGACCATCTCACTTTATTAGGAATAGCTTTTGAATGTGGGTTTAATTCTAAAGCCTCTTTCAATCGAACCTTCAAAAAACTTGAGGGACAGACACCCTCAGAATATAAAAAGTTAATTGTAGGCTGGAAAAATGGAGCTAAACAATAGAAGAATAAAACGCTAGCATTACCTATATCTGGGATATTTGAGAGAGAGGCTATGTTTATTGTCAGGTATGGGGTTTCTTTTTTTGGGTGTACTGTTATTAACTATAGCGCATCAAAATACTAAAGAAACTGCATCTCTTTCTTATGTACAATCTCATTGTCCAAAACGATTCTCCGAGCTGATATTTTGAAACCCTCAAAGGGGTCGTTACTATTTAAGTAAGGAGCATCCAAGTCTACCAATTCACTTTGAGAAGCCAATACTGCTGCCATAGATACACCCAAGGTTGATTCGGACATGCAGCCAATCAGCTTCATGAAATGCGCTCCTTCTCCATTTTGCACTTTGAAATCCAGCATCTTTTGTGCTTGGAATAGGCCGCCACATTTCATCAACTTAATATTCACTCCCGAATACACGTCATGTAGCTGTACCAGGTCTTCATATTGGCGAATAGACTCATCAGCGATAATGGGAGTAACCACTCGCTGCTTGAGCCAATAGTGACCCTCATGATCAATGTCTTTAAGCGGCTGCTCGACCAAACTACAATTAAAACGTTCCAAAGATTCAATCAATCTGATGGCCTTCTCTCTGTTGTGGCAACCCTGATTGACGTCAATACAAAACGGTAAATCAGTTTTGTTCCGTACCGCTTCTACAAATTCTAAATCATCATATGTTCCCGTTAGCTTCAATTTGAAATGCGAAAAGTCATTTGCCAAAGCCAGCTTCTCCTCAAGGCAGTCAAAATCACTTTTCGTAATCGTAAGCGTCAGTGCTGGAGCAGCATTCTTTTGTTTAAATAAATCGCTAAGAGGCTTTCCACAATTCAAAGCATACCAATTGAGCATGGCAGACTGCAATGCAGCAGAGGCTGCAGGTTGATCAGCAGAAAAAGGAATTCGTTCACGGTGTTCAAGTAACTCCAATTCCAACAATTGCTCAACAGCACTTTGTTGTAACAAAACCCATTTTTTTACCGAATGAAAAGTCTCACTAAGATAAGGAGGCAAAGAAGCCTCACCATAAGCAATAATGCCTTTATACTCGATTTTCACAAAAGCCAATTGCGTACCATTTCGGGTACCATGAGCCAATACAAATGGGTGGTTGAATTCCAAGAAATATGAATGTACACTTATTTTCACAAGGTAAATCTACAAGATTATTAGTGGTAGCAATTCTCTATTTCGAGAAAGAAAGAACCATTCAGATATTAAACAACTTTAGATCACCTTCCCTTATTTGATGTCAAGCTTACATGCAAGTTCACGTTACTTTCACACCATATAATTGAAGGGATCAATTTCTGTGATTGGAGATAATCATATAGGTCACTTCAGTTTTTTTGAAAGGACAAGATTTCACGCTCTTTCCATATTTTGAGGTGTTGGATATAGCCGGTTGAGTGATTTCAAATTTCTTAATACTGTCTGCCACGAAAGCGGTTCATCCATCAAAGATCTATGATCTTCCTTTTGACAGGTTCAGTAATTGTTGGAAATACATCTTTTCCCAAAAGTATAGTGGTGAGTAAAAATGTTGCTTGGTTATACAAGTAACATTTGAGTGGTTCTTAATTTACTAGTGCCGACCTTTTTAATAATATCTCACTTTGACCATCCAAAATCCCTAGACGCATGAAGCCTGTTGTAAGCTCCACTATTTCAAAAGGTACTCCTTGACTTGAAAAGGGTAAATACAATAGATTTGTTTTCTTCTCATAACGCCAATTTTCTTCATCGAATGCTGATTCTTTTCCAAGTCTCCCTATCAGGATCTGTCCATTATTGATGAAATCGTACCACATATCACCATCCCTGTCATTACCAAATTCTGCTTTATATTCTAGAATTTCCCAACGCCCCAATAACCTAGACCTCTTAATTTCCCGATTCATAGGTACCAGGTTAACACTGTCACTTCCCCAACTCAATACCAGTTGCTGCTTGTCGATAGCCAATACCTTCATATTGAAAATATCAGTGGACGATTGCTTCTCTCTCAGTGTGATCAGGTGCTCTTCTTCATTATATATGTAATACGCTTTGTCTGGATGATTTGGGAAACGAATTTCATTTTTCAACATCTCATTATTCCTACCGAAGGTGAATGATAGACCGGGATAATACATCGGTTCATCGTTCGACTTAATCACTGTACTAACTTCCCACTCACCGATGAGATTTTGCCCAATCAGGGATAGTGGTGAGCTAATAATTATGAAAATAAATACTTGATGATAAATCCAACTCATAGCCGCAAGATAGCAAGATTGGTAGATTACTAAGGAGCAAAGTTGTTTGAAGGAATTCCATTTTTAGAACTTCTATCGGGAATAGCGATTTGAAAATTTTAAAAGTTTTTTCTGTCAATTGTTGAGGGTAGACTCTATCTATCATTATAATCCCCGTGATGGCTCTTCTGTATTACAAATATCGAAGAGCCAAGAGAACATATTATAACCCTGGATTACTCTGGAAGTGAACTTGTGATACTTGATGGCAAGTTTGGAAATGTCTTACAAAACCCACTGAAGGTTGTCTTTATTTTGTCTCCATTCTGCTTAAGCTAAATTGAATTGTCTCTAAACTGACTAACGGACGTTAATATTCTGAACAAAAAGATCGTATTCTCGTCTAAGAAGTACTATTTTGGTTTTTTTAATAAAATGCAGATGAGAGAGAATTATATTAAAGTGGCGATTGTGGTGGTGGTGGCGTTGGGTATGACAGGCTGTTTTAGTCCCGAATATTCTCAAAATTATATCTCGGCTAACCCTGACGAATTCGAACAATATAAAGAAGAGGCTGGGAACAGACCATCTCCCCCTGCTAGAGCAACGCAGATCCTCAATGGGGCAACGGTCTTTGTGACCTACTGCCAACCAAGTGTAAAAGGTCGTGAGATCTGGGGTGATTTGGAAGACTATGATGAGATATGGAGAACAGGTGCCAATGAGGCGACTGTACTTTCTACGGATAAAGAGATTTTAGTAGGTGGTCAAACGGTAGCACCTGGGGATTACGCACTATATACTATCCCAAGAGAAAGTGGTACTTGGACGGTTATTCTCAACTCTAAATATGAAACATGGGGAGCCTATCAATATGATGAATCACTAGATGTGGCTAGATTTGAAGTTCAGCCTGTAATAGGAGAGGACTTGGTCGAACAGCTGACTTTTGATATCACTCCAGCAGGAAAAGTCATCTTCAATTGGGAATATTTGAGCTTTGAATTCCCAATCACTGTTAATTGATCCTGTTCTAGAGGTTAACACTTAGGCTATCCAATTTTGACATTTACATGAGTCTTAAGAGTAATTGTCTTTTTGACAAAAGTGGGAATCTATTGCTTGATAATTAGATTTTTCTCGCTAGTCGGAATGACAAAAGTTGCTTTTGTTCTGTGTCGTAATAGTTGACACCCCAGCCCCATTCATATAGTAGGAAAGTAGTACAGGGCCGTTGATTTCAATGAAATCATTTTATCCTTTTCAATTACTCTGTTGTCGAGTACAAAAAAAAAGACCAACGAATCTCGTTGGTCTAATGATAATTTTGGAATATTTTGACTTGATCTATTTCGCCAAGAAAGAGTAATTATCCGCGTAGTATAACATCTGCTTACTGAAGTCATCCATGTACTCAACTGTTACTTCGGTGATGTTTCCAGATGGATCCATTGTAGGCGTCAGAACTGGATTGATAAATCCACCATAAGGCGCTGATTTCAATGGTTCAGATCTTGTCAATACTTCTTGATGTAATACAGGGTCAATTTTAACCCCATAATTCTCCACTAGATTTTTTACTGCATCAAAATCACCTTCTGATTTGATCCTTTGTGTCTCTTTTAGTAATTCTCCAAAAATGGCTCTTAGCTTGTCATAGTCATTGACGACAAAGTAAGTCTTGCCCTCTTCCACTTTCCTTTCGATCACATTGTCGGCTTTGCCTTGTTCGTAAGACCATGCCGATACCCAAGCTCTGTTCCTCATATGCGCTTCCTCAATCTCTTGTCCTAGGTCGATTCTTCGTAATTGCATCATTAGTCCATTTCTGATATAAGAATCATATTCTGATTTTCCTACTTCTATACTCGGAATGAGTCCCAATTCTACCAGTTTAGGATCCATCAAGTAATACAGCCCAACCAAATCAGCTCGCCCTTCTTCCAATGTAGAAGCATAGCTTTTTAATGTTTGTTTTGGAGTACCTATACCTGGATTGAGTTGACCAGAGGCATGTCCAATCACTTCGTGCAATGCCGTATGCATTTTGTCTCCAATAGAGCCGTATTTTTTCACTCTTGCGATTTCATCTTCAGAGTATGCGAATTCAGCTAACATACCACTACTGCCTCCGTTTTTGTAGGCCTCAATGATATTACCTAGGCTGACAGATTTAGAGCCATGCTCTTTTCTGATCCAATCCGAGTTGGGTAAGTTGACGCCTATAGGAGTGGCTGGCGAAGCATCACCAGACTCACTCGCGACATTAACCACTTTGTAACTCACGCCTACGACGTTGGCCTTTTTGTGCTCGTCCATGATCGGTGAGTTGTCTTCAAACCACTGCACATTCTCGGACAGTACTTGCATTCTTTTTGAGGCTTCAAAATCAGTGATTTCTACAATTGATTCGAATGATCCTCTGTAGCCGATTGGATCGTTGTACACCTCTATGAAACTATTGATGTAATCAATGTCTCCTTTGGTTGCTTTGGCCCAGACGATGTTGTATTCATCCCATACTTTTAGATCGCCAGTTTGATAGTATTTAATCAATAATTCAAAACCTCTCTTCTGTTCATCGTTTTCTGCAACAGTACTGGCCTTTTCTAACCAAAAGATGATCTGATCAATCGCTTCACCATACATTCCGCCTGATTTCCAGACTACTTCTTCCAATTGACCATCTTCATTTTTAATGACCTTAGAATTCAGTCCGTAGGCAATGGGCATGCTCGTATTGTTGTCCACGATTTCATTGTAGTACTCCTCTACTTCTGCTGCGCTAACGTCTGGTCCATAAAAGTTAGTTGCTGAACCTAATAGCAAACCTTTGGACTCGTCAAGATTGACTTTCTTGTTATCAATATCTGGATTGAACATCGCGTTTAGAACTTCTTCATTCAGATTTTGTTCGGTCTCACCCAATAGGCTGTCAAAATATTCCGAACTGAACTCTGGCATGATCTTGTTCATTGAGTAGTGGTGATGAATACCATTGGCGAACCATACTCTTTTGGTATAGGTCATGAACGCTTGCCAATTATCAGTTTCTTTATCACCGTTGTAGTTCTTGACGATATGCTCTAGTACAAGTCTTATCGTCAGGTTATGACGATAGTTCTGGTCATAGATAATGTCTCTGCCACTGAGTCCGGCTTGTGATAGATAGTAGACCAGCTTTTTTTGATCTAGGGTCAGTTGGTCAAAACCAGGTATTTGATAACGGTAGATTTTGAGATCAGCGAATTGCTCTGTCGAATACTGAAACACTGCTTCAGTTGTCTCTTCATCTATTTTTTCTACTGGTGGTTGACAAGCGTACATCGCTAAAAATACCAATAGCAATAGGTAATTATGTTTCATTTTATTTTGGGTTAAAAAGTATAATCAAATTGTTAATGTATGAGCTAAAGTTACTAAATCATGCTTTTCTTTTTAGTTAAAATTCGATTTCTGTTTGCCTTGCTTTTTCTTTTATTTTTTCGAGTATGAAGTCTAAGTCTTCTTCGTTTTTAACGAAATCAATATCATTGATATCTAGGATTAGAATATCGCCAAGTTTATAATCATTGATCCAGTTTTCGTAATTGTCGTTGAGCTGTGCGAGGTAGTCTAGGTCAATGGATTCTTCATATGATCGTCCTCTTTTATTGATATTGCGAACCAATGTGTTCAAATCAGATTTAAGGTAAATTAATAAGTCCGGTGGTTTGACGTGTGGAATCATTAGATCAAATAAAGCGCTGTAGGTTTCAAAATCCTGAGTAGTCATCTGTTGGCGTTGATGTAGGCACTTAGCAAAAATGTGATTGTCCTCATAGATTGTTCTGTCTTGAATAACCGAACTATGATTTTTGATGATATCTGAGACTTGTCTGAACCTGCTGTTGAGAAAGTACACCTGTAGATGGAAGGCCCAACGTGGCATATCCTCATAGAAACGAGCTAAGTAAGGGTTGAATTCCACATCTTCCAATTCTAGTCTCCAACCGAGATGTTCTCCTAGTTTTTTGGCTAGGGTGGTTTTGCCAGCACCGATGTTTCCAGCTATGGCGATGTGTTTGGGATTACTTGACATAGAACGTATTAAAAATATTCATAATAGTTTAATCGAATCGAATGTGCTGGGTTGCTAATTCTTGGATTTTAAGTTAGAATTGTTTTCGTAAAATAAGAAGCCCCTCCATTGGAATTTATTGATAAAAAAATTCAGTCTTACTCAGAAGAACATACCTCTGCACCCAGTGATCTACTGAAACGGATTGATAGAGAAACACATCTCCAAGTATTGAGACCTAGAATGCTCTCTGGTCGCATGCAAGGAAGAATATTGTCTATGCTGAGCCATATGATAAAACCTGAATTTATTTTAGAGATTGGATCTTATACTGGATATTCGGCACTGTGTTTGGCAGAGGGATTGGCAATTGGTGGTCGATTGGTGACTATTGATGTCAATGAAGAATTGGCGGATCGTGTCAATGGCTATATTTCTGAGTCAAATTATAGTGAGCAGATCCAGTTTAGATCTGGAGATGCATTGGAGCTCATTCCTTCTATCTCTGAGAAAATTGATTTGGTATTCATCGATGCAGACAAACTCAACTATCAACAGTATTTTGAGTTGGTGATTGACAAGATGAATAAGGGAGGGTACATCATTGCGGATAATGTGCTGTGGAGTGGTAAGGTCGTTGAAGAAGTGAAAAAAACGGATAAGGATACCTTGGCATTGCTTGATTTTAACCAACGAATGCATGAGGATTCGAGAGTGGAAAACGTGCTGTTGCCGGTAAGGGATGGCCTAATGATATTGAGAGTGCTATGAGGTTATTGATTACATTTTGTATGGTTTGTCTGTCTTTTGTAGGATGGGCAGAGGAGTCATATCGTCCCAAAGTGCCATCTAGTTTGGAATTTGCTGGTATGCATTTAAAAATCACGGAGAGTGCCAGGAAGGAAATTCAAAAGGATGTAGACATGCTAACCAATAGTACGAAGTACTTTGAAATCAAGGCAGACCGTGCACGTTTATATTTTCCAATCATAGAGAAAGTGTTGAAGGAGCAAGGGGTTCCTGAGGATTTTAAATATTTGTCTGTACAAGAGAGTGCTTTGATATCAGATGCCGTGTCCTCCGCCAATGCTGTTGGGTTTTGGCAGTTCAAGGATTTTACTGGACGTGAAGTAGGACTGAGAATCGATAAGAGTGTAGACGAACGGCTCAATATTGTCGCGTCTACAGTAGGTGCTTCGAAATACTTTAAAAGGCATAATTTCTATTTCGACAACTGGGTTTATACTTTGTTGGCGCATATGACAGGTCGTGGTGGAGCTGGTAAGTATGTCGATACTGATAAGTTTGGTGTGAAGAAAATGACCATCGACCGCAGTACACATTGGTATATCAAGCGATGTTTGGCGCATAAGATTGCCTTTGAAGGGGCGATAGACAAAAAACACAGTCAAGGCATGCGATTGGTTGAGTACAAACGTGGGGCAGGAAAGAGTCTCAGTAAAATAGCCAGTGAGATGAAAGTGTCTGAATCGGATGTTAAGACCTATAATAAGTGGCTAAAATCAGGGAAAGTACCAACTGAAAAAACTTATATCGTGATTGTACCTGTTAAAGGTAAGATACCGAGCATCAAAAGAATTGAAGGAGGAGTGGAGCCGAAGAAAAAAACGGAGGAAAAACCGATTGCTATTGACGATAAAAAAGGTAATCCTTCTTTTGGAGATGACTTAAATAGTGAAGCTAGGATTTACATTAAGATCAATGGGATATCAGCTGTATTAGCCAAAAAGGGAGAAACGACTAATAGCCTAGCTAAAAAAGTACAGTTGCATCCAGAACTTTTTGCTAAATACAACGACTTGTCTACCACTGATAAATTGACAGAAGGAGAGATCTATTATTTGAAATCCAAGCGAAATAAAGGATTGACTTATTACTATACAGCGCAACAAGGGGAAACGCTGTGGGGCGTCTCACAAAAGTTCGGTATCAAGAAGAAGAAGTTGGCTAAACTCAATAGGATGTTGAGTATTGATCAGTTGGAAGCTGGACGTGTGATGTGGCTCAGACAAAGGCGACCAAAGGATGTTCCAGTAGAGATTAGACCGCTGGATTCTGCCCCAGTAGATGAGACGGTACCGGTAGAAGATTTGATTAAGGAAGTTCAGCAAACACTCAAGAAAGACGAGGCAAGAAGAGATTCTATCCAGTCGGCTAATAAGCATGCTGAGAAAGAAGAAAAAGCACTAGAAGAGAAATTAGCAAAAGAAAAAACATCGTCTGTGAAAGAAACGGAAGAGGATATTGATGAAGCTGTTGAAGTAGTAAAAGAGGGATTTATGGAAATCTCTGAACAGACAGCAGGTATGGTTTCTGGACATGTGGTCTTGAAAGGGGAGACCTTATATGCTATTGCCAAATCGTATGGGGTGTCTGTACAAGATCTCATTGAGTGGAATGAGTTAAACGATGCAGCGCTCAATGTTGGGCAAGAATTGATGATTCATGGTGATGGAAAACCTGAAGAAGTGCAACTTTCACAAGTTGATTTTCATGTTGTAGAGCCAGGAGATACCATGTATAGTATTTCTAGAAAATATAATGTTGACATCAAGCAGATTCTAGATATGAATCAAAAGGACAACTTTGAGTTGTCTATAGGGGAGCGTATAAAGGTGAAGGAATAATATTAGAAATCTGTATCTAGCCCTAAGTTATCTCTCAGTTTTAACAGTAGGGGATTCTTTTTTGCCATGGTGGCAAAGATTTCAGTGCTCGTATAGGGACGTCTGTCTTGGTGATTTTTAGCAACGTTGTAGGTGATATGTAGCGCAGTGTTTTTTAGACTGTTACGCAAGAAGTCCATCAATTCGATTTCTACGTTTTGAATCATAGAAGTCTCCACCTTGTTTAATATCGAAATCTCAATAGCATAATTCTCCAATAATTTGACAGGCTTGGTCAATATCATCTTTACAGATGCTGAATCATTTTTGTTCTCCAAATAAACTTTAATAGCCTCCAGAACTTGCTTTTCTGTAACAGGTTCCACTAAATCTTGGCTAGGTTCGTTCACTACCTTCACTTGCTCTTTAACCTCTTCTTTTGGCTTGAAGATATTCTTGAGACTAGGAGATTCCTTTTCTACAGATTTTTGCTGAGACAGTGGGGTTACCGGTACGTTTTTTGGAGGTTCAGGCTTGGATAGTATACCGCCAGTTTTAGCAGGAGTACTTGTGGCAGCTTTAGAACTTACGGTGCTATTGCTTTTTTTTTTACTTCGCTACTTTGCAGACTAGACAGACTGATGGCTTGGTTGAGATAAGACAATTTCATTAACGCCAATTCAACGTGCAATCGTTGATTTTTACTTGACTTGTAATTCATGTCCGAAGCATTCAATATATTCAAACCAGAAACTAAAAAGCCTAATGGCGTGTTTTTGGCCTGATCGATATACTTGGATTGAATGCTTTTAGAGACATTCAATAGCTTCACTGTTTCTGGGTCCTTGCAGACCATCAAATTCCTAAAATGTTCTGCCAGTCCAACTAAGAAGTTGTGACCATCAAATCCATTACGGAGTATTTCATCATATGTCAACAAGGAAGAAGAGATATCCTCTTTGTTTAAGTATTCTGTCAATTTGAAGAAGTAATCGTAATCAAGTATGTGTAAATTCTTGATGGTATCTTGATATGTTACTTTGCTGCCAGAGGAGAAAGTGACGATCAAATCAAAAATCGACAAAGCATCTCTCAATGCACCATCTGCTTTTTGTGCAATCAGGTGTAGTGCATCTTCTTCAACATCGATATTTTCACTCTCTGCAATCTTTTTTAACTGATAAGTGATGTCATCAATTTCTATTCTATTGAAGTCAAATATTTGACATCTAGAAAGAATAGTAGGGATCACCTTATGTTTTTCAGTTGTCGCTAAGATAAAGATGGCATACGATGGTGGCTCCTCCAATGTCTTCAAGAAAGCATTAAAGGCCTGGTTCGAAAGCATGTGAACCTCATCTATGATATAGACTTTAAATGTTCCCTCTTGCGGTGGGTATCGAACCTGATCAATCAAATTTCTAATGTCCTCAACAGAGTTGTTAGAAGCCGCATCAAGCTCGTATATGTTTAGCGTGTTAACCGCATCGGTATTTTCAGGATCCTTAAATTTGTTGACCATCCTAGCCAAAATTCTAGCACAGGTTGTTTTACCAACTCCTCTAGGACCACAAAACAACAAGGCTTGCGCCAAATGGTTGTTGTCAATGGCATTTTTGAGAGTAGTCGTAATATGGCTTTGCCCCACCACCTCATCAAATCCGAGGGGACGATACTTCCTTGCCGATACTACGAAATTTTCCATGCGTGCAATTTAATCATCGACTTCAATTTTTTTCAATTTGAGCTAGATTTAATCTAAATTTTTTTATTTGGAACCTTAAGACCTAATGGGCGCTTTCTAAAAAGTATTTAATTTTATATACACTTGGAATGAATAGAAATGATAATTAATTTTATAAACCATTATCTAACTAAACTCACTAAACCACCAGCGATATGATTAAAAAAGTAGTTTGTTTATTAGCGCTCATAGCGCTTTTTGCATTTGATGCCAGTGCGCAGAAAAGCGAGATGAAAAAACATGCTTACCATATAAATGAGCATGTAATGGTAACCCGGAAAGATGGGGCTCAAGTAGAATGTGTGATTCACGGTCATGTAGGAAGGAAAAGTTATTGGGTAAGACAATACCACAGTGGTAACCAAGGGAAAGTGAAAGAGAAGTTTATCAGACCATTGTCGGAGGAAGAAGTGTCCAATCTTACGAAAAAGAAAGAATAAGAAGCAGTTGAAACTGTTCTTCTATTATTATCCTATAGGAACTATTGGGTTCTAGAGATTACGATCTTTAGAACCCTTTTTTGTTGAGGTATGTGTTTACTTGACGGGACGTATCTATAAGTATTCATTACTAGTCGAAGTGAATTGGTGGAGTCCATGATATTGATTACTTTCATTGTCTCAACCAATAAATTATCAATTGATTAGACTTAATTATTTACCAATAGCGCTATTGTTTGCTTTCTTGATGTGTCACAGCATGATAGAAACTAAAGCACAAGGGTGTAGCGATGCTGGATTTTGTACCATGGGTGCTATGAAACCTGATCAGCACTACAGTGAAAAACTGGATGTTAAACTACGATCAGTTGAGATCAATGGCTATCGTGGCAGTACTACTCTGACGCCTATTATTTATGTGTTAAGTACGGATTTGACATTTTCTATTTTTAACAATGTTTTCTTACAGGTGAAAGTCCCCTATCAGTTTGTCTCTGGTAGTCTCGGCGATACCCAAGGAATGGGTGATATATCCATTAGTGCAACTTCGGTGATCATGTCCAATGAAAAGGGGACTTTGAGTGGTACCCTGGGAGGGAAGATTCCAACCAATAGTTCAAACCTTGAAAAACAAACGAATGAATTTGGTTCAGAGGGTCAAGATTTGCCTATGTATTATCAAGTGAGCTTGGGGACCTATGATATTGTGGCTGGAGCATCTTGGATAAATAATAAATGGCTATTTGCTACAGGTATTCAAATCCCATTAAATCGTAATAAAAATAATTTTAGATGGGGGCATTGGTCTTCCTATCCCAATGCAGAAAATCCCGATGATACTTATATCAAAAAATATGATTTAGCAAATGATCTCAAAAGAGGGACTGATATCATGTTTAGAGTTGAGCGTAATTTTCGATTTACCAATTTTAATTTTGGAGTAGGGCTATTACCGATTATTAGAATTACTAAAGATGAACGTTATGATTTTAATTTAGATAAGAGAATTAAAATTGATGGAACTACAGGTCTTGCTTTGTCTGCATTGTTTAATGCGGGGTATAATTTTAATGTGAATAATGGTGTGAAGTTCATTTATGGGGTTAAGCTGATGCAAAGGGACGTCAATCCAGACGGGTTGACTCGTCATGATGTGTTAAGTTTGAGTTATGTTTATAGATTCTAAGATCATGAAAAGACTACATTTATTATGGTGCTTTTGTGTGCTTAGTTTGGGTGTTACTGCCCAGTCTCTGGATGATGCCGAACGCTTATTGCATAGTGGAGAATTTGAACAGGCTAAGAGTGCTTTCGAGCAACTATCAGATCAATATTATAATGGTGAAGACCAAGCCAGCTATGCGCATGCCAATATCGGTATAGCAGAGTGTGAGCTCGGATTGGGTAAGGTTAATTTGGCCATCGTGAGATCAAAGAATACAATCGATTTCGTTGAGCAATACATTAAGGAAGATTCGAGTGTTCAAGCGCTGTGCCATATGGTATTGGGTAATTCATATTTGAGAATTGGAAGGAATGATTTGGCGTTGGAGAATTTAACGATTGCAGAGACATTTAACTCCTCGGATCAAATCCAAAGAGCTGAATGTTTGGAAAATATTGGCGTGGCGTATTGGAACAACGGAAACAAGGAATTGTCTTTGGACTATCATAAGCAGGCTTATGAAATTAGAAAAAGTAATGACGTCAATGAAGTCTTAATAGGAGATTCTAATTTGAACATTGGACTGTTGTATCTTGAAGAAAAGCCTTTGCAGAGTCTCATCTATTTCAATCGTGCATTGAAAAGTTACCAATCCGAATTGGGAGAAAATCACCCTAAAATAGCCTTGTGTTATTCTAATATGGCCTTTGCCAATGCAGAACTATTGAACTATGATGCCGCCTTTGAGTTTTTGGACAAAGTCTCTGCCATTTGGAATGTGATTTACGAAGGAGCACACCCCAATAAAGCATTCGTATTGAGCAGTAGAGGTAGACTGTATAAAATGAAAGAGGATTTTGATCAGTCATTGGTTTATTATCAAGAAGCATTGACGATGTATCTGGGTATCAATGGAACCAAACATCCCGATGTGGCCAATATGTATTTCTTGATGGGACAGATTTATCAGGAGAAGAGAGATTACAAACTTGCTGTTGAGTATTATCAAAAGTCTACGTATGCCAATTTGCAGAATCAAGAATTTGGATCGCTTTATGATCAGCCTGAAATCAGAGATTATTATAATGCTGATATTCTGTTGTCTTCTTTGCAGAGTAAAGCCAAGATGCTAGAGGTCTATCACTTTGAGAAGTCTCTAAAAATGAGAGATATTGATGGAGCTTTGGGACATTATCTATTGTGCGATGAGCTGATCACTCAAATACGACAGATCCGAATCGATGAGATGGATAAATTGAAGTTGGGGGTCATCGCCAGTGATGTATATGAACGAGGGATTAGCATTTCCAAATACCTGAATGAAATGACGCTGAAGCCTGGCTATTATGAGTCATTCGCCTTTGATTTTTCTGAGAAAAGTAAAGCAGCGGTACTACAAGAAGCTATTAATGATTCTAATGCCAAACATTTTGCTGGTATTCCAGATGCACAATTGCAATTGGAGGATAGCCTTAAAGATGAAATTGGTTTTTTTGAACAAATGTTGGTGAATGAAAAGGACCCTAATGAAATTCTTGAAATAGAGAAGGAACTATTCGCCTATCAAAATGCTTTGCGTTCTCATATACAACAGTTGGAATCAGATTATCCAGAATATTATGATTTGAAATTCAATTCCAGTTCTGTGACACTTTCGATGGTTCAAGATTATCTAAAGGATGGTGAAGTGATGTTGACTTACTTCATAGGATCTGAGTATTTGTATTCATTTGCCATCACTAATAGATCTATGCAAATTAATCAGGTGTCAAATGATTTTGATTTGGAAAAGAAGGTACTCGCTTTTAGAAATGCCATCAAGTACAAAATGGATGATTCTTTTGAGTCTTTGTCAATGGAACTTTATGATGAACTAATTCCTGATTTAGGAAAAGATGTGCATAGTTTATTCATCATTCCTGATGGGGTATTATCTACTCTGCCATTCGAGGCATTGATTAGAAAGACTAAAGAAGGAAATCGATATTTGGTCGAAGATTGGGCTGTAGGTTATGGATATTCTAGTTCATTGTTCATGTCCAACAAAGGCGAGGTTCTGGCAAGTAAAAGTATTTTACTAACTGCGCCAGTTAATTTTTCAGAGTATTACGGTCAGATGGCTAACTTACCAGGAACCAAGAATGAGGTGAAAGAGATCAAATATCTGTTCATGGGAGAAGGCAATACCGTGACGATCGAATTGGAAGATGATGCGACAGAGACGGCATTCAAAGGAGATAAAAGTCACACCTATGATTATATCCATTTGGCAACCCATGGTAAGGTCAATGAATCTAACCCTGCTCAATCGAGAATATACCTAGCGCCTAATGATGAAGATGATGGGAATCTATATTGCGGTGAGATATACGGCCTTTCTTTGAATGCCAATCTGGTGACATTGTCAGCATGTGAGACGGGGCTGGGCAAGATATCTAAAGGAGAAGGGGTGTTGGGCTTGAGTCGTGCTTTGATGTATGCAGGTGCTAAAAACCTTCTGGTGTCACTTTGGTCAGTCAATGACAATTCCACATCTGAGTTAATGGTGTCTTTTTACAAAAACCATTTGTTTCATTCTACGGATAATAATTTTAGTGATGACTTACAAAAGGCCAAGTTAGAAATGATTAGGTCTGATGAGTATTCATTTCCGTATTACTGGGCTCCTTTTGTATTAGTGGGTAAGTAATGGTTCGAAGTTTCTAAACTAACAAAAGATGAATGCGATTAACACGAACTTATCCTATTTTAGATTAAGAAAAATTATTGGTTATTTAGGAGCCAACTATAGCAACGGCACACTGCCATTCGCAGATGTATTCACGGGAGGTATTGAAAAGAGCCCAGACGAAGACGTCCCCAAAGCCTATTTAAATTATATTGTGTTTGATAACAATTTCAGCCCATTGCTAAGCCATACAGGATATAAACAAATCAGCGACGCAGCAGCAGCAGCAGCAGCAGCAGCAGCAGCAGCAGCAGCAGCAGAGGATGGCACAGATGTAGCGCATGAGGCACTGTCTCATAGCATCAGCATAACCCAACCCTGCTATGTCATCGTCTACCTTTCCAATGAAGAAGACATGCCTATCGATGTGTTTTCGATGATTTGAGTATCGTCCATACCCATACGCCTATTGTACAAAAGGCTGATTATTACCCTTTTGGATTGACCTTCAATTCCAGTAGCAAGTACCCGATGACCACTCAGAAATGGAAGTTTCAAGGACAAGAACATGATGACCATACCGGTTGGGATCAATTCAAATGGAGGAATCATCAGCCTGAATTAGGAAGATTCTTTAATATTGATCCGTTAGCTGAAAAGTATGCTTTTTGGACTCCTTATGCGTTCTCAGGAAATATGGTGACTTCTTATCAAGAACTAGAAGGGTTGGAACCTGTGATTCCTCAAAATAATGCAAATAGAAATCTGTTTTTTGGAACTGAAAATCAATACAATGCAGCTATAAATATTCAAAATTCTAATTGGACACCATTTAATTTGAACGATATTAAAGATATAGCTAGAACAGTATCAAATTTAAGTGGTTATGGTATTTCAACTATTTATTTGCAATCTCATGGAAGTCCAGGGAAATTATCTTTAGGGCAAGGACTATATGAAAATAATGGTGATACATTGATGACACCAAATATCACAGCAAGTGATATAAATGAATATGTTGATTTTAGATCAATGTCAAAATCAGATCAGGAGGCTTATTTATGGACTGATATGGGGGTGATTATGGATTTAAGAAATCCCCTACTATTAAGGCTCTTGAAAGTATTGGGAATGGAATTTCAGATGGAGGTACATTAATTTTTGGTGCTTGTCGGGCAGGTTTTTGTGAAGATGATACGAGTTCTGATCTAGGAAGTGCATTAAGAAATTTATATGGTGATAGAATTGATATATATAAATCAAGATTTTACTAATGGTTGGGATGCAGATTATAGAACGACGTTTGATAGAAATTTAAATCATCCGATTGATGATGGGTGGAGGTATATCAATGATTATGGGGATGGTACTAATGGGTACGATTTACAAATAAATTCTTATGGAGATGCATATAATATTATTAGTTACTAATTTTTGGGCGTTGCTTAGTTTGTCCGACCCTCACTTTATAAATGAAGAGGTGTTATCAGATTGCATTTTATCTGCAATTTCAATGGAGAAACCCGATTATACTGAAATTACTGATGATTCTTGTACTGGGTTGGAAATTAGTGTTAAACGAAATACTGAAGAGTATTTTTCAGAATACCATATTCTAAAAAGTAAGGAGTTTTCTTATTTTTTTGTTGATTTGGATGATAGTGGCAATAGTGAGGTTTTTGCTAGAAGTTTAATTTTTTGTTTTAGCAACTATGATAAACAGCTTTTGTCTTATATAAACGTGCAAGATTATAAAATGGATGTTGTTTATGTGATAGATGGAATCTCAGGTATTTTTAAGGCGAAATGTTCCCACGATATTTCAGGGTTAAGAATTGATGAAATTGAAATTATTACTATAGAAAGGGACATGAGTAATTGGCAGTCTGAAAGTAATAAGATCTATTTATCAAGAATTAGTGACGTTTTAAATAAACAAATATTGGCATTCAAGAGAGCTTTAGATTGATTCTGATCGGGCGCGTTTGCAACGCGTTCGTCTACTGGTTATCGGAAGTACATTGAGCAAGGTATTGAAAAAGGAAAAAAAATAGTAATTGAAATATAGAAAGCGAAGTAGAAAAAGATGAACAGAGGCGATTGCAAATGGTACCCCCCCCCGCTGGCGCGAGCTTGTAGCTCGTGACCACTCAACTAAAGAGGTAAAGTTAAAAGAAGCTGGAAGTGATGGAGGTACGGAGTTGGAGTAATAAAGAAAAGTAAAAGCACGAGCTGCAAGCTCGCGCTAGCGATAGGAAAAAAGAATAAAGTTAAGTAGCTAAAATTAGCAAAATAATAATGAGTAGGAAGTAAAAAATTCAGGATCCATCGGACTTATATTTTATAAGTTTTGCCACAGTATACTGGCAAGATGTATTTGTACGTGATGTATATTTTGATATTATGTTGGAGAGTTTGAGACATTGTCGAGAGAAGAAAGGAATATAGATCTATGCTTATTGCATCATGACCAGTCATGTACATCTGATATTCCGTGCCAAGGAGTCCAATCCATCTACATTGATCAAAGAAATGAAAACCTATACCTCCAAGTGACTACAGCAAGAGATCGTTGACCATCCACAAGAGAGCCGGTAGGAATGGTTGCTATGGATAATGGAGCGTGCCGGACAAAAAAACAGTAATGTACAACACCGACAGTTTTGGCAGAAGCACAACCAGCCGATCGAGCTATACAGTGCCGAGGTGATCGATCAGAAGATGGGTTACATACATGACAATCCTGTAGAAGCAGGTTTTGTCACCGAGCCACATTACTGGAAGTACAGCAGTGCCATGGACTACTCAGGGGGGCAAGGCCTATTAAAGATAGATGCAGCATGAGTAATGATAGAGAATACAATGTATGGTATTTAATAAATGAAACAATGAATGTCAACCGGAATAAAAGTGAAAGTAATGCAATACGTATTGAAAAGTATAGGGACTATTAGTGGTGTTATTGACTAGTGTTAATTGTTTTTGTATGCTTAATCTGATTCTGATTTTGCACCTCTATTCATTCACCTCAGTTGAATGATTTTGCTAAGTTTTCAGACTTTCCTATCAGTTTGTATACCAGTCAGGCTGAAGTTTCCGTTCCCATTTATAATTTGACCGTTGGAGATACATCTATTCTACTTTCACACCAGTGGGGTGAAAGTAGAATAGATGGCTTCATGGTGGAAAAACAGTAACTTAGAATAATCTCGAAAATTGAACTTTTTCAGAAAGTCTACCTCGTAATTATTGCGTTCCTTTATATATGCTTTTAGAACAAGATATTATCAAACTAGGTGACAGGCCGCTTTATGAAAGAGCGAAGATGCCAGCCCCCTTCCAAATGCAAGCCAGTTTCTCAGATATGGCTTGTTTTTTCTACATTATTGAGGGGAATTATGAGACTGTCGAGTCACATGGCACCTATGTCATAGGGGCTAAAGAGGGCTTGGTCAAAAGTTGTAGCAATTATCTATCAAGAGGCTTACAATCTTCTAATAATACCTTGGAAGCGATAGCGGTCTATCTATACCCTGAAGTATTGCGTGAGATATTTGATAATGACTTCCCTAGAATTCTTAAACAATCAGAGAACACCGCTGCACCCAAGAAAATAGTCACTAACAACCTTCTGGAAAAGTACATTAGTAATCTGATGATTTACTTCGAGAACCCGGAGTTGGTAGACGAAGACTTGGCAAAACTGAAACTAAAGGAACTGGTTTTGATCTTGCTTAAATCAGAGCAATATCAAAGTGTGAGTGCCTTTATGATGGATCTTTTTGCTCCCTCCAATCTGGAGTTTACTTCAGCAGTAGAGAACAACATATTTAGCAACATCTGCATTGAAGAATTGGCCTTTATCTGTCACAAGAGTTTGTCTAGTTTCAAACGTGAATTCAAAAAGGTCTATAAAGACACGCCGGCTCGATATCTTAAAAGAAGACGGTTGGAATGTGCTGCTAAAAGATTAATCGCCGAAGATGAAGCAATTGCTAGGATAGCCTTTCAATGTGGGTTTCATGACCCAACAACCTTTTCATCTGCCTTTCAAGAGAAATATGGCTGTTCGCCATCCAGTTACAGGTTGAACCAAAACAGAAAGAAGTTGGCCTAACAGAGAAAGTTGTACAGAGTGGAGATGCCGTTTACATGGAAGTAAGATTTACAATTAATATCTAAACCATGAAAAATACAATAAGCATTTTAATAGCAATTTTAATCTCAACTTCAATAATTATGGCAGGCACTAAAGAAAAGAAAAAGTACAAAGAAATAGTTGTATCTGAACAGGGTGAAGCAATCAATGTATCAGCCGAAAAACTTTGGGAAATCGTAGGGACAGGTTTTGCTTATGCAGGCGAATGGAGTACGGCAGTAGATCATTCAGTTGGAAAAGGAAAAGGTGAATTTGAAGGGGCTACTTGTAGTAACCGGACTTGCGACCTCAATGCCAAAGGCTTTGATAAGATCAGTGAAGAACTCACACATTATGATGTGAAGAACCAAGAATTGGTCTATGATGTAACTGAAGGTTTACCCGGTTTCGTAACCAAAGCGAGTAGTTATTGGCAAGTGATCGACTTAGGTGATGGAACTTCTACATTGAAGATGACCACTACGATGCATACCAAGAAGTTTATGGGAGCATTGATGGGCGGAATGATGAAGAAAAACATCAAAAGTGTATTGCCTACAGTTTCTAGAGACTTGAAAGTTTATGCGGAAACTGGCAACATCTCACAGGAGAAGAAGGAGCGTATGGCTAAACTAGCTAGCTAATAACTCCAAAGCCAAATCAACATGATTTTCAATGACGAGACTATTTAGTTTCGTCATTTTTGTTTGTACTCGATTATGATTCATTAGCCCAGCCTATACTTTCCTGTGATTCATGCGCGCTATAATTGATTATTGAACTGAACGATATTAAACCCAATAATTTAGTCATTACTTGACGTAAAAAGAAGTCTGATATTAACGTCAAACAACCCTTTCGTGAGTTTCTTGCAAAGCCAATTAAATACAGGAGCGACTATCTCCAATCAAAATTCACGATTACTTTGGCTAGAATTTGGCCCATCAATGAAGCTACGATAGCTCACTTTCATACAATGGAGAATATTTGTAAGTTTGCTGCTGATAAATAGGGAGTGATGTCTTCCAGATTAAACCAACTAAAAAGCCAATGACGCATGATCAAATCATTTTAGTTGGGTATTTAAATGCAATCAAAATTGAAAGAGTCATTCGGTAAAAAAATCATCTTACAGATTCAGTTGTTGAGCGGGCAATATCCTGCCATTGGGTACATCTTAAAGTGGACTATCATCTGCTTGGTTATTGGTGTGTGTGTTGGAACAGCTTCAGCAGGGTTTTTACAGTCTTTGAATTGGGTAACTGATTATCGTGAAAGCCATATTTGGTTGATTGCACTTTTACCAATTGGAGGGTTTGTTATCGGCCTAGTCTACTATTATTGGGGAAAAGACGTAGAAGCAGGCAACAACCTGTTAATAGATACGATCCATATACCACAAAAGACTATTCCATTTAAAATGGCACCATTCGTATACATAGGCACCATTGTGACGCATTTTTTTGGTGGATCAGCAGGACGAGAGGGTACTGCTTTGCAAATGGCAGGTGCTATCGCTGATCAATTCTCTAAACCTTTTGGACTCAAAGAAAGTGAACGTAAAGTATTAATTATAGCGGCTATTGCTGCAGGGTTTGGATCTGTGTTTGGGACACCTTTGGCTGGCGCATTATTTGGACTGGAAGTGTTCCTGATTGGCAGACTAAGATATAATGCATTGTTTCCTGTGTTTGCTGCATCCATTATGGCTGATGTGGTTACCAAATTGTGGAAAACGCCTCATACGCATTATCATATTGATATCATTCCTGAAATGACATTAGTGAACATTGGCTATGCCATTATAGCAGGAATTGTTTTCGGACTTTGCGCAGCAGGTTTCAGTAAGGGCTTACACTTTACTAGCAAGTTGTTTAAGTCATTTATCAAATACCCCCCATTGCGACCTTTTGTAGGTGGAGTCATCGTGGCGGTCGCTGTCTGGGCAATGGGTACTACAAAATTTATTGGTTTAGGGATTCCTACAATAGTAGAATCCTTTGATACGCAGTTACCAGTATATGATTTTGCAATCAAAATGGTTTTTACCATTGTAACCTTGGCCGCAGGGTTTAAGGGTGGGGAAGTAACACCCTTGTTTTTTATAGGTGCTACGTTAGGTAGTGCCTTGTCTCTTTTTGTCCCTTTACCTATAGGGTTATTGGCTGGGATGGGATTTGTAGCTGTGTTTGCAGGAGCAACCAATACGCCACTGGCTTGTAGTTTGATGGCGATAGAGTTGTTTGGTGTTGAGTGTGGTGTCTATGTCACCATTGCATGCGTGATTAGTTATTTATTGTCCGGACATACCAGTATTTATGGAAGACAAAAGGTAGGTGAGCCAAAGCATCAAGATTTTAGCCACTTTCAAGACAAGAGGCTAAATGAGCTTTAGTTGTTAATTATTTGAAGGATGAGGGATTCTTAAAATATTCATTGTAACGTTTCCTTAGTTCTTCCTATATTTCAGTTGATTTAATCGTCTTCGATTATATTTATCAGCTGTGTTAATGTACAAATCAAAAATATTTTTTTTGCTAATGATACTATCCTATGCCGGATGGGCTCAGCAAGGCAATGTTGGACTTCCGTATTTGAGTCATTTTGACAAAAATGACTATGAATACGGGAAAGAAAACGAGGCATTGGTTCAGGATGAAAATGGGATTCTGTATATCGCTAATAATGATGGGCTATTGCTGTTTGATGGTGTTAATTGGACCTTGATGCCTTTGCCAAACAAGTCAAGAGTGCGGTCGTTGGCACTTTCAGAGGATGGGACTATTTACCTTGGTGGTCAGGGAGAATTTGGCTTTTTGAAGGCTGATTCTCTTTTTAAGATGACCTACGTATCCTTGTCAGACTCTATTCAAAAAGAAGATCAGTTGCCAGGCGATATTTGGGAAATATGGCCTTTTGAGAATAAGATATTGTTCCTGGCAGGGAATCAAGTCCTTATTTACGATGGGTGTACTATTAAGACCTTCAAGAGTGATTCTTTTTTTAGAAAAGGATTCTTGATTGATGACAAAATGTATATTCAAGAAGATGGTGTTGGTCTTTATTATTGGAATGGGAATACGTTGGTACTGACCAATTCAAATCCTATTTTCAGTCAGGAAGGAGTTGCTTTTCTTTATGAGGAGGATGATGGAGCGCTTCTGATAGGGATGACCAGAAGTGGGTTGTATAAGGGTGATTTGAAAAATTTAGAAAAAGTGCCCACTTATCTCGATAATACATCTCTACAAATCAAGTTGAATTGCGGAAAGAAACTGAAAAATGGGAGCTTATTACTAGGGACTGTTAATCAAGGATTAATTGCACTTGATGAAAATGGAAGGTTATTGTATGAGCTCAATAAAAAATTTGGCTTAGACGTGTTGACCATTCACGATATTGTAGAAGACTTGGCCGGGCAAATGTGGTTGACTTCTGATAATGGATTAATCCTATTGGATGTCAATAGTCCATTAAAGAAAATTGATGACAGGTTGGGCGTTTTTGGAGCAGGGTTTACTTCTGCCAAAGCTTCAAATGGAAAAGTGTTGTTTGGGACCAGTCAGGCAATATTTGAGCAAAAAGGAAATCATTTTGAAGTGATTAATAATACCGAAGGTACAGCTTGGTATATGAACAACATTGGAACAAACACATGGATCGGTACACAATACGGTCCGGTCCTTTATCAATACGACGAATTAACTAGATACAATACTCCCTTAGGCGCATGGGATTTTGTTGCAGGGCCTACTGAAGATATTGTATTGGCGGGGAATTATCGAGGTATTCATGTCTTTGAAAATAAGGGGGGTAAATGGGAACCGAAAAATCAGATTGAAGGTATCAATGAATCCACACGGGGATTAGTGAAAGAAAATGATTCAGTGCTTTGGATGTCACAGCCGTATAAAGGGGTGTATCGTCTTCAATTAACTAATGATTTGACCAAAGCAAAATCTGTAAAGGCGTTCGGGAAAAAGGATGGACTGCCATCTGACTTACGAATAGAGGTTTTCAAAATCAAAGAGCAGCTGTTGTTCACTAGTGAAAATGGTGTTTTTGAGTTTGATGAAGAAAATGAACGGTTTAGAAATTGTGAATGGTTTGAAAAAATAGTAGGGAAACATTCTTCGATTAGCATAATTCAAGAAGATAGTCACGGCTATATCTGGTTTGTGGACAAAGGACAGCCTGCCTACATTGTAGACGAACAATTAAAGGATCCAAGAATAGTCAAAGCCCCTCTACTCCAACTTAAAGATGAATTGATAGGCTCATATGAGCATTTCAATGATCTAGGAGATCAAATGATTATTGGTGTGCAGTCTGGTTATGTGGTATTCGATTATCTAGTAGAACAGAGAGATAATTATGATTATCCTGTAACCATTCGTCGAGTAGAGCAAACAGGAAGTGATGGGGCTATTGTGTTTGATGGGTTTGGAGACCGGGCACAAACAGATGTCTTCCCATACGAAAAGAATGGTTTGAAATTTCATTATTCAGGTGCGGATTATAATTCCATTGGGAAAATGACCTATAGATATAAATTAGAGGGATTTGATGAAGGTTGGTCCGAATGGAGTAAGGAATATTCGAAGGAGTACACCAACCTATTTGAAGGGAGTTACATCTTTCAGGTAGAAGCAAAGAACATCTATGGCAAATCAATCTTGTCCAATACTTGGGGGTTTGAGATTTTGCCACCTTGGTACAGGACGAATTGGGCTTATTTTACTTTCTTAATTGCCATATCAGTCAGTCTATACGGATCTGTTAAAATGTACACTCATTATCAAGTGCGAGACTTGAAAGATCTTCAGGTTAAATCATCACGTGAAGTGATTCGGTTGAAGAACGAAAAGCTAGAATCAGAAGCCCAGCACAATACCAAACAATTGGCTTCTATGGCTTTTAGTTTATCTCAAAAAGAGAATGCCATTGTTTCGATTAAGAAGGAATTAGAGGAGGCGCTTGATGATCCTGATAAAATGGGATTCAAAATCAAGAAAATTGTATCGCACATCAATCAGGAAATTGATGTACAGGAGGAGTGGGATGTTTTTGAAAGGCATTTTGATCAAGTACACAATAACTTCATGACCCGGCTTAGAAGCAAACATCCGGACTTGTCGCCAATTCAAAATAAATTGAGTGCGTATCTTAGGATGAATTTATCCTCTAAAGAGATGGCTGATTTGATGAATGTTTCTGTTTCCGGAGTTGAGAAAAATAGATATCGATTGAGGAAAAAATTGGGATTGAGTCAGGATGACAATCTGAAAGCGTATATTTTTCAGATTTAATTAAATCTTTAACATTAATAAGATAAGTACAAAAAAGAGGCAGTCTCTTTTGTAAGAAACAGCCTCTTTATAAGTTTATAAAAATTATCGTCGAATCATCTTTTTTCGAATCGAATTACCATTGGGGTTGATCACCTGTATCACATAAACTCCCTTTTTTAAGTCAGGCACATATACAACTAGTTCATGCTCACTAGACTGATCACTATAAACCAATTGACTATTGATGTTATATATATTCACTTTGGATTGAGCCTCTAGTCCAGAAATAGTGAACTGATCGGATGAAGGATTAGGGTATATTTCAAAATTTGATGTTTGATTTTCACCTTTAGAAATATCACTTCTAATACGTGCTCCCTGACCTATAGATTCTAACGAAATCCAATTTAGATTATAACCTCCAGTTGGGATATTGATCGCAATACTTGATAAATCATTACTTATATTAATTTGATCTGAAACGGTATCCCAAATTTGCCATCCCGTGGTGGAAGGCACATCTGTAATAGCAAATGTGGTCGTTCCTCCTTGAGCTTCCAACTTGATCTGGCCACCTCCGTTTTGACTGGCTACTCGATAGTTGACTTGATAGTTTCCAGCTGGAATGTCGACATTATATATCAGCCAGTCACCAGTATCAGTATAGCCAATATTTTCTCCTCCCTCAGAGCAAGTTTCAGTTTGGATGCCTTCCATTGCACTGTAGCTTTCAGCTTCTATGTGGATGCTCGTACTTGGTTCTACTGGAGAAAATCGAATCCAGTTGAGATTGTAACCACCTACTGGTATCCCAATGGCGATATTCTGCTCTCCTGCTGTAAGGGTCGCCCTATGAGAAACAGTAGCCCAGCTCTGCCATCCACCAGTATTCGACACACCAACACTGCCTAGTAGCGTCGCACCTTCGTTTTGCTCTAGGTTGATAGTACCACCACCTACGTCGCTAGCGACTCGGTATTCTACCAGATACTCTCCAGCTGTCTGCACATTGACTCGGTATTGCATCCAGTCTCCAGCATCAATGAACCCTACAGCTTCACCGCCTTCATCACAAGGTCCAATTTCTACACCATCAGAGATACTGTAACCTTCTGCTTCGATAGTACCGGGAATGGTATAAACTGTAGGATTAGGATTATTGTTTCCGTCCAAAGCTTCATATACCCGCACATAGTCTACTTCCATACGCTGTGGCCATATATCTGGGTCTACACCCAATGCAGCACCCCAGTTTCCACCTACTGTTAGGTTGAGTATGAAATGGAATTGTTGATCGAAGGGCCATTCTGCAGATCCACCATGTTTTTCATGCGTGAAGTAGACAATGTCGTCCATCAAGAAATCCATTTTGTCTTCTGTCCATTCTACTGCATAGGTATGGAATGCAGTCTGATAATCTGTTCTATCAATTTTACCACCAAGTTGCGTGTTTTTGATATGATTGTACGCACCTGTATGCACTGTTCCTTCTACGGTGTTTTGGGCATACCCCACATTTTCCATAATATCGATTTCACCACTGTCAGGCCATCCACCATAGACATTGTCTGTTGGCAACATCCATATCGCTGCCCATGTACCGCGTCCACCAGGTAGTTTGGCACGTGCTTCGAATCGACCATAAGTCCAGTCTCCTTTGTTACGAGATTCGATTCTTCCCGATGAATATTCCCATTCAGGGTTGCCACCGAAATCTTTTCTGGCTTCTAATATCAACGAACCATTTTCTACTCTGACATTTTCTGGGCGATCTGAGAACCATTGCCACTCGTTGTTGGCTGAGTTTGGTCCTAAAAAGTAATTCCATTTTAAGGGATCTGGTGCACCTGTATAGTTGAATTCATCTGACCAAACCAATTGTCTTTCATCGTCATCATCGACGAGTGTTGCCGTCATGTGATTCATGTTGAAACCTCCATCATCGATGACGAGTCTCATAGTATGTTCGCCTGCAGGTAATTGAACTTTTGCAGAAGATATGTTGGACCATACCTGCCATCCAGTAGTACCGCCTACAGTGATGCTTCCGCTTATATTGGCGCCACCTAGTTCGATGTGGAAACTTCCTCCAGCACCATCTGCAGCAACTCGAAAATCAAAAGTATGTTGACCTGCTTGATTGACGTCTACTAGATAGTCCATCCAATCGCCCTCGTCCAACCAACCTAGATTCATACCTCCACCAACATCGGTAGTGGCTTCCGTCTGTACACCTGACATGTCTGAAAAATCTTCAGCCTCAAGTTTTCCTGGTATAGCCAATCCAGTAGGGTCTGGGTCATTGCTCAATTCTGACCAAGCAGTCTCAAAATCAGACATCAGTACGCCACAGCCTCCTGCTTCGCCTGATCCAAATCTACCTACTTCTATTGCAATCACTCCTGGTAGTTCTGTATTGACATTTTGAATATTGTCTGGTGAGTCGTCAAAGAATAGGACTCTGGCTCGATCAGTAGCACTATTAGGGTCCATGCCGTAATGAAGCATTATTCTTCTGATCCCTTCAGCTTTGTCCTGTGACGGGTTCAAGTGATATGCACTTGTAGCACCATTCCAGTTGGCTCTATTGTCGATTTGAGGATAGGTGAAATCAGTTGAAGAGTTATTGTATCTCCCGGAGTTAGTAACCGCAGGATACTGTTGTTGATCTACCATCGGCTGAACTTTTGTATCCCAACACGAATTGACATCCGCATGACTGGCGATACCAAAATATGCGCCTCTGGCGATTACTTCCGCTACTACATTTTGAGATTCAGAACCTTGACATTGATCTGTCCATCCATAGGTACTACATACATCCTGACAAAATTGAGCAGCTTGCGCACAGCCGTGGCTTGATAGGGTCAAATCGTAATCAAACACTACAAGCACGTTACTTTCTGTAGGAAGTGGGTCAGGGTCGGTTACAGATGATGCAGTAAAACTGTTTAGGTTGAACCCGCCTTTATCTATAGCAATTTTAATGTGTTGAAGACCAGAGGGTAATGAAATTCCATTAGCTGATACAATTGCCCAAGCTTGCCAGCCTTCTGTGCTTGCCACGTTGATAGGTCCTGAAATATTAGTACCGTTCAACTCCAAATGGAATGAACCCGATGGATTTTCTGTAGCCACTCGAAAATCAAAGTCAAAAGTGCCAGCGCTGGTTACATTTACCTGATAGTTGAGCCATTCACCAGCTTCTGTCCAGCCGATGTTGAATCCGCCTTCGTTACATACTTGAATATCTACAGCATCTGATCGGTATTCGCCACCGTTGTTGCTGCCATCCGTATCACTATATGGAACACCTGAGCATCCTATATTGTAGTTTTCTGCCTCAATTATGCCTGGGATAGTCGCAACATTTCCTTGGTAAGCTTCATGTGGGTCTTCACATGGTACGCTGATCATATCATAGGCAAAGCTGAATTCAGAATTTGCATCTCTTTCATATACACCTGTTCCGGTGTTGTAAGTGAAAGCCTGAATTCTGTTTTCTTCAGGTTTGAATGTGTAATACCGAACCGTACGTCCTTTGTCGTTATCACACTGATAGTCAGTCATCAGCATGTGTACCGTGTTTCCACTAGGAGACTGCTCTGTCCAGTATTCTTCTCTAGCGCAAGAGTGACCACATAGTGCCATGAACAGGTTGTCATGTTTTGTAATCAAATCGTTGATCAAACCTCGCTCTTCAAAGAAGTCATGTGTAGCGAGGATAGCACGACGATCTGAAAATTGATCAAGGATGCCATTGGCCCATGTAATAGATTCTTGGTCGTAGAATCCTATATGATTGTCATGAGACTGAATAGTGACCAAAATAAAATCCATACCTGCTTCAGAGAATAGATAGTAAGCATTTTCCATTCCACGGAAGTTACCGCCATAGCTGTCAGTCGCAAGGAATTCGCTTTCTGGAAAGAACTGGTTGAGTCGATCTAGTTGTGGGTCATGATTACCTTGACAAGGGGCATAGGGCATGCCTGTGTCAGTGAACAAGTCATAGGCGGTACGTACGCGTTCCCATTGTCCCCAGTCACCCCATTGGGTCATGTCTCCCAATGATGTAACGAATTGGATGTTGAGATTTTCACGCTGTCCGACATACCATCCGGTGATGTCCGATATTTTGCTGGCATCACCAGTGTTTTCGGATAGGTTTTGCGTATCGGCGATGGTGCCGATCGTAAAGTCCTGAGCTGACGTGAGCCAGCTTTGTAGACAGATGATTAATAGTAATAGGTAGCTTCTTTTCATAGCATTGTTTTTCTGGTAAAAGATTAATTAGTCCCAAGAACTCTCGTTCGATTTAAGAATTCTTTGAGGTGCATTTTTTGCAGTCTAAAGATGGTTTATAGAATTTCCAATAGGAAAAAAGGGACATAGACAAAACCTTGATAGAAGAGGAATACTACCCAGACATTAATTGGACAATCGATTGAGCAATGTGTATTGTAGGTGGTTGAGGAAGATTTACAACAAGAACGAGCCTTGTTGCTCCATTAATTGATTTACATTGATTCTAAATTCCTTTTGCTATAAGTACCGCATCTTATTTCAGTTGTCATGAAAAAGATAAGTCGTCCTATTCCTGTTCTATTTTTCATTTTCACTTAGCAAGTGAATCAAGCAAAGAAGAGGTTATTGATTTTTTGACTGATATTAATTCTGTGGTACAGGATGAAACTAAAGTAGATTGGAACTATATAGAAAAGGCAGTAAGGTGGATTCTATTTATATCGTGTGAATCACCATGAAAGGAGTCTATGAAATGAGCCCAAAATTTCTCAAACAGTCTCTACATTATTACTGGAGATGAAGAACTGTGTATCTAATCAGCTATTGTTTTGCGGGTAAAATACATCAGATTTTTATTACGTAAATAGTAGCGGGCAAGGGTGAAGTTGCTATTCCGTTTGATCTGCCCATTGAGTGATTCATGGAAAGTCAATTTTACAAGAATTAAGCTAATAGTTTTTTTACTGATGCTCTTTTGATAAGATGCGTGGGGAGGAGTGGAATTTCTGGACTTGGCTTATCCTTATGCTCTATTTGGTGAAAAAGTAAGTCAAGTGCCTTTTCGCCCATTTTTTCATCCGCATGTGCCACAGTGGACAATGGAGCATATAACAACTCAGAATAGTCTTGGTCATCAAAGGAAACAATCGAAATATCATCTGGAATGCGGATGCGATTTTCTTTAAATACTTTCAGTAACCCCAACGAAATTTGATTGCTGGTGGAGAACACAGCAGTGATTTTGGTTTGGTCTAATTTATTAATGATTTCAAGACCCTGTTCATATCCATTTTGAAACCCGAAATCAACTCCAGTTATGAAAGAAGAATTGATAGCAAGATTGTTGTTTTTTAGAGCTTCTTTGTATCCATTGACACGTTGAGTGTTGGTTGAGGTTCCTATTAAACCTTGGATGCAAGCTATATGAGTATGTCCATTTTTTATGAGGTATTCATTGGCCTCAAAAGCCCCCTCAAAATCATTGGTCGCTACATAAGGTATGTTTACAGCGTCAAAAAAACGATCAACCAATACCATAGGCATACCTAAGTTGTATGATGTAAGTAGATGCGCATGATCCAGACCGATCGGAGCAATGATAATACCATCAACTTTTCTATTTTTCAATAATTCGATTGTACTTCTTTCTATTTCTATATCATCGTCACTGTTGCACATGAATACGTTATAGCCATGTACTCTGGCTG
>JAOPTS010000042.1:32268-81778 GCA_051531955.1 Reichenbachiella sp.
TTCGGTGTATAGTTGAGTTGTGCCGCCGTATCTTTTACGATTTTAATGGTCTTGGCACTGATTCTAAATTTTTCACCCATCCCATTGAGTACTCTGGATACGGTTGATGGAGAGATGCTGAGTTTCTCAGCAATAGACTTGATCGTGGTTGGTGTGTCTTTGGAGTGATTTTTCAAGTTGATTTGATTAGAATCTTTTTGCGAATAAGGCTAGTAGCGGCAGTTGAAATATTTAGAATCGCAAAGTAATTTTATTGGTCACAAACGATTATTATTTTGCTTGTACAATTTTACGACATATATTGCACAATCGTTTGTTCTGTCAGGCGATTTTTTTATCATCAATTTGAACAATCGTTTGTTCTAACTTTATTTACAATAAATAGGATATGTATATTATCGACAATTATACGGTAGCTGTGATGTTTTGCTTTATCACTATGTTATGCTGGGGCTCTTGGGCCAACACTCAAAAACTGTCAAGTCAAAAATGGCCATTTCAGTTATTCTACTGGGATTATTCTTTTGGGATATTAATTGTCGCCTTGGTTTTGGCCTTGACGATTGGATCTACTGGAGATGAAGGAAGAGCTTTTCTAGATGACCTGAGTCAGGCTGAAGGGGAGTTTTTAGGATATGCGTTTTTAGGAGGGGTGATCTTCAATATTGCCAATCTATTGTTGGTGATAGCCATTGATCTGACAGGTATGGCCATTGCTTTTCCGGTAGGCATTGGGATCGCCTTGGTTTTGGGAGTGATTACCAATTATATGTACAACCCTTCTGGAGATCCTTTGATATTGTTTACTGGTGTGGTGTTCGTGATGATTGCTATTATTTTCGACGCATTGGCCTATAAAAGCATCATGAAGGATGCAAAAAAAACGCCAGTCAAAGGAATCGTCATATCATTACTAGCTGGCATTGCGATGGGATTCTTTTATCGCTATGTGGCAGAGTCGATGACTGCTGATTTTGTCACGCCTGAGGTTGGGAAACTAACCCCATATTCTGCATTGGTGGTATTTTCATTAGGAATTCTATTGTCCAATTTTATATTCAATACTATCAATATGTATAAGCCCATCACGGGTACGCCAGTTACCTACAAGGATTATTTCACATTGGGGAATATAAAATTGCATTTGATTGGCATACTAGGAGGTGCTATCTGGGGCGTAGGTATGTCCTTAAGTATTATCGCATCCGAACAAGCAGGACCTGCCATCGCCTATGGGCTAGGACAAGGAGCTACCATGGTAGCGGCGCTTTGGGGTGTTTTTATTTGGAAAGAATTGAAGGGATTACCTCAAAGTAAAAACTGGTTGATTGTCGCCATGTTCGTTTGTTTTATTGTTGGTTTAGGACTTATCATTTACTCAAAAGTCGCATAATATGAAATTAGTTGTAATTGGAAGTTCGAATATGGATTTGGTCATTTCCTTGCCAAGGATTCCTGCCATTGGAGAGACGGTGTTAGGAGGGAAGTCGAGTACCGTTTTTGGTGGGAAAGGAGCAAATCAAGCGGTTGCAGCTTTGCGATCTGGTGGAGATGTCACCTTTATCGCCAAAGTGGGTAATGATCTTTATGGTGAAAAAATGATGTCCCACTTTGAGCAAGAAGGTTTTGATATGAAAAACCTCTTGACAGATCCGACGGAACCTACTGGAATTGCACAAATTTTTGTTTCTGCAAAAGGAGAGAATTCCATCGCTGTAGCACCAGGGGCAAATATGACCTTGATGCCTGCAGACCTGAAGCCTTTTGAAGACATGATGGCTAATGCCGAGGTAGTATTGATGCAACTCGAAACTCCCATAGAGTCAATCACTTACCTAGCGAACCTCACACTTGAGCACAACGTCAAGCTCATATTGAATCCCGCACCAGCACAAAAATTAAGTGATGATCTGCTGAAGAAGCTGTGGTTGATTACACCCAATGAGACAGAGGCGAGTCTACTGACAGGTATAGAGGTGACTGATGATTTAAGCGCACAAGAAGCGGCCAAGGCCTTATTGAAAAAGGGAGTACAAAATGTAATCATTACCCTTGGAGAAAAAGGGAGCTTGCTAAGCAATAGCGATGGTGCAGTACAATATCATGCCTACAAAGCTAATGCTGTGGATACAACTGCAGCAGGAGATGTATTTAACGGTGCCTTGGCTGTAGCTATTACCGAGAATAAGCCCTTTGAAGAAGCCATTGATTTTGCAGCTGCGGCTGCTGCCATATCTGTGACTAGGGCAGGAGCACAAACATCTATTCCTACTCTTGAAGAAATAACTAACTTTCTAAGCGAATCTAAAAATTAAACTCATGACACAAATATCGTATACCATTCTACTGGCCTGTCTTATTCTGTTTTCTTGCCAAGACGCAAAAAAATCTCAATCAATCTCAGAGGTGGAGATAATCAAAGATCCAAATTTGGTCTATCAGGCTTATTCCCCAAAACCTTCGGATCGTGTCATTTCTAGAGCAGACTATGCTGACAAACTGTACGGTTTTTGGTTGGGACAATGTATTGCCAACTGGACTGGACTAGTGACCGAAATGGATAAAATTGGTAACATAGGAGAGATCAAAACAGGGGATTTTTATACCCGAGAGGATTGGGGGAAGCCGGACCATCCTAGCATATGGGGAGAAGGAAAACCAAGTGATCTGTCCGAAAATATCGATTTTGTTTTTAGAGGAGAAGGTGAAGTGTGGGGAGCGGATGATGATACGGACATTGAGTACATGTATCAGCATTTACTGTACACCAATCAGACGAGCATGTTGACCGGAGAGCAAATAAAAGAGGGATGGCTAAAGCACATCAAACATGAGGAGGAAAACTTCCTATGGGTTGCCAATCAAAAGGCGTTGGACATGATGATTGAAGGGGTGGTACCTCCTGCTACTAGTGATCCGGCTGTAACGACGGATAGTGTTTATGATAATTATTATGAAATGATTGATGCGCAATTGACCACTGAGATCTTTGGTTTTTTTGCACCTACCAGACCTGATGTTGCTTTGAAAATGGCCAATCTGCCAATCCGTACTACGGCTAGAGAAAATGGCCAATGGATATCGGAGTATTATGTGATTATGTATTCGTTGGCATCCTATGTCGATCAAGAACTGTCACGTAAAGAGCAAATTATCTGGATGGCCAATGAGGCACGAAAGCAACTTCCTGAATCTTCTTATTCTGCTAAGATGTATGACTTTGTAAAGGGAAGATATGAAGCTGGTGTGTCTTGGGAAGAAGCTCGTGATGCTGTTTATGAGCGTTATCAAGTGAACCAAGAAGATGGATATGAAATTACTTCCAAAAACATTTATTGCAATGGCTGCTTTGTTGGAGGAATCAATTATGCAGCGAGTATCGTGAGCTTGCTCTATGGAGAGGGTGATCTAAAAGAAACGATCAAGATTGGAGCACTCTGCGGTTGGGACTCTGATAACCCAACAGCTACCTGGGGTGGACTATTAGGCTTTATGTATGGTAAGCAAGGGGTAGAAGATGCATTTGGGCGAAAGTTTTCGGGGCAATTCAATATCCACCGTACGAGAGTCAATTTTCCAAATGACGGCATGGATGACTTCAACAGCATGGCGAAAAAGGGTGTGTACATCATTGATCGTGTGGTGCAAGAAGAGATGAAAGGTGGGGTTGATTTGGAAAAAGATCAATGGTACATTCCTATTCCTAAATCCAATTGATAATTAATTGTTACCTAAATAATAAAGCTATGAATTTAGTTTCCAATTTATGAATGGTTAATACAATACAAAATATACAAATTGGATTTGAGATATGTTATGAAAGTTGGTGCCTAGAGGACTTTACTCACTATTGGACGTAAAATTGTTGAGGAGGATTTTACTTTGTATGATCTGAGGAATAATTATTCTATGCAGTTGCTAAAGCAGTTTGAACCTAAGACAGTACACATTTAAGGAGATTAACATGCTAAGCAAACTACAACTCTCAATACCTATATTGATAAGGTAGAATGGTATGATTTGAACTATGGAATTAAGCTATTTGCGTGATGCAAGAATTGATATTCCTCGACATGATCTCTAGATAATTTGGATGGGTATGAACAATATAGATTTGGCTTGAATTGCTGATTAGATAATCACCTTTTGAGATTAATCAGCATAATGAATATTGGTTTTTAATGATTGAATTAAGGAAAGTATAGATAGCTTTATTAGGTGTTCTAAAGAGCTTCATTTTTTAAATTGATTTATTGAATGGCAAAAATAATTTTTACAGCCGATGATTACGGTTGCAATGACCAAATAGATTCAGGTATTCTTGAAGCAATTGATGAAGGACTTGTTAATTCAGTTGCTGTATTTGCAAATGGTCCAAATCGTAAAGATAGGTTCAGTAAACTTTTGGAGGTTATAAAAGACAAAAAAGTAGATGTTGGTTGTCACCTCACAATCACTTCTGGTAAGCCTATTACAGCGGAAGGAAAGATTTTTACTAAGGATGGAATCTTTAGATCGTTTGTTAATTTGAAAAGGAAAGGAACTTTTAATGCAGCTAAAAGAGAAGAAGTAAAAAGATGCCTTAAAGTAGAATTACAAGGACAGATTGATGTTTTGAAAAATGCAGGTTTAATTGTTAAGCATCTAAGCTGTCATCACAATACACTCTATTTTTTTCCTGAGTATCTAGAGTCTTTAATTGAAGTAGCGAGCGAAAACACATACAAGTCCGAAACGGGGGAGCTTTTTAAAGTGCGAATGAGAAGCCTGATAGTTCAACCGAAAATAAGAAATGATTTGTACTTGACACAAATACAGGCAAGGTCAATATTCAGTCTTGATCCAATAGATACAGATGAAATCGAGACATTCAATGAAAACCTGAGATATTGGCTAGAAAAAAAGAAAGATTTGCCATTTAGACCAGACTTTGCTGATGGAAGGCACTATGGACCCATTCCATTTATTTTTGTTAGAAACAAAATGTATGAGAGAAAAGCGAAGAAAAAATGCAAATCACTTTTAAAGTCAATTAATCTGTTGTCTGACGATGTAGTTATTGAATACATGTTTCATTTAGCTACTGATAAGCTGAGGGATAAAGGGGTTAGGAATTATATTAAAAACTTTGATAAGAAAGCCTATCCTGGTGTAAATCATAAATATTTTGATGGCAGAGTAATAGAGTTGATGTCTTTGAAATGGATGAAAAGTAATTTTTCAATTAACTCTTTGATTAGTTGGGATCATATCTAAAATCGCATTGTTATGATGCTGTGTAAATTTCAATACATCATAGCTTGAAACTCGCTCTTTTGAGCAGGATGCCGAATGAATATTTATGTGATAGACCTTTTCCTAATCTCAAGGAGATACGTTTGTCATATTATTTCTAAGACTATAACATGACTCAAGTAGTCATTGGATTTTAGCCTGAAAGAGGGCGTTTTTCATGTTATCCATGATTGTTGCCAATTAACTAACTATTATACAAATTAAACCAGTATTAGAGGACTATTAAATTGGTCTAAAAAAGCTTTTTTATTTTAGGTATTTCACATTGAGAACGAAGGAACCCTTGACACAAAAACAACATCTCGAACAACAATTATGGAAGATCGCAGACACGTTGCGAGGAAAGATGGGAGCAGATGACTATCGAGATTATATTTTGGGCTTTATTTTCTTTAAGTACCTCAGTACAAAAATGCGCAATTTTGCCAACGAGGTACTTCAACCCGATGGTGTCAAATATGAAGACTTAGATACAGATTCTGCCCCAGGCAAAGAGACTTTAGAAACCATTCGAAGAGAAGCCGTAAAAACCTTGGGTTACTTCCTATTGCCATCCGAGCTATTCAGTGTATTGACCAAAAGAGGTAGTGCTGAAGGAAAGATCAAATTCATCCTAGACGACTTAGGAACTACTTTGCATCACATCCAACAAAGCACCATGGGGGGGAAGGGTGAGGAGGAGTTTAGTAACCTGTTCGAAGATCTAGATCTGTCCAGTAGTAAACTAGGTAAAACAGAAACCCAAAAGAATGACCTGATTGTCAAAGTCATGCTGTATTTAGATGAAGTAGACTTCGGGCTGGGCGACACCAAAAGTGATGTGCTAGGAGACGCTTATGAATATCTGATCGGGCAGTTTGCCAGTGGAGCAGGGAAGAAGGCAGGAGAGTTTTACACCCCTCAGCAAGTAAGTACAGTGCTGGCCAAGATCGTAGCTACTGATAAAGAAAAACTCAAGAGTGTTTATGATCCTACCTGTGGATCAGGGTCATTGCTATTGCGTGTCGCCAAGGAAGTAAAAGAAGTAACGAAGTTCTATGGGCAGGAGAGTAATCCGACGACTTTTAACCTTTGTCGGATGAACATGATCATGCATGATGTGCACTATCGCAATTTTGACATCAAAAACGAAGATACCCTTGAGCATCCACAGCATATAGACGAACGCTTTGAAGCCATAGTCGCCAATCCGCCTTTTTCGGCAGGTTGGAGTGCGAGTTCGCTCTTTATGAGCGATGATCGATTTGCTGCATATGGTAAACTGGCACCTCACAGCAAGGCAGATTTTGCCTTTGTGCAACACATGGTACATCAGCTCGATGACCATGGCACGATGGCTTGTGTGCTACCTATTGGCATACTCTTCCGTGGAGGAGCCGAAGGGCATATTCGTAAATTCCTGATTGAGGATAAAAATTATGTAGATGCTGTGATTGGCTTACCAGCCAATATCTTCTATGGTACCAGTATTCCGACTTGTATCCTGGTACTCAAGAAGCAAAGAGTAGCCAACGACAGCATCCTTTTCATCGACAGCAGTCAGCACTTTGTGAAGGTGAAAACGCAAAACTTGCTGCGAGAGGAAGATGTCGCCAAGTTGGTCGAAACCTATAGAGCCTATTGTCATCCAGAGCTTGTCAAAAGGAATAATACAGACATAGAAAAGTACAGTCACACTGCAACCCTCGATGAAGTAAGAGAAAACGGCTATAACCTCAATATTCCTCGCTATGTTGACACCTTCGAGGAGGAAGAACCGGTAGATCTATTTGCTGTTAGTACAGAACTGAAAACGCTAGAAAAGGATATGGAATCCACAGATGCCTTGATTGCAGACTATTGCAAACAACTAGGTATTGATGCTCCATTTAATTCCCCCCTTAAAAGGGTTTAGTGATTGTTATGATAGAAAATGATGGGTATAATGAAGAAATAAGATTGGTTCCCAAATTAAGGTTTAAGGAGTTTGAAGGAGAATTGGAGTTACTGGATCTTGATCAGATAGCAGAATTTAAATCAGGGCGTACACCATCTAAAGATAATCCAGCGTATTGGAAGGGTGATATCCCTTGGATAAGTGCTGGGTCGATGGTTGGGAAGTACTATTCCAAGTCTGATAGGAAATTGACAGTATTGGGATTAACTAAAGGGTCTCCACTGGCAGTAAAAGATACTTTACTACTTCTTGTTCGAGGAGGCATGCTATATAGTAAAATTCCTATAGGAATAGCAGAGCAAGATGTTGCATTCAACCAAGATGTGAAAGCACTTATTGTCAATGAAAAGTCTAGTTCTGATTTTGTCTATCAATGGTTTTTAGCAAATGAACATCGATTGTTGAATATGGTAGTCGGAACAGGTGTTGGGGCAGGAAAGTTGGAAACAGATGATTTAAAACAATTAAAAATCAATCTTCCTACTCTTCACGAACAGCAAAAAATCGTTGGTTTTCTGACAGTAATAGATGAAAAGATTCAGCATCTGAACCGCAAAAAGTCGCTCCTTGAGCAGTACAAAAAAGGCGTTATGCAAAATCTTTTCAAACCTCCCCTCTTGGGAGCGGTTCGACGCTTCGAGGGGAAGAGGGAGAGGGCAATTCGTTTTAAAGATGAAGACGGTACCGACTATCCGGATTGGGAGGAGAAGAAATTGGGGGAGTTGGCGAGTAGGGTAGCAGTCAGGAATAAATTCAATAGGCTGAACCATGTATTGACAAACTCGGCTACACGGGGTATAGTGAGTCAACAAGATTATTTTGATAAGGACATAGCCAATCAAGAAAACTTGGCTGGGTACTACGTAGTTTCGAAAAATGATTTTGTATATAATCCGAGAATATCAAAACATGCACCAGTGGGACCAATCAAAAGGAATAAAATAGGTGAAGGTGTCGTGTCTCCTTTATATTTGGTGTTCAGATTTAACGAGGAAAATCTTGAATACTTTGAGTACTATTTTTCGACCAATGGATGGCATCAATATTTGAATACCGTTGCAAACTCTGAGGCGCGTCGTGATAGAATGAATATTAGTCAAGGGGATTTTTTCAATATGTTGATCCCTTATCCATGCGAGATGGAAAGAAAGAAATTAGTTGATTGCCTCAGCAGTATAGACCAAAAAATAGAAGCCGTGAATCAGCAAATCAAACATTGGCAGACCTTCAAGAAGGGACTGCTGCAAAGGATGTTTGTTGCAGTATAATATGTCAAAAAGAAGGTAGTCAAAAAAAAAACTTCACCCATTCTACCTTTTTTATCAACCAGTCTTGGTGATTGTTGGTTTCTTTGTGTGGGTCAATTTATTCAGGTTTTTAAGCCATTCTCATTATTGTACCAGCACTTAGATCAAGTCTCAGCTTGTATTGGTTTGTGATCAGAAATGTCAATGTGTAAAGTGTCTCTCTTGTGAAAAATAAGAAGTTATTTAGTCAATAATGAAAGCTCTTTTTATTTATTAAACGGAGCTTTCTTTTTTTTAGGATTACATTGATTTACAGGTAGTTAATTATGTGATATTTAGCAACTGTAGATGAGGTTTTTGTTAAAATCTTAAGATCATTTTGGTGAAGGACTGGCGGTCTTCTAAAACAACCTTCTTCCTGATTCTATAGCGTGATTGTTCCACAGTCCTAATGGTTACGTTCAATAAGATTGAGATTTCACTGTTGGAGAGCCCCATGCGTAAATATGCACAAAGGCGTAGTTCTCTTTTACTTAAATCAGGATAGGCTTGTTTAAACCTTTCAAGGAAATTATCATGTGATTTGTTGAACTGGTGCTCGAACTTATCCCAGTAATCATGGTCTTCTATCTCTTTGTCGATATTCTTCAAGATACCATCTACTCTCCATTTTTCGGCAGCTAAGAATTTATCAGCAATGTCGACGATCTGCTGTCTTACTTGTTGTAATTTCTGATTTTTATGAAGGTAACTCATAGTAACACTGTTCATTTCACTCTGGGTAGAAGCTAGCTCTTTCTTAAGTGAATCGTTTTTCAGTGTATTTACTTCTTGTTCAGTTTTCAAGCGCTCGTATTTAAACGCTCTTCTTATTCGGTTTAGCCTTAGTTTAATTATGAGATAGATGAGGGTAGCTATTAATAATGTTGCCAGCGTCATGAACCAATAGGTCTTCCAAAATGGAGGAGATACATGAATTTCAATTTGGCTTCCTTCGTTGTTCCAAACCCCATGATTATTGGCAGCTTTTACTTTGAAAGTATAGGAGCCAGGGTCTAGGTTTGTATAGGTGGCCTCCCGTCTATTACTTACCATGTGCCAGTCTGTGTCAAAACCTTCCAACATGAATGCAAATTGATTCCTGTCAGTCTCGGTATAGTTAAGTGCCGCATACTTGATATTGATCATGGTGTGGTCATAGTTCAAGTCTATGCATTCTAGCGAAGCAGTAGTGTTAAACTTTCGACTTGAATCTGAATTGCTATTTATGCCTTTGCCGAAGGTCTCAAACCCTGTGATGAAAACAGGAGGGATGAATTCATTTTTTCTTAGGTCTTCTGGATGGAATCTTGTGATGCCATTGGTTCCTGCCAGCATTATTTCACCATTTTTTCGTTTTAATATAGAATTATATGAAAACGAATTATCATCGATAGAATAACTAATTACTGATTCTTTAGAGAGATCAAATTGGCTGATGTAAGTACGGGAAGCAATAATTAAATTGCCATAGTCATCGATCGATAATGCAAGTAATGGCAGCTGAGGAATGCCGTCCTTGATTGAGAATAATCTGTATTCGTCTTTTTCAGGAATATATCTTAGTAAACCTGCGGCGGTTGCCATCCAGATATGACGAAGATTGTCTTCTACTACTGCTCTTACTTCGTTGATCTCAATGTTATCAGACTTATGCACATCTTTGGTAGAGATACATTCCCAAGAGTTCGTACGTCTGTCATGAAATAATACCCCGCCATCTGTACTGAACCAGAGATTAGATTTTGAATCTTCAAATATGTTATAAATATGTTCAAAGCTACTGTTGATGCAATCAATGGTGGGTCTATTGAAACTGCCAGTTTTACTATCAAACTTCGCAATGCCTTCACCCAAGGTGCCAATCCAAGTTTCGTTACGACTATCAGTGAGAATTGCCCATATGTTGTTATTGGGAGGGCCGTTTATTTCATTTCTATAGTAATGTTTGAAATTGTTCGTTTGACGATCGTAAAAAGTAAGTCCATGATTATAAGTTCCTAAGATCAAATTATCCGAATGATCCAGACTGAGAGATTTCACTACGTTGGTGCTAAGTTTGTTGTTCTCAGCATCGGAGGTGTAATGTTTGATTACTCGATCATCTTTAAGGCAGTATAACCCACCCCAATCAGTTCCTATCCAGACGTTTTCATCTTTGTCTTCTACGAGACTCAAAATAGGGACACTAGGGAATTTTACCCCTTGTCCTTGAGTGTCTTGATCTAGTAGTTTGAAATAATTACTTCCTGGGTCGTACTTATTGATCCCTCCTTGAAACGTACCCAACCAAATTATGCCTTGTTTGTCCTTGAACAATCTCCATATACCGTCACTTGATATTGACTTTGGTTTATTTCTGTTTCTTCTGTGATTAATGAAAGTCTCACTTACTGGATCGAAAATGTCCAATCCCGAACCGTCAGTAGCCAGCCAAAGTTTATTTCCTACTTCCAATACGTCCCTTATCTGCATAGAAGAGGGGCCAGTATTACTGCCATTGCTTGCGTAAGTTTTATATTGAAGGGTGTTGACGTTTAATTTTGAAAGTCCAGCGTTATTACTTGCTATCCATAGGAGACTATCGTTTTGCAGATACAGGTTCTTAAGTAGGTTGTCTTCAAATTTATCCAATGGGAGGGTACTGTATTTAATTTTTTGAAAAGTATGCTTGTCCATGTCATACCTGATAAGTCTATTGTCCTCAGTGGCCAGCCATATTTTTCTGTTATTATCTTCTACTACGTCATACACCCTCTCACAATTGAAGCCAGCTGCACAGTCTCCCCTGTCACAGTAGTATTTCTTGAAATTCTTTCTGTCTTTGGAAATAATTGAAAAACCGTATTCTGTACCTACCCAGATATTGAAATCAGAATCTTCAAAAATCACCCTTACACTATTGTTTGTGATTTGTAAGGAGTCTGCATCTCCGCCATAGAGTCGCTCGAATTTTTCGGTTTCAGGGTCAAATACACTTACACTATTGACGGCACTGCCTACCCATATTTTCCCTTCATGATCTTCTAATAGACAGGCGTTTAGATTATGACTGAGTGAAGTCTCATCATTTTCATCATAGAAGTAGTAGCTGAAGTCATTGCCATTAAACCTGCTAAGACCTCTGTAAGTACTAATCCAGATATATCCTTTACTGTCTTGAATGATGTCAGTAACGACATCATCTGACAAGCCATTTCTAATACTTAAATGCTCGAATTTAATATTGACATGATTTTGTGCCGATATTTTTGAATTGAAGAAAGGAGATATAACCAGAAAGGTGATACTCAATCTTATGAAAATGTTGACGCTGGTGTCTTTCAATTTTTCTTTCTCTAGCTGTTGAAAATTGTAGGTTTGTTAAAACCGAACCATGATATTAATAATTCTAATAGGGATATGCAAGTAATCCGTAAGTATCCTAAGAATAAGGGGTTAACAACTATTAAGTAATTCGAAGTATTGGGATCATAAATAACGGTGTTTTGATAGATGTTGAATTATTGTAGTAGCTGATTAGCGTACTTGTATTGATCAGTAAGTACTTGTTTTTAATGTTTTTGGTTTGGTGTTTTTATTTATTTTTTACATTATTATGTAGTAGTATCTTGTATTATTAAACATCTGTTTGTTAGATATTTAATAATATGGTTGTTGTTTTTGTTGAGTTTTTTTGTGATGTAAAATCATCATGATGAGCATGTGTTTTTATCGGTATTACGCTAGATATATTGTTTATATTTTTGTTGAATTATTGTCGCTGATTTTATAGTTAGTAGAGTGAATTAAGCATATAAATTGGGCCTATGATTTTAGACATGATTGTCGATAATTATGGAATGGTACAAGACAATGGTTAGTGAGTTGCATTTTTCGAGAGAATGATTGCCCTAAACCAACATCAACTATTGATGCAAGTATTGTACTAAAGAATGAGTCCGACTAACTCGTTTTTGAAATTACGAAATTATCGAAGACTGTTTATCGATCATATAATTCTTTTATTATCATAAAACTAGATTACTATGAAACGAAACATTTTACTATTTCTGAGTTTATTATTTTTAATATCGGCTTCCGCCTTTGGGCAGACGGTAGTTGATCGCTATGGCCGTTTGCAAAAATTTGGGTCAAACATATGTGCCGAAGATGGCGAACAAATCACCTTAGCTGGTAATAGTTTTTATTGGAGTAATTGGGATGACAAGTATTACAATGCTAATACTGTTAATTTCTTGGTTGACGACATGAAGTCTTCAATTGTACGTGCAGCAATGGCTGTAGGGAAAGAAGGGAATACTGTACCTGGTGGTTACATTGATAACCCAGGCGGAAGCAGGGCGAAAGTGGAGGCCTTGGTCGATCAAGCCATTGCAAGAGGGGTTTATGTAATCATCGATTGGCATGTAGAGGGTGACACGAGGGGCTGGAAAGAGCAAGCCAAAGGGTTTTTCTCTGATATGGCGCAAAAATATGGTGCTAATCCTAATATCATATATGAAATATGGAATGAACCTACTCATACTAACTGGGGAGAGATCAAACCATATGCAGAGGAAGTAATTGCAGCTATCAGACAACATGATCCTGATAACTTGATTATCGTAGGTACTGAGACATGGTCTCAACGTGTAGACGATGCGAGCAGAGATCAGATCAATGATCCTAATATTGCATATACGATGCATTTCTATCCAGATGATCCTACGAATGGAGCAGCTCACAGAGAACAACTTCGTGCCCATGTGAATACAGCGATGAATTTAGGTGCAGCTATCTTTGTAACAGAATGGGGCGGGAACGATACCAATTTCGCAGAAAGTGATGTATGGATGAATTTCTTAAAAGAGAAAAAGATCTCTCACTGTATGTGGGCAGTAAATGATAAAACGGCTGATCCTGATTGGAATTGGTCTATTTTCAATGGTGGCACACCAGCGAACGGACCTTATAACCTTAGAGGACCAGGTAATTACTTGAAAAACTTAATGGCCAGTTGGCCTTATCCTTCTAATGAGCCTATCGTGTGTACCGTACATACCGTACCAGGTAGAGTAGAAGCAGAAGGGTACTGTACACAATCAGGTGTTCAAAAAGAAATAACAGAAGACAGCAATGGCGGTCAAAATGTAGGATTCATCGACGCAGGAGACTGGATGGAATATACAGTGAACGTTGCTTCTACAGGTAACCATAATTTGGCTATTAGAGTGGCAGGAGAGTCTGGGTCTAAGTCTTTGGATATTTTGCAAGACGGCGCCTTATTAAAAACAGTTACATTCGATGCGACTGGTGGATGGCAAGCATGGGCGACAGTCAACACGACTGTGAACTTAACAGCTGGTGAGCACACGATCAGAATTGCTGCTAATACAGATGGATTCAATTTGAATTATTTTGATTATTCATTCGAATGTCAAAACCCAGCATTGTCCTCAGTAGAGATTACACCTGCTAACCCTACTGTATTGACAGGAGAGAGTATTCAATTGACAGCTACAGGGAAGAACGACTGTGGTGGAGATGTGGCAGCAGCCATTACTTGGTCTGCCAACGCACCAAATGGTTTGTTTTCTGGAACGACTAGCGAAGTAGTAACAGCTACATCAGGTGCATTCAGCGATCAGGTGTCCGTTACAGTAACTGCTGAGAATGCGACTTTGATCAGTGATGCTGAGCATGAAGAATTGTCGTTGATGAATACTAAATGGTTTTCATTTAATGACAATGGAGATGGTGGTGCATCTACTATCATTCCATTAGCTAGTGACGAAGCGCCTTTCACGATGTCTGCTGGCGGTGCTAATGGTACTGACAATGCGACAGTGATAAGTTATACTTTGAATCAAGGAAGTCTTGAATTCGACCCTTATGTAGGCTTTGGATTCGATATGAATGCAGGACAAACAGCTTTTGATTTGAGCGGTTCTACAGGCATTTCATTCTATCACAGAGGTGAAGCATGTAAGGTAGTAGTGCCATTGTCAAGCAACACAGATCCTGATTTTTACACGGCATCAGTGGCTTCACATACAGAATGGACAAAAGTAACTGTCAACTGGACACAATTGGCACAGAATGCAGATTGGGGAGTAGATGTGGCATGGAATGCAGCCAGCATCTTGAAATTCCAATGGCAAGTGAGTGCATCCAGTGGTGCAGGTACGGTAGGAATTGATCAAGTGAAAATCGAAGGAAAAACATTTGCAACACCGGATCTTCCTGGAGGATGTGATGATTTTGAGCTTTTAACTATCGATATCGCACCTTCTGCGGTTACTATAGCGCTGGGACAAACGGTACAATTCACTGCATCAGGCAGCAGTTCTTGCCAGTCTATTCCGGTTAACACTACTTGTACTTGGTCAGCCAATGCATTTAACGGCTTGTTTACCGCCACTGAATTAGGTGTTTTCACGATTACTGCTTCTGAAGCAGGTATCACTGGAAGTGCTACGGTAACAGTAGTACCAGAAAGCGATGTTGTCGCGCCAGGTTTGATCGAGGCAGAGAACTTTGCAAGTGTAGAAGGAACTGTAGAAATCGAAGATAGTGGTGAAGGTTCGCCTAACGTAGGGTTCTTTGATGCAGGCGAAGTATTGCATTATACAGTAGATGTCCCACAAGGATTCAATGCTAAAATCTCTTTGAGAGTAGCTACTGATACAGGAGGAGACCTAATACTGGGGACTAACAATGGAGAATTAATGACGGTTCAAATCCCAGCTACTGGTGGATGGACTACTTATAATACCGTAATAGTATCCCTAGACCTACCTGCCAGCAATGACTTTACGCTTTCTACTACTACAGGTAGCGTCAATATCAATTGGTTGGATATTCAGATCAATGATTGCGCAAACCCAGGTTTGGCTACATTGACAGTGATACCTGCTAATCCATCTGTTATGCCAGGTGCGAAGGTTCAGTTGTATGCCAGCGGTGTAGATGGATGTGGTGTAGTGACAGCAACTAATGCAGTATGGTCAGCTAATGCACCAAATGGCTTGTACACAGCAGGTGCTAGCGAAGGTTTCGATGTAGTGACTGTAACAGCAGGTGGGATCACACAGAATATCAGCGTAGCGATAGCTAGACCAAGTAAGGTGCAAGATTTCGTAGTGAATGCACATGGTAGACTTCAAGTGGGAGGAAACAAGGTGTTCGGTAAAAATGGAGAAGTAGTAAGTTTAGCTGGTAACAGTTTATTCTGGAGTGGTTCATCTCCTACATGGTACACAAGAGAATCAGTAGATTGGTTAGTATCTGACTGGAATACTCAAGTCATCAGACCTACGATGTCTGTACACCCAAGAAACGATGAAGGTCCTTGGAATACGGATGATTATAAACAGAATCCAGAATACCAGATGCAGTTGATGACTACTGTGATCGATGCGGCCATCGCCAATGACATCTATGTAATCGTTGATTTTCATGAGCACTACGCTGAGGAATTTACTGCAGAAGCGGTGACTTTCTTCGGTGATATCGCAGAGATGTACGGTGATTATGATAACGTGATCTATGAAATATACAATGAGCCGATCAATCAAAGTTGGGGTACTATAAAGGCCTATGCTGAAACCGTAATTGCGGAAATCAGAAAGCATGATCCAGATAATTTGATCATAGTAGGTACTGGTTTTTATAGCCAGGAAATACATGAGCCAGAAGCAGACCCTATCAATGATAACAACGTAGCTTATACGTTACATGGTTATGCTATCGCTAATCACGGTGCATTGAGAAAAGAATACAGTGTGCCGATCGTAGGTACTGAGTGGGGTATTGCTGTCAATGATAATGGTGGTGGTGAAACTGGTGCATGGGTAGATTACTGGAGAAACAACCAAGGTGGATTGATCCACTGTATGTGGGCGGTCAATAACAAACATGTAGATGGTGATGAGAACTGGTCTATCCTTAATACTGGTGTAGAGAAGGCAGGTAACTGGACAGACAGTGATTTGTCTACAAGTGGGCATACACAAAAAGGAATCATCCAAGGATGGACAAACTTGAGACCTACGCCAATTGTGAATTGTAATCCAGCTATGGTTGCTGTAACACTTAGTCCTTCTAATCCATCAGTTGTACTAGGAGAGTCTATTCAGTTGTCTGCAACAGGACGTGACGAATGTAATAATGCAGTGTCACCTGGTACTATTACTTGGTCTGCCAATGCACCAAATGGATTGTTTGCTGGTAACACAGAAGGTAGCTTCCTTGTTACTGCAAGTGCGAACGGATTCAACGCTTCTGCTACAGTAATTGTAAGTCAGGAAACAGCTACTTTGATCTCTAATGCAGAGCACGGTCAGTTGTCATTGATGAATTCTAAATGGTACTCTTACAACGATAATCCTGATGGAGGCGCTTCTATAGTTACGCCATTAGCAGGAGAGGATGTTGCATTTACAATGACAGCAGGTGGTGCCAGTGGTACGGATAATGCAACTAAAATAGATTATACCTTGAACCAAGGAGGTCTAGAGTTTGATCCTTACTTAGGATTTGGATTTGATATGAATGCAGACGAATCAGCTTTTGATTTGAGCGGATCTACAGGTGTTTCATTCTATCACAAAGGAGACGCTTGTTTCTTACAAGTACCTTTGTCTACGAACGCGGACCCTGATTATTACACAGCAACGGTAGCCGCACATGGCGATTGGACCAAAGTAACTTTGACTTGGGCACAGTTTGCACAAAGTGCAGAATGGGGTGTAGATGTAGCATGGAATGCTGCCAATGTGTTGAAATTCCAATGGCAAGTACAGGCAGCTTCTGGTTCAGGGTCTGTATCGGTGGATGAAGTGAAAATCGAAGGTATCGTATTCCAGACGCCACTTACGGATGAGGTAATAGCAGTGACCGACTTGGTCGTATCTGGATGTCAGACTGCTTTGACAGTAGGAGATTCTTTTACTTTCTCAGCAGACGTATTGCCAGCCAATGCGAATGATAAGTCAGTGAGCTATAACTCATCTAATTCAGCCATCGCATCAGTAGATGCCAATGGATTTGTAAGTGCTATCGCAGCAGGAACTGCTACAATAACAGCAACTAGTAACGACGGTGGATTCTCTGGCGAGTGTACAGTAGCTGTAGCGTCGATCCCAGTGATCGCAGTTACAGGTATAGAAATGGATCCATTGGGTTCTAACCTAGAAGTAGGTACTACACTGCAGTTGTCAGCGACTATTTCGCCTGCCAATGCAACGAATCAGCAGATGACTTGGTCTACCAACGAAGCGGAAGTAGCTTCTGTAGATGCCAACGGATTAGTGACAGGTAACTCCGCTGGATTGACTACCATCTTCGCTACCAGTGTAGACGGTGGGTTCAGGACACAAGTTGTAGTGGCAGTGAACACGCCTTCTTGTAGTGGTGATGTGATTCCAGGTACGGTACAAGCCGAAGATTTCGAAGACATGAGCGGTATCACCGCAGGTGCCAATGATATCGGGTGGTTAGACGCTGGAGATTGGATAGAATACGACGTATCTGTGCAGCAAACAGCGAGTTACAATGTGACTTTCAGAGTAGCCAACGGCATTGATACACAAGGTCAATTGCAAATCGCAATGGATGGTGTCAACACTGGTGGTGTACTCAGTGTAGGAAATACAGGTGGATGGGCTAATTGGACCGATATGGTCTTGAGTGACGTTAGCTTAACAGCTGGGTGTCATACGATGAGAATCAATGTACTTCAAGGTCCTACTAATATCGATTATTACCACTTCGTGGTGAATGCGCCAGCTGAATTGACTTCTTTAGAAGTCACACCAAGTGACGCAGGTACAATCTCAGTAGGTCAGTCAGTACAATTCACAGCTACTGCATTGGATCAGTTCGGTGCTGTATTCAATGGCGCCAGCATCAGCTGGTCTGTAGCAGGAAACTGTACAGATTGTATTACTAGCAATGGTTTGTTTACAGGTGATGTAACAGGTGATTATACAATCACTGCTGTTTCAGGAACGATCCAGTCAAGTGCAACAGTGACGGTATCTGACGAAGAACCATTTACTGTCCGTATCGAAGCAGAGTCTTTCGTATTGATGTTAGGGATTCAAACAGAATCTACTTCTGATACAGGAGGAGGACAAAATGTAGGCTACATCGACGCAGGAGATTGGATGTCTTATCAGAATGTAAATATTCCAGCGAGTGGAACTTATACAGTGAGTTATAGAATTGCTAGCCAAAATGGTGGAGGTCACATCAACTTAGAGAAAGAAGGTGGTACTGTCAACTATGGTTCTATTTCTATCCCAAGTACGGGTGGATGGCAAAATTGGACTACTGTATCTCATACAGTTCAATTAACTGCAGGAGTTCAGTCGTTTGGAATAGCAGCAACATCAGGTGGGTTTAACTTCAACTGGTTTGAAATCACTTCTGGTGCTAATAATGCTAGAACAATTGATACTGAGTCAGCAGATGACTTGTTCAGTACTGAAGCCAAAGTGTCGCTTTATCCTAACCCTGTAAGCAATAGTTTGACAGTGTCAGGTACTGGTAACTATCATACTATGAGAATACTAGGGATAGATGGTAAAACACAACTACTTCAGTCGTTGAATGATTTGGAAACTTTACAATTAGATGTATCTAGCCTTAACAAAGGTGTTTACATCATGCAGTTGTCAAGTGACAATGGTCAGCAGACTTTGAGATTTGTGAAACGCTAATTAATGGAATGAAAGGACAGCGTAATTAGTCCTCAGTAATTATAGAAGCCCTTTCAATTTAATTGAAGGGGCTTCTTCTTTTAGACCTTCTTTTCATAAGTATCAATTACTTGATGCCCCTCATCTTAAATCCAAGAATGGATTACCAAGAGAGATGATATTGGAATTGATAAAAGATCGATCATCATTTATTCAACAAGTAATGCAACTATTTACTGTTGAAATCTATCCATAGTTAATAAGGGCTTGAAAACTAATCTTAATAACCTGAAATATGTTCAGAACAAACTTGAAAATTGCGTGGCGTAGCTTAAAAAAACAAAAACTATACTCACTGATTAATATCTTAGGATTGACAGTAGGGCTGTCTTCTTTCCTATTAATTTATCTCTATCTACATGATGAATTGACTTATGATAGGTTCCATGATGATCATGAAACCGTGTATAGGATGAGTTATCTCCGTCAAGGGGAAGATGGAGATGTAGAGGCTTACGCTACCTCGGGGACTACTTGGGGAGTAAGGTATTTGGACATGTTGCCTCAGGTGAGTGACCAGGTCGTTCTTACGCACTTGGGTTATCCGGGGTATATAAAAAAAGATGGCGGTGTTAATGTCTTTATGGAGCCGGGCTTTAAATTCTGTTCAGATAATTTTTTTACGTTTTTTAATTTCCCATTAATCAAAGGAGATAGAGAAACGGTACTAAAAGATATTAACTCAGTAGTACTTACTGAAACTTCTGTGACAAAATATTTCAGGACAGGAGAAGACCCTATTGGGCAAGTACTGGTATATAATATGAGTGGTGAGGAATTGAAGTTGACGATCACAGGTGTGATGAAGGATCCTCCGGACAATTCACACATTAAACCAGACTTTGTCGGGAATATCAAAGGGCTTCATCAGCAATACATGAGGTTATATGAATATAATCTTATGAATCAGGTCGATGATGCTTTTGCATTTACATATATCAAGGTGGATACACCTGATGTACTGCCCGTGATCGCTAAGGATTGGAAAAAGTACTTGCAGGAAGCGCTATCTAGTGCGGAAGGGAACGAAGCTGAACGCTATAAAGAAGTGAAATTTACAGCCTTGGCAGACATACATTTTGAGCCAGAGATGCGGTGGGAGTTGGAAGCTCCTGTCAACCCATCAATTATTTCTGTTTTTTCAATAACAGCATTTCTTGTCCTTCTGATTGCGTGTATCAATTTTATGAATTTGGCGACCGCCCGTTCATCAAAACGAGCGAAGGAAATCGGACTGAGGAAAACCTTGGGAAGTAAAAAAGGTCAGCTAATAGTTCAGTTTTATATAGAGTCATTTTTAATGACTGGAGTCGCTTTAGTTTTGTCCTTGGTATTGGTGATTATTTCCTTGCCTTTCTTTAATGATATTACCGATAAGGCGTTTGGCATATCGGCTATGTTGAATATTAAGTTTGTTAGCGTAGTTTCTATATTGGCGATAATAGTCACTCTGTTGTCAGGTAGTTATCCGGCGTTGTACTTGTCTAGTTTCAAACCAATTGCGGTGTTGAGAGGGGTTTTTAATTCTGGGAAAAAGGCGGAGTTAATCAGGAAGGGGCTAGTAGTGTTTCAGTTCGCTGTATCGATAATTTTGATCATAGCTACCTTGGTCGTTCATGATCAATTGAAATTGATTAATAACAGTAAACTGGGGAAAGACAAAGATAGAATGTTGAGTATTAGGCTTGGTGGATTTGGGCTAGGTAATGAATATGCAGTATTTAAAGATTATATCGTCCAGGATCTTAGATTCGAAAGTGTAGCGGTCGCTAATCATCTACCACGATTGCCACATTTTGGTGGGATTAATACTAATTTTCGAATTCCTGAAAAAGACAACTTAGAAGTAGAATGGAATAAGTTTGATGTGGACTTCAATTTTGCAAAAACCTTTGATTTGAAATTCTTGTCAGGGAGGGATTTTTCAATTGAGATTAAGTCGGATAGTAATGCGATTATTTTAAATCATGCCGCGGTGAAAGCATTGGCGATGTCCGATGTTGATGTTGTCGGGATGACAATAAATGAACGAATTTTTAACCGCCAATCACGGCAAGAAGAGGATATTAGAGGTAGGGTTATTGGTGTTGTTGAAGACTTTCCTTATAAGTCCGTAAATACAGAGATTGAACCCTTGGTAGTGTGGGGGAGACCGAGCAATTTTGATAGGATACTGTATGTGAAGATGACACCTGGAGATTATGAGGAGAAGTTAGCCTACCTAGGGTCAAAGTGGAAAGAGTTAATTCCTGGTCTGCCGATGGAGCATTGGTTTATGGATTTTGAATTCGGAAGGTTATATGAAAATGAAAGAAAGATGAGTAGCGTTTTTATTCTATTTTCGTGTATTACCGTTCTCATAGCTGTTTTAGGATTATTTGCACTTACGTCATACGTGGTTGAACAACGAAAAAAAGAGATTGGAGTGAGAAAAGTCCTAGGGGCTTCCGAGCAATATTTAATTGGATTACTCCTGAAACATTTTTTTGTTTTGGTGGGGATAGGCTTTGTTATTGCTGTGCCAATCGCTTGGTTTATTATGAATAATTGGCTGGAGAATTTCATTTATAGAGTGGAGGTTGGTTTTGGGGTTATTGCTATATCAGGCCTTTCGGTGGGGTTGATTACGCTTGTTACTGTAGGATATGATACTTACAAAGCAGCAATTATGAATCCCGTGAACACCTTAAGGAGTGAGTAATGGTGTGCTATGAAAACTTTCCTTTGGGCTTTGATTGCTTTTTTGCTCTATTATATTCCTAATATAGGATCTTTCATAGCGGTAATTCCGGCCGTCCTATTTTCTATCGTACAACTGGAATTCTCCGGTGTAGTCTGGACCACAATTGCTTTTGTCCTGGTGAACGTGGTGGTGGGCAGTGTAATAGAACCTAAAGTGATGGGTAAGAAACAAGGGCTTTCTACTTTTGTGGTTTTCCTGTCTTTGCTTTTTTGGGGCTTTTTGTTGGGAACAGTGGGTATGTTTTTGTCTATCCCAATTACCATGTCAATTAAGATTATCTTGGAGCAAAACCCAAAGACACTTTGGATGGCTATTCTCTTGGGATCCCAGATGGAAACAGAAACCTTGTTGAACAAAAAGGTAGTGCAAGAGCTTTGACGAACTAAGAAAAGGTAAATATTGAAAGTGCTTTACATGCTGTAGCGTCTATGTTTTTATTGAACAAAAGACTTTTGTTTGAGGATTGAAATTAAAGATAATGATCTGTTTGATGCTATTCAATGAAATCGGAAAGCCCAGATTGGTTCATTTTACCTTCTCTCATTATTTTATAATAGATTCTTCTAAGTTTTTCATAAAATGATCTATTTTGGAGCTTGTTTTAATAAAAAAATTAGTGAGCCATTCATTGTTTCCCAATATTGTCAGAGCAGGAGTTTTACTAACCTTATCACTCTTTACTTATTAATGTAAATTATATAAAAACCCAATTGATACTAGAGAATTGGTAGAAGAAGGGTTACCTAGTAATTTTTTGATCCCTGAACAATGGAACTACAATACCGACACAAGTATTGTAGTCTCTAATTGGTATCAATCGTTTTCTGATCCCAAATTGAATATGCTGATACAATCGGCTCTAGATTCTGTCAACCCCTCTATTATTTATAATCTGGCTCGCATTGAGGCGAGTGAATCAAGAGTCATAATAACATCTGCAGGAAAAAAGGTGTTTGTAGATTATACTGGGGGGTATGTTGGAGACTTTTCTTCCTCTAATAGCACTAATTTCAATTCAGGTTATGCTGTTGCCCCTATTAGTTGGGAAGCTGACTTGTGGGGGGAAATATCTGCGGGTATGTTGGCTGCAGATGAATCCATGCTTGCCGAACTTTTAGAATATGATTTCACTCGTCAAACAATAGCTGCTACAGTATGTAGATTATATTTTCAAATTGGGACACTGAATAATTCAATAGCATTGGGAAAAGAATTTTTGTTATTGAATAATAAACTATTGGGGATTCTGGAAGAAAGAGAACGGATAGGTGTCACCAATCTCCAAGAAGTACATCTTACAAAGGCAAATATAAAATCTATTGAGAGTCTGTTAGTTGAATTTGAAAATCAACTCCAATTGAACATGAGACAACTGGAACTAATCTTGGGAAATTATCCTGACGCAGTTTTATCAGTAAACTGGAAGCCTCAACATTTGGATACGGTAATTTCTATAGGGGAGCCTTTTGAACTTATTACTAGACGACCTGATCTACGTGCTTCGGAAGCCCGTTTTAGATCTGCTTTTTATATTACCGAACAAACAAGGTTAACCAAATACCCTTCTTTGGTTCTTTCGGCTGACCCGGGTCTGTCTACATCGGGGGGGCTGATTGCAGGAATGAGTGCCTCTTTATTTGGTCCTATATTTAATGGGAAATTAATCGATGCGCAAATAACAGAAGCCACAGCATACCAACGTCAGGCCATGGCGAATTACACCAATTCTGTGATGACAGCTTTCAAAGAAGTGGAAAGTGCCATGAGTTCAGAACAAATCTTAAGACAACGATATCATTTATTAGAAGAGGCAGCTCAGGAATACGAAAAGGCATTTAATCTTACTAAAGAACAATACATAGTTGGCCAAATAGACTTATATTATTTACTTTTAATACAGTCTCAATGGTTAGGTCAGGAACTGTCATTAATAGAATTACAAAGAGATATTTATATACAAAGAGTTCAACTCTATTTATCACTAGGGGGAAGCATAGATAATTTAGAATAAAAATATGGAAGAATTATTGATACCCTATCTAAACAGTGCAGCATTGGTTTTCTTATTGGTTTTAGCCACTGGAGGTTTATACGTGATCATTTATATTCATGATATCCCTTATGAAATAGCGAAAAAAAGAAATCACCCACATTTGGATGCCATTCATGTGGCGGGATGGGTTAGTTTATTTTTAATGCACACTATTTGGCCTTTTTTGTGGATATGGGCATACTCCTTTAAAGAAGGTTCTTATCTGGGGAAAATTTCAATTGTAAATGAAGACAAGGACAAGATCAATGATTTGGTCGATCAAGTAGCGCTGTTAAAAGAAGAAATGAAACAATTGTCTGAAAAGATTGAACCAAAACCCAAAAAGCAATAATGGAAATCCTCATTTTATCAATTTATGCTGGAATTGCTTGGACAGTGTTCAAAGTATTCAAAGTGGAAGTAAATAAATGGTCACTGACAACCACTTTTTTAGTTGGTTTTGTCATAATTTCTTCGGCAGTATTATTAATGAATTACAACCACCCTTACACCTCTAATGCACGGGTGTATTTTATCACTACACCGGTCATTACTAACGTCTCTAGTCAAGTAACATCCGTAAAAGTAGGCCCAGGAGCCAGTGTAATAAAAGGGGACACTTTATTTACGATGGATTCCACCATTTTTGTCAGTCGTGTCAAATATTTGGAAGCAACCATGCGTCTAGCTAGAACAAGACTAAATCAGTCTAGACAACTAGCCAGCGCACGTGCGGGTAGCAAATTTGATGTAGAGACCTATGAAGCGCAAGTCGAGAAAATATGGACGGAATTACTTGAAGCAAGATGGAAAGTGAATCAATGTATAGTAACCGCGAAGACTAATGGTGAAGTTGCTCATCTCCGTTTAAAAGAAGGAATGAGATCTGTTGAATTTCCCCTAAGACCTGTCATGACGATAGTTGATACTGAAAGACAATATATCATAGGAGCCTTCGCTCAAAACCCCATTCAAAGATTAGATACTGGTAACGTAGCAGAAGTGATTTTTGATGCAATCCCGGGAGAGATATTTCGGGGCAAAGTAATAAAAATTGGATCAGCAGTTGCGCAAGGAGAGCTTCAAGCGCAAGGGACATTACATGATTTTGATAGTAAGCAATACCAAGGCTCCATACCGATTTGGATAGAACTGACAGATGATACTAATGATTATTTTATTCCGGGAGGAGCAAAAGCTCAGATGGCTGTTTATTCAGAACATGCCGAGCCAGTAAAAATTATCAGGATGATGTTGATGCGTATGAAAGGCTGGTTAAACTTTGTGTTTGGAGAGCATTGATGATCAGTATACATTCCTAATATTCGGTCCTCACCTAATTTAAAGACTTTCTAAGCACATTCAAAGATTAAATTGAATGTGCCAAATGTTTTGGCTTCTTGTGGAGAGAAATTATTAATATAAAAAAAATATTAGTAATTTAAATTATGCTACAAAAAACTTTACTCGCCTTCGTCCTACTCTTATGTTTCGCCAGTCAATCACAAGCTCAGGATTTGCCTAATGCAGGATTTGACACCACCGCCTATCACCCTGTGTTTATTCAAAGCAGTGATGGGTTATTTAAGTTAAATATTGGATTGTATACCCAGTTTCGATACAATCAAAATTGGAGACAAGATGTACCGGATACTGAAGAGGCCTATTCAAAAGGTTATAATTCGGCTAGAACTCGATTGTTTCTAGAAGGAGACGTTACCGACAAATTGTACTTCCACTTCAGAGTAAATGTAAACCCGACCGGCGATTTTGAATTAATGGCTGCCTATCTCCAATGGAAATTGAATGACAAAATGAAAATACGAATGGGGCGTCAATTCATGGCCTTAGGTAGAGAAGACTGGATGTACCCACAGGACTTGGCTTCTATGGAGTTTTCTGCACAGGATTTTACTTATGCAATATGGTCTTCTTTTGGTTTTCAGTTTAACCATGCGGTTTCTGACAAGTTTCGCTATTGGGTAAGTGTAGGTAATGGAGCATATGGTGGTAGAAGAACTTTTCCTGCCCCAAAATCTTCAGATTTTGCCCTTACTGGACGAGTGGAGTGGAATATTTTGGGTTCGAACTGGGATATCTGGGGTGACATGCTAGGTAGAAAAGGAAGTGAATTTGGGATGCTTTTAGGTGGGGGTGCCGCTTATATAACCAGGAGTAATCAAGAAGATCTATTGACAGATGCCAAAAACGGCTACCAATTGAATGTAGACTATAGTGTTTCGGGAGATGGTTATCATCTATTTACTCACTACACCAATACTTCCAGAACATATGATGGGTCTGACGAGAGTATTAGTGGTAGTAGTTTCTATGGCACATTTGGCTATTGGCTCAATGATAAAGTATTTCCGTATTTGAGATATGACATGGTGGCCAAGGGCAACTTGCCGGGTGTGACGGAGACCTACTCCTCTCCTGGGATTGGGGTGAGTTACTATCCTTTCAATTGGTCTAATAGGTACAAATTCACGTTGGAATACAATCACCTTGCCGCAACAGTGGACAACACTTTTGTGGAAGCTGATGGACAATTAGGCTTAGTGCCAAGCACTTTTGGCGCCCAGCAATCTCTACGTTTTCAAATACAATTTGGATTTTAAAAAGCTATTCTTGAACTACTAACTAACATACCCATGAAAACAAAGTCAATTAAAATCAAGTTCATATTTGCAATAATGTTGCTGTCGTTGATACAGTTCAACCCGGTAGTGGCACAGTCAGTCAAGTTGACGGAAAAGAATATTAATAAAGTACTGAAAGAGGCTTATGATAAATTTAAAGACGTCAAAGAGGGCGCCAATGCAGATTACATAAAGGAACTTGCAACAGTTGATCCCAACATCTTTGGAATCTCAATCGTAACAGCCAACGGTAAGGTTTATTCCATGGGAGATGTAGATTCAAGGGTCTCCATTCAAAGTGTATCAAAAGTTTTTACTCTCGCAAAAGTCATTGAGGAAAAAGGGGCTGAATTTGTTGCAGAAAACATTGGGGTAGATGCTACTGGCCAAGTATTCAATTCAATCGTAGCGGTTGAAAGGATGCATGGAAAAGAAATCAACCCATTAGTAAACCCTGGAGCAATAGCCGCCACTAGTTTAATAAGTGGAGCAGATTCTACGGCCAAGTGGGCTCATGTCAAAAAAGTACATAGTGATTTTGCTGGTGCTCCCTTGGAACTCAATATGCCTGTTTACATAAGTGAAGCCAATGATAACCTACGAAATCAAGCCATAGCACATTTGTTATTGGCTTATGGGAGAATGTATTTTGATCCTGTACAATCCACCGACATTTATACGAAGCAATGTGCCCTAAATGTCAACGCAAAGGATTTAGCAACTATGGCAGCTACTTTGGCAAACGGTGGAACCAACCCTTTGACAAAAGTGAATGTTGTTTCTCCAAAAACCACCCAATACACTTTGGCGGTCATGTCAACGGCTGGATTGTATGATAATTCAGGACAGTGGTTATTCAAGACTGGTATACCAGCAAAAAGCGGCGTGGGTGGAGGGTTACTTGCGGTTGTACCAGGTGTATTTGGTATAGCAGTTGTTTCACCGCCTTTGGACGAAGCTGGAAATAGTGTGAAAGCTCAACTGGTCATTGAATACGTTGTTGAATCGCTTAAATTAAACCCTTATTTAATTGAACCAAAATGATTCATGAATCGATGAAACTCTTTAGTTACTTCAATTGATAAAATGGAATTAGATCAACGGCAAACACTTATTCTAGCAATTTTGGTGCTTCTTTTAGGTAAATATTTGGGAAGTAAAATTAAGATTTTAGATATATATGATATACCTGACCCTGTCACAGGAGGTATCATAGTAGCTGTTTTACTAACTATTGTTTATATCGTTTTCGATATTGAGATATCTTTTGACCTTGGTCTGAGGGATATGCTATTGGTTGTATTTTTCACCAGCATTGGATTGTCTTCCAAGTTAAGTTTGCTGCTCCAAGGTGGGAAAGCGCTCTTTATCATGCTTGCTTCTGCAATAGGTATTCTGTTTTTACAAAATATCACAGGAATTTCTGTCGCTGCTTTGACAGGGTTAGATACTCATGTCGGACTGATTAGAGGGTCTATAGCATTAAGTGGCGGGCATGGTACAGCCATCGCCTGGGCAGAGACTTTCAAAAATTCATACGGTATTAACAATGCCATGGAAATTGGCATTGCTTGTGCTACTTTGGGATTAGTACTAGGAGGGATTTTGGGTGGGCCCATTGCCAACTTTTTACTAAAAAAGTATGAGATAAAGCGTAAAATATCTTGGAGACTGAGTGTTGGGGTCTCTAATGAAAAGGAAGAAAATATTACAGTTGATTCGGTATACATGTCTCTATTAATCTTGGCGCTCGCAATTGGACTAGGCCTTCATTTGCACACAATGTTGGAGTATGTCGGGATACAATTGCCTTTGTTTGTGCCTTGTCTGTTTGGAGGTATCTTATTGACCAATACGATTCCTTACATGTGGAAGAGTCTTCCATGGCCTTCTGACAAGCCTGCCTTAGCCATGATTAGTGATATTAGTTTGGGTCTTTTTCTTTCTATGTCGCTAATGAGTATTCAACTGTGGACCCTTATTGATTTGGCACTTCCTATATTACTCATTGTCATAGCTCAGGTAGTTGTCATTAGTTTTTTTACCGTCATGGTTGTTTTTAGAGTTTTGGGTAAAAATTATGACTCAGTAGTCATGGCCGCAGGGCTCATTGGTTTAGCCCTTGTACCCCTACGGCAATAGTTAACATGACGGCTATCACCAAAAAATATGGGGCATCTGCCAAAGCATTCATTGTCGTTCCATTGATTGGCGCTTTCTTTATAGATATCGCTAATTCAATAATTATTGAAATATTTCTAAAATGGATCCATTGATTTTGAATGTCATGTCAGGATGTTCTACACAAGCGGGGAAATTTAAACTCTAAAATATAAAGACATCCAGCCATTGTGGGTCTTGTGACCAACAATGGTGAAAAGGATAAAGACTGCTTCGTGCCTTGCAGTGACGTCAATAGGAACTTAGTAACCTTTCAAATATGGAATAGCTATTTTTTAAGACTTAGTATTAAACCATATTCTACAATAAAATATTTTGAAAAAACTCATGACCTAATTTAGGGTTATAAGTTTTTTTGTGATCATATTTTTAGATTCATAGGTCTTAATATGTAGTTGAAATCACAGCCTGTGACTTGTGGGTTTCTACTTGAGTGCGTTTGGATTCAGTATCTATAGAACTTCGTTGAGGTATGATGTTTTGAAAATTCTTACAATATTTTAGGATAATTAACTGACTCAAAAAGTGCTTTAAATAACTCTTGAGCTTCTCTTTTGGTGATATTTGCTGCCTATAGCACCTAAGGTCGTGACGTATTAATATCGTATTGATGATGTATTAATGTGGTGTTGTATTGTGGTGCTTTTTATATGCTAATAAAGAGATTTGTATTAATGGAACTTATAAAACTATAAGTCTAAATCTCAAAAAAGGTATAGTATGAAAAAAGTCTACTTTCTATTTCTCATCTGTTTTGTCTTGGTGGCAATTAATAGTCAAGTACTAGCGCAGGTTACGATTGATTTTGAATCTAGTGGTAACGGAGCGAACTACACATGGAATACATTTGAAAATGTCGACAACCCGGCACTTGCAATTGAAGCGAACCCTAACCCATCTGGAATCAATACCTCAAGTACTGTAGCGAAATTCACAGCGAGAGCAACAGGTGCTCCCTATGCAGGTACAGAAACTGCGCATGGTGATTTTGGTCCTCTTACATTTGACGCCTCTAATAGTACGGTGAAGATTATGGTTTACAAAACTGTAATCAGTGATGTAGGGTTGAAGTTTTCAGAATCTAACGGTGAGGCTCAGTTGGAAGTGAAAGTAGCCAATACTAAAATAAATGAATGGGAAGAATTGACATTTGACCTGACTGGAAGTATTGGGAAAGGAATCACAGGGGTCATTGATCAAATTATAGTCTTTCCTGATTTTGCAGATCGTACTCAAGAGAACGTTGTTTATTTTGATAACATCAGCTTCTCAAGTGAGGATGATGGTGGTTCTGAGGAGCTTGAACTTGTCTGGTCTGACGAATTTTCAGATGATGGTGCAGTGAATGCTGTCAAGTGGTATCATCAAACACAATTGCCTTCTGGAGGGAGTTGGTATAACAACGAAGAACAGCATTACACAAATAGTATAACCAACTCCTTTGCTGCTGATGGTTCTCTTAATATCGTGGCTAAGAAAGAAAGTTTTACTGATCAAGGGTTTACTAAGGAATACACCTCTGCGAGATTAAACTCCAAGTTTGCTTTCAAATATGGACGTATAGACGTCAGTGCCAAACTCCCAAGTGGTGATGGTACATGGCCAGCTATTTGGATGCTGGGTAAGAATATTAACGAGCCAGGAGGATACTGGACAGAGCAGTTTGGAAGTGTAAATTGGCCCGCTACTGGCGAAATAGATATAATGGAACATTGGGGGAACAACCCAAATGTAATTCATGGCTCTTTACACACCACTTCCAGTTCGGGGAGCACCGTCAATACCAGTACAACGACGATTGCGGATGTCAGCACTGCTTTTCATGTCTACTCCATCATTTGGGATAAAGACGGAATCCAGTTTTTGATAGATGATGTGAACTTCTATACCTACAACCCAGAAGTGAAAAATGACGACACATGGCCTTTTGATGAGCCGCAATATCTGTTGTTAAACATTGCAATGGGTGGAATAGGGGGAACGATCGATCCCGCATTTACTGAAAGTACAATGGAAATTGATTACGTACGTGTTTATCAAAAGGAATCTGATCAAGAGGTAGCAACAGGGACATCATTGAGCGATTTGCTCGTTGATGGACAAACTATCGCTGGTTTTTCATCTGAGGCACTTATTTACAATATTGAACTAGAGGAAGGGACTACAGTGGTACCGACTGTGACTGCAGTAGCTACGGAAAGTAATGCTACGGTTGAAATAACTCCTGCAACGGAGATCCCAGGGGTGACAACAGTAAAAGTAATAGCAGATGGAGGTGCATCCGAATCAACCTATTCGGTGAATTTTAAGATTGTTGACATCATTGTTCCACCGAGTACACTTCCTATCGACTTTGAAGGTGATGCTTATGGGTTCATAGATTTTGATGGAGGCGTTGCTACGGTGATCGATAACCCACAAAATAACGAGGATAATTCCAGTGCAAAAGTAGCGCAGATTGTCAGAGATGGTGGTGCAACATGGGCAGGGAGTAAGTTGATTTTAACAAGCAAAATTGATTTCTCTACCAACAATACTTTTAGAATGAAAGTCTATTCGCCTCGCGTGGATGTTCCTGTTCTATTCAAACTGGAAGGCCCCAATGCTGCTAAAGAAATCAGCGTGAATACCACCGTGGCTAACGGATGGGAAACCATGGTATGGGATTTTACAGGTGAATCTTCGGACACCTATGATGAACTGGTTTTTATCTTTGACTTTGGTGCAGTGGGTGATGGTAGTGCTAATTCCACTTTCCTTTTCGATGATATTGAATTCTATGATAGCTCAGGAGGCCTTTCGAGAATTGATTTGCCAGTTGATTTTGAAAGTGCCACTGTCAATTATGAAATGGAAGATTTTGGTGATAATAGTACTGTTTTGGGAGTTGATCCTGATGATGCAACCAATACTGTTGCGATAACCACCAAAACCTCAGGCGCAGCAACATGGGCAGGGACAACTGTTGGGACAAGTTTAGGCTTTGCTTCGGTGATTCCTTTTACGACGGCTGAAACAAAAATCAACGTAAAGGTCTATTCGCCTGCAGCAGGTCTTCCGATTAGAATGAAGATCGAGGACCATAATGATGTAACGTTGACAGCAGAAACAGAAGCTGTCACAACTAAGGCAAATGCATGGGAAGTCCTGACGTTTGACTTTAGTAATGTGGCGGAAGGAACGAATCCATTCAACTTGGCCACAAACTTCGATAAGCTATCTATATTTTTCAACTTTGGAGTAGAAGGGACTGATCAGGTATATTATTGGGATGATGTCTTTTTTGGTGAAGGAGAAGAGATAGGAGAACCAGTTATGAGTCTTTTGGATGTTGTTGAAATCAAAGTTTATGCTTTCGATGGTAAGTTATTTATCAAAGGGCGTGAGGAGTTGATTGATTCAAGGGTTGAAGTTTATAATTTCTCAGGTGTGAAAGTATCTGAGGGAATGGTTTTGAGGGGAGATACAATGCTAGACCTCCATGAAAAGGGCGTGTTGATCATTCGAATCTCAGATGCGTCAGGCAACCCAATACTATCACAAAAAGTATTTTCAAATTAGAGTCTGAGAGGCGTACCGTGGGCTTATGGCTCACGGTCGTCTACTCGATTACCAAAAGTTTGTTTTATAACGATTCTGCACTTGACGGTCCAGTTAACGGCATTGAATCCGGGTTAAACCAAAAGTATTTTTACAACGATTATCATCAATAGTGATCCCGAATTTGCGAGTATTGATGGTGCACATCTACATCTCAGATATGACCAATCGTGTGAATAATTCCAGTTTTCTAAAGTAGATGGAAAGTATTATTGCGTCAAAAGCACTTACATCATAGAACTTCCCTTACTATTCTTTATAATAGTATGACTTTTCTAAATCGTAATTAAATCAGAATGATAAAAAGAACTCAACAGTTCCTCAAAGTAGCTTTGACTTTGATGATTCTCTCCTCATTGGCAATTTCTTGTACTGAGGATTTCACGCCAAGCATATTAATTTTTTCCAAAACTGCCGGCTTCAGGCATGAGTCTATCCCTGCTGGAATTGAAGCGATTAAAAAAATAGGTGCTAAAAATGGATATGTGGTCGATGCAACGGAAGATGCATCACTTATCCGAGATGAAAATCTAGCAAAGTATCAAGTAGTAATATTCTTGAGTACTACAATGGATGTTTTAAATAAGCAACAGCAGAACGATTTTGAGAGATTTATCCAGGCTGGAGGAGGTTTTGTTGGTATTCATGCTGCTACAGATACAGAATATGATTGGCCTTGGTACAATCAATTAGTGGGGGCCTATTTCTCCAGTCATCCCAATAATCCAAATGTGAGGACAGCGGAACTCTACGTCGAAGATGCTAATCACATATCCATGGACTCAATCCCGAACAGATTTGAGGTTACAGATGAGTTTTATAATTTCAAATCTATTCAGGCTGACAAGATTAATGTCTTATTGAAAATCGATGAAGATACTTACGAAGGTGGTACCAATGAGGGTAATCATCCTATGTCGTGGTATCAAGCGTTTGATGGTGGTAGATCCTTCTATACGGCACTTGGTCATACCAATGAAATGTTCGTTAATCCGTTGTTTGTGATACACCTCGAAGGTGGGATTAAATACGCATTGGGTGATAATCCTAAAAAAGTGGATTACGCAAAAACGAGTACACAAAGAGTGCCAGACGAAAATCGATTTACCAAAGTGGTGTTGGATGAAAAACTGGATGAGCCTATCGAATTGGCCGTGTTAAGCGACAATCGCGTTCTGTTCGTTCAGCGAAAAGGAGAAATAAAACTGTATGATCCAAATACCAACAAAACCAAGCTGGTCTATAATCTCGAAGTGAGTCACAAATACATAAACAAAGACAGTGGTCGAGATGAAGCAGAAGACGGGTTGATGGGCTTAGCGATTGATCCCAATTTTGATCAAAATAATTGGATTTATTTGTTTCATTCACTTGCAGGCAAAAAACCTGTTAATGTATTGAGTAGATGGGAGTTCAAAGATGACACTTTGCTGGAATCATCCATGAAAATCATGCTGGAAGTGGAAGTGCAAAGAGAGCAGTGTTGCCATACTGGTGGATCGATTGCCTTCGATGCACAAGGAAACTTGTACGTGTCTACGGGAGACAATACAAGCCCAAGATCAACAGCTTATGCGCCTATTGATGAACGTGAAGGTCGGTCTCCGTGGGATGCACAAAAAGGATCCGCCAATACCAATGACTTACGGGGCAAAGTACTTAGAATAAAACCAGAAGCAGACGGAACTTACTCGATACCCGAGGGTAACTTATTTCCGGTAGGAATGGAAAAAACCCGTCCTGAGATTTATGGAATGGGGATGAGAAATCCATATCGAATCTCTGTGGATCAAAAAACAGGCTATGTCTATTGGGGTGATGTAGGACCCGATGCAAGTTCGGATTCTGTAGGGATAGGACCCAATGGATATGATGAAATTAACCAATTGAGAGAACCAGGCTTCTTTGGTTGGCCTTATATCGCTGGAAACAACAGGGCTTACAATGATTATGATTTTGCGACGGAAAAAACAGGGCCAGTCTTTGATCCCTTAAGACCAGTCAATGAATCAGTAAATAATACTGGGATGATAATCCTGCCACCCGCACAACCTGCATTTATCTATTACACCTACGGTGCATCAGAGGAGTTTCCTGAGTTAGGAAGTGGAGGTCGTACTGCAATGGCTGGTCCTGTGTTCTACAGAGACATGTTTAGCAAAGCGCAGCGTCCATTTCCCGACTACTATGATGGTAAATTGTTGATCTACGAATGGATGAGAGGGTGGATCATTGCAGTCACCATGGATGAAAATGGCGACTATCAAGAAATGGAGCGCTTCATGCCAAGTTATAAGTTTAGTAACCCGATGGATATGGAATTTGGACCTGATGGTGATTTGTACATGTTGGAGTATGGTACAGGGTGGTTCCAGCAAAATGACAATGCAAGGCTAATAAAAATTGAATTCAATGAGGGCAATCGTAAGCCAGTGATCAACATGATGGCAAGCAAACCAAAAGGAGCAATTCCATTGAATATTGACTTCTCATCTGAAGGTACTATGGATTTTGATAGTGATGAGTTGACTTACAGTTGGAAAATAAAGGCTGTAAGTGGAGCCACTCTGGCCACATTTGACGAACCAAATCCTAGTTTTACTTTTGATGAAGTAGGGAACTACATTGCTATTTTGACGGTGACGGATAGTAAAGGCGCCAAGACGGTTGAGGAGATCGCCATCGTAGCGGGCAATGATCCACCAGTGGTGGGTTTGGATATTGCAGGTGGCAATAGTTCATTCTTTTTTCCCAACCAAGTGATTCGCTATAAAGTGACAGTAAGTGATTTAGAAGATCAAGAAATAGCGGACGAGCAAGTAGCGGTCTCCATTGACTTTTTGAAAGAAGGGTTTGATCAAATCGAAGTAGCGCAGGGTCATGTCGCCGCGGATGAAAATTTGAAATACCTTGCAGGTAAAAACTTGATAAGTGAAAGCGATTGTATAGCCTGTCATAAACTTAGTAAGGCTTCTGTCGGTCCTATGTATTTGAAGATTGCTAAAAAATACCAAGACGATCCTACTGCTGGAGATAAACTGATTAAGAAAGTTATCAATGGTGGAAGTGGCTCTTGGGGCGAAGTGATGATGTCGGCACATCCGAATCTTGCAGTATCAGATGTCGCACAGATGATAGAATATATACTCAGTTTAGCGAGTGAAGATGAAAAAGTAAGCCTACCTTTAGAAGGGGAGTATGATATGTCTGACAAAGACATCATTGCTGGACAAGGTGCTGTCATTCTACGTGCTGCGTATACAGACAAAGGTGCCAATGGCATGCCTGGCTTGACGACTCAAAAAACACTTACACTGGATAATCCTACAGTAGCTGCTGACGATGCGGTAGAAGAAGATGGTGTCAATAGAATGGTGTTTGGTGGTAGAAAACTAATTATAGGTCAGAGTTCAGGAGCCATGATTGGTTTTGAGCCATTTGACTTTACCAATATCACTGCATTTGATTTTTCTGTAAGTAGTCCAGCACAGTATGGTTTTGTAGGGGGGCAAATAGAAGTGAGGATTGATCAATTGGATGGACCTGTAGTAGGGACTTCTGCATTTATTGAGGCAACCCCAACGGGTGATCAGCCTAAAACAAAAGTGGAAATAGAACCTGTTTTGGGTGAACATCGCATGTATGTAATCTACAAAAATGACAACAACCCAAAAGGTGCGTTGTTTGTGTTATTTGATTTCACAGTGTTGTCTGAGTGATCTATTGTTGAATGATATTTGAAACCATCTCGCATTATCGGGATGGTTTTTTTAAAAAACTCAAGACAGTAGGATGGAGGAGGATGCTATGACCTTTCTATTTGTTCTTATGCATTAGGTTGAATTTATCTTCTTTCCAATATTCTACTCATGGCTGTTCTACTCCTAAGTAATTGCTTTCAATTTTCTTCATTTCTAAAAGTTTGTTTCATACGATTATTGGACTTTAAAGCAGAAGCTAACTAAACCTCTTACCCTGATTTGATGAATGTGTGTACCCATTGGTTATCAATTTGTAATCTTGGAAATTAATCCTCTCAAAATTGGGTTCCTATTGTTCTGATTCCATACCGCTGATAGAATGGTTCGTTGCGGGATGTTTTTTAATTCGATAAATTTTACTCCGGGTAAATGATCTTGCTGCAAAGATTTTGGGACAATTGAAATACCCAAATTGTTTTCTATCAATTTGAAAATTGATGCAGAATGAATAGTGCTGTGCGAAACGATTGGAGTGAAGTTACTGTCTTCAAATATTTGCATTATTTTTCCATAATAAGAAGGACTATAGTTGGTGTCAAATAGGATAAATGATTCTTCTTTTAGTTGAGATATGTTTTTGAAGTTCTTGGAATTGATAGGGTGGTTTTCGGGTAGCACCAAGCAAAAAGGTTCTTTTAAAACTGGGAAGGATTCCAAAGCTTTGGGGATTTTTTCTTGTCTTATAAATCCAATATCTATGTCGTCGGAAAATAAACTGTCGATTTGATTTTGGTTGTCCATTTCTTTCAAATTGAAATGAACATTGGGATGGTCTTTTTTAAATGCAAGTAGTAAATCTGGAATAACTTGTTGCATGGCAGATCCCACATAACCAAATCGCATGTGGCCAAGCAAGCCGTCGTTCAATAATTTGGCATGGGCAATAGAATGGTCAAGTCGCGTAAAATAATCTTTGAATTCCTTTTGTAGATATAAACCTGCTGTAGTCAATTCTACTTTTCTATTGTGCCGTTCAAACAGCTGAACGCCTATCCCCACTTCCATTTCTTTTATTTGTCTACTCAGCCCTGGTTGAGAAATAAATAAGCGCTCTGCGGCTTTTCTAAAATGCAAATTGTCAGCTAAAGCCAAAAAATATCGCAGGTGTCTTAATTCTAATTGATAACCCATAGTTATTAAACGGTTAAAAAGATGGTATTATTTGATATCAAAAGTAAACGTAACTTGTAATAAGTAAATGTGAATTATGGAATTCAAATACGGAATAGATAGATTATCTGTAGATAAGGTCATCAAAATCGCTAAAGCAGAAATTATTGGCGACATAAGCGACGCTATCGTAAAGATCAATGCTTGTCGTGATATAGTAGAAAGGGTGGCTCAATCAGATAAAGCCGTTTATGGAATCAATACAGGTTTCGGACCGCTATGCGACACTCAAATTACTTTAGGAGAAACAATTCAACTTCAAGAGAATTTGCTATTATCCCATGCTGTAGGAGTAGGTAAGCCAATTGAGAAGGGGCTGTCTAAAATTATGATGATATGCAAAGTACACGCATTGTGTCAAGGTTACTCAGGAATCCGATTGGAAGTGATTGAACGAATCATGTTCTTTATTAATAATGATCTTTTACCTGTTGTTCCAGAGCAAGGGTCAGTGGGAGCGTCAGGAGATCTAGCGCCGCTATCGCATTTGTTTTTACCGCTGATTGGTGAGGGAGAATTTTGGGTAAGAGATAAAATTGTGTCTGCCAAAGAGGTATTAGAAGATCATGGATTGCAGCCGATCCGGTTACAAGCAAAAGAGGGGTTAGCACTGATTAATGGCACGCAATTTATTTTGGCTCATGCAATAACTGCTTTAAATAAAATGGAGTATCTACTCGATTTGGCTGATGTTGCTGGCGCAATGAGTTTAGAAGGATTTCAAGGGAGTAGTGATCCGTTTAACGTAGGTCTTTATGATGTACGTCCTTTCATCGGGTCCAAAATGGTAGCCACGCGCATGCGCATGTTATTGGAAGATTCAGGAAATATGATGTCTCATGAAAATTGTGATAGACTACAAGATCCATATTCTATGCGCTGCATTGCACATGTCCATGGAGCCTCTAGAAACGCATTTAGTCATTTAAAAGAATTGGCTGAAGTTGAAATGAATTCGGTAACGGACAACCCAATTGTACTGAGTGAGAAGGAGATTATTTCTGGTGGAAATTTTCATGGCCAACCATTGGCCATGGCATTGGATTATGTTTCTATTGCTGCTGCGGAATTGGGAAATATCTCGGATAGAAGATGCTATTTGTTGTTGGAAGGTAGATATGGTTTGCCTAGAATGTTAACCCAAAATGGAGGGCTGAATTCAGGCTTAATGATTCCACAATACACTACTGCTGCTTTGGTGACCGAGAATAAATCGTTGTGTTTTCCGCCCTCGGCCGATAGCGTGCCTACTTCCTTGGGGCAAGAGGACCATGTGTCAATGGGTAGCATATCTGGAAGAAAGCTCAATCAGATTTTAGGAAATGTTGAGAAAATTCTTGCCATAGAATTAATGTATGGTGCACAAGCTTTAGAATTTAGAAGACCTAATAAGTGTTCTAGTTTGATAGAAGAAAATCACGATATCATAAGAAATCAGGTTCCTAAATTGGTAGACGATAGATTGTTGAAAGATGATATTAGCGCAATGATATCGATGGTTAATTCACGGGTATTCATAGTAAATGAAAAAATGGTGTCATGACATTTCAATCAAAAATATTAGAAGGAATACCTGCTCGTCTACCTCTTAGAAGAGCTTATCCTGCGGAGGGGAATAGAGCGCCACGCCGAAAGGATATTTTGACCAAAGAAGAAAAAGAATTGGCAGTCAGAAATGCACTGCGTTATTTCCCCAAAGAATGGCATAAGGAACTAGCACCTGAATTCGCTCAAGAGTTGCTTGATTTTGGTCGTATCTACATGTATCGGTTCCAACCGGAATACGAAATGTACGCGAGACCAATATCAGAATATCCTTCACAATCATCCCAAGCAGCAGCAATTATGTTGATGATTCAAAACAACCTGAATCCAGACGTTGCACAACACCCCGCAGAATTAATTACTTACGGTGGGAATGGTGCCGTTTTTCAGAATTGGGCACAGTACCTGATTGTGATGCAATACCTCGCTATCATGACGGATGAACAAACCCTTCACCTTTATTCTGGGCATCCGATGGGCTTGTTTCCCTCTTCTAAAGAAGCGCCACGAGTTGTGGTTACCAATGGCATGATGGTTCCGAATTATTCAAAACCGAACGATTGGGAAAAGTTTAATGCATTGGGCGTTACACAATATGGACAGATGACAGCAGGTTCTTTTATGTACATCGGTCCACAAGGCATTGTACATGGGACAACCATTACTCTGATGAATGCATTCCGAAAAGTGCTGCCCAAAAATGAGTCACCTCAAGGGAAAATATTTTTAACATCGGGGTTGGGGGGTATGAGTGGCGCCCAACCTAAAGCAGGAAATATTACCGGTTGTGTTACCATTTGCGCTGAGGTAAACCCGCAAGCCGCCGCAAAAAGACACAAACAAGGATGGGTGGATCTCTTGATTGATGACATGGACGAATTGGTTAATAAGGTGAAGCAATCTCAAAATGATAGCGTAATCATCTCAATTGCCTTTATTGGAAACGTGGTAGAGGTATGGGAACGCTTCGATGATGAAAAGATATTTATCCATTTGGGATCGGATCAAACCTCACTTCATATTCCATGGACAGGAGGGTACTACCCCACTGGAGTGTCGTTTGAAGAATCCAATAGAATGATACGTGAGTCACCTGAATTGTTTAAAAAGAAGGTACAAGAATCTTTGCGACGACATGCAGCGGCAATAAATAAACACACCGCAAAAGGAACGTACTTCTTCGATTATGGCAATGCTTTTCTATTGGAGGCCTCTCGGGCTGATGCTGATGTTATGGCAGAGAACAAGATTGATTTTAAATACCCCTCTTATGTACAGGATATACTTGGTCCGATGTGTTTTGATTTTGGATTCGGTCCATTCCGTTGGGTTTGCGCTTCTGGGAAATCAGAGGATTTGGATAAGACAGATGAAATCGCAATGGAAGTTCTCCAAAAGATAATGAAGACTTCTCCAGAGGAAATTCAATTACAGATGCAAGACAATATTACTTGGATCAAGAATGCGAAAAGTAATAAATTAGTTGTGGGCTCGCAAGCTCGTATTTTATATGCTGATGCCGAAGGAAGGGTGAAGATTGCAGCGGCTTTTAATAAAGCAATTGCGATGGGGCAGATTGGGCCTGTGGTGTTGGGGCGAGACCATCATGACGTGAGTGGGACGGATTCTCCTTACCGAGAGACATCCAATATTTACGATGGTAGTAAGTGCACGGCAGACATGGCAATTCACAACGTAATAGGCGATAGTTTTAGAGGAGCAACATGGGTATCTATCCATAATGGAGGAGGCGTTGGTTGGGGAGAAGTAATAAACGGAGGCTTTGGTATGTTACTCGATGGAACCGAGGAGGCCGACGCTAGGTTGAAAAGCATGCTTTTTTATGACGTAAATAATGGAGTTGCTAGACGATCTTGGGCACGAAACAAAGAAGCGTTATTTGCTATAAAACGAGAGATGGAGCGAACACCAAACTTAAGGGTAACAATCCCTAACTTAGTTGAAGATAATATCCTAAATGATTTGTTTTAATGAAGCTCATATTTAAAAATATCAAAGAGTTAATTCAAGTACATGAAGGATCAGTGTCGGTTCGTGCGGGTAAAGAATTAAAGAATTTACCCACTATAAAAGATGCTTACCTCATAGTTGAAGATGGCAACATTGCAGATTATGGTTCCATGAAAAATTGTCCTGATGATGCAATGGATGAAACGGTTGATGCTACTGGTAAAATGATTTTGCCAGCTTGGTGCGATTCGCATACGCATATTGTTTTTGCAGGGAATCGGGAAGGAGAATTTATAGACCGAATAAATGGTAGGAGTTATGAGGAGATTGCGCGTGCAGGAGGAGGGATTTTGAATTCGGTAAAGATGTTACAAGAGACCTCTGAGGAGGACTTGTATCAGCAAAGCAAGCAGCGTTTGGAAGAGGTGATTGAGCAGGGAACTGGTGCACTTGAAATTAAATCGGGCTATGGCTTAACGCTGGAGGCCGAGTTGAAAATGCTTAGGGTGATTAAACGATTAAATGAAAATTACGCAATACCGATAAAGGCTACATTTTTAGCGGCTCATGCACTTCCTGATGAATATAAATCGGACAAAGCAGCCTTCCTTAAATTAATGACCGAGGACGTGTTGCCTATTGTGGCAAAGGAACATTTGGCCGACTATATCGACGTTTTCTGCGAAACAGGTTACTTCTCCGTGGAAGACACAGCGTTGGTTTTGGAGGCAGGAGAAAAGCATGGACTAATTCCGAAAATACATGTCAACCAGTTTAATGCGATTGGAGGCGTACAAGCGGGGGTGAAATACAAAGCACTTTCTGTCGATCATCTTGAGGTTATTCGGACTGAAGATATTGAGGCATTAAAAGGAAGTAATACTATGCCTGTTGCCTTGCCGGGATGTTCTTATTTTTTGGGAATACCATATACACCTGCACGAGAAATTATTGACGCAGGCTTGCCTTTGGCATTAGCGAGCGATTACAATCCAGGTTCTGCTCCATCGGGTAATATGAATTTTGTTGTTGCTGCGGCATGCATTAAAATGAAAATGTCTCCGGAAGAAGCAATAAATGCGGCCACAATTAATGGCGCATATGCAATGGGATTAGAAAACGAAGTAGGTTCAATTTCTGTAGGAAAGAAAGCCAACCTATTGCTTACAAAGCCAATTAATTCATATGGCGTATTAGCGTATGCATTTGGAACCAACCATATTGAGCAAGTCTATATAGAAGGGAAAAAATGGAATTAGCAAATTTATTTGATCTAGGAGCAAACTATCGTCCTGCTACAAAAGAGGACTGGAAGGGCAGGGAAACAAAACCTGAATTAGAAAATCAATATTGGTATCAGGCAGTTGAATTGTTTGAAGCCAACCATTTGAGTAATAATACATCAGCTTTGAATAAAACTGATATTGCTTTGTTGGGTTATGCTTGCGACGAAGGTGTTGGCCGTAACCAAGGACGAATTGGTGCTAAGTATGGGCCAATTGAATTGAGAAAACAATTGGCAAAGTTGGCGTATCATCACAATGAGAAGCAGGTTACAGATTTCGGAGATTTACTTTGTTCTGATAACAACATGGAAGCATGTCAGGACGGCCTTGCTTCAGTGGTTGCTCAATTAATTCCAAATGGTATTTTTCCGATTGTCATAGGGGGTGGGCATGATGTTGCCTATGGGCATTTAAAAGGAATTGTAGAAGCGCTAGGAAATACTATGAAAAAGAAAATCGGGATCGTGAATTTTGATGCTCACTTTGATTTACGTCCTGTAGAAAGTACGCCTAATTCAGGTACCCCATTTGCGCAAATTCTTAGTGCGTACAGTTCCTCAGTTGAATATTTTGTAATTGGGATTCAACAACCAGCTAATACGAAAGAGCTGTTTGATATTGCCAAGGAATACAAAGTAGAATATGTGCTTAATGATGCTTGTGATGGCAAGGATACGAAGACTGTACTCGCTCAGCTAGATTCATTTGTTGAGCGGAATGATACCCTGTATCTAACCATCGATATGGATGGTTTTTCGTCAGCTTATGCGCCTGGTGTAAGTGCTCCTTCGCCCATGGGGTTTACTCCTTTTTTTGCGTTTGAAGTAATAAAATACCTAATGAAAACCAAGAAGGTTATTTCATGCGATATCGCCGAATTGAATCCCAAATTGGACATGGATCATTGTACTGCAAAGTTGGCGGCCAGACTGGTAGACTTTATTGTGGAATGCAAATAGGAGATATAATCAGTATTGCGAAGTAAATCGTATGTGATGGTTTATAAATCAGTCTAAATGGGGTCTAGCATAGGTTTTAGTTTGTTCGTTTTGGCGCCTATATTAGCAGCTTACCTTTGTAGTTCTAGGGCTTTCATTTTTTGACTTAATTGACTTCATGTCCTTGAGTAACTCGAAGGAGTACTACCTTTATTTTCATCAGAAGCTCAATCTTTTGAGATTCGGACAATTGAAATGCGCATGTAGCGATTATTTGTTATCCTGTAGTGATTATAACCGACTAAATACTCAGCCAAGAGGACCAACGCCCATTAAATCTTCGTCGTAGGGACTGATTTTCTCATTGCGGCTCAGCGAAGTGCGATTGCGGCGCTAAATAATGCGATTGCAGCGCCGCAATCGTGTTATTTAGCGCCGCAATGGCACTACTACACGCTGCAATCGCACTTGAGTATGCCACAGTGTCATATTATACTGCCGACATGTCATATATTGGTGCCGCAATGCGATAGTTATACGCCGCAATGGGGTTGGATAGCGCCGCAATCGCACTTGTTCATGCTGCAATGCCTTTTCTATGATCTAGGAGGGGTATTCCAAGCAGTAATTCAGTTCATGGTGGATTAGTTAGCCAAAAGTTCAATTGAAATTGAATGATATAGACTCTGATGAATAAGAGATTAAAGTGATAGCTGATTAGTATTAATAATTGAATCATTAGATTAGACGGCATAAGAATACATTTTTGTAAGCTCCATGAATACTGACAAGAAAAGAAAGGTTTCCGTTTTGGGACCAGATGATTTTAGTGATATCAAAGTGACTGACGCACCCAGGTATGCCGCAGGATTGCCGGCTGTGAAAGTTGCACTGGGGCACGCGATGAAAGAAATGGGGTTGGCAAAGTCAATTGCTACCCTTTCTAAAATGAATCAAAAAGGAGGTTTTGACTGTCCGGGCTGTGCATGGCCTGATCCGGAGCATCGGTCTTCCTTAGGAGAGTTTTGTGAGAATGGAGTAAAGGCGGTGGCAGAAGAAGCCACCAACAAGCGGGTTGATATTGATTTCTTAAAACAATATTCTGTGACAGAGATGTCCAATTGGTGCGATTTCCAAATAGGTAAGAGTGGGAGGTTGACTGACCCGATGATCTTGAGGCCTGGGAGTCATCATTATGAGCCCCTCTCGTGGGAGGAGGCTTATCAAACGATTGCTGATCAACTAAGGAAATTAAATGATCCGAATGAAGCCGTCTTTTATACCTCCGGTCGTTCTAGCAATGAAGCAGCTTTTTTGTATGGCTTGTTTATTAGAGCTTTTGGTACCAACAACATGCCCGATTGTTCCAATATGTGCCATGAGTCCAGTGGTGTAGCGTTGGGAGAGACACTAGGGATCGGTAAAGGTTCGGTGACGCTGGAGGATTTTGGTGATGCCGAAGTGGTCATGGTTATCGGTCAAAATCCAGGAACAAACCACCCACGTATGCTTTCGGCGTTGGCCAAATGTAAGTCCAATGGCGGAAAGGTAATAGCGATTAATCCACTTGAAGAAGCTGGGTTGATACGATTCAAAAATCCACAAGTGGTCAATGGTGTGGTAGGTGGAGGGTGTTCGATTACAGATATTCACCTACAGGTCAAGATCAATCAGGACGTGCCATTACTCAAACTGATCATGAAAAAAATGGCTCAAATCGAAGCGGTGCAAGGTGGCGTTTTTGATCATGAATTCATCCAGAAAAATACGCAGGGCTATGAAGAAATGCTGAAAGCATTGGACAACTTCAGCGAAGAACAATTGCTGGAGATGTCAGGTGTGCCTATTGAGAAAATAGAAGAGGCGGTGCAGCTACTAGCCGCAAAGAAACGAATCATTATTTGCTGGGCAATGGGATTGACCCAGCACAAAAATGGTGTTGAGAATATCAAAGAATGTGTCAATCTACTGTTGTTAAAAGGTAGTTTGGGCATCAAAGGAGGAGGGACTTGTCCTGTTCGTGGACATAGCAATGTGCAAGGTGATCGTACTGTTGGGATCATGCATCATGTATCAAAAAATCTTAATGCTTCGATCAAAAGAGTATTTGGTTTTGCCCCACCAGTGGAGGAGGGAATGGATGTGGTTAAATCTATCCAAGCCATGCATGCAGGCAAAGCCAAAGTGTTCATAGCACTAGGAGGTAATTTCTTGTCTGCTGCATCGGATACTAACTACACGGGGGAGGCACTTCAAAATTGTGAGTTGACAGTATCGATTAGTACCAAACTTAACCGTACACATTTGATCCCAGGTAAGACTGCTTTGATATTGCCAACATTGGGTAGAACCGAGCGAGATGCCAAAGGCAAGAAGGAAAGGTTCGTGACCGTAGAAAATAGTATGGGCAGGGTGCATCAATCTCAGGGTCGTCTGAAGCCTGCGTCTAGCAATCTTGTGAGTGAACCGGAGATTGTGACAGGTATAGCCAATGCTTACTTTGGAGAGCAGTCACCAATAGACTGGAATGAATTGGGGACGGACTACAACCTCGTCAGAGAGAAAATGTCAGAGATATTCAAAGGTTTTGATAACTATACCGAGCGATCCAAAAAGGGTGGTTTTGATTTACCTAATCACACCAGAGTAGGGGACTTCTCAAAGCTACCTGGCGGACGAGCTGCCTTTACAGTTTGTGGCTTGCCTCAGCATGCGTTAGACAAGGAGGAGTTTCTCCTGATGACCATCAGGTCTCATGATCAATACAATACGACGATTTATGGATTGGACGATAGGTATCGAGGTATCTACAATGAGAGGAGGATCATCCTCATGAACGCTGAACAAGCCGAGGAGTTGGGTTATGAGAAATTTGATGTAGTTGATATGGTCAGCAATTACAAGGGGGTAGAACGACGAGCCAAGAACTTTTTGATCATTCCCTACAACATCCCGAAAGGTAATTTAGCTGCCTACTTCCCAGAGGCGAATGTCTTGATTCCTGTGGATCAGTTTGCCGACAAGAGTTACACGCCGATTAGTAAATCGGTGCGTGTGAGAGTGGAGAAAGTGAAGTAACGTTTTTATTGGTTACAAAGAGAAGTTTCAGCTTCTAATAACATCAGTTGGCTTCTACTTTTGATGGATAGGTATTGGATATTAGATTTCAGACAAACCAATCTTGGGTATTTTGTCTAAAAATCTAATATCTAACCTCTTGATAGGGTTTTATAGAGAGCTTAATTCCCCTTAAAACTTATGGTGCCTTCAGTCCAAAGTGTATTAGTTGTCAGATGCCTTATTGAAATAAACCAACAGTCTAAGAATACCCACCGCCTCACCTGGCTCGTAACCCATGACGGACACTATAAAGTGCATGCCCAAAAGCATGGGGTCAATAGGTTTTTGTTCTATCGTCATCCTATTCATTTGCTTTACCGCATGATTGTATCCTTTGGTTTTGTAAGTAGATAGGATGTCAACGGTGTTTTCTTCAGCGGTGTGTTGTCGTTCTTGTGGTAAATATCCCATCTGCTCGACCATAATTTCTGCAAATGCCCATGTCGACCAAGGGTTTTGTCCTGTTATCAAATTCCCGTCTCTTACTACGTTTTTCAAATACATCAATCCCTCATTGAATTCGGCTCCTTGTTGGATCAGCTTGTCTTGAAGTAGGAATGGGAAAATGCTGCGAGCATCAGGGATCAAAAAGAATTCTTCAGTGTTAGTGAACCCACTTATTTCTTTATTGGCTACAAAAGGGCTACCATCCTCTAAAGTCACATTGACAAGTGCTGCTGGGCCATGACAAACAGCACCAACAACTTTGTCCCTAGTAGTAAGGTCTCGAATGATGGTTTGAATCTCGGCATTGTTAGGAAAGTCGAACATAGCACCTTTGCCACCTGCGAAGTATACCGCTTCATAATCCTGAGCGATGACATCCAACAGTGGAATAGTTTGAAGCGATTTCTTTTGTGCCATACTATCATTCAAAAAGGCAAAATCGAATGCCCCCATGTCGTCCCAGTCAATGACTACAGGAGGAGAGCCTCCTTTTGGGCTGGCAATATCTACCTCAAAACCATTGGCTTTAAAAACATAATAAGGACGCGCTAATTCGGTCAATTCGTATCCTGTTTTTTTGCCACTACTTCCCATGATGGCATGACTAGATACTATCGCCAGAACCTTTCCTCGAGTAGGTGCTGGTGCATTTGATAGATAAGGTAGATCTTCGGGTTGTGTGGCTGGTAAATGACTTCTAACATCCTCAGACGGAATTAGGCTAACGAACCAAACACCGAAAGTGATGATGGAGGTTATTAGTATTAGAAAGCTTAATAATGACCACTTAAGGACGGGGTGTTTTTTAAACATAAGATTGAGATTTTGATGAACTACTGAGGTAAAACAAGGTCAGTTACTTATCAAAATCTCACGAAATGATCATTTCGCTAGATTAAAAGATCATTTTATCACTTCATTTCTAAAAGCAAAAGGGGTTTTGCCTGTCTGCTTCTTAAAGGCGGTATTGAAACTGGTGATGCTGTTGAACCCCGCCTCAAATGCGATGGAGGCTATGGTGTGATTTTTAAGATCTTCGTCGACTAACATCTTTTTTGATTCACCTATTCGGTGATGATTGATGTAGCTGTTGAAATTTGAATTACTCTCCTTGTTGATGACCAAGGAAAGTATTTGAGTACTGACGTTGAGCCTTTCACTTAGTGTCTTTAGCGTGAGGTTTGGATTCCTGTATGCCATGTCATCAACGACTATTCTATTGACCTTGTCGAATAGCTCTTTGATTTGACCCGTAGAGATTGGAGTGGTTTTGTATTTTTTCTTGTTGGTGAGTGGAATGTATCCTTTGCTGATGATGACAATACTAACCCAATAGGCGATCAGGGTATACAGAATAGGGCTAACGATATAGGGGATGAATTCATCAAACAGGTTCAAGACATATGCCACCCAGATGGCAAGTAGACTATAAAAGAGTAGACGAAGTAGATGAAAGGTTTTTGGATTGAGGTCTGTGGATTTTGCTCTAGTGATGCGGGAATAGCTTACCATGAGATAGACAAGGTAGTGGCCATAGTAGCATGCAAACATCAATAGGAAGAACAGTATAGGAAGTGAATGAAGTAATGGTTCTTCTATCCAAACACCAAAGCAGAGCCCTACAAAAACAGGAATGAAATGTAAGATGTATGCCTTCTTGAAATGGAAATCCTTGTCAATAGAGGATAGGGTATAGAAATAGAAAAGTGGGCCAATGGCCATCAGTGTCGCCAGGCCAGTAAAGATCAGTTTTACATCCAGGTTTTCATTGAACTCTAGAAATACGGATTTTCCAATTCTGAAAGAAAGCACCAAAAGCAACCAACACAAAATCTTGATTGATAGGTTATCCTTTGCAAACCTCCAAAGAAAGGTAGCTAAGAAAAGGCCATGTAGGACACCTAGACCACTTATCAATACAAGGGCTATATCAATTGATGTCATTCTCTATAAAAGTTAACATGAACTATTGTTGTTGATCATTATTGTAATTTCCATTTCACTCACTTTTACCATAAAGGAGATAAATGTAGTGATTGACAAATCTACTTTAACTGAGCAGAATAGTGTTGTATAGATCTTATATGAATTCAACCATTTCCACTGTTCGTATGTCCATGACAAAAAGATGAATGGAATAGGGTTTAGAAAAAGAACTAAAGCCAAATCTTTATCTTGTTCCGAGTAATAATCGAAAGCTGGCGCGGGTAACCAAGCATAAGTAAAGTAGGTGGTTGTAGTACAGATATTAAGAAAAGGGATATTGAAATTGGATGGTCTGGAATGTTTTGATGAGTGTGGTAGATAAAAGATCACGAAAAGCTCTAATAAAACTATATCCGCTGTAGATCCTTCTGAAATATAACTTACGACAAATAGGTAGTGGGTGAGTTTATTAGAGGTCTTTTATCAAAGTATTAAGCATAAAAAAAGGTTGACAATCTGTCAACCTTTTTTTCTCTGTAGCGGGAGCTGGACTCGAACCAACGACCTTTGGGTTATGAGCCCAACGAGCTACCAACTGCTCCATCCCGCGATATATTCGATCACCTATTTGTGAATCGCGATGCGAAAGTAGGTGTATAGTTTTTATAAAACAAATTTTAATAGGGAATAGTTTCCGGATGCAGTTATTAAATGTGTTTTATTTAGAGGTAGCGTATTTTTAGTAATGGGGAAAAGGGATTAGTGTAATGACTAACATTGATACACGTTTATTTGTTTTGTTAATTAGTCGTCACAAAAACGACACATGTATTATTGAAAGGACATAAAAAAGCCCCTTAGATGAACTAAGGGGCTTTAAAGCTTA
>JAOPTS010000043.1:0-24350 GCA_051531955.1 Reichenbachiella sp.
CTATTACCGCCAGGTTAATAATAAGAAAGTTGCAGCTAGGCGAATGTATTTTTCATTGTTCGATAAAATCAGAAATCAAAAAAAGTGCTTGAACCAGTAACGACCGATTCAAGCACTAAAAATAAACTATTAAGCTTCGTTAGCAGGTTTGCCGATGGTGGCTAATATTCCACCATCCACATATATCACCTGTCCATTTACAAAATCACTTGCCTTAGAAGACAAAAAGACAGCTGCTCCCTCAAGATCAGCAGGGTCACCCCACTTACCTGCAGGTGTTCTTCCGACTATAAAATCATTGAATGGATGTCCTTCAACTCTGATTGGCTCGGTTTGACTAGTAGCAAAATAGCCAGGTCCAATCCCATTGGTTTGGATATTATGTCTTGCCCATTCAGTTGCCATATTTTGCGTCAACATTTTGAGACCTCCTTTTGCTGCAGCATATGCTCCAACTGTATTTCTTCCCAATTCGCTCATCATCGAACAGATGTTAATAATCTTACCACACTTCCTAGCAATCATACCTTTTACAACTGATTTTGAAACGATAAATGGGCTTACCAAATCAACTTTAATCACCTGTTCGAATTCAGACACTTCCATATCTTCCAACGGCACTCTTTTGATGATCCCCGCATTGTTGACCAAAATATCAATCACACCAACTTCCGTCTCTATCTTAGCGACATTTGCTATAACATCTGCCTCATTGGTTACATCAAATTTATAACCTACTGCTTTTACGCCTTCCTTTTTATATTCTACAATAGCAATATCAATCTTCTCTTGAGATGAATTACCATTGATTACGACTGTTGCGCCAGCTTTACCCAGCCCCATTGCCATTGCCATTCCTAGCCCATGTGTAGCACCTGTAACCAAAGCGACCTTGCCTGTTAAATCAAATAATTGTATTGACATACTCTCTAATTATTTAAGTTCATTGATAGGACAAACATCCATATCACCATAGTCAAGATTCTCTCCAGCCATACCCCAGATGAATGTATAATTAGAAGTACCTGCACCTGAATGGATAGACCAAGGTGGTGAAATCACTGCTTGTTCATTTTGCATCCAGATATGACGCGTCTCGTCAGTCTGTCCCATAAAGTGACATACAGATTGTCCTTCTGGAACTTCTATATAGAAATACACTTCCATACGTCTATCATGTACATGAGACGGCAATGTGTTCCATATACTCCCTATTTTCAATTCAGTCATTCCCATTTGCAACTGACATGTCTCAACTATACTAGAAACAATCATTTGATTCACCACCCTATGGTTGGCAGTCTCTAAAGATCCCAATTCAATTTTATTAGCTTCACCCTTAGTTACTTTTTTAGTCGTGAACGCATGATGTGCAGGAGCTGAGTTCAAATAAAATTTAGCCGGTTTAGCAGCATCTTTACTTGTAAAAATCACTTCTTTACTCCCCATTGTAACATACAAAGCATCTTTATAGGTCAATTCAAACTCAACACCATCCACTTTGATGACACCATCTCCGCCAACATTGATAACACCTAACTCTCTTCTATCCAAAAAATTATCGGCCTTCAAAGGGTCAATAACTTCTAATGACAATTCCTTCTTAACTGGCACAGCCGAACCCGTGATGTATCTATCATAATGTGAATAGACCAATACTATCTCATCAGATTGCATCAAATTGTCCACCAAGAATTCTTTTCTTAATTCAGTTGTGTCAGATTTCTTTACAGCTTCAGGGCTTGAAGCATATCGCACTTCGTAGTTCTTATTCATAACCTTTGTCTCGTTAATCTTTGTTCAAATTCAAAAGTAATCAAAAATACAATCGATTGTATTTTTTACAAACAAAACTTTAATAAATTGCACGTATGAAGAAAAAGGTGACCATCCATGATCTTGCCAGAGAATTAGAAATCAACAGCTCTACTGTTTCCAGAGCATTGGCCAATAGTCCACGTGTCAAACAGAAGACTCGAGACCGTGTTCAGGCCAAAGCACGTGAAATGGGTTACTTCCCTAACACTTTAGCCTCCAACCTTCGTAGTAAAAGGACCAACACTATTGGAGTAATCGTCCCACATATTTCTCGTTTTTTCCTTTCAAGTGTAATTGCAGGAATTGAAGAGGTTGCATTTGAAAACAATTACCGCGTATTTATATGTCAATCTCAAGATAGCCTAGAACGGGAGCAGCAATTGACACAAACACTACTGTCTAATCAAGTAGATGGCGTCATCATGTCGATATCCATGGAAACAGACCGCTATGATCACTTACAATCAATCAAAGATCAAGATGTTCCAATTGTTTTTTTTGACAGAAAATGCAATGAGATTGACGCCTCCAATATCGCTATTGACGACTACACTAGCGCCTTTCAAGCCACTTCACACCTCATTCAATACGGTTGCAAAAACATTGCACACTTTACAGGAAATGAAAAAATCAGCATCTATCAAGACCGACTGAGAGGTTACCGTCATGCCTTAACCAATCATAGCTTACCTATAGATGAATCATTAATTTATCGAAGTGGGTTAAAACCTAATGACGGAAAAAAAATGGCTGAAGAAATGCTCAAAAGGGAAATACTACCTGACGGACTGTTCTCCGCCAATGATTTGGCAGCTATATCCGCCATGCAAGTATTGCAGCAGCGCAACATTAACATCCCTAAAGACATTGCTATTATAGGTTTTAGTAATGAACCACTTGGAGCCTACACCAATCCGCCACTTTCGTCAGTCGATCAAAAACCCCATGAAATGGGTCAACAAGCAGCTAAAACTCTCATCGATCAAATTCAAAATCAAAGTAAAAAACATAACGATCAGACAATCAAAGCATCATTGATTATAAGAGATTCTTCAAAAAGATCAATTAATATGAACTAACCAAAAACTCTTTTCATTAAGATCATTTACTGAAAAATAAAAAGTCATTTTTTTAAAATATCTTACGTCCATTCCAGTTTTGGATATAGGAAAGAGAGCATGATTTTGAAAAACAAAGCAACATTAGTCAGTATCATTATACTGATCTGTATATCTAGTACATATACATTTGGACAAGATTTAAGAATTAATGAAGCAGTAGCTTCCAATTCGAATACAATAATAGATGAAGACGGAGACACGCCTGATTGGTTAGAGATCTCTAACTTGAGTGACAATACCATCAATCTAGAGAACTACAAACTAAGTGACACCAGTGTCGATCCAGATTACTGGGTATTCCCATCTTATGACTTGCTACCTGATCAGCACCTATTGATCTTTGCGTCAGGGAAAGACAAAAAAGACCTCCCCACTTACTGGGAGACTGTGATAGACATAGAAGAAGAATGGCATTATCTTATCCCTGAAAGTGAACCATCCGACACTTGGAGGACCTTAGCATTTGATGATAGCGAATGGCTAACTGGCAACTCAGGATTTGGTTATGGAGATAATGATGACAATACAGATATTGGATATGCTAATTCCATTTATTTAAGAAAGAGTTTTGCTTTGGAGAACCTCTCTACGATCCTCCAAATGATACTCCATATTGATTATGACGATGGATTCATTGCATACATCAATGGCACTGAAGTTGCACGCGCTGGATTGACAGGGGATTTCCCTACATACAATTCATTCGCAGAACTGCATGAAGCTAGTATATATACTGGGGGTAATCCCGAAACATTTACCATTGACACCTCTTTGATTAATCTCAATACAGGTGACAATATCATCTGTATCCAAGTGCATAATGCAAATGAAGGCTCTTCTGATATGACCATGATTCCCATTCTCTCAATTGCCAATACGGAGAACAACAATGCTACACATACCGAATATTTAAACAATGCCATTGCTAGTTTCCATACCAACTTCAAAATCTCTTCGTCAGGAGATTCTTTATTCTTGACAGGGCCGGATAATATCGATATTGACACCCTACTAACAGGTACGCTCAACAATGACATCTCTATTGGATACAATGGCACTAATAATTTAGTGTACTTTGAGAGTCCTACCCCTGGTGCAGCGAACACAACAGATGGCTTCTCCTCGATTTCGGAGCAAGTGTCATTTTCAATGCAATCAGGCGTCTTCACTTCTTCAATTAATGTAGAAATAACGCCTTCCATTAATGTCTATTATACAATGGATGGTAGAGAACCCACTACTCAAGATAATTCTTATAGTGAGGCTATCACAGTAAATAGCAACACTGTACTAAGAGCAAGGATTATTGAAGACAACAAAATTCATGGGCCTGTAGCAACTGGTTCTTACTTCGTCAATACATCACATGATGTTGCTATTGTATCTATAGCCGTTAACCCTGACGACTTTTTCGATTATGAAACCGGTATCTATGAAAGAGGAGCTGATGCTTCTCCCGACTTCCCACATTTTGGAGCAAATTTCTGGAACGACTGGGAAAGAAAAATTCATATCACCATGATTGAGAAAGATGGAGACATAGGGTTTGAAGCCAATGCTGGAGTCAAAATATTCGGTGCATATAGCAGAGGCAATGACCAAAAATCATTGGCTGTCTATTTCAGGAAGTCATATGGAGATGGGCCGATTGACTACAAACTATTCAAAGAAAAAGACCTCAAAGAATATTCCAGTATTACGCTCAGAAACTCGGGAAATGACTGGAACAATACTATGCTCAGAGATGGTGTAATGTCCTCTCTATTTGATGACAGTATTGACAAACAAGGTTTTAGACAAGCAGTCCTCTACATCAATGGAGAATACTGGGGTATTCATAATATTAGAGAAAAAATCAACGAGCATTTTTTAGCTGACAATCATGACATAGACAGTGATTCACTGGAAATCATAGAAGTCGACGGAATACCAGTAATGGGAAGTCCAGATCATTATCGAGAAATGATTACATATCTAGAAGATAGAAATACTTTATCAAATGATGACATCAGTTACCTGGGCACCCAAATGGATATATCCAACTTTTTATACTACCAATCAGGCAACATATACATCAACAATACTGACTGGCCAGGCAACAACATCAAATGTTGGCGCCCCACACAAGAAGGTGGCAAATGGAAATGGATTTCTTACGACAGGGACTTTGGATTCGGAACTTGGAGTGACCAAGACCACTACAACAACACATTAGAGTTTGCCCTCGCTACTAATGGTCCTAACTGGCCTAACCCTCCATGGTCTACGCTGATACTTAGAAAGCTCATGACCAATGACCAAGTCAAACAACAGTTCGTCAACATTATGGCGGATCAGCTAAACACCACTTGGATACCGGAGCTAGTAGTAGACAATATCGAAGGAAAGGCCAGTGAAATAGAAAATGAGATCAAAGCACATGCTACCAGATGGAATGGCAGTACAAACTACTGGTATTCGCAAATCAACGTCATGAAAACATTTGCAAACAACAGACCAAAAGAAATGCGTAGACATATCCAGAACGTCTTTCAACTGTCAGGCAATTATGAATTGACGTTAACCGTTAACAACAATAGTTTCGGAGCAATTCGAGTCAACAGTGTGCATCCAACCATCACCCCTTGGACAGGCATCTATTTTGATGACGTGACAGTGGACATTGAAGCTATTCCAAATCCAGGTCACCGTTTTGTTAGATGGGAAAGATCATCTCTCACGACTTCTATCATTCAACAAAGCTTTGATTCCGACACTGCGCTGACCGCTGTATTCGAAGAGGAAGACAATGAACTCAACGACATCATTATCAATGAAATTTTCTATAATTCGGATGAAGAGTTTGATGCTATGGATTGGGTAGAATTGTACAATAAAGGAGTCCAATCAGTAAACATATCGCAATGGATACTAAAGGATGATGATGACAATCACCAATACATTATCCCTGACAACACTATTATAGAGGCTGGTACTTTCTTGATATTATGCCAATCAAAGGAAAATTTTCAAGACAAATATGATGCTAACATCCCTAATATTGGAAACTTTGAGTTCGGGTTATCAGGCAATGGGGATTGTATCCGATTATATAACAGTCAAGAAGAATTGGCTGAACAAGTATGCTATCTCACAGAGGCGCCATGGCCTATTTCTTCCGATGGTGAAGGCTCTTCACTAGGGCTTGGTCATCCAGACTATGACAATCAAGATGGTAACTATTGGTATGATGTGGAAAATCACGGCAGTCCGGGGCAACCAAACGAAAAACTAATTGACATCACTGATCCTACTTTGGTAATTGACTCTTCACTCAAAAATGAGTTCAACATCTATCCTAACCCATTCAACAGTCAAATCAATATCACCAACGATAGGACTATTCTACAAGTGATCGTCACTGACCTGCTAGGTCACAGAATTGAATCAATTCAACAATCTTCCTCAGAAAACTCTATTTCTTGGAGACCAAAAGACACCATACAGAATGGCATTTACATTCTACTAATTGAGACCCAAGATGGGTGGGAACAAAAAAGGATCGTGCACTTAAAATAATTTTATCAACTGTTTTTATATACAAAACTACGTAGATGACGATGTTACACATGCTTTTTATCCCATTATTAAGTATGATTACTACCAATTAATCATTATTTTATGATTGACTTAGTATAGTTGGTGTGATATATTTCTGCTTTTGATTAACTTTACAGTTCAAAGTCCTATCTAGGACTCTGGCAGTATACTAAAAAAACAAGAATGGCGAAATCGCAACAGACATTTAATAAGAAAGAAAAAGAGAAAAAGCGCTTAAAGAAAAGAAAGGATAAGCAGGAAAAAGCTGAAGAGCGTAGAGCAAACTCAAAAGGTTCTGAGCTAGAAAATATGATGATGTATGTGGATGAAGATGGTAATCTTACCGAAACTCCTCCAGATCCTCTAAAAAAGAAGAAAGTGATTAATGCGAAAACCATCGAAATCAGTGTTCCTAAAAGAGATGATTCAGATGTAGACCCAGTCAAAGTTGGTCGCGTTGATTTCTTTGATGATACAAAAGGATTTGGTTTTATCATAGAACTTGAGACTCAAGACAAATACTTTGTACATGTTAACGGCTTAACTGAAGAAGTTAAAGAAGGTAACAAAGTAAGTTTTGAATTAGAACAAGGATTGAAAGGACTAAATGCAGTTCGAGTAAAAAAAGTTAAATAACGTCCTCTCCATTTTGCGTTGTTTAAGAAGTAAAATTAATCAGCCCCCTAGTTCACAACACTTGTTCATCTAATGAAATAAGTATCGGGTTAACTAGGGGGCTGATTACATTATCCCCTTTGGTCCCTACATTTCTTGTAGAATCGAACCAAAAAAAACCTACATATGATTACTGTAATCCTTGTATCCGTGATAGCTATTTTGGCTGCTCTGTACTTTTTAAAAACCAAAAACACACCTCCCAAATTCCCTCTATTAACTCCAAATAAATGGAAGGTGATTCTAGACAAGAAGGTTAACTTTTACAGAAATCTAAATAAGGATCAAAAGATTCAATTTGAATCCGACATTCAAAACTTCTTATCCAAGATAAAAATCACAGGTGTAGAAACCACAATAGAATTGGAGGACAGGTTATTAGTTGCTTCTAGCGCCGTGATTCCTCTATTTGGTTTTCCGGCATGGAGCTATGACCACTTAGATGAAGTCATTCTCTACCCAAGTTCATTCGATCGTAATTTCAATTTGGGGTCAAAAGATGAGATCATCACTGGCATGGTCGGCAATGGTCCTATGGAAGGTAAGGTCATTTTATCAAAACCATCCTTACACGTAGGCTTTGAAATTTCTAATGACAAGAAAAATGTGGGCATTCATGAATTCGTCCACTTATTCGACAAAGAGACCGGAGCTGTGAATGGCATCCCTCCTGGTTATGAGGACAAGGCTTATGCACTACCATGGTTAGATTTTGTAAAAGATAAAACAGACGAAATCGTTGATCAAAATTCTGACATAGACGGGTATGCGACCACTAATAGACAGGAATTCTTTGCTGTCGCGTCCGAGTACTTTTTCGAACGGCCTCATTTACTAGAAGAAAAACATCCAAAACTATATACCCACCTTTCCAATATTTTTAATCAGGACATGACGAATATTATCGATCCTACATCTTTCACGAAACACAAAGAACCTGGGAGGAATGACCCATGTCCTTGTGGAAGCCAATACAAATACAAAAAGTGCTGTATGGAGTAATTCGATCTGCAGGCAACAAATAAAAAAGCAAAGAATAAAAATTAATCAGTAGAATAATGGAGATAATAATCTAAAATTTAGCGACTTAGGCGTGAGGATTAATTAAGAATAACCTTTACGTATTTGACCCTACTCCAAAAAGTAAAAATACAATTCATGTTGCTACACCGTGGCTCAACTTATATCAAACTTATAAACATTGGTTTGTCGCTGCTCAAAACCCATCTTTTGATACAATTTATTGGCCCCAAGCCTTGATGGTCTTGAAGTAAGGTTAACAGATTTTGCCCCGACGAGTTTTGCCTGAAAAATTGCTTCATTGATCATTTTTTTAGCCAAACCTTGACCTCTAAACTGACTATCCACCACTACATCTTCGATCCAAGTTTTGACACCTGAAGGAGCCTTGGAAATGACCAAAGTCAACATAGCGTTCAGCTTGCCATCTTGTTTGACCACAAACAGCATGGTAGTATCATTTTCAACAATATTCTTTAACCCTTTCTCATCTAATAAAGTAGAATCCACAGAAAGCTGATGTAAGAGATGATTGAATTGACCCAATAAACTTGGATCGAATTGAGTGATACGTTGAATGGTCATTTGTAAATGTAAAAACAACACATCAATCGTCTAAGAAGTAAAGCATTGTTTTTACATAGATAAGGTATCACAATTTATTCGCCTGGCTCGCGAATACGATCTACCATCCGTTGAACATCTACCGGCGGTGCAGGGAATAACCTGGAAATCATAATTGACAGCACAAAATTGACCAACATGGCTACCGAACCGAACCCTTCAGGAGATATACCAAACCACCAACTATCTTCATCCCCACCTCCAAACCATTGAAATTTAAACTTCACCATATAAAAAAGCATCAGAAACGTCCCTACTACCATTCCAGCAATTGCCCCTTCTTTGTTCATCCGTTTGTCAAAAATTCCCAATACGATGGCTGGAAAAAATGATGCGGCGGCAAGACCAAAAGCCAAAGCCACAGTCGCGGCAACAAAACCCGGTGGATTAATTCCAAAATACCCTGCAATAATAACAGCTACTCCGGCACCAATACGCGCCCACATCAACTCACCTTTATCAGAGATACCCGGTTTGATCTGCTTCTTAATCAAATCATGTGATATACTCGTTGAAATAACCAAAAGTAAACCTGCTGCTGTAGAAAGTGCAGCTGCCAACCCTCCTGCTGCTACCAAAGCGATCACCCAATTGGGTAATCTTGCAATCTCTGGATTGGCCAATACCATTATATCCCTATCTATTATTAATTCATTCGCACCTGCATCCCCAACATATTGAATCGTACCATTTTTGTTCTTGTCATCAAACTGTATCAATCCCGTTGACTCCCAGTTTTTAAACCAATCCGGCACTGTTGAGTATTCTGCATTTGATACTGTCTCAATAAGATTCGTCCTTGCAAATGCAGCTATGGCTGGTGCAGTTGTATATAGTATCGCAATCAACACTAATGAATAACCTGCAGAAATTCTTGCCCCCTTCATACTAGGCACGGTAAAGAAACGAACAATCACATGAGGAAGTCCAGCTGTACCGGCCATCAGCGCCAACGTAATAGCAAACAAATCAATCGTTGACTTAGAACCAGTACTATACTCTGCAAACCCCAACTCTCGGTGCAAACCATCCAGTTTATCCAATAGATAGACACCTGAGCCATCTGCCAATTGACTACCAAAACCAATTTGTGGTAACCATTCTCCAGTCAACTGAATAGATATAAAAATGGCTGGAACCATATAGGCAAATATCAAAATACAATACTGCGCAACCTGTGTATAAGTAATACCTTTCATTCCTCCTAAGACTGCATAAAAGAATACCATAATCATCCCGATAATGACGCCTGTATTGATCGGCACCTCTAGAAACCTAGCGAATACTACGCCTACCCCTCTCATCTGCCCTGCAACATAAGTGAACGACACAATCAACGCACATATAACTCCAACAGTCCTGGCAACATTAGAATAGTACCTATCTCCAATAAAATCAGGGACCGTAAACTTCCCGAACTTCCTCAAGTAAGGAGCCAACATCAATGCCAAAAGCACATAACCTCCTGTCCATCCCATGAGATAAACTGCGCCATCGAACCCCATAAAAGAGATCAACCCAGCCATAGATATAAACGAAGCGGCACTCATCCAATCTGCAGCAGTTGCCATACCATTGGCCCAAGGAGGTATATGGCCTCCTGCTACATAAAATTCTTCGGTACTACCTGCCCTACTCCACAATGCTATCCCAATATATAGGGTAAAAGAAAGCCCTACGATGATATATGTCCAAGTTTGAATATCCATTACAGTTCCTCCTTTTTCGTGTTAACACTTGATTCATACTTCTTATCTAATCTGTTCATGAGATATACATAGACAAATATAATAATCACAAAAGAGTAAATAGATCCTTGTTGAGCAAACCAAAAGCCTAAACCAAATCCACCTATTCTAATGTGATTCAATTGTTCTACCCAAAGGATTCCAAAACCAAAAGAGGTGATAAACCAAAAGCTCAGTAGAATCACCAAGTATTTAATGTTCTGCTTCCAGTATTTGCTACTTGTATTTTTGTCATTCATATAGTACTATTTAGGCGACCAGTTTTCTTTCGAATCTAAAAATAGTCAAAGCTCTGCAATTAATCTATTCCACTGATAAAGTGGTTCGAAAAGTTTATGTGATATCTCTCCCACCCTTTATTTCTCCAATAGTCAGAAGATAGATACCTATATATTTCGACAAAGGCGAAAACCTTGATCAGAACCCTGTCCACTTGCTTCAAAATTACCTCGTTCTGAAACTGAATTGTAGATTTCTACACCCATCCAGCCTCCTCCTCTTTGAGATCTATACAAGCCCTGAGGGTAATTATAATCAACGAACCAATCTTGACACCACTCCCGTACATTACCTGTCATATCAAATACCCCTAACTCATTGGGTAGTTTTTGTCCAACGGGGTTGGTACGGCAATGATTGTACTTGATGCTTTTCCAACTCCATGCCCCCGTTAATATAGAATCACCACTATTCCTCCAATACCAAGCTACTTCATCTAATTCATCACCACCACTGAATGTGTAATTATTGCTCAATTGCCCACCACTTGCCGCATATTCCCATTCTGCTTCTGTCGGTAGACGGTAACCATTGGCATTTGTATTAACTGACACAATCCATTTAATACTATCATATTCGGATTGATTACTGGGGTCTATCTTAGTACTGTCAATGCTGTAGTAAGGACTTAATTCATCGATGTTGCTTCGTTTGATGCAATAGGCTATACAATCATACCAGCTCACCATTTCAATAGGCAAGTTTTCACCTTTGAATTTAGAAGGGTTGTCATTCATGATGGAAGACCATTCACCCTGAGTGACTTCATGCGTGGCAATATAAAAATCTGACATCAATGCATTCTTGCCATATAGATTAGATTTTTGATTGACAAAACGACCTCCTTTTACGAATACAAAATCAAGTGATGATATATTGTTTGCGGACTGTTCTTTCTCTTCACAGCCAAATACAATGAGAGATGATAAAATGATAAGTATCCAATTTTTCATAATAGAATTTGTCTTGAAGGTTTAATACAAATGATAGACCGATATGATATATCGGTCTATCTCTATTCAATTTGAATTAATAAATTTTACCAGATAGTTGCATTTATTTTCCCCCATTGACCATTGAAATTTTCAATCCCAAACACTTGGTAATCAAAGTTTCGCATAATGCCCCATTGGTTTTTGTGTCCACCATTATTGTCCCAATGATTGAAATGGGCTTGCATATTGATTTGTTGGTTGCTTCCTGTTGGTGCACTCCCATGTTCATTGATATACTGATCAAAAGTTTTGGTACCCAAAATAGAAGGTTTGTTGTAACGTGTATTCTTTTTGAACTTATAGTTCTTCCCGTTGATCGTTACATTCTTGTTTTGATTTTGACCCGAAATACCATACCCCTTTTCAGAAATATAATACTCTATGAGTGGCGTCTTGGACCACCCATAAACTCCTACAAAAGCATAGCTTCCTTGCAAGGTCCCAATATTGTAATTGATAGTTCTGCCAGAACCTGTTCTCCAGCCTTTACCTCCTACTACATCTTGATTGCTTTTGTATTCGACCTCAAAATTCCCGCCGTACTGACCTGCATATGGAAAATTCATTTTGGCCCAACCACCTTCTTTGTACATGGTCCAAAAATACCCGCTGTTATACCCATCCGTTCGGTCATCACCTACGAATCCATTGGCAGCTGACTCTTCTGCTACTATGGTCGGCGATGGTGTTTCTAAGCTATCTTCAGAGCAGCTTAATAGCGTGATTGATAGCAGGATGACTGCTAAAAAGTTTAAATAATTCGACATAATTCAATAGTTATTTAGTTTAATAATCACTGCAAAATATTTTATAATCGCTTCTGATTCTGTCATTTATGTAGCATTCATTAGCTTATTTGAAGCATATCCAATCTTTTAAAAAAGTGTTAAAAAAAGTATAAAACATGTCGCACGCCAGTATGCGCAACATGTTTTATACTCAAGTCGGATTTTTTATACCGCATAATAATATTCACCCTAATTAGAACCCGCAGAGTCTTCTTCAGTCTTTTCAAAATAGAAATCATCACACTTGGCGCGTAAGCTAAACTCAAAGTGACCATTCACATGGCATGTCATACTTTCGATAATATATCAGGGGACAAAACCCCTATTAAGATGCTTCTAGAATGTATCGACATAACACTGTGACCACCACCCAAGGATATCAAGCAACTTTATTCATAACGATACTGATGAGGCATTGGAGTCCGTGATAGATTTTTGAAACATTGAGATTAATAGCACTGCAAGAGAGTGTGTATTTAAGACAATTTCCCAGGAGTTTTGTTAGAGTTATTCCAATTCAATATTTAAGACAATCCACATAATGGCTAGTAAAAAGAGTTCAACATTCAACCAGAATTTCTTCAAGAGTTACAGCTAATCACATTATGAATCAATTCTTATTGTATTTAACATTATCAATCGGTCCATAAATCGGTTAGTGTGCTCCTCAACTAAGAGAATACTACTCATTAATTAATTACAAGTATTCAATAATCACCAATAGACATAAGATCCCTCCTTTATGCTCTTACTTTACTTTTTATCATAAAAAATATCATATGTATAAAATAATGAGGGTTTCCATTCTTGTGTTAGCAATGACTCTAATAATCTATAAAAATTATGGTCAAATAATAAATACCAAGGCTCCTGCATTTCCCGGAGCAGAAGGACATGGAAGATTCACAACTGGAGGCAGGGGTGGAAAAGTGATTTATGTCAGCAATCTCAACGATTCGGGAGAGGGCAGTTTGAGAGAGGCCATCAAGCAAACAGGAGCTAGAATTATCGTATTTGCCATTTCTGGTATTATTGAATTAAACAGTAGTCTAAAAATTAGCAATGACAGCATTACGATTGCTGGACAGACCGCTCCCGGAGATGGTATTACCCTGAGAAATTACTCATTACAGATCGCTGCAGACCAGGTAATCATAAGATACATACGATCACGTATGGGTGATGAAAAAGCATATGAAGGAGATGCAATGTGGGGTAGAAATCAAAAAAACATTCTTCTAGATCATTGCTCTCTTGGCTGGAGTACGGATGAATGTGGTTCCTTTTATGATAATGAATTTTTCACCATGCAATGGTGCGTACTATCTGAAAGTCTAAGAGAGTCAGTCCATGGCAAAGGCACTCATGGGTATGGAGGGATATGGGGTGGTCATGGGGCATCATTTCATCACAACTTATTGATTCATCATGACAGTAGAAACCCTCGAATGAATGGTAGTAGATACTCTGGCCAACCTGACTTAGAATTGGTTGACTTTAGAAACAATGTGATTTACAACTGGGGATCAAATAGTGGATATGCTGGTGAAGGAGGGAGTTTCAATTTTGTAAATAATTATTACAAACCTGGTGCAGCAACTAATTCTAGTAGAAATGACCAAATATTTGCTCCAAATCCAGATAATGGCAGCAATAATAACAAGCAAGGTGTACATGGATATTTTTATGTATCCGGAAACTACATGCATGGCAGTCAAACTGTGACCGAAGATAATTGGCAAGGCATTAATCCAACTGATGGGCTAAAAGATGAAGATGTAAAGTCAGACACTGAGTTTGACAAAGGCCAAATCTCAACCCATAGCGCTGAAATCTCATTTCAAAAAGTATTGGATTATGTTGGGGCCAGTCTGAGCCGTGATGCCATTGACAGCAGGCTTTCTGAAGAAGCGTTGAATGGAACCTATACCTACTTAGGATCGAGTACAGGTGAAGAAAAACCCGGACTCATAGACACACAAACTGATGTAGGTGGATGGCCTGAATACAACAGTACAATATCGCCGATAGATACAGACTCTGATGGTATGCCTGATGACTATGAAGATCAAAATGGATTAGATAAAAATAACCCCAATGACAATTCAGGTTATACATTGAGTGAATTTTATACCAATGTAGAAGTATATCTAAACAGTTTGGTTGAAAAAATTAACAGCAATCAATACGAAGATGCTGAGAAGAATTATATTGACAATGAGTCGCCTGCAAAGATCCTGGTATCAGACGAAAGCGATACTACCCAAATCATTTACTTAGAAGAGTCTATTTCAAATATTTTCATTCAATGGATCAACGCAGAAGAAGTAGAAATCGATGGCCTACCAGATGGTGTTGATGCTGAAATAGATATAGAAAATCAATCTATCAACATCAAAGGTACCCCTACAGAAAAAGGTACGTTTAACTATAAAGTAAAGACAAAAGGAAATACTGCCAATGACAGCATAACAGGTACGATCAAAGTAGCTCTTTTACTAAATAATCATAGAACGAAGAAATTGGCTGTATTCCCTAATCCAACTCATGGATTGTTGTATATCAATCAAAACCAATCACTGTCGACACTTGACTTATTTTCATTAAATGGAGAGCTGATTGCATCTATTGATACCAAAAATCAAAACAGTATCAATCTATCTTCATTGAAAAACGGGATCTATATCGGTAGGCTAAGGCATAAGGACCAATATACAAACTTGGTCAAAATCATTAAAAAATGAACAAATAAACTATCGCAGTATGAAAATATTCACACTACTCTGAGTTATAATCAATCCACTATCTTTACTATGACCAGAAAAACAATAAGATAATCATTCATAAACCTTTGAATAGGTTAAAAAGAAAGTACGTACTACTAAAAAACCTCAATACGCAATGTAAAGAGGTTTTTTTAGTAATAAGCTCTATAGGATTCTAACCAGATACTTTCTGATTTTGAATCATAGTTAATTATTACACCGATCACTTATTCTAATTACCAAATACTTAAAGTTTAAAAATCTTTATTACTCGATTTTCATCCGATGAAAAGAAGATTATACGGAATACTCGGTAGTTAAAAATCTCAAAAATGTATTATAATCCCAACGCTTCAATTTCCTTTTCCAGACAATTGTATTGCATAAAAAAAGGCCCCTTACATTTGAGCAAGAGACCAATTACATTAACCAAAAACTATTATTAACAATTAAACAACTATTCTTTTATAACGAAATCCCTCTTTTCCAAGGAATAAAATCTTCTTGTTTCAATTGATCGGCCTTAGCGATTATTCTTCCACTAGCCACTTCAATAATGTAATCCAAAAGCTCCATCCCCATTTCTTCAATAGTAGATTTTCCTTCGATTACAGGACCTGTATTCACATCTATGATATCAGACATTCTTTCTGCCAGCTTAGTATTAGAAGACACTTTAATTACTGGTACAACAGGATTACCTGTTGGTGTCCCTAACCCGGTTGTAAACAATACAATATTGGCCCCTGACCCAGCCAGGCCTGTGGTTGATTCAACATCATTACCTGGTGTACACAATAGACTCAAACCATCTTCTTTGACATACTCTGTGTAATCCAAAATATCATTAACAGGAGAATTACCTCCTTTTTTGGCCGCACCTGCACTTTTCATTGCATCGGTAATCAACCCATCTTTGATATTACCTGGAGATGGGTTCATATCAAAACCTGACCCCACAGCTTCTGCGGCATTAGAATAAGCAGTCATTAAATTGGCAAACTTCGATGGTAATTCATCCTTCGTCATTCTATTGATCAATACTTGCTCCACACCACACAACTCTGGAAACTCAGACAAAATAGCTTTCCCTCCTAAGGCAGCCATCATATCAGACACATGACCAAGAGATGGGTTAGCAGAAATCCCAGAAAAACCATCAGATCCTCCACATTCTAGACCAATAGCCAACTTAGATAAAGGAGCCTCTTTTCGCACTTGCTTGTTTGCTTCTGTCAATGCCTTAAAAGTACCTTTGATAGCGTCTTCCAACAATTCAGTCTCACTGCCAGTTGATTGTTGATCAAAATACAATACAGATTTGTCAAAAGTTGGATTCACCTTATTGATGGCATCCTGCAATATTTCAACTTGAGCATTTTGACACCCTAAGCTCAGAACTGTAGCTCCGGCCACATTTGGATTATTGAGATAGCCTGCTAATAATCGACACAAAGTATCACTGTCTTGTCTAGTGCCACCACAACCTGCTTGATGTGTTATAAATTTGATACTTACATTTTCGAAAACAGCTTTATGTTGATCAGTTTTAACAGATGACAATTTCAAATCATCTGAATTACTACCGTTTTGATGATTATCAACTAGAGCTTCCACCAACTGTGTATATGGATCTTCTTGCTCATAACCCAAGGCCTTTTCAAAAGCACGTTTTATTGTCGCAATATTTCTGTTTTCACAAAAAACCATGGGAAACACTAACCAGTTGTTAGATGTACCGACTTGACCATCATTTCGATGAAAGCCCATGAACTTGCGATCTCTATAAGCACTCACATCTGGTGCAGTCCAACTCGTCTCTGCTGTTTTTTTATCAGTATACTGAGTGGCCTTGTGAGAGGTGTTGGATACTGTAATCGCTTCCCCTTGCGCAATTGCTTCACTTGCAGTACCCACAACCAAACCATACATATACATTTCATCACCAGCAGACATGTCCTGTAAAGCAAACTTATGCTTGGCAGAAACTGCTTGTTTCAATGTCAAAGACACATCATTGACAGTCAACTGCTCTCCTACAGGTAAATCAGCTAACGCAACACCTAGGTTATCCTCTTTATTTATTGTTATTGCCTTATTCATATTTATTGTGCTAACAATTCTGTAATAGATTTCCCGGCTTTAATATTCTTGATTTGTTCTACAATGATCTGTTCAAATCCTTCAATTTGTGTCAAATCTTGTCCCCAATAAGCTTCTTTGCTCAATACTTTGCTGGCAATTTCTTCAGCACTTTCATTTCTAATAGATGCGAAGAAGTCTTTAATTCCTTGGTCATCATTGATTTCAAAATCAGTTGAACAATACAATTGAACTAAATGTGCAAATGCAGTCAGAAGGCCTTGTGGCAATTCTCCTTTGAGCTTTAAATAATCCAAAATAGTAGGTAAAACCCTAACTTTAAATTTTGCTATCGAATTCAATGAAATTGTTTTTAACTCATGTCTGATGAAAGGATTTTTGAACCTTTCCAACACTTCATTGGCAAACTCTTCCTTCTCATTTTGAGGTAAATCAATAGTTGGCAATATTTCACCAAACATGATATCCTTGATGAATCCACCTACAATATCATGTTCTACTGAATCGCTTACAATTTCTAAACCATGTAACAAACCTACTGGCACCATACAAGTATGCGCACCGTTCAGTACACGTACTTTACGTACACGATAAGGAGTTTGATTCTTAGTATATATTACATTCAAACCATATTTATCAGCAGGAAAAGCCTTCTGTAATTCTTCAGGAGCTTCCATTACCCAAAGATGGAATATCTCAGACGACACTACTAAATTATCAGCAAATCCAATGTCCTTTTGGATTTCATCAATCTCATCTTTTGGATACCCGGGTACAATTCTATCTACCAATGTATTAGCGAAATGATTACTACTCCCTACCCATGCGGCAAATTCAGCAGGCAATTTCCAACTAGCAGCATATTGAAGGATAGCTTCTTTTAGCTTTTCTCCGTTCTTATCAATTAATTCAACAGGAATGAAACATAATCCACTCTCATGCGAACCCTCAAATGCTTGAAATCTCTCCCAAAGAATCTGAGTCACCTTACCTGGGAATGTCTTAGGTAACTGTCCGTCTACTAATGCATCATCTGGATTGAAGACAATACCTGCCTCAGTAGTATTCGAGATAACTATTTTTAAATCCTCCGAATTAGCAACTGCAAAATATAATTCTCTTTCTTTAAAAGGGTTAATTGCTTTTTGTACAGCATTGATCATTCTGGTCTCCGTAGTAGGTTGACCATTTTTCAATCCCCTCATTACATGATGGTATAAACCATCTTGTTTAGATAATAGATCAACAATACCATGTTTGATTGGCTGGACAACAGCAACTCCATGGTTGTAGTCCCCCTTTTCGTTCATTATATCAATCATCCAGTCCGAAAATGCCCTCAAGAAATTACCTTCTCCAAACTGCAATATCTTGATTGGTAATTCTCTTGTACCAATATTATTTCTATTCAATTCCTTCAACTCCATCTTTCTAAATATTAAGCAGTTATAATTTCATTTAAATTCTCATCCAAAGGTGTCATTTTAGGCATCAATAAATGAATAACTCCTAAGACTACCAAGTAACATGACCCAGCTACAACAAATGCCCAGAAATATCCATCATTACCAGATTCATCCAATACCGAACCTAAGAGCATATCGCCTACGATACCTACCAAAGCTCCCATCATCCCTCCAATACCAGTAACTGAACCAACTGCTTTTTTAGGAAAAACATCTGACACAAGAGTAAAAATATTTGCCGACCAAGCCTGATGACCAGCAGCCCCAATACCAATGAGTACAATTGCAAACCATTTATTATCTGTAATTGCTACATAGCAAACAGGTAAAATAATGATAGCACAAAGCAACAATGTCATTTTACGTGCCTTGTTTACACTCCATCCTTTTTTCATAAAATATCCAGAGATCCATCCTCCGAAAATACTCCCTCCATCTGCCAACATATACATAATGAAAAAAGGTATCCCTATATCTTTCAATTTGACGTCAAATGTTGTTGACAAGAATTTCGCACCCCAGAATAGGTAAAACCACCAAACAGCATCAGTCAGCTTAGCAGCGGCAAATGCCCAAGTTTGACGTTTTGGCAACACCTTAGCCCATGGAAGTTTTTCGGGAGATTCTTCAACCGAATCACTTTGTATATAAGCCAACTCCTCTTTAGATAGCTTAGCATTATCTTCTGGTTTAGTATATACCCTTCTCCAAAGAATTACCCATATACTACTCAACCCACCTGTTATCAAGAAAGGGATTTGCCAGTTAGCACCTGTTGTCTCACTTACAACCCATCCCACTACAAATGGTGCCGCAATCGCTCCAATACTTGTGGCAGCATTATACAATCCAGTTGCGAATGCACGATCCTTTTTAGGAAACCATTCAGCTACCGTTTTTTGTGCTGCAGGAAAATGTCCTGACTCTCCAAACCCCAAGCCAAAACGAGCCATTGCAAATAGTACAACACTTGAGACTGTAAACCCCATCAAAGTAAGCTCATCAACCATTAAAGCATGAAGCATCCCAAAACCACTCCATATACCAATAGCTAGTGTATAACCATTTCTAGTACCCAATCGATCAACAATACTACCCATTGTCAACATACCAATAGCATACGCCACTTTAAACCAAATCATGATAGTAGCATAATCACTATTAGTCCACCCAAACAATTTTTCTAATGTAGGTGCCATCACTCCGATGATACTTCTATCAAAATAATTAATAGTTGTTGCATAGATCAATAGGCCTAGAATTCGATATCTATACTTACCTATATTATTTAAAGGTTCACTCATAATTCTTTCTAATTAATGTTTTTATATAACACTATTCTTATCAGTAATTTTCAACTCCTCAAGTGTGCAACACCTTAATATTGAATTAACCAAGACCGTTGCACACAAAGAGGTTATTTGCTTTACTGAATAAGCATCATATTTATTGACTACTCCTGTTACTAAAAATCGAAGTAGTTTTTTGCATTGTTGTAGCTAATATCCTGGACCATTTGGCCCAATAATTTAATATCATTTGGCAGTTCGCCATTCACCACATCCTTACCTATTATATCACAGAGTATTCTTCTGAAATACTCATGCCTAGGAAATGACAAGAAACTTCTTGAATCAGTCAACATGCCAATAAACCTACTCAACAACCCCATATTAGATAGTGAATTAATTTGATTAGTCATTCCAGTTTTTTGATCCAAAAACCACCATCCGGTACCAAACTGCATTTTTCCAATAATTTTACCATCATTGAAATTACCCACCATGGTCGCAAAAAGATCATTATCTCTTGGGTTCAAATTGTAAATGACAGTTTTGGTCAGCTGATCAGAATTATCCAAGTTGTTTAGAAACTTAGATAATCTTTCAGCTTGATTGAAATCCCCCATCGAATCATAGCCTGTATCTGGTCCTAACTCTCTAAGCCCTCTTTCATTATTGTTTCGCAGCGCACCTAAGTGAAACTGCTGTACCCAACCTTTGGCATGGTACATTTTACAAAGCGCTGTTAACACATGACCTTTCAAAGCCTCTACTTCATTTTCATTTAACACTGCTCCATTGAGAAGGGATTTAAAAATCGAATCAAGGTTTGAAACCTTATTGTCGATGATAGGAAGCTGATTAAATCCAAGGTCAGAAACTCGCGCCCCTATTTCATGAAAATAATCCACGCGATTCTGTAATGCATCCAACAAACTATCAAGGCTTGTGATTGCTGATCCAGTAGCTATCGATAATTTTTTCAGATACTCGTTGTATGCCGTAGTGTTCTCAAAACTAAGGGCACTATCAGGCCTAAACGTTGGTAATACCTTCATAGGCGAATTCTGATTCCGTATTTGATTATGAAATGCTAAATCGTCTGCCGGATCGTCTGTCGTACACAATGATTCAACCTTCATTTTTGTCAGTAATCCTACGCATGAGTGAGAGTCTAATTGAAGCTGTCTTTTTGTTTCTGAAAAAATTTCAGATGCAGAACCAGCAGACAATAACTCATCAATACCAAAGTATCTTTGAAGCTCTAGGTGAGTCCAGTGGTACAAAGGATTTCTCAATGTATAAGGGACTGTTTCACCCCATTTTTGAAATTTCTCTTCATCCGACGCACCACCAGTAATATATCTTTCATTAACACCATTGGCCCTCATGGCACGCCACTTGTAATGATCCCCATACAACCACGCTTCAGTAATGCTACCGAATTGATGATTGTCTGCTATCAATTGAGGGGACAAATGATTGTGATAATCAATGATAGGCATGTCCTTGGCATAATCATGATAAAGCTCCTCTGCTACCTTATTTGAAAGTAAAAAATTATTATTCAAAAACTCCTTCATATCTTTATTGTTCACATATATTGCTATAACACCACTTTGGCAATACTCACATTACAAGATTAGAGCAGGAGAGGCGTTGTGAATATTCAATATTTTTCAAAAAGTATTCATGTTATAGTTTTAGCACGCTTCCATTCTCATTAGCTATTCATTTTTTTTTAATTTACACAACAGAGTTCTCAAACTATAAGCAGCTAGATGGGATTAAATATGAAGAATTTATTATATACGATTTTGGGGTTCATTATTTTGACTGTTTCACACCCTGTGAAATCCAGCCACGACTACACTCCAATCATTGCGGACCCCTTGACCGAAGAATGGAGGTATTCCTTTTATCCAGAATTTGATCAATTAAGCATCCAGTGTATTGCGTCAAACACAGATATAAACGAATATTGGTTCGGTCTTGACTCTGGAATAGCGAGATACAATGGCTATGACTGGACATTCTTCAATGAATCAAGTGGGCTAAAAGGTAATGTCGTACAAGAAATTCTAGCTCATGACAATGGCATCATTGTAGCAGGCACATCAAATGGTGTGTTTAAATTAGAAAATGGCTCCTGGCACCCACTACTTTCTATCAAAGGGAGTTCAAATCTGCTCATCAAAAAGATTAGACTATTGAAAGATGGCACCATATCCATCGCTTCTTCTTGGGGTGTTTTTCTACTCAAGGACAATAACAAAACACTGCTCTCAAGCAATGCCAAATGGAAAGAAATAAAATCAAAATTAGATGATACTAATTTCACACCTATCCCTCAAGAATTACTCTCTTTCGGTGAATTCGATAACTTTTCGGATATCTATGAAGTGAGCCCAGGACAATTATGGTTAGCTGTAACCAATCACCTTCAGGATGAAAAAGGAGAAATATTAATTGTGGATCAAAATGAGATTGTTAATTCGTCCATTCAGAATTTTAAGCTCTTCAGTAAATTCTACGGTATAAATCTAGGCTATGAGCAAAACATACTTGAAACATCCAAGGGAGACATATGGATTGTCAACAAATCAAATAAAATACCAGCCATTAGATATAGCAAAGGCAAATGGGAAGAGATATATTATGCCGATCGCTTTGGGGATGATGAATACTCAGAAAGTATCATTGAAACAAAAAACGGTACTATCTGGCTAAGTGGAATTGGAAACATCTATTCTTTGAGCCCAGAAGGAAAATGGTCGAAATATAATTCAGAGAACTTCAATATTCCTCATGGCCATACTAAACTCCATAGCAACAGCGAAGGCAAACTATGGATTTTCAGTCCCAAATCAGCAGTAGTAAGCGTAGACCTATCACTAGAAAATTGGCTAACCTATAAAGGGATTAACTACCATTGCAGTCAATCTAAGGGTGAGAATTGGTTTCTAGATTTCGAAGGAAATAGTTTAAAAGAGATCAATGGGAACTGGGAAAAATCAGGAATAGAAGATGGTTTAATGAACCAACCTGTTTCACTGTATTGTGACAACAATGATGTCATCTGGGCAGTAGGCAGTCAAGATAATGTTGCGGCACTTAGCATGTACAACAACAATCATTGGGAGACCTTCACTTTCGAGTCAGTATCCTGGGGAATTGATTACCGAGCCATCATGCAATCTCAAGATGGCTCCCTCTGGATTGGAGGTAGTACCGATATTTTAATAGAAAAAGGGCAAACCGGTGGTGTCATTCAAATATTATACCCCTATAGTTCAAATAGAAAACTCATCGTCCATAAAAGCATGATTAATGGCCTCAACCAACAAAATGCATATGGAATAGCCCAATCTAAAAATGGAGACATATGGATAGGAGGCACAGGACTTTGTAGATACAATAGCAATACATGGAACTACTTGTCTAACCCTGACTTAAACAACTATGTCAACAACGTCCATAGCGATCAAGAAGGCGTTTTGTATGTTGGCTCAAGAATACATGGTTTGTATGTCTACAAAAATGATACGTGGACAATTCACTCTGTAGACAATGGACTATTGAGCAACAATATCATTAGTATAGCATCAGACCCACGAAACGGTTCCATATGGCTCGCCACAGATAAAGATATCAGTTTTTTTAATGGCAGAGTATGGGCCAATTCTGTCCTACCAGATCAAATCAAACTATCCTATGAAGGAGGAAGCATATTTACTTCTAAAAATGAAAGACAAATATGGGTGAGTCGATGCTTACGTGAATGGAAAAGAAGAGCATACACAGGCAAAATCCCTGACAAAAATGTAAGAAATAAGTTCAACACTTATAAATATATCAAAGATACCATCCCACCTAATTCGAAAATAGAAGTGTACTCCAAAGAAGTAGATCAAAGTGGGAATACAAGTATATTCTGGTCAGGCAAAGATTACTTTAATAAAACCAAGGCAGACATGTTGGTCTACTCCTACCAATTGGATGAGAGTGAATGGTCTCCCTTTTCTAAAAATCAAAACCATACGTTCACCAACCTCACCAATGGCAATCATCGCTTTTCAGTCAAAG
>JAOPTS010000044.1:0-12809 GCA_051531955.1 Reichenbachiella sp.
AAAAGCCGTGTCAAAACACGGCTTTTAAATATTTACTATTCAACGAATCTAAAAAAGCCTATTCGTTTGCACAACATACAAACCTTCACGTACTGAAGGAGACAACTGAAGCTCATACGACCCCTTGGAAACAGTACCCATTTCTATTTTTGAAACAAGGTTACCCATAACATCAAAGAGAGTTACTGAATAACTTCCAATTTCTGACACGGTTATTTCTAATGTCGACTTATTCGTTACTCTATACAGTAATGACTGAGAGGCATTTATTCCGTTGCTATACAAAGGCGCTATATCATTACTATCGGGTGGAGGAGATTTATCACCACTTGAATCTTCTATATCATCAGATGAAATGTCTTTAACCGCATCACTAGAAGAAATATCATCCACAACCGAAGACATTACATCTTCTGAAGATACAATATCAACTGGACCTTCGTCGTCACCAGTAACCGAAACAGTAATTACCGCCTCCACAACATCTCCCCATCCATCAGTAACTGATACGATAAATTCATATGAGCCCACCTCTAATCCACCAACATTTGTAGTCCGCGCTGACTTGTCTGCTATAGTCGCTGAGCCTCCAGATTTCTTAGACCAGGCAATAATATATGGTTCTTTACCACCCTCAACAACTGCCTTAATCTTTGCACTTTCTGGTAATGCTACTGAAACATCCTTCCCAGTTACTGCCAGCCCCCCAGGAATAGTACGAACATTCCCTGTTCTCCAATCAGCTTCATTTTTCCAACCACTCAGTAACCCTTTTATATATCCTTCCGCTTGACCATTATTCCCCCAAAGAGCAGATGACTGCCCATGACTGAAAATCGACCACATTGCTGAAGAAAACCCATATTCATCGAGAAGTGCATGCCACTCATCAGCACTTTGACCATCAAATGATCCACCATCTTGACCGCCATCAAAATGCGAAGTCCCCCATTCTGTCACCATAAACGGGAGTCCGTCTTCAAGGGCGCTTTTAAAGTTTTTACCAAGCCAACCATCACCCACATGATGTGAGTAGGAGTAAAAGTGCATTGCATACGCGGTATTATTATCAGGGTCTACCACTGGATTTTCTTTAATACCGGCAAACACTTGGTCGTAGCATGGAGTTCCTACAATTATTAAATTATCGGAACCAAGATCTCGAATATGCTTAACCAATTCATCAGCATAATTTTTAACCGGCATCCAATCATGAGGCTCATTTGTAATAGGCTCATTAAAAATTTCAAAAATCACATTGTCATACTGACCATACCACTCAACCGCTTGGGTAAAGAAATTTTTAGCTTCATCAACTTCATTCCACGCATGGTGTGAATGAAAATCAATAATAATATATATCCCACGTGCTATGCTCTGTTCAATTACTTGAACAGCGGCACCAAGATCTGCATATTTACCTTTAGATGAAGTCGTTACTGGTACTCGTAGGACTTCGGCATCAAAATTATCAACCATATTATTTACTTGATCAGCAGTCCAATACTGTTCACCGCCCCAGTTATTCCAAAAGAAACTAAGACCTTTAACTTGAACAATGGCATTTTTATACGCCCCTTTTGATCCAACAAAATATTGACCCTTCACTTTCATCTCACCATAAACATCAACGGGACCTTCACCATAAACAGTGCCAGAGAAAAGAAGGCTGAGCCCCAAAACCATTGATATTTTTTTGATACTTAATTTCATATTCTTCCTTGTTTTATTAAAACAAAATTATTTTCCAAGCATTTTCTACTTACGAGGACTTCAAGAAATAGTATGTACCAATCTGGCAGATTTGATACCTTACGTGACATCCCCCGACAATCGCAACAGTAGCCAATACCCAAACTCAATAAAACATTCCTACAAGAAGCGTCTAGGTTATTGTACTTATAACATATGTTAATTAAGTATTTAAAATCAATCTGATAGTGTAATTTAGTACACTACATGGACATATTTGTCCATAGTAGCATTTTAGTTATTTGATGACGGGATACTTGAGAAGCTCCTTAACGACATTTTAGAGCAATTAAATGATATAAAATCATAAATTGGTTATACAAGTCAAAACAAGATATTAACATATTTGTGAATGATAACCGTACAATAAACACTATTGCAGGTAACTTCCTGTAAAGATATGCTAAAAAAATTATTTGAGAGGTCTAGAATTAAGGTGTTTTTGTACTATCAAGTCCATTATTTTCAAATGTACACTTTAATGCACGCTCTTCCGCAAAGAACCCATAATGATAAGCCTTGCCCCAAAATGAATCAACACTAATATCACAGGAATGCGGCGTCTCTTCACATTCTTGTTTAGACGATACGACATACTTAGGAAGAGGATGGCTTGACTCTTTTTGAGCCTCCTCATAGATATATTCACATATATCCTGGTCTACAATATCATTAAGTTCAAAACATATACCAAAACCAACAGCCTGATAATCACACGCCCAATCTTTCTTTTCTAGGAACGTACATGCATTGAGAAGTAAAATAAGAATACTTAAATATTTGATCATACCTATATCACGGTGTTATTAATTAAATACAGAAAAACAACAGTATGGTATACTGTTGTTTTAAAATATCATCGACAATAAAAGTTATGCGAAAGAGTTTAAAACTTTTTGAACTTTAGATTTATAGTTCGCAGCACGGTTTTTACTGAATCCTGCTAAGTGTTTTCTCGCAGCTTTGTCAAGAAGGCTAAATAATTTTGGTGCTTCTTTCTCAACAACTTCTTTGTTCTCTGCAGAACGAATAACTTTCAAGCTAGTTCTAATAGTTGAACGAGCAGCTCTATTGCGAGCAGTTTCTTTTTCAGTCGTTCTGAGTCTTTTCTTACATGACTTATGATGTGGCACTCGGCTACTCCATTTTTAAATTCAGAGCAAATGTACAAATATCTCATTTCAATTCAATCCATCGAAGCTAATATTGCACTTTATTTATCACATTTTTACCAAATTTGTGTTTTTTAAAGGGTTCTCTTAGCTGAGTACTGCTCGCACAAGGGGGAAAAACTCAACCAAGCCTCTTCGAACGGGACCAAATACCAGTGAAAAAAGCCCATAGCCGTCTATTAAATACTCTGATAGTAACATAATAATTAATGGCCAATAGCCAATATCATACAAAAGTTTATTGACTTTCTTCCGTATCTCCTTTGGTAAAAAGAATGGATACACTTTACTTCCATCCAATGGTACAAAAGGAAGCATATTGAATATAAAGAGCGAAATATTACACAAAGCTCCCCAAAATAAGAATCCGTAAATAATTTTGCTAACAGTTTCTCCAAGGGAAAACCCTGCCTGAGTAGCAAGAAAAAAGCACCCATACACCACAAACACAAGAACTACCAATAAGAGATTTGCTAAGGGGCCCGCAATAGATATCAACATCGAATCGCGCTCCCAGTGCTTTAACTTATATGGATCAACAGGTACAGGCTTAGCCCAACCAATTCCCATTCCCGCAAATGCTATTATTAATAAAAACAATGTGCCCATTGGATCTAAATGATTCAACGGATTGAGTGACACCCTTCCCTGCTTATATGCAGTTGAGTCTCCTAAAAGATATGCCACTTTTGCATGAGCATATTCATGAAAACTTAGTGAGAAAATGAGTACTACAAATAAGATTACTCCTTTCTTTATTATTTCTATATCCATATTAATACGCTTCGAAGTGAGCTGTTTTTAGATCATACCTGTTATATTGGTATTCATCTTTGGTTCCAAGGTTATACACGTTTCTCCCTGCATACTTTGCAATTGCATGGCCAGCAGCAATATCCCAATCATTAATAGATATCACACGTGGGTACAAATCCGCTTTGCCCTCTGCAATTACACAGAACTTTAATGAGGACCCTACTGTAAGAGGTTCAAATTGGGCACATTTTTCAAGATAGCTATCAGTCCCTGGATCTCTGTGAAATTTACTAACCAAAACTTTTAAGCCTGTTTCGTCAAAAGGGGAGTTACTTATACGGCTTGGGCTCTTTAAAGCATTCACTCCTGTTTTGTCTTTTTTAAATGCCCCTACTCCTTCAGCAGCATAATAGTGAGCTGCTAAAGCAGGTGCACTTACCACACCGAGTACCACAGTTGTTTTGTGAATAAGTGCGATATTAACCGTAAACTCATTCTGCCGTTTAACAAATTCTTTTGTTCCATCTATAGGATCTATTAACCAAAAATAGTCCCATGATTTCCTTTCTTCGTAAGAAGGCACGGCAGCTTCTTCCGATATAATAGGTATTTCAGGCCATAATCGAGTAAGCTCGGCACAAATGTGGTTATGTGAGGCAATATCAGCAGAAGTTAAGGGTGAATTATCTTCTTTGATCTCAACATCAAAACCATTTTTATAATAATCATATACAATGTCAGATGCTGATTCAGATATTGATAGAATAGTATGAAGGATATTTTTCGGATCGAAAGACATTACTTAAGGTTTTCTATCCACGAATAACTCTCAAGAGTTGCAGACACCAAATCCTGGTTTTTAATGTTTAATTTGCCAAGAAGACCTTTTACTTTATCAAGCTCATACACTTCAGAAGATACGATTAGATTGAGTAATTCGCCGAGTTCACCTTTTTGATCAATAATTGCATCATAAATATCTCTTGATACATTAAGGTCGTCAAGGATCTCTTCTATTGACACATGAAGCAGTGCATCGAGTTGTGATAACATGCCCACAAGGAATGCCTTATCCATAAGTACTTTTTCATGTCTCTTATGAATTTTGGAATAAAGTAACTCCATACTTTTTGCTCGCTGACTCGCAGTGATAAAAAGTGGGTGAGAAGCAGTATCGCCCGAATATGATTTAGCATACAACATAATATAAAGCCACTGGAGAATTTTTTTCTCACCAAGAAGCGCAAGTGCCTGACGCACAGATTGAATTTCATTCCCTCTAGAAAGAGCAGCAGAATTCACATATTTAAAAAGACTGATCATAAGATCAGGATACTTCTTAAACTCATTTTCTACCATATTGATGTCAGCACTTTGCTGAAGAAGGCGTACAATATCGAGTACCGCAATCTCTCTATGATCAATATGTTTACCTTTAATTATAACAGGTTTAGCAAAAAAGTACCCTTGGAACAGGTCAAACCCAAGATCCTTACAGAATTCAAACTCTTCGAGTGTTTCGACTTTCTCAGCAAGTAATTTAATATCTCGCTCTCTAAAAACAGTCAACTTATCTTCTAAAGAGTCCATTTCATTAAGTATGAGATCAATTTTAACAATTGAGATCAAATCAAAGAGAGGGGCAAATTTCACCATATTTTCATCATTAGCAACAAAATCATCGAGGGCAAAAACATACCCATCTTCTTTCATTTTAGTTACTTCAGAGATGAATTCATCAGTAATTATAGTGGTTTCAAGAAATTCAAATACAAATTTTGTTCTATCGAATGGCTCGAAAATATTTTTTTCTATAATCTTTTCATTAATGTTCACAAAACCTAGTTTATCACCAAGTACACGATTAACACCAATTGAGCTCAGCACGGTCACCATTACTCGTGAAGTTGCGAGCACATCATCGTCAAAATTCGCTGCATTTTCACCTGAGCCGTCACGAAACAACAGCTCATATGCTATAATTTCTTGCTCTCGATTTAGTATTGGTTGACGACCAATAAATACATTTTGATTCATATTTTTCGCTATTTCTACGAATTAACAGCTAATTTTTCATAATAGAATAATAACTCCTTTTGCACTACTCCATGCCCTTTATTTTTGATATTTTTGAATTTTAATCCCAATATTTATGCGATTCACGAACAAACATGTAATCTATCTGTTTATTCTCTCGATCTTACTTCCAACAGTAATTTTGTCGTTTCTGAGCATACGTTCAATTACTCAGGAAGTAGTAATTCTTGAAAAAAAAGAGAGTGATCAACTCAAAGAGTTTGAATCAGTCACCCGGACAGCCATCAATACCTACCTTGATCACACCTATAGAAGTGCTGCTCAAATGTCTATGATGGTATACGACATTCTTCCCAACCCGTCACAAAACCCACAAAACTATTCATTTGATAAGCTCCCCGAAATCAACGGCCTTTTCCTGTACTATAAAAACAAACTTATTTACCCCAACCTTGGTTTTATTTTTACCGACCAAGATGAACTTTTCACTCATGAGCTCGATGCCTTTGAGAAGAAATGGATTACCCCACCAAAAACCAAGGCCTCTCGTTTAGCACTCATTCGAAAACGAGTACGCAGAACACAAAACAAATCTCTCTCTCCTTTTTTACAAAAAATGAATTTTGTAGAAATCATTAAACTCTATTCTCTTATTGAAAACCATAGAGGTACTATTAAGTACTGCAACAAGTTACTCGAATTTAAACCCATTGCAGGTCTTTATTCAAAAGACATAACCGTCTGGCTCTGGCTCACACAATTTAGAGCCTACATTGCCATGAACCGGTATACCAATGCCATCGAACTCACTAAAGAGATTATTAACCACTATTTCCAAAACCCCAATAGTTACAATATTAACCAAATAAAGTTTTTACGTACCGAACTCTTTAATACTCTACTTTCATATGAATACTTAGGCGTACGAGACCGGGATTTCTTATGGAACATCAACGTCAACTGGGAACTCCACACAAAACACTCTTACCAATTTGTTGAAAATAGAGACATTTTAACAACTCTCATGAGTAGCTCCCTGCAAAGCCTTACGAATACAAACACCTATTCAGATTCTGCACAAATATTCATTAAAATCTCAACACCATTTTTCACTCAAAACCAAATACTCATTACCTCATTTAATAAAACTCATTTTTTAACTTCACTCCTTAAATCAATCCCTTCTACACTTGCAAAAAAAATATCCTATCGGGTTTCATATGATGGTTCACTTATCAGTAATCACGAACGCTCATCTGATGTCGAGTTCTATAAAGATATCAGTGTCAGCTCTCTCCTCCCTAAACTCAGATTTCAAATTTTTAAGACAGAAGCCGACAAATTAATTGTTATGGCAAATAGGAAAAAGATATTTCTTTACAGCCTTTTAGCCACATCGATCATCACTCTTATTGTTGGGTCTGCAGTAATTATTAGAGGTATTCGCCAAGAGAAAAAGCTTTTATATATGAAAACTAATTTTGTATCGAGCGTTTCTCATGAACTCAAAACGCCTATTACTTCTATCAAAATGCTCTCTGAAACACTTAAAACTGGGCGAATTACAGACCCCGCAAAAGTTATCCAATACTCAGGCTTAATTGAAAAAGAATCTAACCGACTCCAATCACTTATTGATGACATCTTGCAGTATAGCAAATGGGAGCAAGCTCCCAGCTCATTCTCCTTAACCAAAATCAATTTGAGTACTCTCGTAGAAGATACTATTCAAACATTTCATAACCAATCTAGTTCTCGTTCGATAACTTTACGTAAAGAGATCACTCCTCATTGCATTATTGAAGGTAATGAAAAAAGTATTCTCAGTGTTATTCAAAACCTTATTGACAATGCAATTAAATATTCACCTGATGATGCATCGATACTTGTCACTGTAACAAATCTCGATTCAGAAATATGCTATAGGGTAAAAGACAATGGATCCGGTATCCCAAAAAATGAACAGCATAAAATATTTGCTGACTTCTATAGAGTAGGAAGCGAACTCACTCGTACTACAAAAGGCAGTGGGCTCGGACTTGCAATTGTAAAAAGAATTATTGATGCGCACAATGCACGCATTACCGTAGAAAGCAAACCAAATGAAGGAGCGCTCTTTAGCGTCTTCTTTAAGAAAAAAGCAACGGCCTGACCGTAGAGGATTCGATGGAAAAAATATTAATCGTTGAGGATGAAGAAGTAATTAGACTCGGCCTTAAAGACAACTTTAAATTAGAGGGATACAATGTTGTAGCCGCAAAGGATGGCGAACAAGCTATTACTCTCGCTGAATCCTTTAAGCCTCAGTTAATTATACTTGATTTGATGCTCCCCAAAAAAAGCGGGTATGAGGTTTGCAGGTACCTCCGTAAGGTAATGCCTGATGTATATATTATAATGCTCACGGCAAAAACTGACGAATCAAGTATTCTAACAGGGCTCGAAATGGGTGCTGATGATTATGTTAAAAAGCCATTTTCAATTCTTGAACTTCTCGCCCGAGTAAAAGCCTTTTTACGCAGAGACCCTTCTTCAATCTCTTCTGATGACACTACAACATTTAATGGAATCGTAATAGATTTTAAACGTTTTACAGCAACAAAAAATAGTCAACCACTCGATCTTAACACTAAAGAGTTTCAAATTTTAAAATACTTTAGTCAAAGAAAAGGCGAGGTGATACTCCGTGAAGACATTCTTCAAAATGTTTGGGGCTATGACTTCGATACAATGCCAACAACACGCACCATTGATAATCACATTGTTAAACTACGGCAAAAGCTCGAAGAAAACCCAGCTAAGCCAGCCCTAATCCTTTCTATACGTGGAGCAGGATACAAATTCGATATATGAGAGCAGTAATGAACCAGTATATACACTGTTTTGCTTTTTGGCTTATCGCTTTTGGCATGAGTCATGGAAGCACGATTAAAAGTGAAGAAGATATTCTAACCTTTGAACGGGCGAGTTTTGAACTTGAGATGCATGGAAACATTGATAATGCACTGAGCCACCTTTTCAAACTTTCACGTGACCAATCAAGTATAATGCATCCTTCGGCGAATATTCTCCTTGGCAAATATTACTTAAATACCTCTGATACTTCAAAATCTATATCTCACTTTTTAACGGCATACACCAACCCGGCAATCCAACCTAAGCAACGGAATTGGCTCGGTACTCTTCTTAAAAATATTGGCATAAGTTCAATGCCTTTTATCTTACCAGCCATAGAGAATCCTTCGCCATTAAAACACCTTATACAATCACAAAACACCCTCTATATGCTCAGCCAATCAAATGAGCTCTTTCAATTTATTGATAATGAATTTCAGCCTCTCTATATTGCTATCCCTCATTCAGACACTCTTATCACTCTATCCGACACCCTTATTGTTCACTTGAATAGCCAAAGAAACGTAGTAACCATTCAGCAATTACTCCCCTCTAAAAAAACATCTATCTTTCGCACTGAAACTCCTGTTCGTTGGATAGAGCGCACTCCAAACAACCATATTTATATTAATACTCAAGACCAAATATTTTTACTCAATAAAAACAAACAGATGTGGAATCGACCAAAAGAGATCGGCGAAACATGTTCATTTGTAACATTCATCAACTACAATAATGCAATTGCTGAAATGTGTCCAGATAACAACTTAATTCTCAGGTCTTTACTCAATGGTAAAATTATTCATCAACATTCACTTCACGCCTCCCCACTATTTTTTCATCAAACAAATGATGGTTTGATAACTGTTTTCAAAAACTCTATACAAAAAATTTCCATCGATGACAAATTATTACCGAGCTGGAATATCTCTACTACTTCAAACAGTTCAGGATACATAAAAGACAATTATTTTTATCACCTCAATAGTACAGGCACATTATCTAAAATCAATACCTTATCTGGAGAAACTGTCTGGTCACAAAACACTCCTAATGTAGCGATAACAGATCTAGCAAATAAAATTGGTGGATACACTGCTACGGGTGCACTCTATGCTTATGACTTCTCAGGGAAGAAAATGTGGCACTATAACTATGGGTCACCATTTACACTAGCCCCTATAACCTATGGCTCTCGGATCCTCATCGGAACTGACAAAGAGATCATACAACTAAATAACAATTACTACGGTACATTACCTACAAAACAAGATCGACAATTTGAAAAATTATCACAAGCTCCAGCCATAAATATTAAGAAATCCATAAAAACACTCAATCAAATTCTTAAGAGAGAGCCCGGAAATAGTAAAGCACACCAATTGAAAGCAAGCCTCTGTTTAAATAAAAGCGGCATCCTTTCAGATTGTTTATCATTAGTGCACACCGCAGCAATACACACCCTCCCATCAGAAGAGAAACAAAATAGCCTTCTAAAAAATTACGCACAACTTATAGGGGCTGACTGGGTTAAACACATCCACACTGAACAAAATATTTCACCAACCTTTTTACTCGACTCAGCCCATCTGTATCAAATTGATAATAGAGGTATATTTTCTTATGGCAATAAGAAGCTCTCCGAAGAATATCGGATATCAATCATTGGTTCTGAAAAAAACAGTGCTGCAGTCATGGATTCTTCACACATTTATAGCACAAAGGACTCACTCCTTCTTCAGATTGAACTCAATACTAGCTCCCAGCTTAGCAATACACTTAAAGTGCCTGGAATCATTACCACGATCAATGAATACACCGATGTACTCATCGTCCTCAGCAGTAACAATAGTATGCATTTAATCCAAAAGGACCCTTTCTCAATCAACTGGAGTATTAATTTTCCCATTGAAAAAGTTTTTCTACCTAATACTATTAGTAAAGAAAATATCGCAGTCATAACTGAAAATGGTTTTATTCACAATCTAAATCGAAATACTGGAGCATTGCTCAATAATTTTTCTATCTCCTCTTCACCTATAGTCGATGTCTCAAGCGACTCAAGCACCCTCTTTATAGCTAACAATAGTAGACAGTTAATAGCTAAAAAACAATTGAGTATGAATACCATTTGGACCACAGATTTTAATGATCCAATTGTTTCAATCTATAATGCTCCTCAACACATATTTGCCGAAAACAGCAAGGGGTATATTACTTGTATTTTAAAGGCAAACGGTCAAGAGCTTTGGAATGTCTCACCGGTCAAGCCTCTGTTTCTCTTTACACGTGGGGCATCTCTCTATGTCGCTGCAGGCAAATCTCTGTATAGCTATTCAATTGAGACTGGTAAACTTATTGATTCAAAAACATATCCCGACGTGTTATCAGATTATATACTTCAGAACAATATATTAATTCTGATCACAAAGCATCGCTTCATATATGGAATCACATTGAAATAATAATTTGAATATTTTGCGGCTAAAACTCGCAGGTTAGGTATACAAATTTAATCCATTGAGAAAAAAATTCGTTTCTATGTGAACGCCAAGTATTTACTGGGTTTTCTATATCAAACAGAACCGGAGGGAACACATCATCACGAGGGTTTTGTTGATCACGTAGAGCTTCAGTAACAATACGCCCTGAATTATATTCAGGGTGCCCTAAATGCACAATAAATTTGTGATCTGGACTCTCGAAAATAAAATACCCCGTTTCTTCGCCGTGAGCAAGTAAGTTAATTTTACCTTTATCTCTTTGAGCCTCTAAGTCTTCATCGCGAATTCCGGAGTGACGACTTTGCGGACACCAAAACTGGTCATCCATTTCCCCAGTAATTGTATGAGTTCTATTAAGGTTTGTACCCTGGTACACGCCAAATAATTTTTTAGGATATTGGATCTTATCAATACCCATCCATTTAGCAATGGCAATACCACCCCAGCAAATACCAATTGTTGATGCAATATTATCTTTTGCATAATCAAATATTTCTTGAAGTTCAGGCCAGTATGAGATTTCATCAAACGCCAGCTCACCAACAGGAGCACCAGTAATTATGAGACCATCGAGTGCTTTCTCTCTATTCGCCTCTTCAAAACTGATATATAAATTTTCTAAATGTTCTTTACGTGAACTTTTATATTCATGAGTGTTAAGCTTTATCCAAACGGGTTCAATCTGAAGAGGAGTGCGCCCAAGCGGAAATAGTAAATTAAATTCATAGGTTTCAACATTAGGCATAATGTTGAGAATTCCAACTCTGAGGGGACGGATATCCTGTTTAACTGCATTTTCTGGGGAAATGCAAAAAACGCGTTTTTTTAATAACGCTTCACGAGCATGATAATCTTGTGGTACTATAACAGTCATACGTTTTTCATTGGTAATTCTAATTAACACAAATGTAACAATTTAGAGTTTAAAAACTCAGGTTCAGGTTGATTTTAGCAAATATGAACTTTTTTTGCCAATCCTGGTACCACTTTGTAACGGAATGGCCTAAAATTGTTAGTGAAATGAAGTGCGAAATATTATACTTTATGTGTCTCAAATTACCTGGATCAATCATGACCGAAGCACTCATTATCATTGAAAGAAAAACATCAGAGATCGTAATTAGAATATACGCTCTCCTTTTTTTAGCCTGCATCGGAATTGGCGGTTCACTCCTCACGACCTTTTTCATTGACTCATCAAACAGTACCCTTGCAAGCTCCATCACTCTATCACTTTTAATCCTCGTAACGATACTCGGACTTTTTCAACTCGTAAAAACGATTTGGTGTTGGGGAGACATCGCTCAGCAACAACTCAGCGACAACTGGAAGAATCATGCAGAAAACCTATTTACCTTTAGCGTCATTTCTCTATTTGCTCAAGCGGCCTTTTTAGCGGCCCAATATCTAGTAACCACGCCCGTGGTATTTTTTATCGTTGAACTTCTTGATACTATTTTTGAAGGAGCATTTTTCTTTCTCTTTTTCAGGTATGCCTATGCTATGATGAAGGAACTCACCGTACACTCTTATAACAAAAATATTCAATTATTTAAAATCGGGGCGCTCGCAGTATATGGCACTTCATTTGTTTGTGCTACTCTTCTCTTCATAACAGACAACACGCTCTTTGACACCCTCATGAATATTCTTTTACTTTTTCAAATCCCCATTATCATTTCACTCCTCTATA
>JAOPTS010000045.1:0-4184 GCA_051531955.1 Reichenbachiella sp.
GTTCTATATATTTTCATTTTATTTATTTTAAATTATTCAATTACCAAAACATATTATAATTAACAACGAGTAAACTTGTCATCTCTTGATTGAAACTATATTCATGGTTCTATTTCACTAATTCAAAATCACTTGGTCGCCAAGTCTTGTCAAACCATGCTTCTAGAGGTCCGTATAGTCTGAAAATGGTGTTCCAACCTTTACCTGGCACAGTTTGTATCCAATTGTTTTCCATACCTGCTTGTGCCTTTGGCCCAACAAAAATATCAAAGGAACCATCTTTATTCTGCACCAACCCTTTTTTATTACTATCAATTCCAGGAAATTGTTCATCGGTTTGAAGCATTGATCTTGTTTGGTTATCATATATCGTAAATGACCAAAAATCTAACATTGGAGCATCAGTAGGTATATTCACTTTATAGGTTTTACTTCCGTCAAAAGTGTTTCCATCTTTATCTGAATAAAGACAAGCATACTGTGATCCTTTCCCAATTAATTTGAGAGACATGGCCGGGGTAATACCCGTTGCGTAAAAATGGAAAGCAGCTCTGGCATCTATTAGCCTTGCGCCTTCGTGTTCAAATAAATAGTTTCTATAGGCGAGGGGATTGATCCATTGACTATTTTCGTACAAGTACATATAGTCACTTCTCGGCTTAGCCATTTGTGTACGTACTATTGCGGCTCCAATTTTTGCTGCTTCATCCAGAATTTCTTGCATGCGTGCGTCAGGCTTGAATTCTTTACCTTTTTGGATGCCAATAGCCGCTAGACTGCCCAAAATTTCCTTGCTTTCGCCAATGGCCGGTTCAGCTTGAACCACAGCGTTAATCTCATTGAAAATATCAGCATCCATTCTGTGAATGGTATTATTTACTTTACCAGACATATTCAGAAAGTTCATGGCTGGAGGATTATCTTTCTGTGATAAAGGATAGATTTTAAAGGTTGCTTTAGTGGCGTCAATCGCAGGTTTTGGACTTCCATCTTGCTGGAATCCTCTCCATATCACCCAATGGCCATGCGTGTTTGTCCTAGCTACAAAATACCCTTCCGGAATCTCTCCTTCATAATCTTGTGGAACTATTAGAAATTTCCCTCCTTGTGCTTTGTCTGGTCCTAAACGACCAAAATCAAGTACATATTTAAACCAATGATCGTTAATGAAACCGAGTACATCTGGAGGCGTTTCTATAACCATTGGCTCATCGCCAACTTCCAGCCATGAGGCCATATAAACAGAAGTCGTGTTGGGTGTTAACCAAAAGGCTTTTGAGTCCATTAAGTCCTCAAACAAAAGGGCCGTTTGATTGGCTGGACCAAATTCTTCAATACCTCTCTTCATTGCTTCCATGGATGCAATATGAATACCCTTTACATAGGCATCTACCGCATTGTGCAAGTCTATATAGTCATACACCTTATCTGCAGTTGCAGGGGTAGGAACGCCATCGAAAAAATTCAATTCACCCAAGGCACTCGAATTCATCTTGTTCGGAGTAGAGATCCCTTCAGGTGTTGCTGTGGTCATTTTCATATTGACTGGCGCAGGAGCTTCTGCTGCTGACTCTACCTTTTCAGTAGTTTGGTTGGTACAGGCCGCTACTACTATCATCAGTGCTGCCAATAAAGAGTTTTTTATTTGTTTCATTATTTGAATTTTTAGGTTTGTCTATTCAATTATGGATGAGTCTCTTTCTTTCCTAGGTTCGGTATATATATTTATAATCCAAACCTAAACTGTAGCCCTGTCATAAAAAACTTTTGATCCGCACGATAGCCTAATTCAGCTCTGTACATCCAATGTTCAGATATCTCAAAATTAAATCCAATCTGAGTACTCCAATTGTCAATTATCTCCTTCTGTATGCTATAGTTAACTGCATCAGAATTCTCTATTCTAGCTCCTGCTGCATCAAGTCTTGTTTCTCTTGCATATAATTCTTCTAATTTCTCAACATTCCCAGGTGTTGAAGGCAAGCTTTCAAACAATGCGATCTGTTGATCATTTATAGCTGAGAAACCATCAATTGCGTTTGCCATTGCTTCGTCTAATTCTGGCACTCCTAAAGACCCTGTATTAATCTCCTTATTTACAAAATCGCGATACATAGCACCGATATACACGGACAATTTCATGTTGTTTTTAAATATTACTCTACGTCCTATACGCGCTGAGCCAACAAAAAAAGTAACCGTCTCTGCCAATAGGTCTGACGAAGACCATGTTAGATTCCCATCTACACTTACAAAATAATCATCCCAACCGTAAACAAGCGTAGAACCTATTCCGAAAGAATTTGCATCAAATATAACCTCTGGTACAGAAATCGGATTTTCAAGCGTTGTTATTTCCTTTAAGTTTCCATTTGGCCCTAAATTATGTTCTATAACCTGTGGTTGAAATGACACTTTTGTAGAACCCGAATTTTTCGCATAGATACCGTACACATTCCAAAAAGGTAATACCCAAGCATCAGCTCTTACATTTACACCATTTGAAGTCGCAATAGTTTCTGTAAAATTCAGCGTTTCGGGATTCACAATATCATCCAAATTTTCGCCATCATAAAAGTTCATACTAAACTCTGTTAATTCTAATGACATTTGATTGAATACATAATTAACATTAAAGCCTAATGGCAGTTGTAATTGAATATTCCTGTCTGTAACTTTTTGTCCCCAAATAGGTAGCACATGTGGCCATGTATCTTTTTTGACAGATATCGAATCATCTTTGGGGAATTGGATTCCACTTTGCGCATTTGCTTCTGTCAAGTTCAAAAAGAGAAGGAGGAACAAAACGCTGGTTCCAATATTGATAATGTTTCTCATATTCTTTGTTTTAGTATTCGTGTCTTATTAATTTATTTGTTTCAAAAAGAGAAGATTCTCTTCCAATCATTTTTCATACTTACCACTTGCCAATTGCCTTCTTTGGCAGCATTCAAGGATGCATTATTTTTTTCTGCATAAGCGAACTCTCGAACTTCATCATCATGATTAACCAGTAATTGAAAGTTCGGTAAATAGTTTGTCTTGCCATACATTAGCTGTCCTATATCACCACCACTCCGCACATTGCCTGCTACGAAGATGGGAATCCGACCAATACGCTGCTCGATGGCGGCTGGTTTTGTGAGGGCGTCATTCATGAAAAAGTTATCAGTTCCTTTTACAATCTTCCATGAACCATCAACTTGCTCGAAAGTGTTCATCGCAAAGGTTCCGATTACATTTTCTGGAACTATACCATAAATGTCTTCAGCAAACACGCGCATAAAATCATTCCCACCACCCGAACAGATATAGGTTTTAAAATCATTGTCTTGCAAATATTGCAAGAGCTCTAGCATGGGCTGATAAACTGTCTCTGTATATTTTTTGTTGTAGGTAGGATGCAAGGAAGAATCCATGAATGCTTTGACACTTGCATTAAAATCTTCTAAAGTCATGCCGCTGTGTGTCGTGACGATTAGTTTTTTTAGCTCCCTACCATGATTATTGACATAGTCGTTGATGAGGTAATTCTTATCTCCTTCTAAAACCGATTGATAAGGTTGCTCATTATTCCACTCAGGATGAATTTCAGCCATTTTCTTAATTTGATAACTAACAAACTCTAGTTGAGCAACAGGTTGTTCACACCAAAGGGTGCCATCTTGATCAAATGTTGCAATTCGTTCACTTGGCTGCACATAGTTGGAACCCCCTTCTGTTGTTACTGCAGTTACAAATTCAATAATTGACGTTTTAGTAACTCCGTCATTCCAGGAAGGAAGTGTAGTAGAAACTACAGGTAATTCAATTTTAGTAAGAGCCTCATTTTTTTGATCGGACTGATTGCAACTCGTTAGCGCTACAATACAAAATAGGACATAGGCTTTTTTCATGACAGGTTTTTTAATCGTTTGGTATTCTATGATTGGTAATGAAGTTAAATATTGAAAAAGGGAGCGTGAGCTCCCTTTTTCAATATTTAACTTCTAATAATACTTATTACTTCGAGATACTCACTGTTACTTTATCTACATAACCAGTAAATTCAGAATCTTTCACGTCTTTGAAGACCAAATCAGCTACTTGTGTTGCATCATCTTTTCCTACATCAGCAGTTTCATCAGCAGAGAATACAGCAGGTTGTGTTTTGTCTACTCTTCCTTCTCCTACTTGCTCGCCAT
>JAOPTS010000046.1:0-18987 GCA_051531955.1 Reichenbachiella sp.
CCCATTTGACCAAATAATCTTTCTTCCCTTCCATAGTAGCCGTTCTGAATGTTGTGTGATTAGCCCCTATTAGTTGAACTTCCAATGGCGATTCATTTTTCACATTGAAGATTAACTGGATTTCACCAGCTGTAGGGTTGGGCCATATTTTGACCTTCATAGGATTCTTTTCCCTGTCATTTGAGATCAGCTGTCTGGTAGCCGAACCATCTTCAACCGTGACCGTTTTGAAAATCTCAGCCACACAATTGCTCATCCCTACTTCCATTCCAATTTCGTATGTCCCAGGTTCGGTAAACACCAGTTCCATGGACAGTTCTGATTGCTCATTGACTACTATGGCATCATGGTCTGGCAATAGCCAATTGACACGCTCTGGCAAAGGCAAGCTCAAATCGACAAAGATGATGGGCTCGAAAGTCACCGCTTCACTGATGCGAATAAAATCAGGATCTAATGGATTATCCGATACTTCCACAAAGGTTTCTACTGACGAAAGACAACCCAAATCATTGGTGACGGTCAACTCATACTCTCCATGAGCTGATATCCCTGCTACTTTTTCTTCACTATAGTATTCTTCAGGGCCGGTCCAAGCATAGGAAGCCCATTCCTCAGTAGGTGCTAGATACATTTGACCACCTGTACACATGATGTAGTATTCGTCTACTCCCAGCAATACTGGTATTTCCGGATTATCAAGTGTGAATGTCCGAGTAATATCACAGCCCTCCTCATCACTGGCAACTACCGTATATGCACCCCATAATAAGTTGTCCACCGTATTAGCTCCTTCGGTATGATCCCAATCATACTGATAAGTGCCATTACCTCCCACTACGGCAAAAGAAATAGCACCATTCGTATCATCATGACAAACTGGGTCGTTGAAAGATACATTGCCAAATTGCATACCTGTTGGGTCTGAAAGCACCCAATCCCTATCCAATGTACACCCGTTGGCATCTGTGATCGTAGCGGTATATCTACCAGCTGCCAACCCTTCAAGAGCAACTCCAGTCCTGGTATTGTCCCAAACTACACGATAGGGAGCAGTGCCACCATAGGGTGTAATTGCTAGTGTCCCATCCGCATAACCTGTACAGGAGGGGGCAACACCCGTGAAAGAGATCACAGTCAATGGATCTGGTTCCTCGACTTCATACGCTCCTGCTACTTCACATCCATTTTCGTCTGATATACGCACACTATACTCTCCCGCTATGACACCTTCAAGATCTTTGCTTGTCGCTGCATTTGACCAGTTAGACACATAGTCTCCAGTACCTCCTGTCAACGAAATATCAACAGCTCCATTTTCACCTGATCTGCATGATACGTCGGTAATGTTAGCAGCCGTTATTTCTAATTTTTCGGGCTCTAAGATCGTAACACTACCTTCCACTGCGCATCCATAAGCATCCACTATGGTATAATCATAGGTACCTTCGCATAGATTAATGGGATTCAAAGAGCTACTGCCATGGCTCCATGCAACCCGATAGGGAGTCACTCCTCCCGTAATATTTAAACTCATTGCACCCTGACAATATCCAAAGCAGATATTATCGGTTAGTGTGGTCGTTGCGGCGAGTCTTTCTCTCTCTGTCACGACAACTTCTCCGCTTAGATCACAACCTAGTGTCGATTTGATCACGTAACTATAAGTACCCGCAATCAGGTTCGTTGCGGTCATGCCTATTTGACCATCACTCCACCTAACCAACGAAGACGGGGCATTTTCTAATGATAAAGCAATTGCACCAGTCGCACTACCGAAGCAGCTTGGCTGGGTGATATTGGCCGTTACGAGGATAGGTTCCTGATTAGGAATCGTATAAGTTTCTACTGCTGTACAACCGAGGTAGGTATCCAGTACCGTCACCGTATATGCTCCTGGCTGACTGACTTCTTTAGTCCCTTTGTTACCTGTGTCCCAGGTGTAATCATATGCTTGGGAACCACCTTGTGCAGATACGATGAGTTCACCATTATTACCATCATAGCAGGTAGGTGCATTTGCTTCCACCAGATTTAATGCTAAATAAGGCTCCTCCCCAATGGTAATGGTGGCGCTAGCGTTACAAGCATTGTTTCTATCATCAATAATTTCGTAAACATAATCACCTGGACAAAGCCCACTTCTGTCTGTTCCTTCTGCCCCATCAGACCAGCTGATCTGGTAGCCTCCAGAACCTCCCGCTATGGTGAGGTTAATGGTACCATCACAATAACCCTCACAAGAAACTTTAGTTGTATAAGGAATAACAGAAATCGGTGTTAAAACAGGTACAAAAACTGCTACTGAATCCACAGAACCAATATCATCGATGGTTTTTACCCAATAATCTCCAGTGGCCAAACCTGTTATCGTCTCATCAACTAATGCTCCGGATAGATAATAAGTGTAGGGAGCTATGCCTCCAGATCCCTTCACTTGTATACTTCCATCGGATGCAGCACTACAAGTAGCAGCAGAAGTACCTATACTCATAATATCAAGTTGTTCGGTCCCCAATATGTTTACCGCAATGGTATCTGAACGACAGCCATCACTATCCGTACCAAACAGGTCATACGTATCAGGACCTAATTGTTCAAAATAGCCTGTATCATTATTAGTAGACTCCTCGAGCTGATACAAATAGGGTGCTCCACCTCCTCCACTCAACGCGATGGTTATTGTTCCATTAGCAGCTCCTACGGGTGATGTGCTTCGAGCTGTCAAGTTTATTGCAGGCGCCTCCCTGTCTTCCATCACGACCGATACAGCTACTGCGCAACCTGCACCGTCTGTAGTGACCACATGATAATTGCCTGCTGCCAAACTCGTCCCCTGACTCACACCGATGCTCAAATCCTGATCGTCCTCATCATACCAAGCATAACCAAACGGTCCTATTCCAGTCTCCGGGCTAACTTCTATACTACCTGTTGCTTGACCACAAGCACTCTCTTGTATGATCTCCCAAGCGTAAGTCGGCACTCTATCTGGATCATCCGTTAGTGTCATATCATTGACACGAAACAGACAGGCATTGGCATCATAGACTGCCAGACTATAAGTACCAGCAGACAAACTACTGATGGTTGTCAAGTCTCCGTCTGTATGACTGGCTTGAAAAGTCGTATCGGTGGCTGTTTCTAGATAAATATCAAAGGGAGAAAAGTCACCCGAAATCCCAGTAACCGTTATCGTACCCTCACTGATACCACAATATGGACTGGTCGTTTCCCATTCTACATTTTGTATACCATCTGAAGCGATCACATCCTCGGTCACCTCTTTCTCACAACCATGTGCATCCGTAATATAAGCCGTATAAGAACCTGGCATCAACCCAGACAACACGTTGGAATTTTCGTCTGACCCTGACCAACGATAGGTATAAGGAGCAGTTCCTCCCGAAGTACTCATCTCTATTTCTCCATTGGTAGTAGCACAGGTAGTCGCCGTCTTGCTTACCACAGGCTGTAATATTGTACCTTGATCAGGTATGGTTAGTGTTACTTCCGTTGAGCATCCTCTACTGTCAGTTATATAAACCACTGTATCACCTGCATAGAGGTCTGTCAGTCCGATAGTGGCATCCAAATAAGAAACACCTTGTACCTCATAGGGCGCATGGCCATCCGTTATTGTAAAAGTCGCTTCTCCGTTAGGATAGGTACAGTCTGCTGGCGCTACCACTAGGTCGTTAATTTCGATTCCGGGGATGTCCGCAATATCAAAAGTGTCTTTAGCTAGCGTTAAGTTAGCATCTTGAACGACCAAAACGTATCTACCAGCAACTAGACTATCTACCGCTATTTCAATCCCAGACAGGTTTTCCCAAAACACCACATATGGTGCAACACCACCTGTAATAGCTGCGGTTGCAGTGCCGTTATTTTGTCCACAATCAGCATGCGTCTCCACTGCATCAACTACCAACTCATCAGGCTCAGTAAGTGTCTCTTGGATGATGACAGATACACAAGCCAATACACCGTCTCTCTGTGCAACAAAAGAATGTACCCCTGCTCCCAAACCACCGCAGTAACCTGCCAAGCACGGAAAGTAATCGGCCCCTACTACTCGGTAAAAATTCACCTCATCATCTACTGTTGTCGATAGGGTTACACTTCCATTTGCAATACCAAATGAGTTAGGATGAACGACTTGGCCTACTGCTATATCCAATGCACGTTCGGTTATTTCAAAACTATAATCTGTTGTGCATCCTCCATCAGGCAGCCCGATCGAAATATCATAAAAACCAACAGCAAGACCTTCAATTTTGACTTGTTCCTGGCCGTTAAAAACCTCCCAAGCTCCCCCATCGAAACGGTACTGTTTGTTTACAGTAGGCCATCCACCACTAGGCTTGAAAGTTATAGAACCATCAGCAGTACCTCCACATGAGACTGGGTAAACCTTATAGTCTAATTCTATGGCAGAAGGGTCACTTAAACTGATTATAAAATCAGCAGTCTGCTCAGAAGCAGTCTGCTGATAACTATACTCAAAATCAGATGTGTAATTATAAATATTGTTAAAATCATATGTTGCTATGAGGCCATAACTACCAGCTGGCAAATTCTTGATCGTATCTATACCAATCGAACCATCAGTAGCAGACCCATCCAAAGAACCATCTTTCTTTTCCCAATCGACTATCAAGGAATTATAGTCGATACTTTCTACAGCATTTTCCAAAGTGAAAACAGGTGCAATTTGACCATCATCACCATCCTTGCAACTAATCGGTATGCTGACCGTTTCGACTAATGAGATCTTCCTTCCCGCAGGGATATTTAGTTCAAACTCTTTCTGACAAAACTCATGTTGGCTGGCTGGTAGATCCTTTGTATAACTACTGTCTCTTAGGTAAACGGTATAGTCTCCTTCAGTCCTGCCTTCTACTGGCCAATAAGATGGGTAGCCAGTCAAAGGTGAACTAGTAAAATCGGTACCATTCAAAGAAAACATATAACCCGTTTTTGTTCCTTCTTTAGCCTTGACAATAAACATACCGTCATCTTCTGACTCAAAGGATGGGCGCACAATGCCAATTGGACTGATCTCTAATAGGGCTGGGGCTATAAGTTGAGTAGATATTGTATTGACATTGGCATGCTCGGTACAACCGTATTTATCTTCTACAAAGATTACATACTCAACAACAGCATCGTTATTAGTATCACTGAGCCCTGTAAAAGTATACTGTGTCGCTGTAGTATCTTCAGAAACAGTCACATCATCCGCTAATTGTCCTCCCGATAATATAAAATTATAAGGTCCGTCATCATTATCAGTATCTGTGATATCAAAAGTGATTTCTCCATTGGTTCCATCATGACAAGAAGGAGGAGTTGAACTAGAAATAACTACCCCTATTGGCGTCTCATCGATCCCCATAGTCACGATTTCTGAATCGGTACATCCATTTACGTCTGTTACTTTTACTATGTATTGTCTGGTCGCAATTCCGTTAGCACTTGCATTGAAACTTTCTGTAAATTCAGCTTTAGTTGAAGAAAGTAATTCCTCCTTAGTGCTTTCATCTAATAATTCAAATGTATAATCAAAACCTGTAGGTTCTGTCCCTCCTGCTGCAGTAAATTCTATGGTTCCCAAATGTTCGTTTCCAACAACATCATCGAAAATACAGTTTGGGGGAGTTATGGTTGTATCAGTTATAGTCAATCGGGTAGTAGGCTCTGTTAATGTAAGAGAGCTCTCTACATGGGTTTTACAAGAATAATCATCAATGGCCATCATCCAATAATTACCGGTGGGTAATAGATAATTATCCACCCCCTCACTGCCAATAGATTCTATATCTACTGTGTCTCCTATTTCTAATAAAGTAACAGGATGACTGAGAACGAATAAACTATAGTTAGATAATATATACCCGCCCGAAATATCAATTTCTAATTCTGCAGAGTCTGTCTTACATGCAATATCAACACTACCATATTTTGCTGGCGTATGAAAGAGGTTTATAATTTTCACAGAATCAGGTAGGGTAAGATTAACTTCAACAGATTCAGTCTGACAACCTAAATCATCCTGAACATATATTCTATATGAAGTAACCTCTTCAACTGGATCAATATTCAAACTGTCAAATGTATATTCTAACAATCCATCCGCAATAGTATCATGAACCCCTTCAAAAAAATATTTATATTCCCCTATTCCTCTAATTGGTTTTGCATAGATTTCACCTTGTTCAGAATCGTAATAACATTGCACACTTTCGCCATGATCATACTCTCCTACATCCTTGATTTCTTCGAATACTAAGGAACCCGGGTTAATGATTGTAAAATTCTGAGACGCTACACAGCCATTGTCATCTGTCACAACAAAAGTTTTCGTTAATGAGGTTTCATCATCCCAAATGATTTCAAGAGTTTCCCAATCAGATTCAGCACCAATTTTATAAGCATAACTTCCAACCCCTCCTGAAACAATACTTCCAACAGAAGGTTGAAAAGTAAATGATTCGTCATTGCACTGGGTGTACATTAAACCATCAATAGCATATTTTTTTATTTGATCATCGGCAAAATCTACCGTATCGATATCCGCAATAGTCAAAAGAGCAGCTGGTTCTGTAATTGTAAATGTATCCTCAAAATCACTAAAATCCTTGGTACATGGATTCTCATCTATCACTATGGGATGATAAATACCTGATGGTAGGTCAATAAATTTAAAACAATTATCAGTAGGTGATTCACATGCTATTGGATTAGTATAAGATACCTCATCACTATCCTTCAAAGAAACATCGTAGTTATTGCCATTTAAATACCCTCCGACAATCGTTATTTCTGCAAAGGTCACATCATTTGAACAAATTAAATTAAAATTCTCATCACCTAAAATCGGCACTGAAGAACTATATGTGATAGGATCCGCATTATTTCTTACTTGTACTTCAGCATTTACAGAAGGTGTCAATACATTATTACAGTCTTCTCCAGTTTCCTGAACTGCAATAGAATAAACACCACTTGGCAAATTACTTATCGAATAAAAGCGATCCTCAGTCCCAGTAATATTCCATCCCGTGATAACTAAATTATCTCCATTAGTTATAGTAGCAGTAAAGGGAGCCGTTCCTCCTGTTATGTTAAACTCCATACTACCATCAACACCATCACCACAGTTAATAATATAAGGGTTCACCGAGGTTATGTTGACGCCTAACTCTGTCACTCCTCCAACTTGAACATCTTTAGATGTAATTGAACTCCCTCCACAATTGTCTGTAAAAGAAACAGTATAACTACCAGGATCAACCTCTGGATTTATATTAGAATAACTCTCGAGAAATACCTCTGTACCAGTAGTGGTTCCTGTGGGGTGGATAAAATAACTAATATTAATTTCTTCAGTGGTACCATTACCTTTTTGGATATTGCTAATGTTTATAGATCCTTGCTCACCTGAACATGTTGCAGGAGTAACATCTACATCTAAAGTGACAGTAGGAATACTCCCCATCGTCTCATCCTTATCTTCTGAGAGTGCACACCCTTCTGCACTAACTGAAAACTTGTAAGTCTCGTTTTCTATCAATTCATCAAATACATGAATATTAGTAACACTCCCTTCATCTTCTACAACTACCCTTTCCCCTGTCCCATCATCTTTATCTATAAAATATTTATACCCCGTCAAAGTAATCGGGGATACTGTTACACTAACAGTACCATCAGGACCATCTATATTACATACTGGGTGTGAGACTGCATCAACTACAATATCTAATGGAGGGCCATCCTCGACGTTTATGGAAAAAGAGATATTATCCGGTGTACCACATCCATCTTCCAAAACAATAGACTGAGATCCTTCAGAGAATGGGTTATCAATATAAAACTTACCATCACCATTCAAAGTTGCCCCTGCTATATCTCCATTTACTCTATCTACTTTGAACGAAATTACAGCATCTGCCAAAGGGGCGGATGCAGAACCTAAACACGATGGTATTGTTGCTGTTTTATCTGTTATATCTCTTGGTTCAGGATCATCTACATAAAAAAAAGTTTCATAGATACTACAGGTTTCTGTTTTAGATTCGATACCATCCACTGTTTTAAATATAGCAGTTTCAATTTCTAATTTATACGCACCGGCCGAAAAGGAAACGCTTTCCTGAGGTTCTTCAGAATTCAGAAAAGCACTACTATTCAACTCAAAAACTAAGTCCTTCCCCGTATTCTTAGCGTTGTAAACTGAGCTACCGTCAGTACAGAATTTCACTGTATCTCCCTCACTGTTTTTCATCTCAACAGGTGTAAATCCGTCATCCTCTCCATAACAGGGTTCATCATCACTTACCCTCTCAGTAAATTTAGTAAGTGTATAATAATATACTGCGTTTCCAGTTTCCTGATCAATACTTGTATGTTCAATAGTTACCGAACCATCACCACCAATACATGTTGGACCTGTAACATAGACTGTATCAACCTCCGGAGGTTTAGGATAAAAAATATACGTCCCAATAACTTCACATGGTTTTTCTCCTTCATAACACACTTTTACCTGATATTCAGTATTCAATTGGGGAGTGAAATCCTTACCATCTTTCAAATAAGTGGTTCCCATGTTAAAATTCAGAGCACTATTGGACACTCCTGGTCCTGTTATTTTTTTCCAAGGAGGGCTAGTATCCGATTTATCATACACATACCAATCGTAATTCGTATACCCGCTAGGGGATATACCAAAATTAGCTTCTTCACTACTACAAAGTGCTGTCGCACTAGGTTTAGAATTAACATTAACCATACACTCAAACACAGATCGACTAATCGTATAATCTTCCACATATGGCTCTCTTGCATCATCTGGAAAATCAATAGTTAGCTTCACCACTATATCTGAATCATCTGAATTATCCCAATTAACATACAAAAAATTATTTAGCATTGCAGCCGTGAATTTCATTTCTGTCAACGCAGTATTTATATCTATCGTCCCATCAACATCCCCAGACTGGATCAAGTCCTCTAACTCTTCTGGATTAGCTATTACTCCATTAGTTATAGAAATTGTAAAAAAATATCTCCCTAGATCATTATCTATCGGCATATTATCCGCTATGTTATAATATTTCGAAAATTCATATGCACCGAGGGGACAGCCAACCCCCTTATTTTGACCAAAAGCATCTCCACTAATATTAAAAAAGCCAAATATTAGACAAAACACAATCAAATTTCTTTTTAACGTTCCCATCAAAACTCCACTTTAACTTTGTTAGACAAAATAGACTTCTCTCCTGACTCAAATACTGCTTGGACCCGATAGACAAGAGGGGTATCCCCACTATAGTGATCCACATACTCATGGGTACCACTTGGATTGGCAGCTAGTTCTTTGTACAGTTGTAGGTTGTCTTCTCCCATTTTTTTATATACCAAATACTTAATTACTTGAGGATGACTATAAGCCCAGTTCAGATAAATCGTTTTGTCTTCTTGATTAACTGTGTAGGTGAATTCTGAGATGACAGGGTAAGGGTTCAAGGCACGACGCATCATCGTTACCGGATCGGCAGGATTGGATTCCAAATCATCATCATCCACTGCTACCAAGGTGTAGGCATAACGTGTATTGTGTGTGCAATTTTGATCCAGATAAAAAGACATACCTTCAGATTGCTGATAGACCAGCGACCAGTCCGATTCATTGGCTCCTCTCCTATACAACAATTGCGTCTCCATATCTTCACTCGGACTGTTTTCCCATTGGATCAATATTCCTAGCGAATCGTTCTTGATATCTCTAAACACAGGCGCTACTGGTGGGATCAAATCCGGTTTTTCGAGCAAAAGCGTCTCAGAAAATCCCGAAGGGTTGTTTCGCAGATCGAATGCTTTGACACGATAATAGATCTCTTCGGACAGGTTATTGAGATAAATACTATCCTCACCCATAGCGCTGATCACCATCTCGCCCGGCAAATCCACAAAACTGCTCTCGGCATAGTTAGATTTATAGATCTTATAGCCTCTCAGGTCTTCTTCTTGGTTTTCATCCCAAGTCAAAGTCACGATTCCTTGCTCCGATATACTTCCTTGTAACCCTGTAGGCGTGACAGGCGGTATACTATCATCCAACTGCACCATGTAGGGGAAAGAAGCGATCTTGCGACCGTAATCGTCATGTGAGATGACGGTGTAATAGTTGGAGCTACTCGGGTTGACATCTAAAAACTCGCGGGTATCGGCTGGCAGATCTGCTACCACTGGCACAGTAAAGCCTGTCCGACCACTTTTTCTTGTAATACTAAAGGAAGTCAACAGATTCAAATCTATTTGCGGCACTCTCCATTGGAGGGTTACCGCTTGGTCATCAGATATCTCAAAGGCCGTGATGGTAGGCGCCACTTTAAATACGGGTAGTCCCGTCCCATCCACGATATCCGATGGAGGGCTCTTGAATCCAAATGCATCTATTCCTATCACCTGATAGTAATAGATCACACCATTGGCTTGGAGACTATCCCCTTTGTAGATTCTTTCGCTAGGGCGATCAGCATAGGTATTGACGATCGGTACAGTACTGATCGATTCAAAATTGATCCCATCGGCAGAACGCTTGACCCAATAGGCATTGTAGGTAGATTGATGTACTTCGGCATTCCAACTGATGAGGGCCACCTGATCGTCAAACTGCACCTTGACATCAAAGGGTTTGGGTAAGGGTCGTTCGTCCGCCAACCCTATAAAAACCGAAGCGGTATCAATCGTAGCAATGGATACAGGGACATTGGCATATATTTTATAGACATATTTTTCCTCTGGCTTGAGGTCTTGGTCTACCACCCACAAGCCCGATAGTTCTGCCGCCTTTGGCGACATATCAACTGCATAGAGTGCGAACGCAAATCGGTTTTCTAATTCTCTAGAGGCGTTGATCACCCTGGCGATATCCGAAGAGTAATTCTCTTGAACATCAAATGATTCACCATATATGGCTTGTGCGGCGACTCCCACATAATCATTTTCACTAAAAGGCTCCCAAAACACCAAAGGAGAGGGCTTGACCACTCCTGACCCTAATTGTCTGGTATCAGTAGGAGTAATCAATTTTCCATTCTCCATGATTTTGGTACGTGCTATGGTATATCCATATTGATTGGCCAATTTCCAAGTATAGGAATTGGATGGTGCCCAACGCAAATAGACACGTCCATTGGCAACCTTCCCTCTTGCATGAATCTGATTAGACTCCTCCTCTTGTGCATAACCTACGGTCAAGCAAGTGATCATCAAGAGGAATGACAATACGATATGATAAATAGCTTTAGTCAAGAGGATTGTTGATTTTATGTCTATAAGTCGAGCTCACCACGTTGCGGCCTGGGATGTTGTATTTGCCTGTCACCCAATAGTCCCCTTTTTTGATCTTAGGAAAAGAACCTTCCAAGAAGGTCTTAGCTTTTGAAGAAATACTACCATGACCACTATAAGCTCCTGCAACCATATTAGAAGCTGCATCATAATCCTCACGCATCCGTGGCACTAACATATAACTAAGTGTCCCAGCTGGTGCCGATAAACTCATGTAGCCATTACCCCTTGCATTTTCTGACATGGTGATGATGTACGGATACTGCCAAATATAAACTGCTTTGCTTGGTGGCGTCCCCAGTACACTTACATCACTTCTATGCGAAAAGGAAACATTGACATTACCCACCAATGGATAGTTTTCGTACATGATCGATAACACACTCCTATTATACCACGCATTATTTTTCAAATCTGCTTCTAGTAAAATTAATGGAGGTGCTCCATCAACTTCTTTCAACTCTCGATAGGCAAATTGTTCGTCACCAGATAGGTTTGTTCCTATCCTGTGAATATTCACTTCTATAGGGTCTCTCCACCCCCCACTACCAAAGGCAACCGCCGCTTTTAGCTTAAAGGTGGCATATTTACTCACCCTAAAATAAGATTTGAAGAGTTGCTTTTCTTCATAGCCTTGCACACTTCCTTCAGCAGATTTAGCGGTCATCTCTATCTCACCACCATCTCCACCAAGGTCAACACTGGATGACGTGGCACTTACATTTGCTTCCATATCTGTTGACACAGTGGGTATACTTATAATTGTCACAGTATATACTCTGTCCTTTTTCAAATCTGTAGGAATCGCAAAACGCACCTCTTTTTGGCTACTCGAATAGGTAATGGTCGTCTCTTTACTATCACTTCCGTTTTGAAAACGAGCTTTCGCTTCATACTCTGGATCTTCAAACAAATATCCTTGGTCTCGTTTGAGCATAACAAAACCAGTAGGGTATTCTTCTGGATAATAGTTCACCATATCCTCTAGCGGATATTGATGGCTCACATTACTAGGTACGATATAGTCCGGTGCTACTCCCGTGGTAAAAGTGACCGTTTTGGTTTCCACCAATTCACTGCCATCCTCTGCTTTCACAGTTTTCCATGTACCATCCTTAAATTCCTCAAAAACTGTAGATGCCGTTACAACAAGAGAAGATTCTGGTGGCAGCAAATCATCCGACTCCAACACGGCTGTCATTTTATCATCTGACCATTGAACTGTCGTTGGCAATACTTGTCCATTGTACTTGATGGACATTTCCTTCGCTGCTATTCTAAATTGAATGGTCTGGGTTTCCTCCACCATCCTATAAGATTTATTGATCTCATAGTTAAAAACCATCTGTGGTAAGGTAAATACATCTACCTCTTGTGCACCTTCTCCAGGCGTGAGTTGCGCAATGATCTCTAAGCCCTCCAAAGCATCGGCAGAACTACCAGCACTCATGTCACATTGCTCGCCGATCTCCACTTCGAATTTACATTCTCCTTTGACCATCCCACCCAAGACACTATACTGTCCGCCAACTATACCTTTCATCCAGACTGGATTCGGTAATTGTGCTTGCAGCACCACAGCTGCTGCTATATTGAGAATATCTATACTCTTTTTCTTCTTGAAGACTTTAACTCGGATACCTACTACGCCATCAAAATAAGCATAAGACTGTCCATTGGCATACCACCCATCAATCCCTATCTGCCCACGTCCAGCACAGGTTGCGTTACCGTAATCTTTGAGCATCACATCAAAACCTAGCCCAACGGTAAATCGACCATAAAAAATCAAGAACGATTTATCACCTGTATCAATTGACAAACTGGCACCAAAACCAATACCTGCCCCATCAGCCAAGGCATTGAGATCACTCATATAGTCCAAATCGATACCACCTAATATTTCTGACACTTCTTGAGGTGGTGGTGGAGAGTCTGGCACCACCGATCCCATCACAAAGTAGGCATCCACTCTGATGATGCTCATGATATTAAGGTTAATCCTATTCTCCTTCTCTGGTCGACCTACATAGATATACCATTCAGAATTAGAAAAATGCATGACCGCATTTCCTCCCCCTGTGATCACACCTCCTGCTACATTGATATCCAAATCCAGATTGGCGTGCAAGGATTTATCATCAAAATTTAATTCAATAATAACGACACCAAAAATAGAAGCGTCTCCTCGATCATCTCCCAAAATCGCTTTAGAAGCATTTGCATTGTTACTTATCTCACTTTTATTACCTGCTTCACTCGCCATTGTCATGGCTTGCGCTTTTAAGACAGCAGGAGGAACTTCAATTGGGATAGACATCATAGAAAATTTCCCCATGAATCTGATATACTTCAACCCACCACTGGTGCGAAAGGCCATTTCAAAGGTTACTTCTGCAGAGAACCCTTTTTCATTCCCTCCAACTATTCCGACAATAGCTTTCAGTCCAATCCCTACACTTTTGTCCGGTATATAAGTCACTCCAGAGGTAGTGGTACCTATCTCAGACCCTACACCTTTGTTGTCCAAGGCCATGTGATAATAAGCACCTCCTCCAAACCTAGTCAAGAAAAATCCAGTAAACACTGGGATACCATTACCCAAATCCACCATAGCATCTACATACCAATATTTAGTACCTTCGACAGTCCCAAATACTGCATTAGCCGTTAAACCAAATTCAGAAAATTTCGCTTCAACAGAACCGCTAATTCCATTTCCATAAATCGGATCATTTTTAAAGAAAATCAATTTCCCTTTAAAGCTGAAGGCATCTCCTTGTGAGATATCTATGGACAGTTTTTGAATTTCGATTCTATCATATCGATACTTGATCTTCTCACTAGAATCGTCCGCTTTAGTATATATTCTAAATGCACCCTCAGCTCCAAAACCACCCCCTCCATCAGCATTACCTGTTAACTGCAGCGTAAGTGCTACTCCCAAAAACAGCTCATCACCATCTTGCCCTCCTGATATTTCATTGATTTGAATGGGGAAACCACCCATGCCAGAACTAGATATGCCCAATGAAAAATACCCCACAGAAACATATGGCTTTTCTGAACGGATATTTAGGTTTTCAAATTTTATTGAATTTAAAGATACATTCTTCTTTTTGTTGGAATCTGCAGTACCATCTTCAGAATTTAACCCGACTTTGATGTCCATTTGACCATTCAGGTTTGCACTAGGCAAGAACTTATCATCCTTAATTTCTACTTTGACATAAGAGGATGGGAGTAGCGTCACATTGGCAGCATTAAACAAATCAAATTCCAAATTCTCTGGCATTGACACATTAAACAGATACTCCCCTCCTGGTTTGATCATCGCAGAATAGGCAAACAATTTACTCTCATCAGTATTTTTGTCAGTATCACTACCCTTTCTAACTGGTATATCCATCTTACCTTTGATGCTACCCTCTGTTAGTTCGTTCACGACTACTTTTATAGATAATTCATCTAATGCGAACTTCCATTTCCCCAACTTTCCTTTTTCCAGTGGAATAAGGTTTTGCCCAGAAATAATACCTGTAAAGCCCATATCATCAATGAGCATATCTCGACCAATTAATTTAACTCGTCCATCCACGCCGTTCGTGGAAGTAGCGGTATCAAACTGATGTGGAAGAGATACTGTCAGACTACTAATAAATACCCCTCGCCATAGCTCTGGGGTTCCAGATTGATGATAGGAAGATTGTTGGACATACTCTGCAGGAAAGTTAACACCAGGAGAGTTCCGAGAATCACTCAGATCAATTACAGCTTTAGCAACTTCAAAAGAAACATCCTTTAGGCCTTTGACTTGAAATGGATCTATACTTACTTCTAATAGGATATTGTTCCAATCCGTAACCGAAGTAACAAAATCCACCGCAACATTCTTACCTTCAATGATATTACCCGAAGCGTCTTCAGGTTGAATCGTTTTATTAGAAAAAACCAAACTGCCATCTAACGAAAACTGCTTAAAACCTGCACAATCAAACTCTACAAAGGTCTTATTATTACTCCCACGTATGACAAATTGAGTTTTTTCTTTTTCTGCATCCAGTTTAGATTGACTAGGGTAATCTCCTACTAGATATAAAACCCCTCCACCAACAATTCCTCCTTTTTTAGAAAACTTTATTCCTTCTCCTCTAAAATGAATTCTACCCATTTTTGGAGTTTCAAAACTCATACTAGCATATAACATCGAATGTTCGGCTGTAGAAACGACACTATCAATTAGAATAATATATTCTAATGCACCAACAGTCTTTTTGATACCAATAGGCAATTCCATTAAGGCATTGCTATCAAGGAATTTCACGAAATTATTGGAGGCTACTACTTGAGCAAGTGTGGCATCAATATCTAATCTCGTTTGCTCGTCTTCTGCAGACACAACATCATAGATATCTTCCATAAAGAACGATTGTCCTTCAGAAGAACTTATATTAATAAAGGGGTCTAATTCAACAAAGCTCCTTTTTCCCAATACGGAATAAGTATTATTTGCAGAATTTTCATTGTTAGTAATCTCCGCATGGAGATCAAAACATAAAAACACCAATATCTTTAATATGAAAATCTTTAAAAGATTATTCATCCATAGCTGATTAAAATAAACTCTTTCAAACCAACTAATTGATAAAACTCCTTTCACTTATATACTGACTTTCAGAGTGGTTGGCTCGATAGGTTCGCAAACATAGTAAATAATATTAAACTTTTCCAAGAGAATTCCGTAAAGACGAAATCAAAATAAAATACAAGTATTTCTTTGAGAATGAATATTTCACTCGAGGTATTAACATCCTAAACGATTAGAAAAGCTCATAGATGATATCTGTATCTCAATTAAATATGCGTTGTATAACAATACATCACCTCTCCATGTTAAACTTATTTTCTCAGTTCATTTCAAATCTTAATCGAAATTCATTCAGGAAACTGGTCATACGAAATGATATCGATAAGCATCGAAAAAGATTTGACAGTTGGACCCATCTGGTTTCAATGCTCTTCTTTTCAATGCTCTTCTACCAGTTTTCCAAAAGTCAATCGGCGCGTGATATTAGTATTGGGTTGAGGTCTGCAACCAGCCTTCATAATTATTTAGGAATTGTAAGAGCTCCTTCTAATCAACGATGAATTATTAAAACAAGCATCATGATTGGACTTTATCCCGAGACTTTTATTACAAGCAGGAAAGTCGTTTGACCCATTTAGCGGGGTTTAAATAGACTTAGTTTAAGGTCAAGTTTAAAATAATCTTATTGGATTCATCCACCATCAGCCTTTGCTTGAGTCTTTTCGACTGGGCAAAACACAAACCCCATAAAGGAGCAGTGAAAATGCATACTCTACTCAATTATGATTGAAACCTACCTATGTAAAAGTTCCCAATGGAAAAACAGCGAATAGTAAAAGTGCTTATGACATTCCATTGCTAGCCAACAGTGCAATTGTAGCTGATCGTTATTACAATGTTTGTTCAACGTTGGGGTCAGCAAACCATTGAACCTATCACTAATCAAATGCTTGGTCGCATTTACAATACTCATCTCCGTTTCGATATCGAAAAAAACAACCTATCACCTTACCTCATACGTTATAACTAAGCTCATTCAATAAATACAACACGTATCTTAATTGATTCATATACGTATCATATAGAATTATAATACGTATTGAAATTAATTTAAATACGTACCTTTGTATCTAAACTAAGTTAGATATATATTATACACTACCCTTAATCAATAAGACAATATGCCAGTTTCGTACAAAGTAGTCAGTAAAAGACCTGGAGGAATAGCAGGTAAACGTACCCCAAAGTATTTTCCAATCGTCACCAACCGAGGGGTTGTAGATGCACGTGAATTGGCCAATAGGATAAGTCAGCGAACGTCGTTTTCTGAACCCGATGTAATGGGTATGATCGAATCATTCATCCAGTTAGTCCCAGATATATTGCAAGAAGGAAAAAATGTAAAACTCAATGATTTTGGAATTTTTAGCCTCCATATATCTGGTGTTGGTCAAGAGGATCCCAGTGAAGTCAACGTCCATACCATCAACAAAGTAAAAATGTCATTTTTACCTAGTAAGCTGATCAAACGTCAGTTGAGCACAACAAAATTTACTAAAGTAAAATAGGAGTCCGGACTATTGTGGATTGACTAGAAAACATTTACGTTTTTTTGATTTTGCAGGCTGTTTCAAAAGTATGCCTAACGTCATCGCGAGAGAAACGAAGCGATCTTTACCTCGTTTTATTTGGTGTGTAATAGGATTGCTTCACTCCGTTCGCAAAGACGACTTTTAGAGCCCCCTCTTTTTTTATTGCTTGATGCTGCTACTATCCAAACCTATAAGGTTTTCCCTGTTCATCGAGAGAATGTCGTTCAAAATTGTTTTGGACTATAATTATGCTTTTCCGGATATAGCTAAACCTTATAGGTTTTTTATTTTATCTGTTTTTACTTCAATTTCCTTTTTACAACCTCCTGCATCATACCCACATTACAAATACTAGCCTCATGAATCCTCGTTACAAACGAGGACAAGTGGGAGTAGATCCCTGCTAAATCTCTAATTTTATATCGGTTGGCCATATAGGAAAAATATAGCAACTTATACGGTATTACATATGTCTAAACAAGATTGAAATCACATTGCAAACGCGATCGATCGGGAGTATTTAACGAGAAAAAACACCCCTCTCTCATCCTCCATTACAACGAGGGTGTATGAGAAGACTGTTTGGTAACAGACATCATCATATCACCACCACTTTTACCATTCCTTTCCATGACACCCAGTAGTCTTCTTCTTTGATGGTTACTTTGCTATACTTACTAGACAGGCTATTTTGCGTCTTGCCCTCAACATTCGGATCGTCAAAACCAAAAGTCTGGGTCGCAAAGTGTCATAGACATCAAATAATTAACAATCCGAAATTCTTAATTTCATGCCAAGACTGTTCTTTGAACAATTGATCGATTGTTAATCCAAACTGTTGCTCATAAGATGTTTTTAGTTTAGCAAATGACAAAGACTTGTTTTTTCTTACTTCAGCCTCTTCCAAAACACCCATCCACCATTCACCCAATTTCACATCCATGGTCACCTCATTAGCATATGACTTGGAGATCAGTGCCAATCTAGCACGTTCGGTTTCCTTGCCTTTTTTCCGTTTGATATAAGTATCATACAAAGGCTTTTTCCCTAACCAAACCACTTTTGCATGATCAGTCACCTCTACACCAGGATTTGATTCCAAAGCATCCGTTATAAAACCTGCATGAATTGTTGGTTCTGAAACAGTAAAATCAAACCACTCCTGCATTGAAAAATCAAAACATGCTCCATGCATATAGTTGAACAATGACTTCTTCAACCCCTCGCTATATAGTACATGGTTTGCACCGTCTTTGTCCTCATGCCAGAGATCATTTTTTGCAAACCCTTCAAATTCAGGCCCTATCATTTTGACTCCAAAATCCTCAGGTTTCATCCCCGTTGGTGCATGAGCAGTCATCGCAAATTGATGCCAAAACCCAGACTGAACCACTCCTTGCTCAAACAATTGCCTCACCATTTCCAAGGAATCAATTG
>JAOPTS010000047.1:0-3122 GCA_051531955.1 Reichenbachiella sp.
GCATTCGGTGATATTACTTTCTCGACTTTCTGAATATCAGATTCGATCTTTTGTGGTAGAGAGTAGATCAACTAACTTTCGTCCTTAATCAAACCGTGGGGGCACATCGCCATACGCGGACGTTATGAGCAACCACTTTAGAACATATGAATAGATGAAAATCGGAATGATCCTGTTTTTCTTATGCCTCTCGGCTAGTCTGGTGAACGGTCAAACGTTTTCAGATATCTTAAGCCCAAGTAAAGAAACACTTAAACATGCGAGGGTAAATGTGCAGGAATATATCAATCAGGTTCAAGACACCTTAGAGATAACACCTAAACAAGCAAAAGTCAGAAAACTAAAATTAACACCTTGTGAAGATTTTTACCCAGCACTTGGAAATAGTGCACTTTTTGATGACGCCTCTGAATTTCTTTCCAACAGCAGTTGTGCAGGGATTTTTAGATATCAACATCCATTATCAGAACATGGAAAAACCCATTATTTAGTTACATTCTATTTTGATATTACGGGCAAACTCATCTCTGCTGAATCTGAATGGATTCTAATAATTAGGTAATAAAAGATGCTCATAACATTGTCTGATATCCCATGGCGGTTCAGCTGTGGATTTGGATTTTCTGCTTTCTGGCAGCACCGGAAAAATCTCCGATTTTTCACATTGGTCAAAAAAGGTATGATGAAAAATCGGAGATTTTTCCTACTTTGAATCCGACACTTTAAATTACACCATCGCCACATGATATAGACAGGCGTTACCTGCCATGACTAAACTATTTTACATTTCATTCTTAATCCTAATAACTAACTACGCATTTGGACAGGCGAACTGGAAAATCTCCGCTATTGGAGTTGGCCCCATTCAACTTGGAAACTCCATTTCTGAAACACGAGCGAAGGTAGGTAAGCCATTCTCAACACGAGACAATGAAAAGGATGGTTTTGATGTCTACAGGGGAACTGACAAACTGATTTCAATTTGGTCGAAACGAGCTGACAGAAATATTGGATTTATAAAAATAACGTCTGAACTGTTTGAAACTACTGACGGTTTACGAACTGGTCTAACCATAACGGAGGTCGAACAGATACGCGATGATTTCTTTTTTGAACTGGATGAGATGACTGGTCAAGAGTATTTCATGCCAACAGAACTTCAAACACCAAGTGAAGAATTCTATTCCAACCTGAACCTTCTTTATTTCAAATCGAACAGTGGTGAAAAGCTTGTTGACAATTTCGAATTGGACGAACAATCGCAGAGCCTACGATCTACTAAATATCGAAAGAATGGCTATCTGGAATATTTCTACATCTATCAATGGAGGTAAAAAGGCAGGTAACATTGTATAGGAAAATCATAGTGAGGGCTGCTAGTTAGAAGCTTTTTATTGCTTTACTAGCCCCGACAAATCTTCGATTTGTTCTATGAGAAAAAATAAAAAGTTATAGACCAAATCGAAGATTTGTCTATTTTACATCCGAAACAATTTACACGTCAAGCACCACGGAGGATAGCTAGGCGTTATCTCTTATAGAATTATGAAACAACTATTAATAATTTTAACATCCATTGTTTTATTTTTCATTTCTACGATATCACTTTCTTATTGCCAACTAAATTATAAAGTAGGCGATACGCTCTATGTAGTAGCGATTAAAGGTGTAAACCTAAGAGTCGCACCTGAAATTGCTGATAACGTAATTACCCCACTAAAAAACGGGGAATCTGTCATCATTCATAAAACACACATTAAAAAAGGGAGCTTTGAATTCAATGGAAACTGGACATCTATATATTCACCAGAACATAAAACCAAGGGTTATATCTTTGATTCATTTATTAGTCGTTTCCCACCACCAGACACTCTTAAGTCAGCAAAAACAGATAGATTAACGTATGATGTATCTGACCTTAGCCTAACCCCTTTAGCAGAAGAGTATTTTGAAAAGTATTATAAATCGAATATTCGATCTGTAAGCTACAATAATGGAATAGATGGAGAAGGTGCTCGTAGTTTTGAAATTTTTCCAATCAACGATAATATAAGAGTTGTAAAACAATATCTCTGGGAAGGTTATAGTATTGAATTTGAATTATCTCATGCCAGTAATTCCGAAATCTATTACTTCCTCGAAAACCTAGTTAAACTAATACCAGATGAATTTATAAACCTCACCACAATTGATGAAGAATTAATAAATAATCTAAAAGCCAACGAAGACTTTTCACAATACATCTTTCGCCAAAATTCTTGTTATTTAAGAAATCAATACTCATGTTATATTACATTCAAAAACAAAAGCAATAACACCATCTCAATATCATTTTAAAGAATAAAAAAGAGATAACATTTTGTATGATATCATCCGTGGGCGATGCTAGAGTAGAATTTAGAGGTTTCGGGAAGCCCGCCAAAACTGTGTTTCGGCCTATTTTGGATCAAAAAGGTAATAGTCCAAAGCACAGCTTTGGCTATTTAGAATCCGATACTTATCTTCACCGAAACGGACGCTACATACAGTGGCGTTACATGGCATAGTACCCTATGAGATACTTCCTCATCATATTGACATTTTTTCCTCTTCTCTCCTATGGACAAACAAACACGGCAATTGAACAAACTGCCAAGGAACTTACTGGAACATGGCTTCTTGAACGGTATGAGCGTGACTCACTAGTACGAACTCAAGAAATCACAGGCGACAAGTTTGTCGAGAAGACTTTCATTTTAGGCGAACTAACAAAGAAGGAAGAATCTGAAGGTGGTTATGTCATTGAACTTTCCTTTGAGTCAAATGGACAAGGATCACATCAAGAATATTACGATTATCGACTAGAACCTCTGGATGACTGGATGGAAATCAACTCTTGTCAACCTGTACCTGAACTCATGATTGAAGATAACAACGTCATTATCCATATGACTTATATGATGGGAGAAGGAAAAGAAAATATAGTTAAACTAACTGTCAACTCGCTCGAACTGCAGGACGAAAATGGAATCCGAAGAACTTTTGCGCGGTTAAAATAAACGCCATGTAACATTACCTACCACTCCATGGTGATTTCTGCTTGAGTTGAGTGCAGTGGTTTCTGCCAGCACCGGAAAATCTTC
>JAOPTS010000047.1:3130-6142 GCA_051531955.1 Reichenbachiella sp.
TAGTGATGAAAATCGAAGATTTTCCTAATTTGTAACCGAAACAAAATACACGTCAAGCACCACGGAGGGTAGCTGGGCGTTAGCGAAAAGGAAAATATTTATGAAATCCAATGCTCTTATAATTTTATTTCTTTTTCTTTTACCCGAAAAAGTGTACTCTCAACTTGTAATACCTCCAGATTTTACAAAAAACATCTATCAAGATGCTTCCATACTACTTGCCAATAATGACACAATTCAATGTAAAATTAAAGTGTTCAAAATAGACACCTTACATCATACTGATAGAATTAAGTATCGCCTGGCTAACAAAAAACATAACATTCGAATAGACAAAATAAAATGGATAAAACTAGGAGAAAGCATATATACAAACCCATATGTAGATAAATATCCAAAACTCTGCTCTTTGGTCGTTGATGGAGTAACGCCTATATATGTCTCCTTTCACTTTGATTCAAGTCCATTCCCTTCATCTTACGGCACTTCACCAATGGTAATTGATAATGCTGACTATATAAAATCTGACTTTTACATTCTCAAGAATGGACGCTATTTCAAAATTGAAGATCCTCGACACAAATATGCTAAAGAAGGGTTGGAAGCAGCATTGTCAACCCCTGAAAAAAGAGCTTATAAAGAACATAAGTATGTCCTGAAAATGTTAAAAAAAATCTATCCTGAATGCTCCTTTTTAGAAATTGATTTTGACCAACAACAAATACAATATATTGACATTCCAAATCTTGTTCTAAAAGCCAATCAATTATGAATAAATCAATAAAAATTTCGCTAACATGGTGTAGGCACGAATGCCCATGCGAGCTTTCCGAATCAATGCCTGAACCAGCATCACCGCTCCACGCGGAATCTCTAAAATACCGATAACGCATTCGTAGGTTCCGCAACGGTCTAAACTTGGGCTAATGGCTAAACAGACTTTTGTGGTTGTGCGCGGATCGGTTATCTTTCTGCCTTAATCAAGCTGTGAGGGCACATCGTCCTACACAGGCGTTATCAGTAAACCTGCATTGAAAAAATCATAAAGTAGCTCAATGAAATATATAATTGCATTCATAACAATTAACATACTATTGTTAAACTTTGTTATAGCACAAAAAATAGAACAGAATGAAATTTGGTATGAAGGCAAAGTAAAGTTTCGTTCAGGAAGCACTGTAACAGGAATGCTGAATTACGATAATATTTTTGATCAGCTTAAGATTAAAAGCGATGGAAAAATTGCAGTCGGGACATCATTAAAAGTAGAGTCATTTGAACTTTATGATTCTTCAAGTCGGTATCAGTTTTATTCATTATCTCCAAGTGCATTACCTTCTACAGATCCTTCAAAAGGTAAGAAGAATACATTTTTTCAAGTCATTTACAAAAATTCTTCATATTTAATGTTATCTAAGAATTACATTAACTATGATGATGTGTCTAGTTATGATCCGATTGCTGGAACCCATCATAATTATAAGGTTAAAAAAATTGTGAACACAATATACTTGATGAATAAAAAAGGGGATTTAATTCCATTTCTAGTTAGCAGTAACTCTCAAGACTTAAGTTTTGATATTCTTAATCAAAACCCTTCAAATGTGGCTAAAGCTACGCACAAGAAAAAACGCAATAAAAACAACCGCTACAAATTCGTTGATGAGGCTAATATTCAAGTTTTTTTGGGTAATGATTACAGTGATTTCATGACATATGTGAATAAAAATGAATTAGATATACGGGAATTACCAGAATTAATCAGCGCATTAACGCGTAAAGGATAATCTATAAAAACTGATAACATTCTATATGAAATCATGCCTGAGCATTGCTAGAGAATGGTCCTCTGCGTTTTGTAAGCCCCGCCAATTCTGCGAATTGGCCTATTTAGAATTGAAAAAAGTAATAGACCACTCCGCAGATTTGGCTATTTAGTAGACGATATATTATCTTCACCAAAACGCACGATTCATACAGTGGCGTTGTGGATCATTTTGACCCGTCATTAGAAAGGATTGAAGACTAAATTTGCGAATAATCCATGGGCTTCAGGAAGATACGAATGATATCGTTCATGTTGCCTTTGTATTCATCTATGGAAATTAATTTTTTCCAACCCGGATGATTGATGAAATTTGACCAGCCAATCTTGTTTTCATCCAAGTCACTATTTGCTAACATATACGTCAGGCTGGGCATATGATCCCCAGAAATGTTTTTTCCATAGAAGACCATCGGTAACCCTGCATCGGCAAAAATGGAAAACTCATCTTCAAACATTCTTAGTTTGCTTTTCAGGGCACCTTCATTATGACTTTCATAAATTCTGAGTTCATAGATTCCTGCATCCTTAGGAACATTCAGTTCAGGGAACTCTTTTGTACTGTGGATTAGACTAGTATTGATTCTTATAAATGGTATGGTTGCTTGATCCGCAGTTAGGTAAGGACTAGCACTCTTTATATAATCTTCATCAGCAAATAAATTCCTTTCGCTATTTTGAAAAGTGACAATGTCCTTGTGAGGAATGAGTAGATAGATTTTTTTAGGCAATGATTCACCCATTTCCTCGAATATTCCAATATTTTTTGCACCTTGTCTATTTAATGCTGGAATAAGGGCTTTTTCAAAATAAGTGTGCACTAGGTCGGCAGATCGGAAAAATGCTATTTCATATACCTTGAGTTCGTACACTTGAGTCTGAGAACTGGCGGAAAGCGCAGTTATCAAAATGAAACAAATGAGAGTTAATAACTTTTTCATATTCCTTCAATATAATGAATTTTCTTGAAACATTGGTGAACGTGTTCTTTGCTTATCGTTCTATTTTACGGGATCGTAAAAGTCTGCTCCAAAGGAAATGTGATCAAATGATTTGTGATGGAATAACGCTCCACAACATGGTCTATATCCAATGGCGGTTTAGTGGTAGATTTGGCTTTTCTGCTTTCTGGCAGGCCCGGAAAAATCTCCGATTTTTCACATGAGATAAAAAAGGTATGATGAAAA
>JAOPTS010000048.1:0-1774 GCA_051531955.1 Reichenbachiella sp.
GTGATATTACTTTCTCGACTTGTACAATATCAGAAACGATCTTTTGCTGTGGTGAGTAGATCTGCTACATTGCTGCCTTAATCAATCCGCACGGGCACATCGCCATATGCGGGCGTTAGTGACAATCCTGAATTGCATATATGAAGATCGAGAAAAATCATAGCTGTAGAAACGACGCAAAAACCATTTCAGATATTGAAAAATATGGTCTTACGGTAATCATCCTTGAAGCAACTGAATACCTGCCTTCATTCGCCTATAGCATTGGACTTTGGCAAAATTACCAACATCCAGAGATTATCATGTTTGGGCTAAATACTAATTCGCTTCACCAAATAATTAACGATGTGGCTGACTTAGTCAAGGAAGGGCAACAAATAGAAACTGGGAAAAACTACCCTGAAATATTAGTAAGCGGCAGAACTGAATTCCTGAATGTAGACAACAGGAACCTTAGCAATTATTTTGGAACAGCAATTGACTTTTACAACTCAAAGAACTTTAACGCTCTACAGGTAATTTGGCCTGACAGAAACAACAAACTTCCATGGGAGAACGAATTTGAAGATGAATTCAGATACAAGCAACCACTACTCGACCGAAACGCAACATTTAAGTTTAGAGAAGAGAAAAACATGGCGGCTTTTACAACAAGGCAATGGTTGGATCTTAACAGGCCTATTTTAAGAGTAATACATGATCTTGAAGGCGATTGGCAATTTTTGACAGGAGACCAACTACCAGAAGACATCAAAATAGTAGCATTAGAACAGCTAGTTTTAAGAGACGAATCTTTGAACGAAGTATTCGATCTAGATTATGGCGAAGAAGCTGAGCGAGAAACTGAGAATGCAAAATGGATAAGACGTAAAGCAGAACTGGTCGAAGAAGAATAAAAGTCACTAACATGCTGTGATCAAATCATGGCGATTCGGCTGTAAATGAAAGCTCTATGCCTTCTGGCAGCCCCGCCATATCTCAGATTGGCACTATGGAATCAAAAAGGGATAGCGCAAATCAGAGATTTGGCTATCTTGTAACCGAAACTTAAACTAAATCACACGCCACGCTTGATACAGTGACGTTAGCGATAATGACTATATGAAAATTTACTTTTTTCTCCTTTACACATTCATAGCGTGCAATACAGTTGTTGCTCAAAATTGCATTGAATTGGATAGAGATATTTACCATGTATCGAGTGAAATTGCTCCTTTAGATCTTTTAGAAATAAATTGTCTTGACGAACAAGGTGTAAATCAAGGATGGTGGATTCATCACCCAGCAAGTAAAAATGACTCCCTAATAGACTGGTTTACAATTGGAAAGTATCAGGACGGAATTAAAATTGGAACTTGGTCAACCATTGAAAATGTGCATCAAATCTATACCAGAAGAACAACCGAATATATTCGAACAAGTGATTCAACAGGCATAAGCGTTAGTGAACCCAATGGCACTTTCTCTATAATCTATTCAGTTGATAGCTCCTTTGTTCAGGCAACAAGAACAATAGCTGAAATCAATTATCCACTAAAGACGGAATGCGCTCTTACCAACTCGAAGAATGAATGTACAATGACATATCGTGGTGAGGAATTGTCGACCTTTTCAAGCGAATATTTAAAGTCAACTTTATACTCGGCATTTGAACAGCACTCTCGAATAGTCAGAAGGATAGACGAAAAATATCGCTAACATGACCTGATCCTCCATGGTGATTACTGCCAGAGTAGAGTGCGGTGGTTTCTTCCTGCACCGGAAAATCTTCGCT
>JAOPTS010000048.1:1843-2472 GCA_051531955.1 Reichenbachiella sp.
GGCGTTATGAGCAAGATTAACAAACCCCAATTTTATATAATGAAATCGTTTAAACTTCATCAGGTCGTTTACATTGCTATTTTTATTACTTCCATTTCCTGCAATGAAAACACTAAGCAGGATAATTCAATTAGCTGGAAAAGTTATAATTCTATCGAGGGAGAATGGGAAGTTTCATTTGCTGAAGTTATCAATGAATCACCTCAAACTTTAAATCAGAGTTCTATTGACAATGTAGAATCAACTGCGAATAGATATGAATATAGATTTTTCCCTAATAATAAGTTTGAAAGAGGTCAACCCGAAACACAAACTGCTCAGGTAGAAGAAATGCATGGTATTTATGAAATTGACTCGATCAATAATAAACTAACATTTTATCTTGAGTGGAATAAACCTGAAAGTCGTGACACCCTTCAATTTGATTTGATCGAAATAAACCCATATAAAATAGCATTCTTAGAGCAGTGGGGAACAAGAATTAAAGTCCTAACAGTCCTCCATAGAAAAAGCTCATAACATTACCTACCACTCCATGGTGATTACTGCTAGAGGCGAGAGCGGCGGTTTCTGGCAGTACCGGAAAATCTTCGCTTTTCCTCACATGGATCAAAAAAGGTAGTGATGAA
>JAOPTS010000048.1:2491-13475 GCA_051531955.1 Reichenbachiella sp.
TAATTTGTAACCGAAACAAAATTTACGTCAAGCACCACGGAGGGTAGCTGGGCGTTACCAGCAATCGTAAAAAATAAATGTGACTTTTTAGAATCTCTGGATTACAATAACACATTTAACCTAAGCTTTTATCAAGAATGAACTTATCAATACTTTTAGCATTTATTTCAACCATTAATTTTGCTGATGATAAATTAACGGGAAACTGGACGCCCCTTTATTACAAAGCGGCTAATCAGCTGATTTGCCATAGTAGACTTTCTGACTCCCCATCTATCATATCATTTAATAATGGAAAAATGAAAATCCATCATTGCAACAACTATTCATTTCATTATTCTGTTGTAGGAAAGACTCTAGTTGTGAAGGGAACAGTAGCCGGGATTTACACAGAAATTGCTTGCTTTGGGGGATTACTAGATAAGATTGAAGGAGAATTAAAAGAAAGTGAAACCAACTTCTGGATGAATGATGATACTTTGGTACTTTTTCTAAAAGGTGGTGGGAAAATTAAACTCGTTCGTACAAATAAGTTTGATTTCTCTTGGTACGATGAGTTATATAAAAAGACAGGTTGTAAATGGTCAGTACCAAAAATATGTCTCAAAAAGGATAGTATTAACAATGAACCGATTTATCGTTGTATTGAAAAGAAAGCAACACTTATTGATGATTGTGATCCGCAGGAATTTGTCGATGATGCTTTGGCACATTCAAATATTGTAAATCAAAGAGGAGTTAAAATACAGGGTGAAGTACTTATAACAATTGATACTTCTGGAAATCTCTATTCATATAAAATGGATTTTTCTCTCAGACATGAGTACAACGATGAAGTAATTAACATTCTAAATCAAATGAATAAATGGAAGCCTGCTGAAGTAAATGATAAACCTGTGAATAGTGAGCAAAAGTTAGTATTTACTTTCTAGAAAGAATAAGCTGGTAACATTTTGTATGATATCATCCTTGGGAGCAGCTAGGTGAGAGTTTTGAAGCTTCTGCAAGCCCCGCCAAAACTGTGTTTTGGCCTATTGTGAATCAAAAAATAATAGTCCAAAGCACAGCTTTGGCTATTCTGAATCCGAAACATTATCTTCACCAAAACGGACGCTACATACAGTGGCGTTACCGTCAATGAATAATTTTTGATATTACCTAGTAGATGAAGACTAATGTATATTTCAACACTATCTATGTAATACAGTCATTGGATTCCGATGAACGTCAAACTGGATTGAACCTCTTTGAAAATGTCCTAAAGTATAAGACCTGGCAATATTCCAATATTAACGTTGAGGTTTATGATACGGCAAATTTGAAGGAAACTCTTTCGTTATTGGAACATGTCAAATCTCAAGTGTTAGAACAGAACACATTACCTTATTTGCATTTTGAAATTCACGGTTCTGAAAACAGGGATGGTCTTGTGCTCCGATCTGGAGAACTTCTCAACTGGCTTGTTTTGGCGGATTACCTTCGTGATATTAATATTGCATCCCAAAACAACCTCTTTATCTCGATGGCAACTTGTTATGGTGCTTATTTAATAAAGGCATTCGATCAGTTCAATAAGCCATGCCCATTCTATGGATTTATAGGACCAACAGACAATATTGGAAATCGTGATTTGGAAGACTCGTACTCGGAGTATTTCACGACATTACTGGATTCTAAGAGTTTTACTCAGGCAATTAGTGTTCTTCAAATGTCTAATAAAGAGAACCTTAACGATTACACTTTTCTCAATAGTGAGGCATATTTTGATTTAGTTATTGAGAACCTGCAAGGCGGCTCAGAACGTTGGAAATCAAGGAAAATCAGATATAAGAATGCCAGAAATGACAAGCGATTCATCCATTTGTCTAATAACAAGCTCAGATCGCTTCTTGACAGAATAGAAGTTTCCGAAGAGGCAAGAATAATTAAGGAAATGAGAGCAACTTTTACGATGCAGAAATGACGGTAACATTGCCTGATCTACCATGGTGCTTTACTGCTAGAAGAAGCACTGCTGCATTCTGCTAGCCCCGAAAAATCTCCGATTTTCCTCACGAGAATAAAAAAATAGTGATGAATATCGGAGATTTATCTATTTTGTGACTTAAACAAAAGTAGATGTCAGACCACGGTAGATAGGCTGGCGTTACCAGCAATCATGCATAAAATCACTCCCTTTTTTATTTGTCAACTAATTCCGACTATTCTGTTTGCTCAGGAATATCCCTCAATAGACACAGTTAATTATGGCAGCAATGTCAGCCATGTGTATGAATACTTTCATTATGATCATGCTCCAGAGCAACAAATTAGTTCTTTTTGGTTTAACGAAAGTGGAAAGCATCAATTCACACTATCAGGTTATGGTGATAAAGTCCAAACCAAAATTCTATATAAATATGATGAAAGTGGAATCTTGAGAGGTGTAAATAAACTATTTAACCAAAGCACCTTTAATGACAGTATATCGAGGGCATACGAAAATGAAATAGATTATATTTATAAGAATTATGATCATGATCCCTACGAAGATGGGACAATGGATAGTTTATACTTGAAATACAATTCTATGTACGAATATGTTAACCCAGAAAAAGCAAGTTGGCAGAATGTGAAACAAGAACCAAAATTTATATTTTATAGAAATTCTTTAAATCAAGATTCGATTATTCTAGTCTTCAGTAATTTTTCTTCAGAAGAGTCATATTTGTATGAAAAAGTATTCTACTACTATAATGATAAGGGAGAATTAATCACTAAAAAATGGGACAATATTGAACATCCAAACATTATTGAGTTTAGTGCTTTTAAGTCTGGCACAGTCGATTTCGAAGATTCTATTAAGTTAATATCAGGATCCAATGAGGCAAAAACGTACGATTGGCAAAAAAAAATCACAAAAATGAAATATTATGTCAACGGGAAATTAACAGGATATGAGCATCAAATTTTGAACAATGATGGTTTGGTGACAGAAGAACTTGTATTCAACACCACTGGGGATACACTATCTCATTTCATGAATACTTACAATGACTCCAAGCTTCTAGAAAGCAGATACAGAAAATATCATTCAGGCTACAACGGGTTCGGGTATTCTTTGGACTTTTTACATCGTGACAATGATAAATACACCTATGATTCCTTGAACCGATTAATCAAAATTGATAGTTATAATGCAAAAAAACATATCTCAACAAGAAGGTTTGAAATTTTCCAAGAATGAAAAGCTGGTAACATTCTGTAATCAAATCATGGCTATTCGGCTGTAAACGAAAGCTCTCTTCTTTCTGGAAGCTCCGCCATATCTCAGATTAGCACTATGGAATCAAAAAGGGATAGCGCAAATCAGAGATTTGGCTATCTTGTAGCCGAAACTTAAACTAAATCACACGCCACGATTGATACAGTGGCGTTATGGCGAATAAAAAAACGAATTATGAAGCAAATTCTTACTATTTCCGCACTCTTATTAATTCTTGTATCTTGTAATGAGTATAAAGATGAAGAAGGGACTCCACTTTCTCCCGGCATCCTCGGTCTTCAGTCAAATTCTGAATCAAACTCCATTAATGGATTAAATTCAACTGAACAAGTATCACAAACAAATATCACACTTGATCTAGGTAAAATTCAAGCGACTAGAGAATTAGGGTTTCTTCTGACCAACCAAGGTGAGACTTCAATATTTGATGTGGTTATTAGCTCATCTAATTCTTCATTTGCTATTTCCCCTACTTCAATCTCTGAACTCAAACCTTTGATCTTTGTCGATAATCAATCAAGACAAGGTTTAATTCCATTAATAAACTTAACTATAATGCACGGAATTAGTCCATCAGGTATTGGTCTTACTGAAACCTTGCCGGCAGGAATTAACAATACAATAATCGCATTTGAAGGTAAGACTCTCAATGGCTCAGACACAGTCGATGTGGAGCTAGCGATAGATGTAATCGTATCAGCTTTGATAATGGACATTCAGTTAAAGTCTGATGGTGAAATTGTGGATTTAACTAAACCATTAGGATCTGCTTGTTGCTATGGTATTGACACGGATGATATGAGATTGTATAAAGCTGGATCCAATCACGAAATAGAGAACACTGGAAATGTTAAAATATTTCTTACAGTTGGATATTCAACTGAAATCGAATTAAATCCCTCAGAAGTACATTCTTTCACAGGAGATGATCTATTTATTAAATTAGATGGTCAAGGTACCGTGACGGATTACAATCGAATTCACCTCCATGATGACGGAAGTGGGTATTTATATCTTACTACTCTTAATTAAAGATCATGAGCCTAAAAAAAGCTATAACTCTGATTATTATCTCGCCAATCATTTTTTCTTGTAACAAGTGTAAAAATGAAGAAGTGACACCACTCTCTTCAGGCTCCTTTGGGATAACATTAATATCCGAAACCAATCCCAATGGTAGGATTAACTCTACTAGTCGATTAGCACAGACTTCAGAAATATCATTCGATTTAGGACAAATTAAAGAAACCAGAGAATTAGGATTTCTTCTGACCAACCAAGGTGAGACTTCAATATTTGATGTGGTTATTAGCTCATCTAATTCTTCATTTGCTATTTTCCCCACTTCAATCTCTGAACTTAAACCTTTGATCTTTGTCGATAATCAATCAAGTCTAGGTTTAATTCCATTAATAAACTTAACTATAATACACGGAATTAGTCCAACAGGTGTTGGATATGCTGAAACTTTGCCTGCAGAAATTAACGATGCAATAATCACATTTGAAGGTAAGACTCTCAACGGCTCAGACACAGTCGATGTAGAGCTAGAGATAGATGTAATCGTATCAGCTTTGATAATGGACATTGAGTTAAAGTCCGATGGTGAAATTGTGGATTTAACTAAACCAGTTGCAATAAGTAAAGGCCTCATGGCTGGCAAGGTTAATCATTACAACGTTGGATCCAATCAGGAGATCAAGAACATTGGAAATGTTAAAATACTGCTAACAGTGGATTCATCTGCTCAAGTCGAGTTAAATCCCTCAGAAGCCTACTCCTTTAATTCTAAAGGATTAATTCAATTGGATGGAAATAATACCATTTCAAATTACAACAAGTTTAAACTTGGACACGATAGGAATGTATATTTATATTTTAACTAATCATGAAACAAATTTTTATTATTTCAACACTATTTTTAACTCTTGTATCTTGTGATAAGTATAAAGATGAAGAAGTGACTCCACTTTTGCCGGGCTCCTTTGGGATAACACTAATATCCGAAACCAATCCTAATGGAAAGGTTAATTCAAATGGTCGAATCTCACAGACGTCAGAAACAACATTCGATTTAGGCCCAATAAAAGCAAGTAGTGAATTTGGATTTCTACTTACAAATCAAGGTGAAGAATTGATATTTGATATTACTATCACTTCATCCAACCCTTCCTTCGCTATTTCCCCTTCAAGCATATTGGAACTGCAACCTTTAAATTTTGTCAATCTAGATGAAGAGTCTAATCAAGGATTTATACCTATCGTAAGTTTGGATATTACACATGGAAATAGAATAAACGGCATTGGATTCATAGAGCCATTGCCGGCAGGATTTAATGATGCAATAATCTCATTTGAAGGCAAAACTCTGAATGATTCAGACACCATCAACCTTAGTTTAGATTTTGAGATAAGTGTATCTGCCTTGGTAATGGATGTGGAATTAAAGTCTAATGGTGCAGTTGTGGATTTAACCAGTCCAAGTGGTTTATCTACCACGACCCTTGGTGACCTTGGTTGGATAAGAACCTATAATGTCGGATCTAATTTGGAGATTGAGAATACTGGGAATGTTCAAATTATGCTCACAATTGGATCGACCCTAATTAAGTTAAACCCATCAGAAATACACACATTCAATTCAACCGGAATAATCCAATTAGACGGTGATGGCACTATTACTAATCACGAACGAATTCAACTTGGAACTGACGGCGTTGGATATTTTAAACTCAATTAATCGCCATAACAAATGCTAAAAATCCATTGGCTTATGAATTGTTTGCAATCAATTCCAGTTTCCGATATTTTTGAAGAAATCAATGAACGGTAGGCCACCGGATTTTAGCTTGTCGTTATCGATAACTTATTAATGAATTCAATAGAAGAGGAACTTTGGGGAAAATTGAAAAATTTTGAAATCGATGAACCTGATTCAGCTTACACTTTTTCAATGCGCATAGCAAAAGAAAATGGATGGAAAATCTCCCATGCATTACAAGCCATTGAAGAGTATAAAAAGTTTCTTTTCCTTGCTTGTACGGTTGATCATCCTGTAACTCCTTCCGACCAAGTTGATCAAGTGTGGCATTTACATTTAATCTACACACGATCTTACTGGATTGATTTATGTAAACATCTATTACAAAGAGAAATTCATCATGGCCCAACAACTGGTGGAAGCGACTCAACTGTTACATTCAAAAATTTCTACAATGAAACTCTAAACTCATATAAGAAATATTTCAAGAAAGTAGCCCCTGAAGAATTCTGGCCAGATTCTGACAAAAGATTTTCAGATATACACTTTAGAAGAATAAACGTTAAAAAACATTGGATAATCAAACGACCTTAAGCGAAATCGATCTTACTAAATACGCTCCTGCTCAAACATATTTGTTACTCAATCCTAAAGAGTACGAAGTAAGAGAATGCTTCAGATATTGTGTAATGGACTTGATTCTAAAAAAAGTGTTACAAATAGAACATGTAGATACAGTAATAGAATCAAGGAATGTCGTGTATACTTATAAATACATTAAAAAGGGAAGAAATTTCAGCTCATACCATACTAATGAATTCGAAAAACATTTTTTAAGTCCATTCACAGAGGAAGTAGAACAAATTCAAGTTAGATATTTTGGAAAAGCAGTTATAGAAAATTCATTAGGGAAAATTGGAAACCTCCAAACTGACATAATGAAAACAGAGCCTATTAAAGGTAGACTTTCTCCAAGCTGGACATATTGGTGGAACCGAAACATGAAACTTGATAAGTTAGGCTCATCAATTGCGGGACAGATTTCCAAACGATTAAAAATTCTTTCCTCAGAGCTAAAAACATTGCTTGACTCAGACAAAGAAAAAGCTTTGGTCAAACTGAAAAGCCTCGGGAATAATTTTCTTTTGTTACCTGGTTTTGATCAAAATATGTTTGCCGACTTTGAATCACTTTTCAAAGAAATGGATAAGGATGTAGCTCGCAAAGATGACTATGATACGGGCTGTTCATATTGGATAGGATGTAGCGCTGGTTGCTCTTTTGACGTTTCAGATTTTGGAGATGTAGGATGTAGTAGCGGCTGTAGTAGTGGCTGCAGCAGCGGTTGTTCAGGTTGCAGCGGATGTTCGTAAATATCGATAACATGGTGTAATGAAATCAGGCTTGTTCGGCAGTAGTTAATACAGCTCTACATTTTCCTTGCTCCGCCAATTCTGCGAATTGGCCTATTGAGAATTGAAAAAAGTAATAGACCACTCCGCAGATTTGGCTATTTAGTAAACGAAACATTATCTTCACCAAAAACGCCCAATTCATACACAGGCGTTGTAGTTCATGAAAATAATGACAAACTGGTTTCCAACTAATAAACAGATATTAAAAACATTTTTCTTCAATACAATCGGTTGGACATTACTGGCAATTCTCTATGGAGTATTAAGTAATACCGAATCAATTTTATTAGGCTTAGGTACAGGAACAGCTTTTACCCTTATTTATATAGTTCAATTATGGAATACTGAGAATATTCGACGGAAATTGATGAAAAAATATCAGAATTCTGAAATCTATCAAACACTCCACTTAAAAACATTAAATATCTTCACAATTTCAGGGATAATTAACGGTTTCAATTTCAGACTAACTCCTATCGTGGATTCTATGTCTACAATCAAATTTAAGTTAGAACTAGATTTGAAGGATAAACCCCACCTGAATAACCAATTAAATTTAAACCGCACTTTGGACAAATTTAAATTCAGTGTTAATGAATCTACTGTGGAAATTCCTAATTGGGCTCCCAAAGTTTGGAGTTACAACAAACTCGAAAAAATCATTGAAAGACTCACCGAACTTCTCAATAAACTCGGATAAAAAAACGAACTACAACATTACCTACCACTCCATGGTGATTACTGCTAGAGTTGAGAACGGTGGTTTCTGCCAGCACCGGAANNCCACGGAGGGTAGCTAGGCGTTGTGAGTAATGAAAAAATCAAGACTATGATGAAATATTTATCTGTAATAATGGTAGTAGCTTTAATAGGCTGTCAACCAGCAGTTGATAACAAAAACCAACAGGAGTCTCCGATCAACTCAAAATACATTGAAAATGATCCATACATGGGAGCACCAGTAGAACTTGTGGAAGCACCCAATGGAGCAGTCACAAATAAGAAACTTTTAGATGGAGTTGATAAAATCGCTTTTACCAAGCCAGAAATCATTAAGGTTTCAGAAGGAATTTATACTGTGGGTGGTTACGGTTTGGCACCTATAAGTGTGATTGAAACCAAAGATGGACTAATTATTTTTGATACTGGTGACAGCAAGCATGATGGGCAGGTATTGTTAGAAGCCATACGTACTTTTTCAGACAAACCTATTAAGAGCATAATCTATGGTCATTCACATACAGTAATGGGTGCGGGGGTATTTGCAGAAGGAAATATGGATATTCAAATTATTGGCCATCCAGACCTTAATGAAGTTGTAGATAAAAATCTAAAATCTTCAGGAATACCCGCATTTTATCCCGAAACAGGCCCTTACCTGATGGCTCGAGCTGCGATGCAGTTCAACGCGTACTTACCTAAAAAGGGTCCTGATGCTTATGTAGTACCTATAATTTTACCGGAAATTATTTCGGCCTTTATTCCTATTAACACTCCTGTTAAGGATCGCCAGACCATGGATGTATTAGGTGTTAAAATGCAGTTTTTCACTAAATATGGTTCTGACGACAAAGTTCATACGGCAGTTTGGTTGCCAGAAAGTAGAGTTTTGTTTACCACGCTACTTTGGACCGGACCACCTCAACTGTATTCATTAAGAGGAGATTTATATCGAGATCCAACTAATTGGATCGAAGGGCTGAAAGAACAGCGTGACCTAAAGCCTGATGTGCTGGTGTCTGCCGCAGGTAAACCCATTATTGGAGAAGAAAATGTGAGTACTACTCTAGAGGGATATTTAGATGGAGCACAATTTATGCTTGATCAAACTTTACGAGGTATATTAGGTGGTATGGGTCCAGATGAACTGCGCCACTTTGTAACAATGCCTTCCTATTTGAATGAGATTCCCTATAATTTTCAAATATATGGAGAAATGACTTCCTACGTTCCTGCAATATATAACTATGCCATAGGCTGGTATGACAATGATGCGGCTCATCTTAAAGTATTAGCACCACAAGATGAGGCTGCACGGATAGTACCTTTGATGGGTGGAAGAAATCAGGTGCTAAAAGAAGCGCAAAATGCTCTAGATAAAAATGAATTTGCATGGGCCGCACAATTGGTCAACTATCTATATACGTTGGACCCACATGACCAAGAGGTCAGAAATTTAAAAGCAGAAGCCTTGCGTCAAATGGCATACCGCACAACAGGAGCGACTGATAGAGCACATATGCTTTCACAAGCACTTTCTTTAGAAAATAAGTTAACCATTGCACGGCTTGTTCCTCCAACTGTTAAGGCTATTGAACAATCCCCAAATACCTACCTTAATTATTTCAGAGTGCGGATTGATCCTGAGAAAAGTGATGCTACAAATGCCTATATCAAATTTCAAATTGATGGTGGGAAAACCGTTGGATTAGATGTTAGAAGAGCGGTAGTAGAGTACATTGAGAATGTTGATGATTATCCTAAAGAAGAGGCCAACATGAGCGTAAAAATGTCAGCGGAGAGTTGGGCGGCAATATATCTTAGTCAAGTAACCGCTGAAGAAATTGTCAAAAACGCAGACATTAAAGTTGAGGGCGATAAGGAAGAGTTTGCAAGAATCATTTCTTTATTTGATCGTTATTCTCCAGAGAAAGCAGTAGTAATACCCTCTACAATTCATGCGAGATAACATATGAATTAAAACTACTCACAACATGGTGTCATGAAATCAGGCGTGGACAGTGCTAGAGGAGAGTTTTCTGCATTCTGGAAGCCCCGCCATATCTCAAATACGCTCTATGTAAAAAGAAAAAATTATAGATCACATTAGAGATCTGGCTATTTTGTAGTCGAAGCAGTATCTTCACCAAAAACGCCCAATTCATACACAGGCGTTAGACTCAATTCATGCAGAATTATATGAAATCTAAGTATAAATATTTCGGTGGTTTTGGATTACTTATACTTCTTAACTTATTAATAAGTCCATTAACATATTTATTGCTATTTGGACCAAATGCGAGCAGTATAGCTGAAATAATTAAAGATCAATCTTCTATAATTACTCATATTACAATACTAGGATTACAATTGCTTATTCTTACTCTGTTCATAACTCAGAACAAATTAATTATCATTACTAAGGAAAACATTAAACTTACAAACCCTCTAATACCTTTTATACGAAAAAAGTATCAATGGAATGATTTTGATTACTGCGTGATTCTGATGGAGAATTCCAGAGGTGGTCAATACGAAGCAATTTGGCTAATAAAGAATGATAGAATTAAAGTCAGATTTTCAAGTTTCTACTACAAAAATTATCAACGGCTAAAACGAGAAATACCTATTAAGAAAACCGGAAAATTCAAGGCGTCTCAATTTCGACAACTTGGAGCAGTTGTCTTTGGAATGAAAATAAAGTGAGTCTAACAAGGTCTGATATCCCATAGCGGTTTAGTGGTTGGGCGGACTTTCGTGCTTTCTATCAGCACCGGAAAAATCTCCGATTTTTCACATTGGATAAAAAAGGTATGATGAAAA
>JAOPTS010000049.1:0-13943 GCA_051531955.1 Reichenbachiella sp.
ACATCGTCTATATCCCATGGCGACTTAGTGATAGATTCAGCTTTTCTGCTTTCTATCAGCATCGGAAAAATCTCTGATTTTTCACATTGGATGAAAAAGGTATGATGAAAAATCGAAGATTTTTCCTACTTTGAATCCGACACCTTAAATTACACCAACGCCACGATGATATAGACAGGCGTTAGCGTCAATAAGACTTATTAATGGTATTTTCATTATTCAAAAAATCATCCAAGTACGAAATTCCTGAAGATTATAAGTCTTTTGTAAGTCAAAAGGACTTTGATAAAATCATTGAATTAAGTCTTCATCATTTAAAGAATCTTGATTTTGATGTGAAGAGTATTGATGGAGGACAAATAACTATTAATCAAGAAACAGAAGATGATGATAGGCATTTTTTTCTAGACAATTTAGTTCGAAGAATAGCGCAATTAGAACAGGCCGAATGGTCTGAAGAAATTCTAAGCCACTATTCGAAACTTCAAGACCACTCTGCTGCATATAAATTCCTATTTAAGGATTTTGAGCATGCGTCTAAATATCTGAAAGTCTTAATAAAAGCAGATGATTTATTAAGCAACGCAGAAGAATATGTTAGTCAAACCAATTTTCCTGAGACTTTAACATTTCTGGTATTAGATTTCGAAGAACAATTTCATTACGTCAGAAAGGATGAGATTTTGGAATGGGAGATTAGCACCGATGAACTTTTCCGAACCGCTCTTGATAACATTTCGAATGAGGAAATTGATATTAAGGAGTATTTATACGAAGATCAATTTCAAGTCTTTGCATTATTCAGTGGAGATTTTGCTTCCGCCTACTCCATTGAACTGGATCGAAACGTTTCATTTGCAACAAGTGAACTAGGAACTCTTTTAGCTATTCCGACAAAAGGGACTGCTTTCTTGCACCCAATATCTTCCGATAACATTATTGATCTTATCACAATACTTTATCCGACTGTAGAAGAATTTTTTAATGAAGATACTGGAAACATTAATACTAATTTCTATTGGTTTTATAAGGGCAGCTTCTTCTCGTTTCCTAAAAAAACAAATGATGACGGAACTCTGACTATATCATTACCAAACAAACTGTCGAACCTCTTAAATACTTGAAATGACGCTAACATTCTGTGATGAAATCATGCGTGAACAATGCTAGAGGAATCTTTTCTGCATTCTGGTAGCCCTGCCAATTCTGCGAATTGGCCTATTTAGAATTGAAAAAAGTAATAGACCACTTCGCAGATTTGGCTATTTAGTAGACGAAACATTATCTTCACCAAAACGCACAATTCATACAGCGGCGTTAGCGGTAACTACCTTTAAATCGAATATTAACCAACCATGAAACTTTTCACAAAACAAGCTGAACGAACATTTTGGATTGCATTAGTTGCATCAATTCCATTTACTATTCTATCAGTGCAAACTGTCACGGGAACTATTGGAACTCTCGAGATTGCTATTACTGCTTCAACTTTATTCATCGGAATTCTTATCATGTACCTTGTAAAATGGTACGCAAACAAAGACTAATATGGAACTGTTATTTGCAATTGGGAACATTGGGTTCGGATCATATATGACCTTAACAGGCTTTAAAGTATACAATCCATTCAAAGGAAAAGACACCCCTGAAAAAGAGGAAGCTTGGTATAAAAAGTTCGGGACATTCTTCAAAATAGGGGGAATACTTCTTGTCGGATTTGGACTTTACAGCCTTCTAAATAACATCTAAAAATACCGCTAACATGGTCTGATATCCCATGGCGGTCGGCTGTAGACTCTACTCTCCTGCTTTCTGGATGCACCGGAAAAATCTCCGATTTTTCACATTGGTTCAAAAAAGTATGATGAAAAATCGGAGATTTTTCCTACTTTGAATCCGACACTTTAACTTACACCAACGCCACGTGACATAGACAGGCGTTGTATGGAATTTAAACTTGGTAAATCCAAACACTTTAATTAACCTCTAAAAACATAATGAAAACGAATATGTGTCTAATTATGATTACCGTGCTTTTTCTAGGTTGTGGTAACTCTAATCAATCCAATTCAAATTCTGTCAAGCAAGATTCAGTTCTTCAAGAGATTTTAGAAGAAACAACTGAGTCAACCAAGAAGCAACCCGAACCGATAAACAATGAAGAAGTGATAAAAGAGATCAACTCACAACTTTATTCCAGGCTTATCAATGGAAATCACGGTCCTTTTGCTTCGAAGAATAAATCAGGCTATTATGTATTGGATCTAAATGCATACCTCTCATATTTGGATGGAATCGGTATATTCGGGCAATCCTTTATAGAAAATGAAACAATGAGAACTAAAGAATGCAGGGAGGACTTGGAGCAACTTCAATACCGAGAAGAACCTGAAACTGGATGGGCTCCAAGCTCATGTTCTTTTGATTATATGTTTTGGTTAAAGTCTCAAGAAAGTCCTGATGGGTATGAAATTAACGACTTCTCAGTTAACGAAAATCAAGCAAACGTTAAAATGGATTTTTATACCAACGTCGATGGACAAAGAGCATATTGGAATGGAAGCTTAACAATTGATTATGAATTCTTAGACAATTCTTGGTTTGTTGCAAAAATAGAACACGAATAAAAATACTCCATACAACAATTGATATGAGATGCATGGCGGTTTAGAGGTAAAGCAAGACCTCGAGGTTTTGGAATCCCCGCCGATTCTGCGCTGCGGCTCATTGGAATTAAATAATATATGAGCCGAATCCCAGATTCGGCTATATTAGCATCCGAAACTAACAAGACATCAAACGCCACGACCCCATATCTTGGCGTTGTATGTAATTAGATTTTCGCCATCAATACTTGGTTCAATTACCAATAATTGGTACCTTTGAAATAGCTAAAATATAGAAGGTCATGGGCAAAAACACATCAGTCGCTTTAGGAGATCATTTTGAAGATTTTGTTTCTTCAACAGTAGGAACAGGAAGATACAATTCAGTCAGTGAAGTAATTAGAGCGGCATTACGTTTACTTGAAGAACAAGAAGAACATAAAAGCATCCTTACAAAAGCGTTAATTGAAGGGGAAGAAAGTGGTTTGGTTGAAAACTTCGATCCTCAAATATTATTGGATGAATTACATTCCAAACATAAAATCAAATGAAATACAGTATTTCATCAAAAGCCAGAATTGACTTAATTGGCATTTGGGAATTCACAAAGGAAAATTGGTCAATACAACAAGCTGACAATTATTACCAAATTATAATAGACAGGTTTTCAGATATAAGTTCTCAACCTAGTTTGGGTAAAAACTATAACGATTTAAGGGCTGGTTATCGAGTAATCAATGTTAAATCCCATGTGATATTTTATAAAACAACAAAAGGGAATTCAATTGAAATCATTAGAATTTTGCATCAGCGCATGGATTATAAAAGTAGAATCGGAGAATAAACACCTCACAACAATTCTGTGATGAAATCATGCGTGGGCAGCGCTAGACGAAAGGGCGGCGGATTTTGGTAGCCACGCCAATTCTGCGAATTGGCCTATTGAGAAGAAAATTTATAGACCATTTCGCAGATTTGGCTATTTAGAATCAGATAGATTAACTTTCCAAAAACGCACGCTTCATACATGGGCGTTGTATGCCATTTGGACTGAAAAAGAGTAAAATATTTAAAGATGTAAAAAATTGTACAATATTATAAACTTCGTCATTTCATTTGGTGCCATGCAAGGCCTTATTATTGGCGCTTTTCTTTTAATAAAAGGATTTAAACTAAGGCAAGATTTTTTTTATTTAGCCCTAATACTAATCGGTTTTGCAGCCTTATTAGGAAGAGTTGTAATAATAGGTATCTATGAAAGCCAACCATGGTTCTTTAATAATCTTAACTTCTTTTTATTGATTTCTCCCGCTTTGTACCTTTATGCAAAAGAATCATCTAGAGCTACTAAGAATCCTTTGAATTTTAACACCCTACATTTCCTCCCATTTCTAATTATAAATTTAGCATTTATATTATATTATTTTTCTTTAAAAAATCCAATCGATTACATGATGTCTCTAACTAACATCATTAAAGTTAACGATCGTTTTAGCATCATCTATTTTTCAATATACCTTTATCTAACATATAAAATTGTTAGACAACATAAATCTTCATATAGTAAAGAGCTTAACAAACTATTAAATAAATTGATATACAATTTTTTTGGTTTTTTTATCATTTGGTTAATCTACGTTTTGGCAGAATTAGTATACTTTGACTATACTATGGAGCTCATATATTATTATCCAATTATGCTAATAATAGCAGTGATTCTTTATTATATGAGTTTACAAGTTATTATAAACGATCGATTTCTCTTTGACATTAAGGCAATTACAAAAAGGAAAAATTTTACTTTAGAAGAGGTAGATGGTAAAAATTTATTAAAACAATTAACTTTTTTAATGAATGAGGAAAAACCCTTTTTAGATGGTAATATTTCTCTAATTGCTCTTGCTGGCTCATTAGATGTAAATCCAAAAGCCTTATCTTTTGTAATCAATGAACATATTCATAAGAATTTTAACAATTATATTAATGATTGGCGAATCGAAGAAGTAAAGAAAAGGTTAAACGACAATGAATATAATCAATTGAAAATGCTAACAGTTGCCTTTGATTGCGGTTTTAATTCTAAATCAACTTTTAATCTTGCTTTCAAAAAAGCTACAGGATTATCTCCTTCCGAGTACAGAAAACTCTAACAATCATTCAGTCTTAAATCTTTTTTAAGACCACTTTTTTAATATTTCGAGTCCTAAATCTTCTTTTAGAGCATTTAATCCTTTTCTCTGTGGCTATTTTGTCAATAAAGTATAACAGATGAATCCAACTCAGCTAACCATACACGAACACGTTGACATCCATTAAAAGAATGATTATGAAAAAGACAATACTACTACTAATTATATTACAGGCATTCTCTTGTCAGGAGAAAAAAGAACAATTGAATCTTACTCAAGGGTTGTACATATCAAACGTTACCCTTATTTCAACAGAAGATGGAAATTACAACCCATATATCGGCCATTTAGTGATTGAAAAAGATGAAATCGTTTATATAGACAAGAATATACCAAGTATAAGCGGAACATTTGAACAGATCGATGGAACTGGAAAATTCGTAATTCCAGGGTTAATTGATAGTCATGTTCATATGATAGATGTACTAGGAATGCGTCAAGACCATATAGAAAAATACCCTGAACTAGTCAAAGAATTTAATAACCAAATGCCTAGAAGTTATTTATACTATGGCTTTACCACTATCATTAATCTTGGGGGCATATCAGATGAACGAATCGGTTCTTTTAACATGCAACCATTAAAACCCGATTTATATCATATTGGATATTCTGGAGCTACCGTTGCAAATGGTTACCCAATGATTTATACACCTGAAGAGTTTCGATTTGAATTTGAGCCAAATTTCATATACTTGGAAAGTCAAGCGGAGTATATTCCAGATAAATATAAGCCAGCCGACCATACACCCAAAGCGGTGGTTAAGCGTATTAAAAATTCTGGGGCTATTGCTGTAAAATCTTATTATGAGTCAGGCTTTGGACGAATGTCCAATTTACCCTTACCTACTAAAAGTATTATGACTGAATTACTTAACGAGTCACATGCAAATGGGCTTGTTCTAACGATTCATGCTAATTCATTGGAAGGACATTCTTTTATGGCTGACGTAGGGGTAGATATTTTAGCGCACGGACTATGGAAGTGGGAAAAGTATAAAGATGTACCAACGGACTCTCTTCCATTAGAAATAAAAGAAACGTTGGATTTACAAATTCAAAAACAAATAGGCTATACTCCCACATTAACAGTGGTTGAAGGAGAGGAAGCTTTGGTTGATAATAAATTTCTAAATCAGTCTGCCTTAAAAAAAGTGGTTCCTAAAAATTTACTTGAATGGTATAACACCGAAGAAGGACAATGGTTCGCCAAAGAACTTTTTAGTGAATCTAATGTAGAAGAGGTACATACACTCTATGGCAATGCACAAGCTCATGCCATGCTAGTTTTAAAATACCTTTCTGACAATAATGGTCTAATTCTTTTTGGTACAGATACGCCATCTGGACCAATTTATGCAAATCAACCTGGTCATAATGGAAATTGGGAACTTAAATTAATGGATGAAGCAGAAGTTCCTTTAAATAAAATACTTTCATCTGCTACAATAAATAATGCCAAAGCTTTTCATTTAGATTCTTCTATTGGTTCATTAGCTATCGGAAAAAAGGCTAATATAATTATGATGACTAAAAACCCGTTAATCGATATTGAAGCATATGATGCTATAGAAAAAGTTGTTATTGGAGGTGAAGTCATAAAAAGAGAAGATTTAGAGGTCAAAGAATAACGACATGCCAACAATGGCTATGATTAATACGGGGTTTGGTGCTTAACCTAAAGTTTAGAGCTTTCAATTAAGTCTGCCAAATCTTTTTATATGCCTTTATAAAGAAAAAAATAAAACTAAATAAAAGTTTTGACTAAGTGTAGATCCGAAAGTTCAGTACTATTAACTCCCGCACTAATCATAGCCGAAACGTTAGCCACAAGAAAAAAAAGACGATGAAAAATAATGTAATAATAATTTTGGTTTTTGTTTTGGTCTCTTCTTGTTCTTTGAAAAAAGTGTCAGTTACATCTAATAACTCAAGGAGAGGAGATGCTGTATTTAGCCGTATTGTACCTTATAATAATTATGGTAAATTGGAGGATATTCATATTTATTGCTGGACTCAGAACGGGGAGCTTAATGTGAATAGAGTACTAATTGATTTCAATTTGGACAAGATACCTTCATCTGCAATAATAGACAGTGCATTTTTGAGTTTGTATTTTAATCCTACATCTGCTTACAATAAAGATGGTAAAGGAAATCAAGGACAGGATAGCATTATTATTCAAAGAGTAACTTCGGATTGGAATGAAAATGATGTAACATGGAATAAGCAACCTGAGACAACAAAAGTAAATCAATTAGTTATTCCAAAAACAAAAAGTACTTTTACCGATTATGTCAATATTGATGTCACATATCTTATACAAGATATTGTAAAAGATGACAAAGGCCGCTATGGCATTATGATTAGACATCAAAATGAAAAGCCTTACAATGTTGTCTTTTTTGCATCCGGTAATAACCCTAAGAAAAATCTACATCCAGAATTGAGTGTATATTATAGGAAAAAGTAAGAATGCCTGTGGCTAACATTTTATCTCAACGCTAGTCAAGAATATGTGGCTAACAATTGATATGACATGCATGGCGGTTTAGGGGAAAAGGAAGCACATGAGGTGTTTGTAAGCCCCGCCGATTCTGCGCTGCGCCTTATGAGAAATGAAAAGGAATAGACCAAATCACAGACTCAGCTATATTGTAACCGAAACAAAATACACGTAAAGAGCCACGGATGATAGCTGGGGTTAGTGAGCAGGAATAAACTATGAAACTCTACATTCTACTTACTCTATTTCTTCTCGTATTGGGGTGACAATCAAATACTTTCAACAAATCAGAAACGGTCACTTATAAAACAGATTTAGTATGTGCGATTGATGAAGCACGAATTTCAGACCAACTAATTAGAATTGAGTATATCACCAAACCGTGAACTAAACGGCATAAAATCCAAGCAAAATAAAATTAGTCTTCCAAAGTTCGATTCAACAATAACGACTTTTAAAGTCTATTGGAAAGATTACATTCTTGAAATGTCAGGTGGATTTTTAACATACGAACTACCAAACCTACTTATACCAGGTGTCAATACGTTGTATCTAAACATTGACACGTCCCCATTTGAACTATTCAGAGACTCTAAATTAAGTTTTTATGATCCATACCGATTCAACCAAAACTAAAGCTCTTGGGCGCTTAAACCATCATTTACTGTTTTTATGCGTGTTTTTGTAGTAGTGGAAAACTGAGGGTATGTGTTTTTTGTGTAGTGTAATTTTATGTTGCCTAGTTATTAATAATCAAGTTTGAAACCTTAATTATGAAATCAATAAAGCTATGATTAGACACTTACTATTAAAATGTAATTTATTACTGATTACATTTTTATTAACAGCTTCTCTGCATGCCCAAGTAGGGCAAGTCATTTGGGAAGATAATTTTAATACCCTAGATGAATCACTATGGAGTACCACCGAAGGAGACGGTTGTCCAGAATTATGTGGCTGGGGAAATCAAGAATTGGAATACTATCATGGTGACAATGTCTATATCGAGGAGATTCCTGGCGAACCAGGTAACTATGCTTTGGTACTGGAAGCCAAATCCGAATCTATGGGTGATAGTCAGTTTACCTCTGGAAAAGTCACTTCGGAAAATAAAGTGGGCATTAAATACGGGATGGTTGAGTTCCGTATCAAAGTGCCAGACGACTTGAGTACTGGATTATGGCCAGCAGCTTGGTTGCTCGGGACAAACGCGCCATCTGAGGGCTGGCCTGCTTGTGGAGAGATTGATATTATGGAAATGGGTCAAAATGCCCAGTTCCGTCAAGACAAAGGACTCGGTGGCGCCAATGAAAACAATGTCGTGGGTGGCAACCTGCTGTTCTACTCAGACGATGCCTGTGACGATACTAACCTAGATTGTGCAGCGAGTATATCTTTTGACAATTATTACTGCAAGCCATACAATGGAGCAACACCTCTTACAGATAGATTTCTAATCTATCGTATGTATTGGGACGAATATCAAATTCGATTTACAGTGGAAGACGAAGGAAATGTTCAGAATTTATATACAGGTCCTTTTCCTATTGGAGCTGATGCGCAAGAATTTCAAAAGCCTTTTTACTTCCTGATGAATCTTGCAGTAGGGGGTAACTTTACGGATGCCGCTACGGCAGGTCAAGTTACTGCGACCATCCCTGGTAAAATGTACATTGACTATGTCAGAGTTCGACAGTGGAATGGAAAAGGTGAAGTATTTACGCCTGAGAAATTAATGGCAAATGCTGGCGCTAGCAAAACTGTCGACGAAGGAGAGACAGTTGAATTAGACGCCTCTGGAAGCTACGGCCCTATCAGTACTTATGATTGGTCTATAGACGGGGTATCAATTGGAACTAATAGCACTGAAAGTGTAGATTTAGCTGTCGGATCACATAAGATCACTTTAACTATAACTGACTCAGAAGAACTATTTGCTACTGATGACATTACTGTTACTGTGGGTACAGATGAAATTGGAGAAGTCTTGTGGGAAGACAATTTTGATACTTTTGATACTTCCATATGGAACACAACCGTTGGAGATGGCTGTGACGAAGGACTTTGTGGATGGGGAAATCAGGAATTGGAATACTACCATGGTGACAATGTTTACATAGAAGAGATGTCCGAAGAGCCAGGCAACTATGCCTTGGTATTGGAAGCTAAAGATCAAATCATCGGAGAAAGCGAATTCAGCTCAGGAAAAGTGACTACCGAAAATAAAGTGGCCATAAAATATGGCGTCATCGAAGTAAGAATGAAAGTACCTGACGTGCAAAATGGCCTATGGCCTGCAGCTTGGTTGCTAGGGACAAACCATCGAACAGCGGGATGGCCACAATGTGGTGAAATCGACATGATGGAGATGGGACACAGCGCTGCTGCAAGATCAATAGAAGGACATTCTGGATCTCCCAACAATTTCGTGGGAGCCAATGTATTATGGTATACTAGCCAGGCATGTGCACCAGACAATTTGAGTTGTGCGGCGAGTATAGCTTATGACAAATGGTATCACAATCCATACATATCGTCTTCGCCAATGAACGATCGATACATGACCTACCGATTGTATTGGGATCCCAGCAGTATTAGATTGACGTCCTTCGACAATGGAAGCGAACATGATTTATACACCAATTCATTTCCTTTAGGTGCAAATGAAGAGGCCTTTAAAAAGCCGTTTTACTTTTTACTCAACTTAGCCATAGGCGGGTCATTTACAGGTTTCTCTGATCCAGCTGATGTGACAGCACCCATGCCAGCCAAAATGTACATTGATTATGTCAAAGTGAGCAAGTGGAAAGGACAAGGAGAAGTGTCCTTTGGAGAAGAACTACTGGCCAATGCTGGAGGGGAAATAATCACCACAGATTTGGACAAAGATGGTGTAGAAGAAATAACACTAGATGGGTCTTATAGTTATGGCAGTATCGCCAGCTATGAGTGGAGCGAAAACGGAGGAGTCATAGCTACTGACCCTACAGTTACTATCGAGCTGGCTGCTGGTGTCCATAACCTCCAATTGAAGGTAATAGATGCAGAAGGTAATTTTTCTACAGACTACATGAAAGTGGACATAAGAGAAATACTTTGGGAAGAGAATTTTGATACCTTCGAAACAAGTATATGGAATGCCGTCGAAGGGGATGGATGCCCAGAATTATGTGGGTGGGGAAATCAAGAATTAGAATACTACCATGCTGATAACGTCTATATCGAAGAGATAGAAGGAGACGAAGGCAATAATGCGCTTGTAATTGAAGCCAGAAGTGAGACTGTGGGGGATAGTGAGTTTACATCAGGCAAAGTAACTACAGAAGGCAAAGTGAGCATCAAATACGGTCTTATTGAAGTAAGAATGAAAGTGCCGGATGATCTGTCTACTGGTCTGTGGCCAGCAGCTTGGTTACTAGGAACTAATCTACCAGATGTCGGTTGGCCAAGATCAGGTGAAATTGACATGATGGAAATGGGACACAATAATCAATATAGAGTTGACGAAGGACTTGACGGTGCGACCGAAAACGATGTGGTCGGTGCAAACCTCATATGGTATTCTGATGATGCTTGTTCTGGATCTCCTGACTGTGCCGCTAGTATTGCATTTGATCATTATTACAACAAACCATATCAAGGATTAACAGCGCTTACCGATAGATTCCTTACTTATCGTTTGTATTGGGATGCGAACGAGATCAGACTTGCGGTCGAGGACCACGGGATAGAATTTGACTTATATACGGGACCATTCCCACTAGGGTTTACCGCTGAGGAATTCCATAAGCCATTCTATTTTATTATGAACCTAGCAGTAGGAGGTAATTTTACTGACGCATCTACTCCAGGTCAGGTCTCTGCTACACTGCCAGCCAAAATGTTGATTGACTATGTCAGGGTAATGAAATGGAATGGGCAAGGAGAAGTGGCCTTCGGGAATGGAATGGTAGCTGACGCAGGAGCCGATGTGATTATTCTGGATGCCAATGGTGACGGAAGTGAATCTGTGATATTGGATGCCTCAAAAAGCGCACACCACAGTGGTGACATAGAAAGCTACTCTTGGGCCATTGATGAATCAGAAATAGCTACTGGAGCAATTCCTACTGTAGATCTTAATAGAGGAACTTACGATGTGGTACTAACGGTCACCGATACTGAAGGGATCACTGCTACAGATATTGTATCAGTTACCGTGACAGCTGGCGGACTGGCTCCTCTTGCAGATGCCGGAATAGACCGGTCTATCGATGACGATGATGGAGATGACTTGGTCACTGTCGTATTAGATGCTTCAGCCACTGAGGAAGCCAATGCACCTATAGTGAGCTATACTTGGTATGAGGACGAGGTGGAAATAGCCACTGGAGTGAGCCCATCAGTTGAGTTTAGTACGGGTATTCATGTGCTTACCTTAGATGTATTAGACGAAGATGAACTCATTGGTTCAGCTCAAGTCATCATCACTGTAGTAGATCCTGATAACGCAGTACCTACAGCAGATGCTGGTACTACTATAAATGAATCCGACGACAATGGAGACGATCTTGTTTCTATAACACTAGACGGCGCTGGTAGTACAGATAGTGACGGAACCATAGAAAATTATAGCTGGTTGATTGATGATATAGAAGTAGCTGTCGGCGTGAGTCCTGCTATAGAGTTATCGACAGGTATCTACCTCATCGACCTGATCGTCACAGACGATGATGGTGTCGAAGGTCAATCACAAGTGTCAGTGACCATCACAGATCCTGATAATATAGCACCAACAGCCATGGCAGGGGATGACATCATGCTCATTGACACTGACCTGAGTGGAAGCGAAAGCTACAGTTTAGATGCTTTGTCTAGTACGGACAGTGATGGTACCATCGAAGCATATTTATGGTCAGAAGACGCATCAGAGTTAGCTAACTCAGCAGAATCTACAATTGATCTATCAGTAGGTCATCATACCATAACACTCGAAGTGACGGATGATGATGGCATTAGTGCTACAGATGAAGTGACTGTGGTTGTGAATCAATTGCCAACAGTAGATGCTGGAAACGACATTCAAGCAATAGATACTGATGATAATGGCACAGAAACATTGGCACTAGATGCATCCGCTAGTAGTGATCCAAATGGTTCTATAGTGAGTTACGTTTGGATCGTTAATGAATCAGAGATTACCACTGGCGAAACGAGTAGTTTCGACTTTGCGATCGGCACACACGCAGTGACTTTGGAAGTGACTGACGATGACGGTTCTGTCGTGACGGATGAAATGATGATCATTGTCTCTAGAGCAGACAACAATGCACCTGTAGCAGAGGCTGGTGCTGATGTAACTAGAGATGACGATGACAACAGTGGTAGTGAAACATACACATTTGATGCGACTGGAAGTAGTGATACAGATGGATTCATCTTGAGTTACGTCTGGTTCGAAGATGGAGTTGAAATTGCGACTGGCGAAAGCCCTTCCGTATCTCTAGGAATAGGTAAGCACAACATTGTGCTAGAAGTGACAGATAATGAAGGTGCATCTACATCTGATGAAGTTGTCTTTACCACCACTCAAAGCGTTTGTATCTTTGAAGCATGCACTGGTGACTTTACTAGTGAAGTATTGTCCGGCGACTCAGGAACTTCAATCAAGTTCGTGCCATCTAAAGAAGGTATCGGAGACGCAACTTGTTTGCTATACTATGGCACTACAGCGCCATTTGGTGGTCATTTGGTATCGCCTAATGAAGCATATGTGCTTAGTGGTGTATCAGTGGGACAAACGATTTCATACTACTATACCTACAGCACCAATGGACCTGACCAGACTACTAATGCCTGCCAAAACAGTTTTGAAGTAGGCAATTGTGGTGAAGAAGTAGACGCCGCTGCATCTTTGAGCAATCTTAGTGTCAATGGCACTACGGTAGCAGGGTTTGATGCCAATACCCTTGACTATACTGTGTCAATGGCAAGTGGTACAACGTCAACTCCTACAGTAACAGCTATAGCGACTGATGCTAGTTCTACAATAGCTGTCAACCCAGCTTCCTCACTACCAGGAGTGACCACTATTATAGTGACTTCTTCAGATGAATCTGTATCGGTGACTTACAGCATTATGTTTACCATCCCAGTTTCGGGTATGAACCTCGCACTTAACAAGACTGTCGTAACAAGCAGCGATGAAAATGGTGAGACTAGTGGAAGCAATGCTGTCGATGGAAACGAATCGACTAGATGGGCAAGTATCTTCGCAGATCCTCAATGGATGTATGTCGATCTAGGGACTAGTTACAGCCTGGGTAATGTAATTATTACGTGGGAAGCTGCCTATGCAAGTGCTTATGAAATTCAGATTTCGGACGATGCTAGCAACTGGACCACAGTACATACTGAATCGGCTGGAAGCGGTGGCACTGAGGAGGTTTTTGTATCGGGCGATGGAAGATACGTGAGAATGAACGGTACTTCTAGAGCTACGCCATATGGGTACAGTATATACGAGTTGGAAGTATATGCAGCAGCAGTGACATTCGAATATGATGTCACTTTCAATGTCGTGGACAGTGATGACGCTTCTCTATCCAATGCCAATGTATCATTCCAAGGAGAGAATGTGACAACCAACTCAAGTGGTATCGC
>JAOPTS010000050.1:0-35602 GCA_051531955.1 Reichenbachiella sp.
ACTAGCACTACTGTACAGATAAGCTTCAGCTTGTGCAACCCAACCTGCCCTTACTGGATTTTGATAGATATAATTCACACGACTGTTCCAAAGATCATTGCTATTCATTTCGATAGCATGATTTTCATGTGTCCAAAACTGCATACCTTCTGCATGCTTATTGTACTTGGCATGGTACTCTCTAATTTGATAAGCTGACCCCATGCATCTACGATTTGAACACTACCATACAAGTTAACCCCTTTCGTGAAAAACCGCATTTACAAAATGCTACATTACGCTGCTTGAAAAATATAAAGGTGTAGTTAAAACTACACCTAGTGATTGATTTTTATTCTACGTCTAGATCAAGTCAACTAGTATTGTGTATTGAGTACAAAGTATAGAGTACTGAGTATAGATAAGGGATTAGGGAATTGTCCACACCGCACGTCATTGCCTTTAGGCGAGACGGAGGAGCAACGTGGCAATCCCCAACAGGCAGTAGAATAACATGATGAGTACGGAACCTATACCGACAGATTGCCACACTCGTTCCTCCTCTAGGTGTAGTTTGTAACTACACCTTCATATCATTTCTACTGCAACTAGGCCTTGCAGTCCAGCGTAACTACTAGCACTACTGTACAGAAATCTTCAGCTTGTGCAACCCAACCTGCCCTTACTGGATTTTGATAGATATAATTCACACGACTGTTCCAAAGATCATTGCTATTCATTTCGATAGCATGATTTTCATGTGTCCAAAACTGCATACCTTCTGCATGCTTATTGTACTTGGCATGGTACTCTCTAATTTGATAAGCTGACCCCATGTATCTACGATTTGAACACTACCATACAAGTTAACACCTTTCGTGAAAAACCGCATTTACAAAATGCTACATTACGCTGCTTGAAAAATATGAAGGTGTAGTTTGTAACTACACCTAGTGATTGATTTTTATTCTACGCCTAGAGGGGGCATCAAAACAAATTAAGACCAGTTAAGAAATTTAATTTTACTATTCTTTGTATAAATACACTTTAATATATCATCAATGTTGCTATCAAGTTGATACAAACTTTTCTTAACAACATTGTTACTATTTAATACTAAAACTATATAACTACACCTTTTAAAAAAGCTTTTACCTATTAACCAAAGTCCTACATAACCTAAAAGGTAACTAGCTATACCACCATAAATGATAAACATCGCAGATTCCGATTCAAATTCTAAAAACACCTTTACCACTTTAACAAAAATGACTGTAGCATAATATATGGTAATACACATCAGCCCGAATAAAAGAACCCTATTTTTCAAGTACCATCCTCTTACAACCTCAACTGAGGAAATTTCTGAATAGCTTATTCTTTTATAAGAGTAATTATTCCTTAATAAAGCAATAGACTCATCTCCTATTCCAATTTCATTATTCTTGTAGACATGTTTCATTAGTATTCTTTACGACCGTATAATTAAAATTCATAATCCTAATCTAATAACCATCAGCCCTTAGAGCGATCGTATATCAGCTTGCCGTATTTGTCCCACTCTCGGATGATGTAGGGTTTGAATTCTTTGTCGAAGGGATCTTTGGAGTAGAGAATCTCTCGCTTGCGTCGGTTTTTTGTATCGTAGTATTCTCTCCATAACCCGACTCTATGATCAAACTGAAACTCTCCCACGGCAGCCAACTTACCACTCTCATGAAAGGCATAGTAGTTTCCCTCTCGCTCACCGAAGTGCACTGGGATGATTTCCTGTATTTCTCTTTCTTCTTTGTTGTGATAGGCCACCATGGATTCTTTGGGCCAACCTTTGTAATATTTTTCTTTGGACTGCAGGATGTCGTGCTTGTTCCAGACCGACCATCGACCATGCTTGGTACCCATGTAGAATATCCCCTCTTCTACTATCTGATCACCGACCATTTTCTTGTAGGGGCCGTGCAGTATCCCCGCATTCTTTTTGTCTATTTTTCTGGACTTGACGATTTTTCGCTTCCCAAAGTCATACCAGTATACATCCCGTACATAAGGAACGGGATCTTCATATACCTTGAGGTATCTAAACAGCTCCATCACTTCACTCTTGCCATAGCCCGTCCTAGAAAATCCCTTTCGGGTCTTCTTTCCATAAAAGACATTCTTCTTGGGCTTTTTCTTCTTGAGAACGATTTCTCGCTCTTCCTCTTCGGCATCCAAGTCCACGGTGAGAGGCACTTCATACTGCGTAGACGTCTCTAAGAGATCTTCATCACTATAATCCTGTGCCGCTAATGCAAAGGGCGTCATGGCCAACAAAAAAATATAAAAGCGTTTGTTCATGTTGTAATTACGAAGTGTTGCAATTTTACTTATTCATGAGGACATAAAAAAACCCTAGCCGACAGACCAGGGTTTTTAATTAATTATATCTAGCGATTATTAGTTTGCACTGATCTCAATTGATCTCTGGATGAAGTTAGTCAATGACTCACCTTCCAACAATCCTTGAGACAACAAGGCTAAATCGTAAGCTTGTCTAGCCAATACATCTTTGTTGTCATCACTGTCATCAGCTAAGATCTTAGCTACGATCGGGTGATTGGCATTGATCGATACATTGTACTGATCTGGCATATCGCCCATCATCATCATACCGCCACCGCCTTGACGCTGCATGTCCTTCATTCTTCTCATGAATTCTGGCATAGTCACAATTACTGGCATCTCATCAGATGGCAAAGACTCTACTCCTACAGTTGAATTCTTGTCATTGATAGACTTTTCGAAAAGCACTTTCACTTTCTCTTTGTCTTCATCAGACAATACAGATTCGATTTTCTCGTCTTTGTCAATCAACTTATCAGCAGTCTCAGCATCGACACGTTTCAATTGTGTCTTCTCTAATTTGTGCTCCAATGTACCGATGAAATGCGAATCCAAAGGACCGTCCATTCTCAATACATCGTAAGATTTTTTCTCAACAGACTGAATGAATGCATGCTGCTTAGCAGGCTCAGTTGAGTACAAATAAACAAGATTACCATCTTTGTCTTTTTGTAATGCTTCTGTCTTCGTTTTGTATTCTTCGAAGTTGAAGAACTCACCTTTGGTGTTTTCTAACAACGCAAAGTCTTTCGCTTTGTCATAGAATTTCTCATCGCTCAACATACCGTACTTCGCGAACATTTGAATATCTGGCCATTTAGCTTCGAATTCTTTTCTGTCCTTTTTGTACAATTCGTTCAACTTATCTGCAACTTTCTTAGTGATGTAAGAATTGATCTTCTTCACATTACTATCCGCTTGCAAGAAACTACGAGATACGTTCAATGGAATGTCTGGAGAATCCAAAACTCCGTGCAATAGCATCAAGAATTCAGGAACTACATCCTTTACTTCGTCTGTGATGAACACCTGACGTGAGTATAATTGAATTTTGTTCTTTTGAACTTCGTAATCATTCTTCACTTTAGGGAAGTACAATACACCTGTCAAGTTGAATGGGTAATCCACGTTCAAGTGGATCCAGAATAACGGCTCTTCAGCCATTGGATACAATTCTCTATAGAAATTAACGTAATCCTCATCCGTCAAGTCAGCTGGTGCTTTCGTCCATAATGGAACAGGGTTGTTGATGATGTTGTCCTCTTGTACGGTCTTGTACTTAGGCTTATCTTCATCGTCCTTACCGTCTTCTACTTGCTTATCATTCGTTCCGAATTGAACCTCAATTGGCAAGAACTTACAATACTTATCTAGTATCCCTTGTAACCTTCCTTGGTTCAAGAATTCAGTAGCGTCCTCTTCGTTGATATGAAGAATAATCTCTGTACCTCTCTCAGTTCTGTCACCAGCGCTGATCTCAAACTCAGTAGATCCATCACAGATCCATCTAGCAGGAGCAGAACCTTCTACATGAGAAAGAGAATTGATTTCTACTTTCTCCGCAACCATAAAGGCAGAATAGAATCCTAATCCAAAGTGACCGATGATTTGTTGCTCGTCCCCTTTGTCCTTATATTTTTCAACAAACTCAGTTGCACCAGAAAATGCAATTTGGTTGATGTATTTCTTAATATCTTCAGCAGTCATACCGATACCTCTATCGCTAACCGTAATAGTCTTTGCTGCTTCATCAAAGCTAACTTCTACTCTAAGATCTCCTAGCTCACCTGTGAACTCACCCATCCCAGAAAGTTGCTTCAATTTTTGTGAAGCATCTACTGCGTTAGACACTAGTTCTCTCAAGAAAATCTCGTGATCCGAGTAGAGGAACTTTTTGATAATTGGAAAAATATTCTCCGTGTGAATCGAAATATTACCTTTCTCTTCCATGACGTATTTATGTTTTACTAATTAATTTAAAATCTTGTGGCAAGAGCATAACAAATCCTGTTCCAAGTCCGAAACTTGGATAATCTGTGACAGGTTGACAGAATCGGCATGAAGGAGTGTCAGACTTACTCCTCTCTGAGCACTGGATAGACCTTCCACTGCTGATCATAATAAGGTGACCGTGCATAAAACCAAGCGTATATGTCAGCAGGAGAATTGGCAAACACAGTATCAGCTTTCATTTTAGCTTCAAATTCAATTTTCAGGCCTGCATCCTCGCTGAGCATCTGCTGTGCCAATGGCTCGATGACGTACATCTCTATGTATTCTGTTCTAGAGAATATCGAATGGAAGTAACCCCATTGCAAAAAACTATCTGGAGACTCTGGTTCCAATAATAACACAGCCAACACGCCTAACTTTTGATCCGTATCAACCTTAACACTTCCTTTTGGCAGCACTACTTTGGATTTGGTAGTAGATAATTCGACATTTTCACATCTGACATGACCTTCGTATGGCTGCTCGCCCATCTCGTACTTTTTTATCTTATACTGATTAAGCTCTAGAGTGGTAGTCTGGGTCAATACTTCGGTCACAATACCATGTTGTTTCAACTTCCCGATTACAGTCTTGTATTGCGATGGGATATAATACGCTTTTGGTATACTAACAGTAACCAATGGCTTATCCATATTTCTTACCACCACCCTCTCATTCCTTTCCTTACCTGTCCATGCGATATAGTCTTGGCCTGTAATAGGTGACTTTTTCATTTCAAAACTCACACCTTTCAAATCCATCGAATCCGCCAAAGACTCGTTCAACCCATATTGTAACACAATCGAATCTGGTCTAGCGGCTTGATCCAATGCTATGGCCTTTTCCAATTCCTTACTACCGGCTATTACTGACCGAATGGATTGCTCCAAAAACACATAGGTTCCCAACACTCTTTGTTTGTATGGTTTCAAAGAGTGATTTTCCAACAAGATGCTTGGTACATGGATCACATCCCCATAGCCATCCGAGTACCTTGGACTAAATGGATAACGAGCATTTCCCTCTGTAAAGTCTCTATCATTAAAGGCAAACATCAATGGCCCAGGAATGTGCCCTTGCCCTGATAATGCCGCATCCACCTCGGGCTGATAGACTTCCTCAAACCAGTTTGCGGTCTCTGGAGAATAACCCGACCCTTCTACCCAACCGTATGTAATATCATACTGATAATCCGCTCCATCGGTGACATGTAGATCCATGTATAATACGGGTTGATATTCATTGATCACCTCGATCACTGCCTGCACTCCTTCTGTTTCTATCTTGGTATAATCTCTATTCAGGTTCAAATTATTGGCGTTCTTTCGCCAACCCATGTTAATGGGCCCTCTTTGATTCACCCTGTTGTATGGACCGGTTCTCTCATGACCGTCCACACTCAGGATAGGAATGAAGAGAAAATTGACGTCTTTGATCAATTCTGATTTATCCCCAAAGGCTATGTCTCGCAACAGCATCAACCCCGCATCCTTGCCATCAATCTCACCAGCATGAATCCCTGCCTGTGCCAATATGATTGGCTTATTTACTAACGCCTCTTTTGTGTGCTTTTTTGCTTTGGATGCAAAGACCATTTTGATCTCCCTCCCTTGCGCTGACACACCAATAGTGGTCATGCTCAATACAGGAGACGCATCTACTAACTTTTGCAACCATGTTATCGTCTCGTCATAGCTTGGCGTCTCTGTCAGCCCCGTCAATTCACTGGGCGTCACCCAAGCGTGATCATCTTTGACAATCAATGAGGTACTGGTACCATCCCACGCCATATTGGGAGGCAAAAGATCTTGTGCAAATACAGAAGTCATGAAGAATGACAACAGGATGGTTAATATGGATTTCATAATTGATGATTTTTGAAACTGTAAAGTAATCAAACCGTATTTTTGACTACTACATTTTACACAAACGGAAATTAAACTTGGAGCAAGATCAACTTACCACATACCTCAACAAGTATCTGTCATTTGAACAATATGAGATAGATACGTTCAAGAACTTCTTGACCTTGAAATCATATGCTAAAAAAGACTTCCTACTCAAGCATGGAGACTTCAACCATTACAGGTATTTTATCCTCCAAGGCTTGACAAGATCGTATTACATAGACCCAGATGGAAAAGAACGTATTGTACAATTCGCCCTCGAAAACTGGTGGTTGACCGACATGGAGAGTTTTGTTACACAATCTGTCAGCAAGATCAATATCCAAGCCTTAGAAGAAACACAAGTTTTGATGATCAGTAAATCGAATCTCGAAAAACTATTTGCTCAACATCCCAAATTCGAAAGACTATTCAGAATGCTCAGCGAGAACATGATTATTGCATTGCAACGCCATACCGGTCTATATATGAAAGAGAACAAGCAACAACGCTATGAAACTGTTCGTGACCTCATCCCTGATTTTCTCCAGAGAGTTCCCCAATACATGGTGGCTTCTTATTTGGACATAGCACCCGAGTACCTCAGCGAATTACGCAAAAAAAGTCGTTCTTAAGATTTCTTAATTTTATCCTCCTTATTACCCAATAATTTTGAATCATCATTTAATCAAAATAAAAAATGGAACGAATAGGATTTCAAGAAGTACCCAAAGGATATTATGACCCCATTTTTAAAATGGGCAGCATCATTAAGAGCTCTGGCTTAGAAGTTAAATTATTAGAACTCGTCAGATTTCGAGTAGCACAAATCAACGGTTGTGCCTACTGCTTGGACATGCACTACAAGGAACTAAGACACGCTGGAGAAACTGAATTGAGAGCAAGTTCACTCACCGCATGGGAAGAGACGCCCTACTTCTCCGAACTAGAGATCGCTGTTTTGAAATATACCGAGGCACTCACTTTGATCGCTGAGAATAAGATATCAGATAAGCTGTTTAATGATCTTAAAACACATTTCAGTCAAGATGAGATCACAGGCCTCACAATGGCGATAGTTGAAATCAACAACTGGACACGCTTCATGATAGCCTTCAACATTACCCCTGGTCAATACGAAATAGGCATGTTCAGCTAAAACAAAAAAGGCTAGTTCGATGAACTAGCCTTTTTTTTATACTTTTACCAGACCCGACTATTTCCTTCTGCATCTTCAAAAGACGTTAACTCCTCCCAGATAAAATCTATCGTCTCTTGATAATTATCCCCAACCAATGAATGAATAGTACTAGGAATCTCAAACGTCTCTGGTGCTTTGACACCATACATTGCACTATAGGTAATCAATGAAGCCAAAAAATAGATAGTCGGCCGTCCATGCGGTGCATTGTCTTCGTAAAGATCCAATATTGGAATACCATTGAGTGGCGCTTGAGTTAACAGCTTTGCCATTATAGGCCCTACAGGTATCATTTTAATATTCTGTTCTGGGCGTGATTCTATCATCACATCTTGATATTCTATCCACCAGTCATGAAAGTCACCTAACAGATATTCATTATAATTTTGAAACTGCTCGACTGTAGGGTCAAAAACAACTCCCTCTCCCTCTTCAACATAAGAAGCCATATCTGGCCAGTTCTCATAGATATATATGGTCATACTATCTTCTTGTGCAACTGCCCAATCCGTGATGGATTGTGTAGCATCAACAGGAGATAAATCCATGTTATAATAATTAGTAGTGGCTGGCTGCCACTGTACAAAATTACCTGCGGTCAATAAGATGGTATTAACATTTGCTTCATTGAAGTCTTGAAAATCCGCATCCCAAACTCCTGGGACTAAATCAAAACCCCACTGAGAGTTAGGAGGCAGCTCAGCATGTTGAGGTAAAAAGCCATATTGACCTCCAGCTACAAATTCATAACCAGCCTCTAATGCTAATAAATAAACCCAATGTGGAACAGTCGTTTCATCGGTATCAGTAGCATGAAGGATTAAGCTATGTCCAAAAATGAATGTTCGGACATTGGTTGTGATGGGCTCGTTTACCTCCCCTTCCCCAAGTTCGTTTTCTGATGGGTCTTCTTGATTGGAATCATCAATGGAATCGTCAGCGCAACTAACAGCGACAAAGAACCCAAAGAATAGAACAAAAACTCTCAAATAAATGCTTAGTAATTTCATTAGTCAGTTTTTTTAATTAAAAATAAGGCTTCATATTTGAAAGCCTCATTCAGAACGTTCGGAATAAATAAAATTGCACTAGTACCCGAAAAAAATCTATCTAATCCTATCTGCCGACCGTACTAACTGTTCGTCCCTCTTAATAAAACGATTGGCCAATGAGTTTGATATCATCGCTGCTACGTAGAGATAAAAACCAACAATGTAATTGCCTTGCTCTCCAGGGAGCAATATGGTTTGAGCATTCCAAAGAAAGTACACTGACAAACCTAAACTACCTGCCATCAACAGAGAATTCAAGGCCCCTAATTTGATCTGAAGTAATCTATTATTGAATTGAAAAATTGATAACCCAGCAACAACTGCAGCAATCAATGATAAAATCGCAATGTAAAAGGTATCTTTTTCCATCAGAACAAAAACCTCCCCTGTATCGACATCTGTTTTTTGATGTACTAGTGTCAATGCTGTCAATTCGACCATTTCGCTTTTCTCGACATCAATTTTATTCCAAATAGGAAAGAACAATAGCGCGACCATGCATCCTGCTGTCACTGTCAAAAAAACAGTTTGAATTCTTTGTATCATAAGACCTGTATTCTAAAATTTTCGGCAAAAATAAGCAAAAACCTAATTGAAAACTGAAATTGGATCAGGATAATTAACTCGGGATTTCTATTCCCGACTCTTCATTTTTGGCATCCCTTCTAGCTTTTCGGAAGTTCGACAAAGGAGCAGAATCAGTTTGCAGGTAATCCTTGATCCTATTTTTGACTTCTTTGGTGGATAGATTATGTTCAAACTCACCATTCCTCGCTGTGGTTAGCTGCCCTGTTTCCTCAGAGACTATCACCACCAATGTATCGGTACTCTCTGACATCCCCAATGCCGCTCTGTGTCTCAAACCAAATTGAGCAGGGACATCATCACGTTCCGAAACGGGCAAAATACATCGAGCAGCAATCAACTTATTATTATTGATAATCACTGCACCATCATGCAAAGGAGATAGTTTGTTAAATATCGCCAATAGCAATCTTTTGGATAAAACTGCTTCTATTCTATCTCCTGAATCAGCATAGAATTTCAATTCTGAATCTTGTGAAAACACAATCAACGCTCCTGTTTCTGAACCACTCATGGTTTTAACTGCATCGATCACTGGTGACAAATCAATGTGATTGTCATCGAATTTTTCTTGCCAAAACAATTTTATATTTCTGAAAATGTTTCCTTCTTCAAATATGGTTGTCTTACCCAAGAGTAATAGGAATTTCCTAATTTCCTGTTGGAACAGAATAATCACTGCGATAACCCCTACCCCCATGAACTGCCCTAAAATAATACTGAGCAGCTCCATATCTACCGCCTGAACCACCAAGAAGATCAAATACAAAAACAAAAAACCTAGGAAGATCTTGATTGCGACACTACCTCGCATCAATTTATAAACTTGATACAGCAATACACTGACAAAGAATATGTCAATAATATCCACCATGGTTATCTCTAAAAACCCTATATAAAAACCTAACATCACTCTTTTATATTTTTCATTGCGTCAAACATTGTAATTGTTTCTCTCGCTTCTTTCACATCATGCACCCTCAGTATGTTAGCTCCTTTCATCAAACAAGCCATATTCAATGCAGTTGTCGCATTCAATGCTTGATCTGGACCTATATCCAAAGTCTTGAAAATCATTGATTTCCTTGACACCCCACAGAGCATCGGCACCTCTAGTATATTCAACAACTCTAATTTATTCAAAAGTTCAAAACTCTGTTCTTTGGTCTTAGCAAATCCAAAACCTGGATCTATGACCACATCTTTAACGCCTCGTTCGTTGAGTAATTGAATCTTGTGGACAAAATAATCTATGACATCCGTTACCAAATTCTTGTAATCTGTCAAATTAGACATCGTCTGTGGTGTCCCCCTCATATGCATCATGATATAAGGCACATTTTTCTCAGCCACCACATCAAACATGCGCTCATCCAACTCACCACCCGAAACATCGTTGATGATGCTGGCACCACTATCCAAACTGGCCAAAGCCACCCGAGATCTAAAAGTATCTATCGACACTACCGCTTCAGGAAACTCCCGCATCACAGCCACTATTCCCTCACAGGCATTGCGCTGCTCAATACTTGTCGCTATATCCGTAGCTCCTGGTCTAGTAGAATATGCGCCTATATCTAAAACATCTACTCCTTCTTTCATCATACCCTCCACTTTCTTAAGTAGATCAATGTTAGATTTTATTTTCCCACCGTCGTAAAATGAATCAGCTGTCAGATTGACAATCCCCATGACTAAAGGTGTAGACAAATCTATCAAATTACCTTTTACATTTATAAATTTTGGTTTAGGTGTTGTAAGCACAAATATCTATTTTTGGATCAAAATTAGCCGTTCTCAACGAACAAAATCTACAGATCATTGGAAGAAAAAACAGTTAGCGAATATAGACAAGTTATCAAGGCTTGTAAAGATATTTTTGAAAAGAAAACAAAGGATTACGGCACTGCATGGCGTATTTTGAGAGCTTCCTCTCTGACAGACCAGATATTCATCAAAGCCAAAAGAATCCGATCTATCCAAGAAAAAGGAACGCAAAAAGTACAGGAAGACATCAGTGGTGAGTTCATCGCCATCATCAACTACTGTATCATGGCCATCATTCAATTGGACATGAAAGAAGACGAAGGTTTAGAATTGCCATACGCGCGACTAGAACCGATGTACGATACAATCGCCGAGGACACCATGAAATTGCTCATCAACAAAAACCATGATTATGGGGAAGCTTGGCGAGACATGAGAGTAGCGTCGATGACAGATATTATCTTGATGAAAATATTACGTACTAAGCAAATAGAAGACAATCAAGGGAAGACACTTATATCTGAAGGCATAGATGCCAACTATCAAGACATGATTAATTATGCAGTCTTTTGTCTAATTCTATCTGGCTTTACTAACTCCTGAGTCAAAATAACGTTGAGGAAATAAAACAATATTGAGCATGAAACAAGCAGCAGCAGTTGTCCGGTCATTAGTTGGCGCATTATTCATTTTTTCTGGGTTGATCAAAGTCAATGACCCAATTGGCACAGCTATCAAAATGGAAGAATACTTTGAAGTATTCGCCACACAATTCTCCTCGATCTTTCATGTTTTCATTCCTGTTGTTCTTGAGATTTCGGTAATATTCGTTGTATTGGAAGTTGTATTAGGCGTTGCTCTATTGCTCAACTATCGACCAAAACTCACTAATTACTTCACGCTCGGACTCCTCATTTTCTTCACTTTCTTGACAGGGTATTCTGCCATAACCAATACCGTTACTGATTGTGGCTGTTTTGGTGACGCCATCAAACTCACGCCGTGGGAATCTTTCACCAAAGACATTGTACTGATGGTTATGCTAGGGTTCGTCATACTTACCAAGGACAGTAAAGAATTGATAAAAGGATTTGCTGATATGATCATCATCGTTTCAATAGTCCTCAACCTTGTGCTTGCTATTGCTGCAATCAAGCATCTCCCGTACGTGGACTTCAGAGCATATAAAATAGGAGATCATATCCCCTCCAATATGCAACCATCCGAAGAATACATCTATGAATATGTATTGGAGAAAGAAGGTCAGGAATATACGTTCTCAGAATACCCAACTGACCCTAGCTACAAATTCGTTGCAATGAATCACCTCAACCCAGGGGCTGCTCCAACGATCACAGACTTTGCAGTATGGGATGACGAAGGAGACTATACCGAAGAGGTTTTTCAGGGCAATAAGCTTTACTTCTTAATCTATGATGTCAGTAAGTCCAATATGGAGAGTATGGAAGAATTAACAGCATTGGCCAACAACCTAAATGGGGAAGTTGACACTTACGTACTGACCGCATCATCTGCTAATGTATATGAAGAATTTGCTCAAAAAAATCAGCTCACCATTCCATATTATTACACAGATGCTACCGTATTGAAAACTATTGCCCGGTCTAATCCTGCCGTTTGGTTACTTCAAGATGGTGTTGTGAAAGGGAAATGGCATTATAATGATGTACCGAATTATTCTACTGTATTAGATTTATTGGAGTAAGTTTCAGTTTACTTATCCGCTTGATTCTAAATAGAAGAAAGTGCAGTCATCAACGCATCCTTCTTTCTTACTGCGACTGGCAATTCACTGCCATCTTTCATATATACTATTCCTCCATCCTTTTTCACCATACGATCAAAATGATGGAGGTTGATCAAATGTGATTGATGGGCTCTAAAGAAAAAACTTCTCTTAAACATGGAATCGTATTCTTTCAAAGTTTTCGAAATTGTCAATTTCCGTCCATCCACCAAGTAGAAGTTGGTATAATTACCGTCAGACTCGCATCTAACAATATCATTGATAGTGACCAAATAAACAGCCTCTGAATCCTTTAACACTATCTTCTTATCTGGATCAGCCGCTGATTGATTTTGCACAAAACTATTGACTTTGATTTGCTGTTCTTGGGAGGTGGCTACTTTGGCTTTTTCAATAGCGGAGGATAGGTCCTCTGGGTCTACGGGTTTCAACACATAATCTAATGCAGAGTATTTAAATGCCTTAATGGCAAATCCATTATGCCCAGTTACAAATATTAATTGAAAATCAATATCTCCATAAAGTGCTAAAAGGTCAAAGCCTGTACCATCCTGCATCTCTACATCTAATAATACCAAGTCAGGTTTATTTTTTTTAATACATGCTATCCCGGTCTTCACTCCCTGAGCAAAATCCACCACTTCAACTTCAGGAAAATATATAGACAATAATGTCTTCAAATTCTCTATGACTGATATATCGTCATCCACCAACACTGCTCTCATGTACTTTATTAGCTAGCCTTTAATTAAAAGGAACCTTCAATAAGATCTTGGTTCCTTTTACATTTTCGTCTTCATCTAAAATACTATCCAACTTGAATTGAATCTTCTTTTTTAATGAACGGTTAAAAATATCAATTCTTTCCTTGATAATCTTAGTTGAGAGTGAATTATGAGCTACCTCCCCTATTTTTTCGATGAATCCATTACCATTGTCTTTCAATGAGATTATGACAAACTCCTCATCCTTGTCAAATGACAAGTGAATTTCTCCTTTCCTATCTAAATCTGCAATACCATGCTCAATCGAATTCTCTACAAATGGCTGAATCATCATAGGCGGAATCATATCCATCTCTAGGTCAATATCGTTTGACAGTTCAATGATATAATCAAAACTATTATTCATTCTCAACTGATGAATATCCAAATAGTTTTTCAACATATCTACCTCTTCTTCTACAGAGATAAACTCTTGTCGAGAATTCTCAAGAATCTCCCGCATCAATTTCGAAAATTTAGATAGATAAATAGCAGCTTGACCGGCCTCATTTTTCAACATAAAATTCTGTACCGCCAACAAGGCATTGGATATAAAATGAGGATTGAGTTGTGATCGCAAAAATCGCTGTTCCAACTCCACTTTAACTCTATTTCTTTTATTTGACCTATCTCTATAGAATAATAATACAACAATCATTACTATCAACACAATCGCTATGACCAAAAAAATCAATTGATTCTTTTGTTGAATTTCTAATGCCTGAATAGCTGCTTGTTGTGAAAGCGAGGCTATTTCAGCTTCTTTCTTCTCTGTTTCGTATTTGGTTTCTAATTCTGTCAGTGTTTTTTTTTCAATTCCTAATATCTCTGCATTCAAGACCATGTACTTTTTTAAACTTTCATATGCTTCATCATGTTTTGATAAAGAAGCTTGAATGACTGCCAAACTCTGATAGGCAATTGCTAGTTGTTCTTTTGATTGCAATTGATTGGCTAATTCAATATTTGATTCTATAACTTTTTCAGCACTGGAATATCTACCAAGCATTATAAGCAATTTAGCCTCTCTGTTACTTACAATTAAATATTCTAATTGAAACCCTCCATCTTTATAAAAATCGCTAATCTCCTTTTCCAATTCCAAAGACTTTTCATAGTTGTTTTGATTTAATGCTATGGTGGCTTGAATACTCTTAGCTTTAAAAACACCAAATGAGGATCCTAAACTCTTACTACAGGCAATAGTAGTATCAGCATATATAAGAGCCAATGAGTCTTTCCCTACTTTAGAATAAATCTCGGCCAATTGATAAGCACTATGCATTTTGACTTGTGGGAAATCAAAATCACTTGATTTATCAAATGACCTCTTAGCGTATTCTACTACTTTATCCAGTTCCCCAATATGCACAAACACCCCTGCAATATTAAGATAGGAAATGGACATACCTCGATGATTATTCCGTCCCTCTTCCACTTTCAAACCTTCCAACTGAGCATCTAGTGCTTATGTAAAATTGCCAAGCTTTAATTGACAATTCCCTAAATTATTGAAAATGACTGCCCGGTCTTTAGACGATAAGTTTTTGAAATCCCGGGTTAACTCATGATAAATATCGATAGTTCCCAAAGTTTGATCTTCTTTGGATAGGTATCTCGCTTTCATAATCCTACCACTTATAAAAGCAGTTCTATTATTTTTCACCTGTGCAAAACGCAATAAACTATCCGCTAGAATATCGAGAGAATCGACACTTTTTCGATCCAATTCCACTGACTTGTCAACTATCGATTTTACCCAAATAGAATCTTCCTTGTTTACATTTATTTCCAGAGAATCTTTATTATCATTGGTACATGACCACATGATAATTAAACGCATTAGTGATGCTGAAATTTTAAGCATTATGAAAGATTTTAACTGATTCACGTAACATTATTATAGAAGCCAATAATAAAATAAGCTACTCAATTTGCAACAAAAACAGAACAAATACTTAGTAAGTAATTGAAACAGATTTAAAATAAAATCAACATTATACTGTTTTACAAATTGAAGATCAAGTACTAGATTTACTCAACAAATAGAAAACACATAATGATGAGAATAACTTACACTTTTGCTTTTGTCCTATTAACCTCTCTCACATCATGTGATGAAAACAACAACCTCTCACTTTTTTCTATTCAAAACGATTTAGAGCTAGGCCAACAAGTCAGTGAGCAGATAGCTAATGACCCAGTGGCCTATCCTATATTGGACGAATCAGAGAATAGAGAAGCTTATGCATATCTCAACGCTATGACAGATGAAATCCTCAATTCTGGCCAAGTAGCCTATAAAGATGAGTTTGCTTGGGAAGTACACATCATCGAGGATGATGTACTCAATGCATTCGCCACACCTGGCGGTTATATATATGTTTATACTGGTTTGATCAAATACTTAGATAATGTTGACGATTTAGCAGGAGTTATGGGACATGAGATTGCGCATGCTGACTTGAGACACTCTAGTAGATCTTTACAAAAACAATATGGCATCTCTACTTTATTGGGAATCTTACTTGGTGATGAAAGTAGTCAAATCGCAGAAATAGCTGCTGGTTATGCCACCGGTTTAGCTTCACTCAAATTTTCAAGAAGTCATGAAGCAGAATCAGATGCCAAATCTGTAGAATACTTAAGTGAAACTATATTTGCATGTAATGGTGCTGCTGCCTTCTTTCAAAAATTAGAAGATGATGGTCAAACTTCAACATCACTTGAGTTTTTGAGCACCCACCCATCTTCAGATAGCAGAATAGAAGATATCAATGCTACCGCAGATGAAGCAGGGTGTGACACCAGTTTGAGTGATGATGACTTAGAAGGAATAACCTACCAAGAATTCCAAGCTATGTTTGAATAGCAGCGTACTCATTTAAAAAAAGGGTGCCATACAACTAGTATAGTATGACATCCTTTTTTGTGCTTTTATTTTTATAGCATCAAGTAAGACCAAATAAGTTCTTCAAACACAAAATCATTTTCTATCTAGGCTAAAAAGCTTAAAACCTCCTCCCCAAAAACAGGTATATTTCGGTAAAACAACGCGATTATCAGGTTTAAAATTGCGCAAACTCAATTTGAAACGTATCTTAGAATAGATGTGATTGACTAAGTACTCTTCGTTAGCAGCAACTGAGAATTTGGCAACATTTAATTCTTACATTATGAACCAATCGATAGAAACACTTTTAGTTAAAAGCCAAATGGTCGTAACTAAAATCAAAACAGATTCCAACATTGCTCAAGCACTCGACTCTATGGGGTACAATGAAGAGACGCTACATAAAGGTTCGCTACTCATTGAACAAGCAAAAAAAATACAACAAGGTGATCATGACGATCTTTTTGACAAAATAGATGATGCCAATTATGTATTCAGACGCCATGTAAAATTGGCACGAATTGTATTTATCGAAAAAGAGGACGTATGGAATCAACTCAACCTCAATGGTTCAGGCCAGTACTCTGCACATGAATGGATCAAAAAAGCCAAAGAGTTCTATCAGATATTGATCAATAACAATGCGTATCTCATGTCTTTAATTCCATTCGGAGTAGATAAAGTTATTCTTGAAACGTCTTTGGCGGTCATCACAAATTTAGAAGGTCTAATTACTAAACGAAATAAAGTATCACCTGAAGTGGTTGAAAGAGATCAAGCTATCGATGATTTGAATAATTGGATGGTAGAATTTGAATTGGCAGCTAGAAAAGCTCTTCGAACCTCTCCACATGAATTACATAGCTTAGGCGTCTATTAATACGCTCGTAATACATCCCTAAATCAATCTATAAGACAGCATCCCACTGTCTTTTTTTTATTAAAAAGTATGAACACAATAATTCGTTATTAAATTGCGTGACTATGATTACGATAATTAGCGGTACCAACAGACCAGAATCGGTCTCTTTATTGATTTCAAACATTTACAAGCAGTTGATTGAAGAGCGAGGTGAAAATGCTCAAATAATAGATTTGAAAAATCTACCTGCAGATTTCATACAAACTGCACTATATGGTAACTCTGGAAAAAACGAGGAATTCAATACCTACAGAGAGACCATGAAACAGTCTCAGAAAATGGTGTTTGTGGTTGCAGAATACAATGGTTCCTTCCCTGGCGTGTTGAAAGCCTTCATAGATGGATTAATCTTCCCCTCTACATTCACAGACAAAAAAGCAGCTTTGATAGGCATCAGTTCTGGTGTACAAGGTGCAGGCTTGGCATTGAGTCACCTCACTGATATCTTCAACTACTGCGGGATGCATGTGCTCGCTCAAAAGCCCAAACTATCCCGCATAGAAGAAAACTTGACAGAAAATAAACTTTCAGACCTATACCATAGCTTGCTCGTAGAGCAAGTAGATAAGTTCCTGAAATTTTAACATTTGGGAGTAACCTCCCAAATGTTAATCTACATTGTCATGTAAAAATTTGTTACCACCTAACTGGTTCTCTTCGTTCAAATTATACTTTGACACGAAGCTCTCAGAAGACAATGGTACATTCTTAAGATCTACTTCTTTTCTTAAGTAAGCAGGCACCTCTAATTTTTCTTTGAAACTATTGACATCAATTGGTTCATTTTCATTGATACCACCGAGCTTCTTACGTCGAGCTTCTGACTGTTCCATCAATAGGATTTTACGTGATGGAGGATGAGCCATTCCAGTCAACTCCTCTAACGGTTCATCAATTCGACCATGATTGATTTGAGATTCTACGAAAAGTTCTCTCATATCTAACTCAAAATCATCATTTGGCACCTCATGTTTGGCTGCTGGCTCAATCTGTCTATATGTTTCGCCTTCTGGTTGTTGAGGGTTTGAAGGATGCTCAGGTTGTTGAAAATTCAAAGACTGAAATTTCAATTTAAAATCTTCTTCAAATGTGTCTTCCTTATGTCTTCCTGGGTTTTGATTTGAATTGAACATATCAATTTGTCTCGCTTGATCTCTTTCCAATTCAAAGACTCTCTTTTTCTCTCTTAACTCTTCATCTGACGCCCTTAACTCCATAGCAGGCACTTGAAAGTTTTGAGGTGCTGGATCAGTCTGAGTCCTTGGCTGCATATGATTAGCTTTATGTGCCTCCAAATCTGCCATTTGATTTTGAGACTGTGCAAATCCGGTAGCAATAATTGTTACTCTGATACTATCACCTAACTCTTTATCAACACCATGACCAAAAATAACTTCAGCCTCATCACCTGCGATTTCCTGCATGAAGTCTGTGATTTCTGTCAATTCATCCATCTTCAATTCAGCCTGATCTCCAGAGATAATTGAAAGAAGGATTTTATCCGCCCCTTTTATATTCTGATTATTCAATAATGGCGAATTAATAGCCTCTTCGATTGCTCTGAGTGCTCTACTTTCTCCAGATGTCTGTGCGGACCCCATTACTGCTCCACCAGATTCCTTCATTACGGTTTTAACATCTTCAAAATCGACATTTACATAACCAGGAACTGTGATAATCTCGGCAATACCCTTAGCTGCAGTTGTCAAGACATTGTCAGCCTGAGCAAAAGCTTGATTCAGTGATAGATTGCCAAATGCTTCTAGCAATTTATCATTCATAATCATCAACACAGTATCACAAGTGGCCTTGAGAGCTTCCACTCCATCCATTGCTTGTTTCATTTTCTTTTTCCCTTCGAATTTGAAAGGAACGGTCACGATACCAACGGTCAATATACCTAGCTCTTTAGCTACCTGTGCGATAACTGGTGCGGCACCTGTTCCGGTTCCTCCACCCATACCAGCAGTTACAAATACCATTTTGGTATCCTCATGCAGCATATTTCTAATTTCTTCTTTGTTTTCCAAAGCAGCATGCTTTCCTTTTTCAGGATTAGCTCCCGCTCCTAGTCCTTCAGTTAGGTTGACGCCTATCTGTAGTTTGTTAGGTACTGGGCTATAGTTGAGTGCTTGGGAATCTGTATTACAAACGATGAATTCCACACCTGTAATACCTTCATTAAACATGTGGTTTACAGCATTGCTACCTCCACCGCCTACTCCTATCACTTTAATGATTGATTTGTGATGCGCAGGCAAATCAAATTTAAATGTACTTTCTGTCATGGTCTTTAAGTTTATTCTGTCTTATATATTAATTATCAATCCTCGCTCCGATACATGAACCTAATTTTGAGCTGTTCATGCCGTTTGCTTAGAAATCTTTACCTTTCTTCTATATCATCTATTAACATTCCCTTTGTCTTGTCCAAGATCTTTTTGAAAATGCTTTCCGAACCTTTATCCACTTGTTTTCTCTTATCATAGTTTTTCAAACTAAGATCTTCGGTTACAAATCTGTGATCTCTATCATCCAAAGATTTGTATCCACAAAGCACCAAACCAACTGAAGTCGCATACATTGGACTTTTGATGGTCTCTACCTTACTCTTACCTAAATGCTCGTTAGGGTACCCAATTCTAGCATCCAATCCAGTCATGTATTCAAATAGTTGTTTGATAGAAATCAATTGAGATCCACCACCAGTCACCACTATACCGCCAGCCAATTTATTTTCAAATCCACTAGTAATAATTTTCGTATGTACCATCTCGATGATTTCTTCCATTCTAGCTTCGATAATTCTTGCTAGATTTTTAACCGAAATCTCCTTTGGATCACGATTTTTCAAACCGGGGATAGATACTACTTCATTGTCATTAGCCATTTCCGCAAGAGCCTGACCAAATTTTGTCTTCAATATTTCTGCTTGGTGATTCAACACATTGCAGCCGTCTTTGATATCCGATGTGATGATATTACCTCCGAATGGTATCACAGAGGTGTGACGAATAATGTTTTCATGGAAAATAGCGATGTCTGTAGTACCGCCTCCAATATCAACTAGGCATACGCCTGCTTCTTTTTCTTCATCACTCAATACCGATAGACTAGATGCCAATGGCTCTAACACTAAATTCTCTACTTCCAAACCTGCTCTTCTCACACATTTGTAAATATTCTGAATCGCATTATTTTGCGCTGTAATTACATGGAAATCTGCTTCCAATCTAACACCTGACATACCCACTGGATCCATGATTCCTTCTTCATAATCCACAGTATAGTCTTGCGGCATCACATGAATAATTTCGCTTCCTGGAGGAATGACGATCTTATACATATCATTAGTCAACCTGTTGACATCTTCAATAGTAATTTCATCATCTGAGGTATGCCTAATGATAGAACCGTGATGTACCGAACTACGAATATGCTGACCAGCAATCCCAACGTTCACTACTCCGATTTCAACTCCAGATTGCTCTTCAGCTTCATTCACTGCCTTTTTGATGGCATTGATTGTCTTGTCAATATTATTGACAACACCTCTAATCACACCATCAGACACTGCTTTACCCATGCCAAGTACTTCGAGTTTTCCATACTCATTTTTTCTCCCTACGATAGCACAAATCTTTGTTGTGCCTATGTCGAGTCCTACTATAATGTCGTTGTTTTCCATACCATTTATTATTTACAGACTATTTGATCGTTGAATTTTAGGTTAACTGTATTGTAAGTGTTCCACCCTTTATAAGGGAGTACTTTTTTATAGAAGGTCATCAGTCTACTAAACTTATCTTCTATCTTATCTGCCTTACCAAACATAATCGTCTGCTTGGTCACCTGCGGATACAATTCTATATCCATGTTTTTTTTGATTTTCATCCCAGCAATCTGGGGGTGCCAAAATGGGTGGTCATTGATGAAGTTAAGTAGTGCGAATACCTCTTCACCACTCTTAGAATCTAGCATGCTGTACTCTGACATCCAATCTTCGTCCTCCAACTCTATAAGAATCACTCGTGCAGTATAATGTTCTGACTCAGGTAACACCTCCCCTTGACTGGAGATATAATAATCTTCACCCGATCTATTAAACACTCTTGCAATAGGCCTGTTTTGTTTGACATCTATTGATAAGTTCCCATGTAAATCAATATATGCTTGGGCATCTTCTACGAACTGATGGTTTTCAATAATGATCTCCAAGTCCTTCAAGTCCAAGACATCTTTATCCAAATTCAACAAATAATCTACACCCTGATCATTGATCAAATTCAATACATCTTGTTGATCTATAAAATAGTTCTCAAACTGATTATCAACTACCACTGCTACATTGTTCACGTACCTGGCTTTCTGCTTAGAATTGGTAAATCCTATGATGATCATCAAAGCCAATACTACGATCACATATTGTAACCTTCTCGATATGTCTATTAGCTTTTTCATCTATTCAGTAATTTCTCTTTGATAGGTAAAACCAATGTATCAATATCACCTGCACCGACAGTCAATACCACTCTAGGAACATGTGTATCAAAGTATGTAACTACATTCTCTTTTTGACAAATAGTAACAGACTTTGCTTGAATGTTTTTAGCGATCAATTCAGCATTTACTCCTTCAATAGGCAATTCTCTAGCTGGATAAATATCCAACATGATGACATGATCTGCTAAAGACAGACTTTCAGAAAAACCCTCTGCAAAATCTCTAGTTCTTGTGTACAAGTGAGGTTGAAACACTATTGTCAACTCATCATTCGGATACATCGCTCTTGCTGAATTCAACAAAGCTGATATTGCTGCTGGATGATGCGCATAATCATCGATCAGTACTACATCTTCTGATTTAATGATGTATTCAAACCTTCTTTTTACACCCGTATAATTTGTTAATCCATCCAATATCGCTTGATCATTCTTCACCAAAGGTCTGATAGAAGCTATCGCTGCGATCGCATTGGATACATTGTGAAAGCCTGGCATCATCAACTTCAACTCAGCTATCGTATGCTCGTTAGTTTGATAATCAAAGTTGAATACACCGTCTTCTATCGTTAAGTTATCTGAATGAATATCTCCTTGGTTCAAGCCGTAGCTCGTCACCTGTAAATCCTTGCTAGAAGTATTTAAATCAGTAGCTATCTTCTCTTCTATAAATAGCTTTCCGTTCTTTTTTATGTTCCTAATGAATTCATTGAATGATTCTTTCAAAGCATCTTTATGACCATAGATATCTAAATGATCTGCATCCGTTGAAGTGATGATAGCTACATCTGGGTGCAAAGTCAAAAACGAACGGTCAAATTCATCTGCTTCAACTACCATCACATCATTATTCTTACCTATTAAAAGATTCGAGTCATAGTTGGTCATGATACCACCTATGAAAGCCGAACAATCAACTCCCGCTGATTTCAATAAATGTGCCACCATAGATGAGGTAGTTGTTTTGCCATGCGTCCCAGCAACTGCGATGGTAAATTTAGATTTGGTCAACATCCCCAATACTTGCGAACGCTTATAGATCTCAAATCCATTCTCTTGAAAATAAACTAGCTCTTTAAGATCCTTAGGAACAGCAGGCGTATAGACAATCAAAGAAGTGTCTTTGTTATTTTTCACTTGGTCAGTAATCAAGTTCAAATCATCCTGATAATGAATGCTGATCCCTTCTGACTCAAGTTTTTGACTCAAAACCGTACTCGTCTTGTCGTAACCAGACACGTCATAGCTATTAGCATGGAACCAGCGTGCAATCGCACTCATACCTATACCTCCAATACCCAAAAAGTAGACGCTATGTACGTTTTCTAATTTCATTTTTTAATCAATTCGATTATTTCCTTTGCTATGTCATCAGCAGCATTTGGCTTAGCCAATGCTTTAATATTATCACTAATCAACTCTTGTCTTTGCTCATCAACTAATAGCGAGATACTCTCATTCACCAGATGATCTGCAGACTCATCATCAGCAACATGCTCTGCTGCTTCTTTAGACACCAATGCCATTGCATTCTGTGTCTGATGGTCTTCAGCTACATTCGGTGATGGTACAAAAATCACTGGCTTACCGACCAAGCACAACTCAGAGATAGATGAAGCTCCTGCTCTAGAGATGATCACATCTGCAGCTCCATATGCCAAGTCCATTTCTTTGACAAAAGGCTTAAGAACAAACCCATCGTTTTTGATGTGAGACACTCTTTCCATCATCTCATCTATATAAATCTTACCCGTTTGCCATATCACTTGGATATCAGCCTCCAACAATCTTTCTAAACCATCAGCAATTGTATCGTTAATTGTACGCGCTCCAAGACTCCCTCCGATCACCAACAAAGTTTTTTTATCACTCCTTAAACCAAAGTGGTTTAAACCCATTTCTCTTTTACCAGTAGAATCTATAATATCTGTTCTCACAGGGTTACCAGTTTCTATAATCCTATCTTTAGGAAAGAACCTATCCATTCCCTCATAAGCAACACAAATCTTATCTACTTTCTTGGCCAACAGTTTATTTGTTAACCCTGCATAACCATTTTGCTCTTGAATCAAAGTAGGTATTCCACTTTTAGCCGCAGCGTGCAACATTGGACCACTTGCATATCCTCCAACACCAACAACTACATCTGGCTTAAATTTTTTAAGTAGCACATATGATTTGGCAAGACTGCTAAGGACCTTAAATGGAAACATAAGATTGCTTAATTTCAAGCTTCTTTGTAGCCCACTGATCCATAGCCCTACTATTTCATAACCAGCTTCCGGCACCTTTTCCATCTCCATGCGACCCTTAGCTCCCACGAATAAAAACTTGGTATTTGGATGCGTTTTTTTCAAAGCATTCGCAATAGAAATAGCTGGGTAGATATGGCCTCCTGTGCCTCCCCCACTAATCATGATTCTATATTCCTTTTGTTCTGCCATTATGCTAGTCCTACTTCGTTTCTTACCTTATTTTCCGACGGTGAACCAATCTCTTCTTGTTCTCCCCTACTCACACTCAGTATAATTCCTATTGCCACACCTACGAATAATTGTGATGTACCTCCCATACTTACCATAGGCAATGTCAACCCTGTCACTGGCACTAAACCAACGGCTACCGCCATATTGACCAAAGCCTGTAGCACTAGAGCGAAGCTGAGTGCAGCTGCCAACAGTCCTCCATAAGTCCCAGAGGTGGACATCAATCTCATACCCCTATAGAGCAATGCTATGTACAAAAACAACACGATCACTCCTCCTAGCGCACCATATTCTTCGACGATAATCGCGAAAATAAAATCCGAATAAGGATGAGGTAAAAAATTCTTTTGTTGACTTTTACCTGGTGCAAATCGAACTAAACCACCATTCGCAATGGCGATATAAGACTGCTCTGCTTGAAATGGAATATCCTTGTCATCATTAGACACAAAAGCTTCGATTCGACTAACTGCCGTAGCTCCCCTTTGCCCAATTGCTAATGCTGTAGCACCTGCTATCAAACCAACTACCACTAGTAAAACCAAATATTGAACTGGCACTCTACCAATGAACATCACTACCATACATGTAGCAAAAATCAAGGCCGCACTAGACAAATTGGTCATAGCGATCAATCCACATATTCCTCCAATCCAAAGTAACATTGGGATCAGAGACTCTTTAATATCTTTAATATTGTCTTGACGCTTTGCTAGCATGGAAGCCAAAGTCACGAAAAGGGCAAATTTCGCTAAATCAGATGGTTGAAATGCTTGGTTGATAAATGGTATCGTAATCCATCTTGAAGCCTCGTTGATATTCATCCCGAACTTCCAAGTAATCAATAAGATCGGAACAGAAATGATCAATGCAACTTTGGACAACTTGGCATAATATCGATAATCAATTCGATGTGCTACCCACATAGCAAACAAGCTAAGCATCACCAACAACGAATGTTTGATTAGATAATGCTCCGTATTCCCTTCCATACGATTGTATGCCAATGTCCCGGTTGCACTATATACAACCAAAATACTCAATACAGATAATGCAATCACAATAAACCAAATTACTGGATCGCCTTTGATGTTGTTATCTACCCACTCCTTGATCATAGCTTGACAGATTTGAGTTGAACATCTTTTAGCGCTTCTATTTCTGTTTTGAATAAATCACCTCTATTCTCATAGCTAGTGAACAAATCAAAACTGGCACATGCTGGAGATAATAGAACAACCTCTCCTTCTTCAGCAATTCTATAAGCTTCCGAAACGGCCTCTTTAGCACTTTTCACTTCAATTAAACTTCCAACGTTGTTTTCAAAAGCATCAATCAAATGCTGATTATCTTTCCCTAAACAGATTAGTGCTACCACCTTCTTTTTTACTAAATCAAGGATTTGATCATAATCGTTTCCTTTATTAACACCACCTGCAATCCAGATCACTGGCTTGTCCATTGCATCCAATGCATAATACACTGCATCTACATTTGTAGCTTTAGAATCATTGACAAAATCAACACCCTCTATCTCCGATACAAATTCCATTCTATGGGCTGCATTCTGAAATGAGGCCAACCCACTTATAATACTTTTGAGATCCACGTCCAATTCGATAGCCGTCAAAACCGCCATCATTTGGTTGTAATCATTATGCACACCTATCAAAGGCAATATTTTTTTTGATAATACTTCTATGTCCTTATCAGTATCAAACACCAAATAGTCTTGATCCAAATAAGCACCTGACTTCATTTTTTGTTTCACAGAGACAGGTAATATTTTTCCTTGCTGTGATGACAATCTTTTAGCAATTGCCTCATCATCTAGGTTAGCGATGATGACATCATTTTCTCCAACATTATTCAACAGGTTGAATTTAGCAGCAGCATATTTTTCGATACTATACTCATATCTATCCAAGTGATCAGGTGTGATATTGAGTAACATGGATACATCCGCTTTGAAATCAATAATATCATCCAGTTGAAAACTACTCAGCTCCAAAACGACAATATCAGGTTGCTCATCAACTAATAAACCTGAGAAGCTATTCCCTACATTACCTGCAGAAACAACATTCAAACCACCGGCTTTCAACAAATGAGTTGTCAACAAAGTGGTGGTAGTCTTTCCATTGGACCCGGTGATTCCAACGATCTTAGCATCCGTAAAATGAAAAGCAAACTCTATTTCAGAAATCACTTCTTTTCCTAACGCTCTCAATTCTACAATCAAACTAGCTGTATTCGGGATTCCTGGACTCTTAACAATCACATCCGAACTTTTGATCTTTTCGATCGAGTGCTTTTTCTCTTCAAAATCTACACCAAGTGATTTCAATTCACTTTTAGCATCCGTAGATATTTTACCAGCATCCGACACGAAAACGTCAATATTATGTTTCCTAGCCAAACGTACTGCTCCCATACCGCTTTCGCCGCTACCTAGTACTGTGATGCTATGTAGTTGATCTGATCTCAATTATCTGAGTTTTAAAGTAGCCAAAGTCAAAATCGCCAATAAAATTCCTGTGGTCCAAAATCTTGTTACGATCTTAGTCTCATGTATTCCTTTCTTTTGATAATGATGGTGAAGTGGAGACATCAAGAATACTCTTTTGCCTTCCCCATATTTCTTTTTCGTGTATTTGAAATAACTCACCTGAATGATAACAGATAGATTCTCAATCACGAAGATTCCGCACAATACAGGAATCAATAATTCTTTTCTAATGATAAATGCCATCACAGCGATCACTCCGCCGATAGACAAACTTCCAGTATCACCCATGAACACTTGGGCAGGGTAAGAATTGTACCACAAGAACCCAACACAGGCACCTACAAAAGCAGTAGCAAATATCACTGTCTCACCTGAGTCCGGTATATACATGATATTCAGGTAATCAGAAAAAATAACGTTACCTGATACATAAGCCAGTATCGCCAATGTCAGTCCAATAATAGCTGAAGTACCCGCTGCCAAACCATCTAAACCATCCGTAATATTCGCACCGTTAGACACTGAAGTAACAATAAATATCACCACTAGTATATATAATATGTCCGTGTAATTATCCAAGAACTTAGGCAACAACCATTCGTAATCAAACACATTGTTTTTCACAAAAGGAATCGTTGTAATCGTACTTTCGACATCATTGTATTCCGAAAATTTTTGTTCCATTGGAGTATCTGAACCCGTATTCAAAAAGTCTCTCACTTTGATATCATCATGTGTGACCATAGTAATCCCTACAATCAATCCAATCCCTATTTGGCCCAACACTTTGAACTTACCAGACAAGCCCTCTTTATTCTTTTTCTTAATTTTGAGATAATCATCTACAAAACCGATAGCGCCCATCCATACTGTCGTGATCAAAAGTAGAATGATATAAATATTATCTAGTTTGGCCACCAACAATGTCGGAATGACAATCGCACTAATAATCATTATCCCTCCCATCGTAGGAGTTCCTTTTTTCTCTAATTGACCTTGAAGACCTAAATCACGAATGGTTTCGCCCATTTGTTGTCTTTGAAGAATATCAATAATTCTTTTACCAAAGAAAATGGTAATCAAAAGAGACAACGCAATAGCAATACCCGCACGGAAAGAGATGTACTGAAACACTCCTGCACCAGCAAGGTTAAATTCAGTCTCTAGATATTCAAACAGGTAGTATAGCATCGTTTAGTCTTTGAATAATTCTAACATTTCCATTAATACCGCTCTATCATCAAAGTCATGGCGCACACCATTTATCTCCTGATAAGTCTCATGTCCTTTCCCAGCTACCAAGATGATATCTTGAGCACCCGCCATTGAACATGCCGTTTTGATCGCTTCTTTTCGATCTCTTATTGTCAATACTTTCTTTACAAAGCTTCTCCCAACTCCCTCCTGCATTTGTCTTATAATCACATCAGGATCTTCAGTCCTAGGATTATCATCTGTAAACACCACTTTGTCACTCCACTTAGTTGCAATAGAAGCCATGACAGGACGTTTATCCTGATCTCTATCTCCTCCACAACCTATTACAGTAATTACCTTTTCGTTTCCAGATCGGAAACTATCTATCGTTTGCAACACATTCTCCAATGCATCTGGCGTATGCGCATAGTCTACAATGGCAATGATATCCGCTCCGTTTGGCACAGATTCGAATCGACCAGTAGCGGTCTCCAAAGCAGACATCATCATCATGACCTCTTCACGATCTTCTCCTAACTCACAAGCAACACCATACACTGCCAACAAATTGTAAGCATTGAACTCTCCAATCAGTCGGAACCAAACGCTTCGACCATCCAAATCAAGTTCTAAACCTTGATAACTATTGGTTAAAACTCTTGCCTTATAATCGGTCATGAATTTCAAACCGAAAGTTAATTTTGTTGCTTTAGTATTCTGCAACATCACTTGACCTCTCCTATCATCCATATTCACCAAAGCAAATGCCGAGGAAGGAAGGTTATCAAACAAAGTCTTTTTAGCGGCGATATATTTATCAAACGTGCCATGATAATCCAAATGGTCATGGCTGATATTCATGAATACACCACCAGCAAACTCCAGCCCTGCAATTCTATTTTGATCAATCGCATGAGAACTCACTTCCATAAAAGCGAATTGACATTTAACCTTGACCATTTGATCTAGTAATTCATTGAGGCTAACCTGATCTGGAGTCGTATGGCTTGCCTTAATTACTTCATCGCTAATTTTATTTTCTACTGTAGACAATAAGCCTACTTGGTAACCTAATGATTTGAATAGATTAAAAAGAAGCGTAACCGTACTGGTTTTACCATTTGTCCCCGTTATCCCAATCAACTTTAATTTCTTAGATGGATTATCAAAGAAATTCGCCGCGATTACACCTAGTGCCAGACTAGTGTTTTCAGAAGCCATGAAAGTAACATTAGTATCATGTAGAACTGGAATCTCTTCACACACCACTGCTACAGCGCCAAGTTTGATCGCCTTATCAATATAATTATGACCATCCACTTGTGTACCACGAACTGCCACAAACAAAGATCCTTTGCTAACTTTTCTAGAATCAAAGCATACGTCTTTCACTTCGATAGCCATATCACCAGCTACCGAACTCAATTTCACGTTGTACAATATGTCTTTTAACTGCTTCAATTAACCGAGTTTCAGATTGATTTTTTTCGTTTCTCCTATGCGACTTCCTGGCAATAATGATTGTTCTTTCACTCTACCATTCCCAGACACTTTCACGTCTAGCTTTTTATTTTCTAAAATGTAAACCGCATCTCTCAATGTCATCCCTCTTACGTCTGGTACTACATTGGCTTGTTGTTTCAATGAATTCCAAGCAATAGAATTATTAGATATTTTCGCTTTGGTCCATTTGGACTCTGATCGCGTATGGTTTGAAATTCCGAACTCGTTACAGATCATTCTCAATTCCTCCTGTTCACCAGCTCTCACGACAGGAAACACACCTTCTGGAGCACCTTGACCTTCGAACGGATCATTCAATTCCATATCTAAGGCATAGATTTGATCCGCAATGTTCTTGAATACCGGAGCAGCTACATCACTACCATATATTCGATACCCTTTTGGATTATCAATCACTACAATTGCACTATACTTTGGCTTCTCAGCAGGAAAGTAACCGGCAAACGAAGTGTAGTACTTATTGGCATATCGCCCATTCACTACATGCTTGGCTGTCCCAGTTTTACCTGCAATCTGATAATAAGAATCATTTATGTTATTAGCGGTCCCCCTTTTGACAACACCTTCGAGCATTTCTTTCACTTTCACCAAAGTGATGTCAGAACAGATCTTTTTGTTGATCACTTTGGCCTCAAAAGACTCAATTTCTTTATCCGCTATATTCACTGACTTCACAATCATCGGACAGATCATTTTGCCATTATTGGCAACTGCATTGTATAAAGTCAAAGTATGCAAAGGAGTCATGGTCAACTCATAGCCATGGGATATCCAAGGCAATGACACGCCACTCCAAGTTGAATCTTCTGGTGTCTTGATATAAGGCTTTCCCTCACCAATCATTTGAAACCCTAATGGCTTGGTCAACCCCAACTTACCCAAATGATCTATGTACCTAGCTGGATCATCTCCAAATTCATCTACAATAAGCTTAGCTGTCCCAATATTAGAAGACTTCTCAAACACCTCTTGGACAGTCAACTTACCATAACCACCTGGCTTATGATCTCTCATTGTTTGATCATAAAACTGCATTGAACCTTCACCGGTATCAATACTATCTATCAAACTAATCCTTGATTCTTCGAACAAAGCAATCATGCTCGCCAACTTAAAAGTCGAACCTGGCTCTCTTGAACCTTGACTTCCTACTGCGTAATTATAGCTTTCCCAATATTTTCCATTTCCATTTTTACTCAAATTAGAAATAGCTTTGATTTCACCAGTTGTCACTTCCATCACAACTACACATCCATAATCAGCATCATTTGACTTCAGTGCACGCAATAAAGCAGACTCTGCCACATCTTGTAGATCAACATTTATAGTTGATATGATATCATACCCATTCTGAGACCTAATTTCCGTCCCATCAAATTTCGGCTTCCAAGTACCTCCGGATATCTTTTGATACAAGGCCTTACCATTTCTACCCATCAGGTATTTATTGAAACTATATTCCAGACCTACTACACCTCGATCATTTTCATCTGTAGTACCTATAGTTCTATAACCCAAAAAATTAAATGGATGAAACCGTTCATCTACTTTTTCAAAAATAACCCCCCCTCTCATGCGACCATCTCTAAAGATCGGCCAAGTGGTCATTTGCTTTTTTGCCTGGTAATTAATTTGTTGCCTATTCAGTCGGAGGTAACGTCGACCTTCTAGTCTAGCATCATTGATTTTACGTTTGTAACCACTAGCTGACATGTCTTTAAAATGCTTAGCCAACAACATAGACAGACTATCTACTTTCGTATTAAATACTTTATCAGTAGCTCTTGATGGATCAAAAGACAACTTATAGAATGGTAATGAAGTAGCCAACAAGCTCCCATTGTCTGAATAGATATTGCCACGTGTTGCCTTTACATTTCTGTACTGAAGACTATTGCTTGCCCCCCTCTTTTTCCATTTCCCGTCATCCATCGTCTGGATTCTGACCATTTTGTAAATGATAGAAACAGAAAAAAGTAGGACTACAATGTAGGCTACTCTTACTCTTAGCAATATGGATTTATGATTACTCATCCGTATGCTCTATGATTTTAAATGGAGGGTCTATGCTTTCTTTGAGACCAAGTACACTGGCCTTCTTTGCCACTTCGGACTGTTTACTGGTGTACATGTAGTCAGCCTTCAGTGTGGTATAATCCGCACGAAGATCTTCGACTTTCACTGTTAGGTTAGAAACTTTTCTTATGTTTTTTTCGGAATAATGAAGGTTACCGATGTATATGATACCCAAAACCGTAGAGAATAGAATAGGGAACAAGAACTGGATAGGCAATCCGTTTTCAAAGAGTTTATCTACATTGATTAAACTCTCCATAAACGAAAAAACACTTCGTTTGCCACTAGGAGTGGAACGGGTATTTTTATAGGTGTTGGTTGCCATGTCTACAGTTTTTCTGCTATTCTTAATTTGGCACTTCGTGCCCGATTATTCTCATTTAATTCATTATCACTCGCCGTTATTGGCTTCTTAGTAATGGCTTGAAGAGGCTTGATTTGATTACCATATAAATCCTTTTCAACATCACCATGAAACTTCCCTTTGTTTATATAATTCTTCACCGGTCTATCTTCCAAAGAATGATAGGCCATGATGACTAAACGTCCTTTTTCTTTCAGAACTTCTGTGCTTTGTTCTAAAAATTCTTCTAGTGCTTTCATCTCTTCGTTCACCTCTATTCGGATCCCTTGAAACACTTGTGCGAAGTATCTATTTTCTTTTCCTCTTGGCGCATACTTTCGTATCACATCCAAAAAAGCTTCAATCGTATCAATCGAAGATTGTGATCTACCCTGTACAATAGCGTTAGCTAAAGTCTTGGCATTTCTCACTTCACCATATTGTCCTAATACACGATGTAATTCACGCTCACTATATTCATTAACTACTTCCTTTGCTGACACAGTCTGAGACTGGTTCATCCTCATATCCAACGGACCATTGAAACGAGTTGAAAAACCCCGCTCTGGTGTATTGATCTGATGAGAAGAAACACCTAAATCCCCTAAGATCCCATCGACTTTTTTCACACCATGTAACCGTAGATATTTCTTGATGTATCTAAAATTGGCTTGAACAAAAACAAAAGAACTATTATCTATTTCTTCGGCATTGGCTTTCGCTTCATCATCTTGATCAAAAGCATAAAGTCTACCGTCTGAATTCAGTTTTTTAAGAATCTCCTTAGTATGACCTCCTCCCCCAAAAGTCACATCTACATATATACCATCAGGCTTGATATCCAAACCATCCATACACTCTTGCAACATTACAGGCTTATGATATTCGCTCATTATTCGTCTAGATATTTTTGAGCCAATTCAGAGTACTCAGTACTGTCATCGATGATATAATCATCATACAAATTTGGGTTCCATATTTCGAAAGTATTACCCATACCTACAACCGTCACCCCTTTTTCTAATTTGGCATGCTCGATCCAAGCTTTTGGAATCAAAAAACGTCCTGCACTGTCTAATTCAACAGGAGCAACACTTCTAAAAAAGTTTCTTTTAAATTTTCTTTGGGTAGCATCAAATTCGCTAAGAGACATAACTCTGCTCTGAATCTTCTTGTACTCCATAGCGGTGTACACGACCAAGTTAGGATCAAATCCTTTCATCAGAAAGAGCTCATTGCCAGATACTTCAGGAAGATTTGCTTTAATCTTTGCAGGTAAAGCCAATCTCCCTTTAGCATCTAACTTACACTCATATTCGCTTGTAAAAAAAGCCATAGAGTCATAGAAAAATATAAACCACCGCCGCAAACTTAATAAACTTTTCCATTATCCCCCACTTTACTACACTTTTCTCCACTTTTGATCAAAAACTAATAAAAAATAGATTCTAACCCCACTAAAACACCCACCTAAACACATAGTATTTGCTCGGATTTAGGGCATAGAAAACTCACCTATGCTTATATGCAAGAAGATAGAACATCACAAAAAAGTTAGAGGAATTAAGAACCCTGTATTAAATCAGATGGATTGGTTAAAAAACATAAGACTGGAATCTTTATTGAGGAACAATACTCACCAAGTAAAGGAGATATTTGAAGAGATAATTTTTCGATACGTAAGAGTTATGGCTTCTTTACCAAAATCAAGCTGTGCTGTTTCTTTTTGTAGCAATTGTAAATCAACACGTATTCTTGAGGAGCATGTGACCCTTTTAGAATCAGTTCTTGCGGGATAGTTGTGCAAGACAAAAGATGAATCGCTAACCATAGCGCAAAACCTGTCACGGTGGGATAGTCACCCACTAGATGCTTGAACACATACTGCGTAGTATCAGGAAATAGTTGATAGGCCAAATCATGATATCTTGAATCAGAACGTACATCGCCATTCACACCAAGCATCAAACCCAAGTTTTTTGAATCAATACCGTGAGTAGACAATAGGTTTNNTTTGATCAAAAACTAATAAAAATTAGTAAACAACACCCTAAAAACACCCACTTCCCCACAGCCAAACTGATTGATATCAGTCTTAAAAAAATTATAAACCCCGTACTTTCAATAATTATAAAAGGAAGAATATGGCAAAGATGTAGACGAGATAGATGATCAACTTAAGGGTTTGTTCGACTAAGTCAACCAACTCAGTTCTTGGTTAGATAATGAAATCTATCCAAGAGCCAGAATTGAAATCAACCTTCACATTTCGAGGATGGTTTGCAAAACGTACTTTTGAACGAAAGCACCTTATGTCAGACAGTAAAACTGCTCCGTCCTAGAAAAGAACAAAAGCCATATACCAACTCCCTAGACTACTTTGATAATACATAGAGAGAATCTATAACTGATCAAATGATAAAGAAAAGTTGGTCAAAGACCTTCTCAAAGTATTCATCGAATGACGGGTCATTTAAATCAAAAAAATTGACAAGCAAGTGACCGGATATGAGAAGATCTATTTGGATACTTTATAATAGAAGTGCTTTGAGTTCTTAATTTTGTAAACCAATGATTGTTGTCATCTTAGTTATTGCCGTCATTACCAATAAAAGGACTCTTTCTTCTGGAGCATTCAACACTCATTATTGATATAATACAAAAACATATAAAACAATTACAATTGAGCATAAAAATATTACAAACCTATCTTGAAATATTACAAATCACTATAAAACAATTACAATTACATCTTGTAATATTACAAATCAGGTTCAAGCAATTACCTTTTCGTATAAAACAATTACAAATCGATCATCGCAAAGTGCAATTCATGGTGAAACAATGAAATTCTACTAGTAAGCGTAAAGCATTTTTTCCAAAGCACTCCATTTCATGGTATTAGTATTCGATAGCACACATGTCAAGACCACACAGTACTGAGTAAATTTCCTGAAAGACTGGTAATAATAGATGAGACAAGGCCCCCATCATCCTAGAAGTCTAGAGAAACGATAACCAAAGTAGGCTATTAAGGATCATCAATAGCAAACTGCCATTCGCTGACATGGAGATTTTAAAAGATCAAATAGGCAATACTGGGTTCAGAACCTTTATAAAAGACTCGATAAGACTTACCCTCATTAATCTTAATATCAATCACTTGATGATACTTTTCCGATATTTAATTCTCTTCTTTATAAGAAAAAAAGAACATCATCACCGCTTGAATTTTCATCCAATGATGGTGTTTCAGTAAATTATCCATCTGTCAGAACAGGATCTTCAAATGAAACATAATACCTATCCGGATAAGAAATAATTGTACACTTTTTTCCACAAACAATATATTTCTTTTTGGACTTGACATGCTCCTTTTGAGACTGAGTAGTAAAGAAAATCAGTATCCAAAAAGTACTTATTAAGACTTTACCAAAATCAAGCTGTGCTGTTTCTTTTTGTAGCAATTGTAAATCAACACGTATTCTTGAGGAGCATGTGATCCTTTTAGAATCAGTTCTTGTGGGATAGTTGTGTAAGACAAAAGATGAATCGCTAACCATAGAGCAAAACCTGTCACGGTGGGATAGTCACCCACTAGATGCTTGAACACATACTGCGTAGCATCAGGAAATAGTTGATCGGCCAAATCATGATACCTTGAATCAGAACGTACATCGCCATTCACACCAAGCATCAAACCCAATTTTTTTGAATCAACACCGTGAGTAGACAATAGGTTTTCAACCTCCTCATGTAATTCGTCTTGAGAGA